>CALUJS010000005.1 GCA_944321015.1 uncultured Phocaeicola sp. | reverse complement strand
CGGCAAATACAAGCTGGTGCGTGTGGCCGACAAGATGTTCATCGGCAAGAACGTGCTCCACGTGGCCATCTTCAAGAAGAACGACAAGCGCACGGTGTACAACGTGGTCTACCGCGACGGCGTCAACGGACCTTACATGATGAAACGCTTCTTCGTGACGGCCATCATCCGCGACCGCGAATATGACCTCACGGCCGGTGCTCCCGGTTCGCGCGTGGTCTATTTCACGCCCAACCCAAACGGCGAAGCGGAAATCATCAAAGTGACGCTGAAACCCAATCCGCGCCTGCGGCGCATCACCTTCGAGCGCGACTTTGCCGAGATAGGCATCCGCTCGCGTCAGGCCAAAGGCAATCTGCTCACCCGCAACGAAGTGCACAAAATCACGCTCAAGCAACGCGGCGGCTCCACGCTGGGCGGTCGCAAAGTGTGGTTCGACCACGACGTGCTCCGTCTCAATTATGACGAGCGTGGCGAATACCTGGGCGAATTCCAGACAGGCGACCAGATTCTGGTGGTGCTCAAAAACGGAGACTTCTACACCACCGACTTCGATGTCAATAACCACTACGAACGCGACATCCACCTCATCGAGAAATTCAACCCGAACAAGGTGTGGACAGCCATCCTCTATGACCATGACCAGCAAGGATATCCGTACCTGAAACGCTTCACCTTTGAAAGTTCGACACGGCGTCAGAACTATCTGGGCGAGAACAAACACAACGAACTGCTGTTGCTCACCGACGAATACTATCCCCACCTGCAAGTGATGTTTGGCGGCAACGACAGTTTCCGCGAACCGCTCGACATCGAGGCGGCCGACTTTGTGGGCGTAAAAGGCTTCAAGGCCAAAGGCAAACGCCTGACCACCTATACCGTGGCCGAAATCAACGAGCTGGAGCCGACACGCCAACCGGAACCTCAACCAGAAGACACCACGGAAACCGAACAACCGGAGCCCGTCAATGAAGACCCCGACGCACACAAAAGCGACAGCGACATCATCGACGAAATCACCGGACAAATGAAACTGTTCTGAAACCATGAAAAGATATCTGTTGCTCCTTGCCGGAGTGTTCGCCCTGCTCAGTCCGGCCATTGCCCAGGAAGACTCCTTGCGTGCCAACCGTTTCGTAATGCGCTCCACGCTGTACGGCGTCGGCTACACGCGTGTGCTCGACACCTATCTGTCTCCGCAGGAATACACCGGCATCGAAGGACGCTTTCTGCACGAACGCATGCGCATGACAACGTTGCTGGACGGTCGTGTGTCCACCCAAAGCATGATTCAGGCCAACGTGGCCTACACGGAAAACCGTTCCGGCACGGGAAACGAAATATCGGGACTGGTCAACTGGACATACGGCCTGCACTATCATTTCCGCGTGACCGACCGCCTGCGCATTCTGGCCGGCGCGCTGGGCGACGCCAACTTGGGGTTCATCTACAACACACGCAACTCCAACAACCCGGCCCAGGCCAAGGCATACCTGAACCTGACTGCCTCGGCCATGGCCATCTACAAATTCCGCATCAAGGAACTTCCTTTCACCGTCCGCTATCAGGTAAACGTGCCTTTCATGGGGGTGATGTTCTCCCCCAACTACCAGCAGTCCTACTACGAAATATTCACGCTAGGCAATCATCACGGCGTGGTCAACTTCACTTCCGTCCACAACCAGCCGTCCATGCGTCAGCTGCTCACGTTGGACATACCCGTGAGCCGGACCACCCTGCGGATAGGCTACATGGGCGACTTTCAGCAATCAAAGGTGAATGACATCCGCTGCCACACCTATTCGCACGCGTTCATGATAGGATTCGTGAAGAACTTCTACCTCATCAAGCGCAAAGACAAACTGCAACACCGATTACCGTTTTAAACTCCGAGGCCATGAGACATCTTTACTCGTTTCTCCATACCATAATCTATATAATACCCCTCTGCCTGACATCGTGCATCGACGCAGAAGACTATGACGACGACCCGATGGGCAACTTCGAGGCGCTGTGGCGCATCATCGACGAGCAATATTGCTTCCTCGACTACAAAGCCGAGGAATACGGGCTTGATTGGGACGAGGTGTACGACCGCTACAGCCAAGACATCGTGTCCGGCATGACGGACAAAGACCTCTTCAACGTGTTCGACCGCATGCTGGCCGAGTTGCGCGACGGCCATGTGAACCTCTACACCGGCTTCGACGTGGCCCGATACTGGGACTGGTATGAAGACTATCCGAAGAACTTCAGCGACAGCATCCAGCGCATCTACCTGGGAAAGGACTATCACATTGCCTCCGGCATGAAATACAAGGTGCTCGACGACAATGTGGGCTACGTCTACTACGAAAGTTTCAGCGATGCCGTGGGCAACGGAAACCTGAGCGACATGTTGCAGGAACTGGCCATCTGCAAGGGACTCATCATCGACGTGCGCAACAACTCCGGCGGACAACTCACCAACGCCAGCAGGATTGCAGCCCGCTTCACCAACGAGAAAGTGCTGACCGGCTACATCCTCCACAAGACGGGGCCGGGACACAGCGATTTCTCCGAGCCTTACCCCATCTATCTGGAACCCTCCAACAGCGTGCGCTGGCAAAAGCCCGTATGCGTACTGACCAACCGCAGCGCCTACAGCGCAACGAACGATTTCGTAAACTCCATGAACCAACTGCCCAACGTGACCCTCGTGGGCGACAAGACCGGCGGCGGTTCGGGCCTGCCTTTCTCCTCCGAGCTGCCCAACGGATGGTCCATACGCTTCTCGGCCAGCCCGATGCTGGACCCGCAAATGAACCAACTGGAGTTTGGCATCGAACCCGACGTAAAAGTCGACATGACCTCAGCCGACATGCAGCGCGGCAAAGACACAATTATCGAACGGGCCCGCCAGATTTTGGCTGAAAAGGCTTTGCAGTAAGGAAAAATCGCCTTATCTTTGCACCGCCGTTAAGCGCCTGTGGCGTAATTGGTAGCCGCGCCAGACTTAGGATCTGGTGTCTCGCGACGTGTAGGTTCGAGTCCTATCAGGCGCACACGCAAAAGAGTCCGACGACAAAGCATCCGTTGCTGTCGTCGGGCTCTTTTTCTTTTCCACATCCGGCCACAACCCGGCTCCAACCTCCGTCGCAAGCCTCCATATGTCCGGACGTGAGCGCCCATATGCCCGGGCGCAAGCGTCCATATTCACGCTCACGAGCACCCGTATCATCCCTCAAAATCCAACAATCTGCCGCACATTTCATGATATTTGTTCCAAATATCGTACCTTTACCCGCAGAATGTTGAAACAACGTCACACACAGTCCATATGAGGCCAGACAATACCCATCCGGCAGAAGAAGCCTGTCTGGACTTGACCGACATACGCACCTTCAAACAGCAGTATGAGGCCAACTTCAGAAGCTTGAAATACTTCGGCATGCAATACATTGCCGACGAGGATGTCGTGGCCGACCTCATTCAGGACACGTGGCTTAAGATTTGGGAACGAAAAGAGCCCTTCCCCGGCCTCACGGCCTTCCGCAGCTATCTGTTCCAGGTGCTCTATCACGCCATTCTGGACTATTTGAAGCACACACGGGTGGAAACGGAGTTTGCCGAGCGCATCCGGCCGGTCGACCGGGTGGAAGAAGAAATAACCGCCCGCCTGATAGAGGCCGAAGTCTACCAGATGGTCAACACGGCCTTCGACGAACTGTCGGACGCCTGCCGCAATGTCTATGCTGCCAGCCTGGCCGGCAAAAGCCAGCGCGAAATCGCCGACGAGTTCCACATCACCATCAACACGGTGAAAAAACACATCAACAACGCCAACCACTACCTGCGCCGTCGCCTCAAACACCTCCTCCGGTCGGTGTGCCTGCTCTTTGCACGCTAACCTCATCGCCCGTTTTCCTTCCCCGCAGACAAGGAAAAATCACATTTCTTCATAAAAAAGTCTCTTTGGGCATTACACCAAACGAGCATTCAGTCGTTTTATCAGTAAAAACAAAAGGAGAGCTTTCCCCCGACTGACGACAGACGTGCCGACCGGGAGCCGGAACGCCGGAAACTGTCTGACCCGTTCGTTTCGCCCGATGCGCGGCAGTCTGTTGCCGGCGGAATAAAGGAAAGCCGACCGCAAGAAAAGAAACAAGACCGAACATCATGGATATAAAAGAGAAACTGGAACGCATAAAACAGCTCGTCGTGAAACGACTGACCGACGGCCTCAACGCGCAAGAAGAAGAGGAGCTGAACGACCTCATGCAGACCGACATCCGCTGCAAACGGCTGGCCGAACGTCTGCTCTCGCCATCGTTCCTCCGGAAAGCCATTCTGGACCACAACCGCGCGACATTGGCCGACTCTTGGCAGAAACTGTATGCGCGCATCGGCTACCGGGGCGGGATATTCCGTTCCGCACGCGTTTGGAAATACATAGCCTCCACGGCGGCCATGCTACTGCTCGTGTTCGGCGGCTACGTGTGGTGGCAAAGCAACCGGGCCGGACAGCCCGTCATCCGTCCGGGCATCACCCGCGCCGAAATTCTTTGGCCCGACGGGAAACGAATCACCAGCATGAACGACATGCTGAGCGGCAGCTTCTCGCCGGCCTCCGACATGCAATCAAAAGACACAGCCCGGGCCGTCGTTCTGTCGCCCAACCTGTACACGCGCATCGCCGTGCCGCAAGGCGGCGAATACAAAGTGCGGCTGGACGACGGCACGCTGATTCACCTCAATGCAGGCTCCACGATGGCCATCCCCACGGACTTTTCGGTGCGCAACCGGCGGGTGAACCTTTCGGGCGAAGCCTATCTGGAAGTGGCGAAAGACTCGCTGCACCCGTTCCGCATCGAAACAGAAAAGGCACACGTCATCGTGCTGGGCACGAAGCTCAACGTCCGTTGCTACGACGACGAGCCATGCATGAGCGTAACCCTCGAAACGGGCCGGGCAGACCTCCTGGCCGCCAATCAACGCCAATCCTTACCCGTCGGGCATAAAGCCGTCATCGACAGCAAAGGGAATATCGCCGTTTCACCGGCCGACCTCTATGTGGAAACGGCTTGGCACCAGGGCCGTCTCGCGTTCGACAACCAGCCCATGGAGCGCATCATGCACGACCTGGAGCGGTGGTACGGCGTGCAAGCCTCCTTCAACAGCGACGAGGCACGCAAAGCGCGCTTCACCCTCGACCTCGACCGCTACGACACGTTCAACAGCTTCATGGACGTGGTGCGCATGATTGGCGAAGTGGACATCGCGCTCGAAAACAAAAACCAAGTTCTGATATCGAAGAAATAACATATTAATAACCAATATTTAATTACCTATGAGAGAAAAGCGAAAACTAGCTAGGTTGTTGTTTGCCTCCATCCTACTGTCGGGTTCGTCGATGGTGATGGCGCAGACCGACAAACCTGTGACCGTACAGCTGAAACAAGCCTCCATCCGGGAGCTGTTCATGGAAATCAAGAAGCAGGCGAAGGTCAACTTCATGTACAGCAACAACGCCGTGGAAGGCCTGAAGAAGAAAGACTACGACTTCACCAACGCGTCGCTGGAGAAAATCCTGGCCCACTGTCTGGAAGGCACCGGCCTGACGTTTGAAATTGCCGACGACAACCGCACGGTGGTCATCAAGCGCAAGCAGCAAGATGCCGAATATGCCATCGGAGCGGTGGTCGACCGCGACGGAATGCCACTGGCAGGCGTATCTATCAAGCAAGAGGGGGTCAAACAAGGTACTGTCACCGGATTCGGCGGAGAGTTCAGTCTCCCGTTGGAACCGACCAAAGACGGCAAAGCGCCGAAACTCATCGTGTCGTTCATCGGCATGAAGACCCAACGCCTCACGTGGGAAGGTCGCGTGCTGAACATCTACATGGAAGACGACGCGCAAAACCTGGATGAAGTGGTCGTGACCGGCTATCAGGTCATCAACAAGCGCGCCCTGACCAGCGCCGTGACCACGGTGAAGGCGGAAGACATCATCCGCCCGGACTTCACCTCCATCGACCAGATGCTCGAAGGACACGTCACCGACCTGATGTTCATGAGCAATTCGGGCGAAGCGGGAGCCGTGCCCAAAATCCGCATCCGTGGCACCTCGTCCATCATCGGCAACCGCGAACCGCTGTGGGTGGTGGACGGCATCGTGGTGAACGACCCGGTGCAAATCTCTCCGGAAGAGTTGAACGACCCCGACTTTGTGAACCGCATCGGTAACGCCATTGCCGGACTAAACCCGCAGGACATCGAACGCCTCGACGTGTTGAAGGACGCTTCCGCCACGGCCCTGTATGGTTCGAAAGCGGCCAACGGCGTCATCGTCATCACCACCAAGCGCGGCCGCGTGGGCAAGCCCGAAGTGCGCTACACCAACTCGTTCACCTACAAGCTCCGCCCGCGCTACACCGACCGATCGATAGACGTGATGAACTCCAAAGAGCGCATCCAGCTCTCCCGCGGACTGTACAACACGGGCTACATCTATCAAGACAACATCTCTCCGGTGGGTTACGAAGGCGAACTGATGAAACTCTACAACCACGAGATAAGCTACGCGGAGTTTGCCGAAAACGTGGCCCGGCTCGAAACCATGAACACCGACTGGTTCGACCTGCTCACGCACGACAGCTTCTCGCAACAACACACCATGAGCGTGAGCGGCGGTTCGGAGACCGGACGCTACTACGCCTCCATCGGCTACACCGACACCGACGATGTGATTAAAAACACCATGAACAAGCGTTACACCGCCGCGCTCAACTTGGATGCCAACCTGACCACGTGGCTTTCGGCCTCGTTCAGTATGAATGGCAACGTGAGCAAGCGTCGCTATGCGCAAGAGAGCCTCTCGCCCGTAGACTACGCTTATACGGCCAACCGTGCCATCCCGGCTTACGATGCCGACGGCAATTACTACTACTACAAGAAGATGCAGAGCAACCGCATAGGGTATGACTACAACATCCTGAACGAATTGGACAACAGCGGCGTGAACCAGGACGGCACTTCGCTCACCATGAACGCCAATCTGCGCTTCAAGTTCAACGACTGGCTCTCGGCCAATGCCATTGCGTCCTACTCCACTCAGACCACGACCATAGACAGTTATTGGGGCGACAAAACATGGCAGATAGCCGAACTACGTGGCAGCGATTATGGCGTGGAGGCACCCTCGGGCAGCCTTTGTCCGCAAGGTGGCGAGTTTACGACCAACGACACCCGCAACAAGAGCTGGACGGTGCGCCTCCAGCTGGACTGGAACAAGTATTTCGGCGATGAAGAAAAGCACAACTTCAACGGAACCGTCGGCTACGAGGTCAGTTCCACCCGCTACAAAGGATACACCAGCACGGCCCGTGGCTACTATCCGGACCGCGGCCTTTCATTCGTGAGCAACATCAACCTGACAGACTATCCGCAATACGGCAGTTGGCTGGCTTCCAATGTGCCCTACATCACCGACAACCTTTCCAATATGCTATCGGCCTATGCCTCGTTTACATACAGCTGGAACCAGATGGTGTATCTGAACCTTAACGGACGCATCGACGGCTCGAACAACTTTGGCGACCGGAGTAACGACAAGATTCTTCCCATCTGGTCGGTGTCCGGTTCGTTCAACTTCGGACAGCTGGGCTTCATGCGCGAACTGGAGTGGATTGACTACCTCACCGTGAAAGGTTCGTACGGCTTCCAAGGCAACATGCTCAACACCGAATCGCCCGTGCTCACCATCACGAAGAATCCGCTTCATCCTTATTATAATGAGTTCACGGCCTCGGCCAACGGCAACCCCAATCCCAACCTGAAATGGGAGAAAACGCACTCTTACAACATCGGGCTGGAAGCCTCGTTCTTCAACAACCGAGTGCAACTTGCGGCCGACGTCTACTTCAAGCGCACGAAGGACGCCTTCATGTCGAAAACCATTTCCACCATAAACGGCTACAGTTCTTACGTGGTGAACCGGGGAAACATATCCAATGACGGTTTCAACGTTGACATCACAGTAAATCCTATCATGACCAAAGACTGGCGTTGGAGCATCTCGACTTCGTTCTCGCGCACCATCAACCAGATTACCAGCTCGCCCGACGGCGAGAGCTACGAACTGACGGACTTCCTCAATGGCAACGCCGTGGTGAAAGGCCAGTCCATCGGAACGTTCTACTCCTACCGCTTCTTGGGGCTTAGCCCTGTAGACGGCGGCCCGATGTTCGACGATTGGGAAGACCACTACGAAGATCTCATGGGGCTGAGCAAGTACGACACTTACACCCGCGTGCTGAAGGCCACCGGTTCCCGCGAACCGACCATGGCGGGCGGTTTGAACACCACACTGCGCTACAAGCAATTCCGCTTTGCGGCTTCGTTTGCCTACAGCCTCGGAGCCAAAACCCGCCTCTTCGGCATGTACGGATCGGGAGTGAGCGTTGGAGATCTGACTATATACGATGCGGCTGAAATCCGTCCTGAACACAACATGAGCCGCGACTACCTTGACCGCTGGCAACACCCCGGCGATGAGCAGTTTACCAACATTCCGGCTATCATCGGCAGTGGCTCTACGAACTACACCAAATACCTCAGCCATTGGTCGGATCGCTTGATATACGACGGCCAGGCCGTACAACCCATTGCCACAAGTTATTGGGACATGTACGACTACAGCGACCTGCGCGTAGTAAGTGCTAATTACTTGAAGTGCAATAACATCAGCCTCACTTACGAATTCCCCAAGAAGTTGCTAGACCCTTGGCACATCACCCGTTTGGAACTGACAGCCTCCGGCAGTAACCTCTTTACCATTGCCGACAAAGACCTCAAGGGACAGACCCCGACGCAAGGCGGATTCACCACCATCCAACTGTCCGACCGCCCGAGTTTCTCGTTGGGACTAAGTGTAACATTCTAAAAATGCAAAACGAACTATGAAGAAGAACATAAAAACCTCAATCCTCCTCGTGGCAGCTGCCGCAACAATGGCATCCTGCTCGGACTTTCTGGAGGAATATTCGCAAGACAAGGCACAAGTGGAAACTTGGAAAGACCTTGACGAACTGCTCTTGGGCGACGGATTCCTGGAACCCGTTCTGTTCTTAGACCCGGGCGACTATAATAGCAGCGGAAGCGCGCAAACTCCGCGCAATCTGGACATCATCCACTTCATGAGCGATGAAATCAAGGAAAATGTCGGAGTCGATTACGACCAAGGCGGATTCCGCACGCGTATGTTCTCGTACTTCACGTGGCAAAGGGAGCTTGGCGTGGACGAGGACTTGCGCTACACAGGCGGTGACGACTCGCAATGGAACACGCTGTACAGCAAGATTAACACATGTAACATGGTGCTCAGCCTCATCGACGAGCAACCGGAGACGACCGACGAAGACGTCGCTGGCAAGCAGCGCGTGAAAGGCGAGGCTTACTTCCTGCGCGCAGCCTATTATTTTCTGCTGGCCAACCTCTACGCCCAACCCTACGACCCGCAGACGGCAGCCTCCACGCCGGGCGTGCCCATAAAGCTCACCGAATATGTGGAAGACCGCGACTTCGTTCGCGACCCGCTGGACAAGGTGTACGCGCAGGTGCTGGACGACCTCGAACGTGCCGAAGAATGCCTCACGGGCAAAGCACGCGTGTCGGTCTATCGGCCCGACCTCACGGCCACCATCCTGCTGCGCAGCCGCGTCCTTCTCTACATGCAGAATTGGGAAGAAGCCGCCCGCGAGGCACAGCGTGTGCTCGACTTGCAGGACGGACTGCTCGACCTCCACACGCTGGCCGAGGGTGCCGACGCGCTCTATCGCGATTCTCCCGAAACCATATTCTCTATGGGCGGCTACCTTATTTCTGTGGCGTTTGCCGACTATCGCAGCCAATATGGCGGTGGCGAGGAGGCCGGTTATCTCGTGTCCGATGAGATGGCCGCGCTCTATCAGCACGACGACCTGCGCAGCCGGCATTACATCGGCACCAGCGAATTGTTTCGTCAAAGTCCGGTGTTCTTGAAAGTCAGCGGGCAGCAATCGGCCTGGGGCACTTACAACGAGGTGTCCGACTGCTTCCTGTTGCGCACGCCGGAGGCTTATTTGACCCTTGCCGAGGCTTCGGCCTTCAGCGGCAACGAACCCACGGCGCAGCGTGCGCTGAAAACCTTCCTGGCCACCCGCATGGAAACGACCCCGGAAGTGACCGCCACGGGCAACGCCCTCATCGACCTCATCCGCAACGAACGTGCCCGCGAGTTCCTGCTCGAAGGGCACCGCTGGTTCGACCTGCGCCGCTACACCGTGTGCCAACCCTATCCTTGGAGCAAACCCATCGAACATGGCTATACGTATTACACCACGGTGAATTACGAAAACATTCCCTTGCGCACCGACTACTACCGCTTGGAGACCAACGACCAGGCCTACACCTTGCCGCTGCCGCGCTCGGTGATCGAGTTCCAAGTGTCGTTGGGCGACAATCCGCGTCCTTCGCGCAAACCTTACCGAACCGAAAACTACTAACCACATCCATACATTATGATTATGAAACATACTATCCTGTCATACGCCTGCCTGATGCTTTTGGGCATGGGCTCCCTGCTTTCGTCTTGCGACGATGAAAGCCCGCTGACTCCCAGCGGAAACGACATCAACAAGATGCTCCCCGCCGACGACGACCACAGTGCAGAGGCCGAACTGCGCCGGACATTCTTCAACGAAACGGGAATCTACCTTTTCTTTAACGACACCATCCGCACGGAGCAAAACGGAACGGACATCAACGGAAAGCCCATTTACAACTACGAGGTTATCGACTTCGACTACAACCTCACAGGTTCGAGCAATGCCTACAGCGTGACTTGCACCTACTATGAAACCATTGAAGAAATGCAGTTGGCGGCCGAGCTAATCAAGGAAGAAATGTTCAGCCACTTCCCGCCGGAACAGCTGCCATACTCGATATTGCCCTTCAAGAAAATGACAGAAATGAGCTGGGGCGTAGAAGTGGAGAAGAGCACCATTTCGAACACCTACTGCATGGGCATCAACACGGGCGACGTGCTGAACATGACGGCCGAAGAGGGAAAGGCCAAGATTAAATCTGTGGTGAAAGACCTCGTCGAGCAAAATGTGAACGATTTGAACTACGACGACTACCAAGGCCCGTTCTACGAAGTAGTGGCCGGAATGGAATTTGCCTACTGCGCAGACGTCATCCCCGGATGGGACGGCACGCAGGTGGAAGAAGTCTACAAGCTGGGCTTTCTGGAGTATTACCCGGGCTATCTCGATACCTCGTGGGACATGCTGCCTTCCGGCGATTGGACTTCATTCTTCAACTGGGTGATGGACTATCCCGAAGAAGACTTCATGGCCCAGTACGGACAGTATGAGAAATGCGTGCTACGCTACAACCTCGTGAAAGAAGCCGTGCTGGCTACCGGATATGAATTCTGAACATAATACAACCGAAAACACACAACGATTATGAAACAACTGCTGATATGCCTGCTGGCTGCGTTCACCTTCGCGGCTTGCAGCGACAACGAAAACATCAACATCACCCCCACCGAGCGGGGCACCGTGACCGACGACATGGGAAACGTGTACGAATGGGTGCGCATAGGCGACCAGGACTGGACGACCTCGAACGCCTGCAACGGCACCCCCGTGTGGGAAGCCATGTATTACAACCCCGACCTCATGGCCAATTCTTATGTGGAATTTTATTATGACCACGACGACTATCTGGCCACCTACGGCAATCTGCTGAGCTACGAGGAAGCACTCGCTTCCGCTCCCGAGGGCTGGCGTCTGCCTACTGACGACGACTGGAAACGGCTGGAACGTGCGCTCGGCATGGGCAACGAAGTGAACAACGTGGGTTGGCGCGGCGATATAGCCGCCGAGCTGGCACGCATAGACGGCGGTGCCGAACTAGGATTGAAACTAGGCGGATCGGTGCTCTATACAAGCGAATCGTACAGCGTGGGCTGCATCCTACGCTTCGAGGGCGAAAGCGGCTATTACTGGACTGCCACAGTGGACGAAAGCAAGCCCACGAGCGGAGACTATGAGATGGTGTTCTTCCGCAAACTCGTCAGCGGACAGAAGGGCATTGAGCGCCAGAGCGGCAACAACTCGAACAAGTGGATGTCTGTCCGCTGGGTGCGCGATGCGCAATAAATCAGAAACGAACTTATAAAGCTAAAGACAAATGAAACTACACATCTTAACATTCGCCTTCGCCCTCTTGTGCGCCGTGCCCGCCTCGGCACAGTTCACCCTGAGCGGACGCATCGAAGGCATGGCCGACAGTATGCGCGTGGCTGTGGTCAACATCGAGACTCCCATGCGCAAAACCCTTTGCACAGCGACATCCGCAACCGACGGCACTTTCACGCTGGCATCCGACAGCCTGATGCGTCCCGTGCTGTGCGAGCTGTCCGTACAAAAACTGGCCCGCGAAGGTGACCGTTACAACACGTTTTATCGCTCCCGCTTCATGGCTTCCGACACGGCCATGCAACTGGCCCCCACCTCAATGAGCCGACTTCGGGACGCTTCCGAACAGCTCCGCGTGGAACAAGCCTTCCACATCAGCGGCGGACAAGCGCAAACCGAGTGGCTGGCCTACATGGATGCCGTGGGGGATGTTGAACACGATGCGCAGATGGCCGGATTCCGCGAGGCCGAAGTGTTCTTCAAGACGAACAACCAGCTGGACTCCGTGCGCCGGTATCACGTCGTCAAAATGGAAGCCGAGCAACGCCTGCACCGGGCGCGGATGGACTTCGCGCGCAGCCATCCTGCTTCGCCGGTTTCGGCCTATTGGGTAGACAAGGCTCTCAACACCTTTTTCACCTATACAACTGACGAGTTGAAAACAATGGCCTCGCTCGTGCAAACATGTCCCGACACCGCACGGGTAAATGCCGTGAACCGTCGTTTGGCCACCGCCTTGCGCTATGCCATTGGCGAGCCGTATGCCGACTTCTACCTGACAACAACCGACGGACAAGTGACGCGCCTCTCCGCGCTCATCCCCGCCGACGCGCAGTTCACCCTGCTGGACTTCTGGGCCTCGTGGTGCGCTCCCTGCCGCGATGCCATCCCGCACGTGAAGGAATGGGCCGAGAAATACGGCTCGCAGCTAGGCGTCGTCAGTATTTCGGCCGACACCAAGGAAACCGACTGGCGCAAGGCCATGCAAGAGGAGCAAATGCCGTGGACGCAGGCATGGATAACCCGGGAACAGGCACGTCCGGTGACGGAAGCCTACATGCTCAACACCATTCCCCGCCTTATCCTTATCGACAATAGCGGACATCTCGTTTACTCCACCAACCAACCTTCCGAAATCATCGAATTCCTGGAAAAACACATGAAACCATGACACACAAACAACTCCTTACCACCGCACTCGGTTGCCTGATGGCCGCCGGAAGCGTCGCAGCACAAAACACGTTTACCATCAGCGGCCACGTGCCCGGCATGGAAGACGGCGTCACCGTCCGCCTGATGAGTCTGGAACAAGATGTATATAAAGGCGAGCTGCTGACGCAAACCACGGCCCGCGACGGCCGCTTTACGCTGACGGGCAGCGTGGCCTCGCCCACCCTGTGCCGTGTGGAGATTGTCCGCACAGGCAACTATTCCGACGGCTCAACCTATGAGTACGAAACCGACACGCGCCTGATGGTGGAAAACGTGCCCATGACCATGACCGTGGCCCACATCGACAGCCTGCCGCTGACCTACGAGTTCGGGCACTCGCCGCTGGAGAAGGAAATGAACGCCACCGTCACCGGCGGTCGCGCCCAGCAGGAATACGCCGCCTATCGCAAAGCCCTGCACCCGGCCGAATGGCAATCCGCACAGATAAACGCCCGCATTACCCAGATGATTCTCGACGGCGAACACGAGTCGCAACCCGACAGCATGGCTCATTACGAACGCCTGGGCAAAGAGGCTTCCGCACGGACAGTCAAGCTCTCTGATGACTTCATCCGCACACATCCCGAAGCCTCCATCTCGGCCTACCTCGTGGGGCGGAAGCTCGCCGACCCCTTCCAGCTGACGGCTCGGGAAATCGACGACTGGATGGCCTGCATCGCCAACACGCCCGACACCGTCCGCCTGGCCCGCCTGCGGCAACAGGCCGACACGGCCAAACACTATGCCGCCGGGCAGCCGGTGAAGGACTTCGCCATCGCCGACACGCAGAAGCAATCCACCACGCTGGCCGCGCAGCTCAAGCCGGGCATGTACACGCTGGTGGACTTCTGGGCCTCGTGGTGCGGGCCGTGCCGGGCTTCCATCCCGCTCTTGAAGCAGTTGCACGAGGCATGGTCCGGACGGATGGACATCGTCAGCATCTCCCTCGACCAACGGGAAACCGACTGGCGACGCGCCATGAAAGAGGAACAGATGCCTTGGCAGCAGTTCACCGTCACGCCCGAGGTCACCAAGCAGCTTGCCGACCTCTACCAACTGAAGGGCATCCCCTTCCTCCTACTGCTCGACCCAGAGGGGAACATCCTTTACGGAACATCGGCAGCCGCAGCTATCGACATGATGCTGGAGCGGGCACAGAGCAAATAGCGTCTAGCCAATGAGCGCACATATGTCCGGCCGTGAGCCTGCATATCCCGGGCCGCAAGCGCACATATCTCCGCCCACGGGCATCCATATCCCCCCTCGGACAAAAAAATAAGCCTTACATGCTGACAAATTCATATTTTTCCGTAGCTTTGCCCATACAAACCATCAACAACAAGCACTATGGAAGAGAAATTCATCATCAACATAGGCCGCGAGCTGGGCAGCGGCGGTAAGGCCATCGGCGAACGACTGGCCAAGATGTACAACATACACATGTATGACAAGAAGCTCATCAAGCTGGCCGCCGAAGAGAGCGGACTGTGCCAGAAGTTCTTCGAGAAGGCCGACGAGAGCAACAAAGGCTTCATCTCATCCCTCATGGGCGGACTGCGCGTGCCCTTCATCGGCGACGGCAGCATCTACGACAACTACCTGAGCAACGACGCCCTCTTCAAGATACAGAGCGACGTCATCCGAAAGCTCGCAGCCGAGGAGTCGTGCATATTCATCGGACGCTGTGCCGACTATATCCTGCGCGACCATCCGCGCCACGTGAACATCTTCATCACCGCCGACATGCGCGACCGCATCGCACGTCTGCGCGAAACGAACGCAGGCATCAGCGAGTCCGACGCCGAAATCTATCTCGAGAAGGCCGACAAGAAGCGCTCCAGCTACTACAACTACTACAGCAACAAGACCTGGGGAGCCGCAGCCACCTACCACCTCTGCATCAACTCATCCGTATTCGGACTCGACCGGACCACCGAGTACATCAAGCAATTCATCGACGAGAAGCTCAAGCTGTAAACGCAGACGCCTCACGCCACAAAGCCGCGCAGACATCCGTCGGACATCCCGACATGCCTGCGCGGCTCTCTTTTTGGCACACACGTGAGTCATCTCTTGGGAGACACGTGAGTCACCTCTCGGGACACACGTGTGTCACTGCCCGGGAGACACGTGTGTCATCGCTTGGGAGAGACGTGTGTCACAAGGCAAGAGACACGTGTGTCCCGACGAGGGAGAGACGTGTGTCCCGACGGACGGCGCACGTGCCTCTACTGCCGGGGCGCACGCCTCTCCTCGGCCAGCTCGATAACCTCGAGGTCGCGGAAGGTGCCCTCATCGAGCGTGAGCCTCACAAGGGTGCGGACGCGATGGAAGCCGTAGGTGCCCGCCGCGCCGGGATTGATGTGCAGCAGGCCCAGCGTCTTGTCATACTTCACGCGCAGGATGTGCGAATGGCCGCTGATGAACAGCCGGGGCGGATGCACCAGCAGCGTGCCGCGGACGGAGGGATCGTAGTTGCCGGGATAGCCGCCGATATGCTTCATGAGCACGTCGACGCCCGCCACCGTGAAGCGGGCCGTGAGGGGATAGAGGCGGCGCAGGTCCTGCCCGTCGATGTTGCCGTAGACCGCGCGCAGGGGGCGGAACGCGGCCAGACGCCGGGCCACCTCCGCCGAGCCGATGTCGCCCGCGTGCCATATCTCGTCGCAGGGCTCGAAATACTTCAGGTAGCGCTCGTCCCAATGGGCGTGCGTGTCGGAGAGAATACCAACTCTTGTCATGGGTGTCACTTGAATTTTTCGCGCAAAAGTACGACAAAAGTTTTGCTCATCTCGCGTATCCTTGCGTTCTTTGCATACGCTAACGCTTAAACCCATCAAACTCATCTGCCTATGAAAGGAATCCTACTGGCAGGCGGCAGTGCAACCCGCCTTTACCCCTTGTCGAAGGCTATCTCGAAGCAGATCATGCCCGTATACGACAAGCCGATGATATACTACCCGCTGTCGACCCTGATGCTGGCCGGCATACGCGAGGTGCTCGTAATCTCCACCCCGCGCGACCTACCCGCCTTCCGCGAGCTGCTCGGCAGCGGCAGCCAGCTGGGCATGAGCTTCTCCTACATGGTGCAACCCCGCCCCGAGGGGCTGGCACAGGCGTTTGTCCTGGCCGAGGACTTCCTTGCGGGCGAGCCGGCCTGCCTCGTGCTGGGCGACAACCTGTTCTACGGCCAGGGCTTCTCGGCCATGCTCCACGAGGCGGCACACAGGGCCGAGCGGGGCGGCGCGTGTGTGTTTGGCTACTACGTGAAGGACCCGCGTGCCTATGGCGTGCTGGAGTTCCTGCCCGACGGCTCCATCGGCCCCATCGAGGAGAAGCCGCGCGAACCGAAGAGCCACTATGCCGTGCCCGGGCTTTACTTCTACGACCGCACGGTGGTGGAGCGCGCCCGCTCCCTACAGCCGAGCGCCCGGGGCGAGTATGAGATTACCGACCTCAACAATCTCTATCAGCGCGAGGGACTGCTCTATGCCCAGACCTTCGGCAGGGGATTCGCCTGGCTCGACACGGGCAACTGCGACAGCCTGTTGGAGGCCTCGAACTTCGTGGCCACGCTGCAGAAGCGGCAGGGCTTCTACGTGGGCTGCATCGAGGAGATTGCCTGGCGCAACGGATGGATTACGGGCCACCAGCTGGCGGCCTTGAGCGAGCGTCTGGACAAGACGGCCTACGGACAATACTTGGCCGACCTGGTAAACGAATAACAAGCGACACACTATGAAGACTTATCTTGTCACAGGGGCCGCAGGCTTCATCGGCTCCAACTATGTGAAGTTCCTGCTCAGGGAACACGAAGCCGACCGCGTGGTAATGCTCGACCTGCTGACCTACGCCGGAAACCTGGGCACGCTGGAGGGCGACATCGACGGGCAGAGAGGCATCTTCATCCGCGGAGACATTGGCGACCGCGAGCTGGCCGACCGCATCTTCCGCGACTATGCGCCCGACTATGTGGTCAACTTTGCCGCCGAGAGCCACGTGGACCGCAGTATTGACAACCCGCAGCTGTTTCTCGCGACAAACATCCTGGGCACGCAGAACCTGCTCGACGCCGCCCGGCGTGCGTGGGTCACGGGCACTGACGCCAGCGGCTACCCCACTTGGAGGCCCGGAGTGCGCTTCCACCAAGTGTCGACCGACGAGGTCTATGGCGCGCTGGGCGACGAGGGATACTTCACCGAGACCACGCCCCTGGCGCCTCACAGCCCTTACAGCGCGTCCAAGGCCGGGGCCGACCTCATCACGCTGGCCTATCGCGACACCTACCGCATGCCCGTCAGCATCACGCGCTGCTCGAACAACTACGGACCCTATCACTTCCCCGAGAAGCTCATACCGCTCATCATCAAGAACATACTCGAGGGACGGCCCCTGCCTGTCTATGGCGACGGCTCGAACGTGCGCGACTGGCTCTACGTGGAAGACCACTGCCGCGCCATCGACCTCGTGGTACGCAAGGGACGCGACGGTGAGGTGTATAACGTGGGCGGACACAACGAGAGGCGCAACATCGACATCGTGCGCACGGTCATCGCCACCATACGCCGGCTGATGACCGAGGAGCCGGGCCTGCGCTCCGTCCTGAAACGCCGCGAGCCGGACGGCCGGGGCGGCATCAGCATCGACTGGATGACGGACGAGCTCATCACCTTCGTGCGCGACCGCCTGGGGCACGACCGCCGCTATGCCATCGACCCTAGTAAGATTCATGCCGAGCTGGGCTGGCTGCCGACGACGACGTTCGAGGACGGCATCGTGCGCACCATACGCTGGTATCTCACCCATCAGGACTGGGTGGAGCAGGTGGCGAGCGGCGACTATCAACAATATTACGAACGCATGTACGGCGGGCGCTGACCCGCACGCGCGACACTTGGCGTGGAGGACGTCTCCCCCTCGCGGGGAGATACGCCGGAGGCCCGACAGCAATGCCGGGCCTCCTTAGTTTCATGACCATGCGAGGAGGGGTCAGAGCCCGCCGTCCTCGCCGCTGTCTTCGCCCGTGCCGGGGCTTGAGCCTCCGCCCTGGGAGCCGTCGTCGGGCAGCAGTCCCTTGGCGCGCTTGTAGTCGGTCAGGGAGTTGTAGTTGACGCCTTCGTCGAGCACGCCTCCGATGGTGAACTGCAGGTCGCCCGTGACGGCCTCGCGCAGCTCGCGGCTGGGTGTGAAGAGGACGCGGACATCCCTGATCATCGACGAGGGAGAGAAGTCATCGACGTTCTCCACCCCATCGCTCTTGAAGCTGACGCGCATGGTGCCGAGGTTGCCCACACGCACGGTGTGGCCCTGTTGCAACTGCTGCACGGCATAGCGCATGAAGAGCTCGAATGCCGACTCCATTTCGATGGGAGCGGTCGTGGTGTTCTCGGTAGCGGCGCGGGTCATGGCCTTAACGCTGAGTGCCGCCTCTGACATGGGCGCGGCGTACCACTTCTGCGGTTCGTCCGGCTTTTGCGGATTCCGCTTCTTCATGAGTTTGTACTTGTACATGATAAACAGTTTTAACGGTTAGTAATCGCCCACAATATACGCATCTCTTCGCAAACCTGCAACGCCTGAGGCGAAAAGTTTCGCACGTGAGAGGTTAATTATTGCTAACGTGAGAAGCATCCCGGGAGACACGTGCGAGACTACTTGGGAGACACGTGCGAGACTGCCTGGGAGAGACGTGTGTCATGGCTTGGGAGAGACGTGTGTCCTGACGAGTGACAGACGTGTGTCCCGACGAGTGACAGACGTGTGTCATGACGAGCGACGGACGTGTGTCCCGACGGGGGACTGACGTGCGGGTGCGTCCGCATCCGGCGGAGGGGCTCCGCGCGCCGTGGCGAGGGGGCCGGATGGCGACGGGCGGGACATCTTCTCGGGGAAAAACGCGCGGCGTGTGGGGAAAATCGCTATCTTTGCCCTATACCTTATTATATATATGGCGATGACGACTTACGACAATCAGCAAGAGATGCTCCCCGTGGTGGACGAGGCGGGGAATATTGTGGACGGGGCCACGCGGGGCGTGTGTCACGGGGGAAGTTTCCTGCTCCATCCGGTGGTTCACCTGCATGTGTTCGACGGCGGCGGACGCCTCTACCTGCAGCGGCGTCCCGAGTGGAAGGACATCCAGCCGGGACGCTGGGACACGGCCGTAGGTGGCCACGTGGCCCTGGGCGAGAGCGTGGAGGAGGCGCTGCTGAGGGAGGCGCGCGAGGAGCTGGGCCTGACGGGCTTCGAGGCGGAGAGGCTATGGACCTACGTGCACCGCTCGGAGTGCGAGCGGGAGCTGGTGTACAGCTTCCGCACGGTGTGGAGCGGGGCCATCGCCCCGAGCGAAGAGACGGCCGGCGGACGCTATTGGACACGCCGGGAGGTGGAGGACTCGCTGGGGAGGGGCGTGTTCACGCCCAACTTCGAGGCCGAATGGGAGAGGCTGGCGGCAGTTCTGAAAGAATACTAAAAAAGCCCGGGCCGATTAAACCCCGGGGGCGGCCGTCAGTCAATAGTGACGAACCGGAGGTCCCGCCCGGGGGCGCGGCTTGCGGAGTGTATGTTTGGAACTTAAAGGACTATGCTGTATCTTTGTCAGCACAACCTATGGATTAACTTAAAACTCACTGTCTGATTATGAAAACACTCACCAAGGCTCTGGCCGTGCTCGCCCTTGCGGCGGGCCTCGGCTCGTGCAGCCGCCCCGCGGCCGACGAAGCGCGCGACCTTTACATGTTCACCTCATTCCGCGAACCTGCCACGGAGGGACTCCGTTTCCTCACGAGCACGGACGGCGTCCGCTGGGACAGCCTGCCGGGCACGTGGCTCACTCCCGTCATTGGCGACAGCATCCTGAGGGACCCCTCCATCATCGTGACGCCCGACTCGACGTTCCACCTCGTATGGACCATCTCGTGGCGTGGCGATACGGGCTTCGGTTATGCCCGCTCGAAGGACCTCGTGCACTGGAGCGCGCAACGGCGCATCGGTGCCATGGACTCCGTCCGCAGCACGGTCAATGTGTGGGCGCCGGAGTGGTTCTATGACGACACGCGGGGAGAGTACATGGTCATCTATTCCTCCTGTGTGCCCGACAGCGCGTTCTCTTTAGGCGAAGAGGACCCGCTCAACAACCATCGCCTGTGGTATGTCACCACTGCGGACTTCGAGACCTTCTCCGCCCCACGGCTGTTCTATGACCCGGGCTTCAGCTGCATCGACGCTACTCTGCTCAAGCGCGGCGAGGGCGACTATGTGATGGTGGTGAAGGATAACACGCGGCCCCAGCGCAATATAAAGGTGGCCTTCGCCTCTGACCCGCGAGGGCCGTGGTCGGAGCCGTCGGAACCGTTCACCGGCTTCCTGACGGAGGGACCGACGACGGTGCGCAACGGCGAGGGGTGGCTCATCTACTACGACGACTACCGCACCCATGCCTACGGCGCGGCTCGCACGGAGGACTTCAAGACCTTCACGCCTGCCACCGACTCAATCAGCATACCCAAAGGGCACAAGCACGGCACTATCTTCCGCGCCCCGGCCTCGCTGGTGAAGGCCATGCGGACCGACGCCCCTGCCGCCGCAAACGACTAATGTGAAACCATAGCAAACGAACCTATATGAAACATTCACTGACACTGGCATCGGCCCTGGCCGCCGCCCTGCTCTCGACGGGCAGCCTCGCGGCTCAGGAGCTGATACACTACACGGGGACGGAGCTGTCCGACCCCAACTGTCACGACGGCGGCCTCTCGCCCGTCGTGGGCGTGCACAACATACAGACCATGCGCGCCAACCGCGAGCATCCGTCGGCCTCGAACGGTAACGGATGGACCTACAACCATCAGCCGATGATGGCCTACTGGCACGGGCGTTTCTACATGCACTACCTGTCCGACCCCGTCGACGAGCACGTGCCGCCCTCGGTGACCTTCCTACAGACTTCGGAGGACGGCTACACGTGGACCGACCCCGAGGTGCTATTCCCCGAGTATGAGGTGCCCGAGGGGTTCAAGAAGCCCGACCTGCCGTATGTGGCGGGGAAGGGCGATAAGGCCATCATGCACCAGAGAGTGGGGTTCTACGTGTCGACAGAGGGGCGTCTGCTCGCCATGGGCAACTATGGCATCTGCCTGCACAAGAAGGAGGACGACCCCAACGATGGCAACGGCATAGGCCGCGTGGTGAGAGAGATCAAGGAAGACGGCACCTTCGGGCCAATCTACTTCATCTACCTTAACCACGACTTCAATCCCGACAAGGGGGGCAAGTACAAGACAGACTACCCCTACTACACCAAATGCAAGGACAAGGGCTTCCGCCGCGCCTGCGAGGAGATTCTGGCCAATCCCCTCTATCGGATGCAGTGGGTCGAGGAGGCCGACCGCAACGACCCGCTAATCCCCCTGCAGAAGGCCTACAAGGCATTCAACTGGTATACCCTGCCCGACGGCAAGATTGCCGCACTGTGGAAGCACGCCCTCACATCCGTGAGTGCCGACGGGGGAAACACGTGGAGCCAACCGGTGAACCGGGCTAAGGGATTTGTGAACAGCAACGCCAAAATCTGGGGCCAACGCCTGAGCGACGGCACCTATGCCACCATATACAACCCGGCGGAATATCGCTGGCCTCTGGCCATCTCGCTCAGCGACGACGGGCTGAACTACACTACGCTCAACCTGGTCTACGGCGACGTGCCCGCCATGCGCTACGCAGGCAACTACAAGTCGTTCGGTCCCCAGTATGCGCGCGGCATTCAGGAGGGCAACGGCACGCCTCCCGACGGCGACCTGTGGGTGAGCTTCAGCGTGGGCAAGGAGGACATGTGGATGACCCACATCCCCGTGCCCGTACGTACCCAGGCCACGGCCCATGCCGATGACGACTTCGCCCGCTACAAGCATCTGTCCGAGCTGGACACATGGAACTTGAACTCCTACGTGTGGGCCCCCGTGTCGCTGGAAGAGAAGGGCGGCACCACCTGGCTCACACTGAAGGACAAAGACCCCTTTGCCGCCGCCATGGCGGAGCGCAAGATACCCGCCTCGAAGACCCTCACGGTAAGCTTCGACCTGATGGCCGACCAGAACGACCGGGGCGAACTGCAGATTGAGTTCCTCGACGAGAACGGTGTGGCCTGCGCCCGCATCGACCTCACTCCCGAGGGCATCATGCGGTCGAAGGGCGGCGCCCGCTATGGCACGGTGTGCCAGTATGAGCCGGGCAAGGTCTACCACATCCAAATGGACCTGTCGGTCGAGAACCGCAGTTCGGTGCTGACGCTCAACAACGGGGAAAAGAAGGTGACACGCATGTTCTTCGCCCCCGTGCACAGCATTGAGCGCGTGAAGTTCCGCACCGGGGCCCGCACGACCTTCCCCACGCCCGACACCTGGGCCGACCAATATGAGGACATGCCCAATCCGGGCGCGTCCGACCCCGAGGCAGTCTATCGCATAGCCAACTTCAAGTCCTCGTCGGCCGACGTCGACGGTCACGCCTCTGTGCTGCGATTTGACGCGTTCAAGCCCTACGTGGACTACTTCAACACGATGGAGGACGAGAACATCGTGCAAGCCATCCCCAATGCGGAGTCCGCCGAATGGATGCGCGCCAATGTCCCCCTGTTCGAGTGCCCCCAGAAGAACTTCGAGGAAATATACTACTACCGCTGGTGGACCCTGCGCAAGCACATCAAGGAGACGCCCGTGGGCTATGGCATGACCGAGTTCCTCGTGCAGCGCTCCTACGCCGACAAGTACAACCTCATCGCCTGCGCCATCGGCCACCACATACGTGAGAGCCGCTGGCTGAGAGACGGGCAATATCTCGACCAAATCCTGCACACATGGTATCGCGGCAACGAGGGAAAGGCCATGACGAAGATGAACAAATTCAGCTCGTGGAACCCGTCGGCCGTGTACGACCGCTACCTGGTGAACCTCGACAAGGCCTACATGCTCGACCTCTACAAAGACCTTGATGCCGAGTATCGTCGCTGGGAGACGACCAACCGCCTTCCCAACGGGCTCTACTGGCAGGGCGACGTGCAGGACGGCATGGAAGAGAGCATCAGCGGCGGACGCCGTAAGAAGTATGCCCGCCCCACCATCAACAGCTACATGTATGGCAACGCGCTGGCCCTTTCGGAGATGGCTTCCATGCGCGGCGACGAGGCGGCCTCCAAGCTCTATGCCGCCAAGGCCGACACGCTGAAAGGCCTCATCGAGACGCTTCTGTGGAACGAAGAGCAACAGTTCTTCGAGACACGCCGTCCGGACTCTCTGGCCAACGTGCGCGAGGCCATCGGCTACATTCCCTGGTATTTCAATCTGCCGAACAACAACCAGAAGAAGTATGAAGTTGCCTGGCTGCAGCTCACCGACGAGAAAGGTTTCTCCGCTCCCTTCGGTCTGACCACTGCCGAACGCCGTCACCCGGAATTCCGCACTCACGGCGTAGGCACCTGCGAGTGGGACGGTGCCGTGTGGCCCTTTGCCACTGCCCAGACCCTGACCGGTCTGTCCAACTATCTGAACAGCACGGAGACTCCCGTAGTGAGCGACAGCGTGTTCTTCCGCCAGATGGAGCTGTATGTCGAGTCGCAATACCGTCGTGGCCGGCCTTACATCGGAGAGTATCTTGACGAGGTAAACGGCCAATGGCTCATGGGCGACCGCGAACGCAGCCGCTATTACAACCACTCGACCTTCAACGACCTGATGATTACGGGCATCGTGGGACTGCGCCCGCGTGCCGACCGCACCATCGAAGTCAATCCGCTCGTGCCCGAAGGCAAATGGGACTGGTTCTGTCTGGACAACGTGCTCTATCACGGCCGCAACCTGACCATCCTCTGGGACAAGGACGGCAGCCGCTATCACATGGGCAAGGGCCTGCGTGTATTGATGGACGGCAAAGAGGTGGGACACTCCGACACACTCTCCCGTCTGGTTTGCCCGGACGTACTCTAAAAGAAGATTCCAACAGCAAGTCAACAAGAGAACATTCCATCCCTTGTTGGCTTGTCAACTTATCCTCTTGTATCTTCAAACACACATACAACTATGAACATCAAGCGAATAGCATTCTTAGGAATATTCTCATGGCTTGCAGCGGCTTCGCTGCAAGCCATTGATGTAACCCGCACCACATGCGAAATGATGGATTCTCCCCTGGCTCTGCCCACTGCGACCCCTCATTTCGGCTGGCAACTGAGCGGCCCTGACGGCACCATGCAGACAGCCTATGCCATTGAAGTCTATGCACTTCTGCCCGACGGCACCAAACGTCCCGTGTGGGAAAGCGGCACCGTGTCATCTTCCCAAAGTCAGCATGTACGCTATGAAGGCCGGGCACTGAACCCGATGGAACGCTACGTGTGGCGTGTCCGCGTGTGGGACGAGCAAGGCCGCCCCTCCGACTGGAGCCGGGAGACGGAATTCCGTCTGGCCCCCCGCACGGAGTTCTTCGACGCCCGATGGATTGGAGCCATCACCAACAAAGATGCCCGTTTTCCCGAAGGACGCACCTATGAAGGCGCCCGCCTGAAGAAAGCCAAGGCCGAATGGGACGCAGTTGATTCGCTGGCCTGGCGCAGCATCTGCCTGCGACGGGACTTCACCGCCTCACGTGCCATTGCCAACGCCACGGCCTACGTATGCGGCCTGGGACACTACGAATTGTCGCTTAACGGACAGAAAGTGGGCGACGGAGAGTTCACACCGCTCATCAGCGACTATGACAAAACGGTGTATTACAACACTTACGACGTGACCGACCTTTTGAAGGAAGGAAACAATGCCGCCGGCGTCATCCTGGGCAACGGTTTCTACAACGTGATGGGAGGCGGCCGCTATCGCAAGTTGCAAGTGGCTTTCGGAGCACCTACCCTCTTGTTCCAACTCGTCATCAACTACACCGACGGCTCACAGGAAATCATCAAGTCCGATGCCGACTGGAAATACGACCTCAGCCCCATCACGTTCAACACAATGTACGGAGGCGAGGACTATGACGCCCGCCTGGAGCAGGAAGGCTGGGACAAGCCCGGCTTCGACGCCGCCCACTGGAAGCCCGTCGTACTGCAAGAGGGTCCCAAGGGACAGCTCCGCCCGCAACAGGCTCCGCCCGTGAAAATCATGGAACGTTACGACGTGCAGAAGACACACAAACTCACTCCGGAAGAAGTTACTGCCGCCTGCCAATCAACCAAGCGCACAGTTGACCCCTCAGCCATCATGTTCGACATGGGGCAAAACCTGGCCGGTTTCCCCGAAATCAGCGTGAAGGGCAAACGCGGACAACGAGTAACCATCCTCGTGGGAGAAGCGCTCACCGATGAGAATGCCGTCAACCAACGCCAGACCGGACGCCAATATTACTACACCTATACCCTCAAAGGCGACGGCGTGGAAACATGGCACCCGCGTTTCACGTACTATGGTTTCCGCTACATTCAAGTGGAAGGCGCCGTGCTGAAAGGACAGAAAAACCCGCAGAAGCTCCCGGTCATCCAAAAGATACAGTCGTGCTTCACTTACAACTCCGCCCCCGTGACCGGCACGTTTGAATGCTCCAACCCCATCTTCACCCAGGCTCACCGCCTGATTGACCGTGCCGTGCGCAGCAACATGCAGGGAGTGTTTACCGACTGTCCGCACCGCGAGAAGCTGGGCTGGCTGGAGGAAGTACACCTGAACGGCCCCGGCCTGCTCTACAACTACGACCTCACCACGTTCGGACGGAAAGTCATCCGCGACGTGGCCGACGCGCAACGCCCCGACGGCATGATACCCAGCATCGCACCCTGCTATGTCATCTTCGCGGGACCGGGCATGGATCCGTTTGCCGAGTCACCCGAATGGGCCAGCACATTGGTGCTGTTCCCGTTCATGTATTATGCCACCTATGGAGACGATTCCCTGATACGCGAATACTATCCCTACATGCGACGCTATGTGGACTACCTGACCTCGCGCGCCGAGAATCACATCGTGGATTTCGGCCTGGGCGACTGGTATGACTACGACGGCATCCACCGTGCGGGATTCTCACGCAACACGTCGATAGCCATCGTGGCCACGGCCCACTATTACATGGACATCTGCAAGCTGGCCGAAGCGGCTGCCATCGTAGGCAACAAATATGATGCAGAATACTATCAGACACTGTCCGAGGACGTAAAGGAGGCCTTCAACAACCGCTTCCTCCACAAAGAGACCAACCAGTATGACACCGGCAGCCAGTGTGCCAACGCATTGGCTCTCTACCTTGACCTCGTCCCGTCCGACCGCCGACAGGCCGTGTTGGACAATCTGGTGAAAGACATCAAGGCACACGGCACACGCCTCACCACCGGCGACGTGGGCAACCGCTACCTCTTCCAGGTGTTGGCCGACAACGGGCTGAACGACTTGATGTATGCCATGCACAATCATGAGGAAGCGCCCGGATACGGCTTCCAGCTGAAATTCGGCGCCACCACCCTGACTGAGCAATGGGACCCTCGCCAAGGCTCCTCGTGGAACCACTTCATGATGGGACAAATCGAAGAATGGTTTTACAAGTCGCTCGTCGGCATTAGTCCCGACCCGGAGAATCCCGGCTGCCAGCACCTGATTATCCGTCCGCAGGCTGTGGGCGACTTGAAACATGTGAAAGGCACTTGCCGCACCCTCTATGGAGAAGTGGCTGTGGAATGGACACACGAAAACGGCACATTCAAGCTCAACGTCACCGTTCCGGTGAACTGCACAGCCTCAATCTACCTGCCGGGCGACAATGCGGCACGGGAAGTGAAAAGCGGCACCCACTCATTCACGAAAGCTATTTAACCTTTTTATATGAAGAACAAAACAATGAAAAAACAACTCACACTCACGCTGTTGGCCTGCGCAGCCTTGTCCGCCCAGGCACAAAACACATTCGAAGGGCAGTTCACCCGCCCGCTGGGAGAAGTGCTGGAAGAGATTTCCACCCGCTTCAATGTCCGTCTTGCCTACGACATCGACACCGTTGGCAAAGTGCTGCCTTACGCGGATTTCCGCATCCGTCCCTATTCGGTGGAAGAATCGCTGACCAACGTACTCGCGCCGTTCGACTACAAGTTCGTGAAACAAAGCGACACGCGCTATAAGCTGAAAAAATACGAATATCCCCGACGCACCGATGCCGACGGTGAAAAGCTCCTGAACTACCTGTGCACGCTCTACAATGACCAGGCCGGCTTTGAAAAACGCAAGGCCGTGCTGAAGAAAGAAGTGCGCGAACGGCTTCAGATAGACAAATATCTGGCCATGCGCACCGGCAACGCGCCCATCCTGTCGAAAGTACGGAAGTACGACGGCTACACCGTGCAGAATTTCGCACTGGAGACCCTGCCCGGACTGTACGTCTGCGGCTCCATCTACACACCGAGAAGCAAAGGCAAACATGCCCTCATCATCTGCCCGAACGGACACTTTGGCAACGGCCGTTACCGTGAAGATCAACAGCAGCGCATGGGCACCCTGGCCCGCATGGGAGCCATCTGCGTAGACTATGACCTGTTCGGATGGGGCGAATCGGCCCTCCAAGTCACTTCCATCGGCCACAATACCAGCATTGCCCACATCATTCAGGCCATGAACGGCATTTCCATTCTGGACTTCATGATTAGCCGCAAGGACGTCGATACGACCCGCGTGGGCGTCAACGGCGGTTCCGGCGGCGGCTCGCAGACCGTGCTTCTCAGCGTGCTCGACGACCGTTACACGGCAGCCTGCCCGGTAGTGAGTCTGGCATCTCACTTCGACGGCGGCTGTCCCTGCGAGAGCGGAATGCCCGTGACTTTGGCCGGAGGCGGAACCTGCAACGCCGAGCTGGGCGCGCTCTTTGCTCCGAAACCCATGTGCGTGGTGTCCGACGGCAAAGACTGGACGGCCAGCACACCCAAACTCGAATATCCGTACCTGCAGAAAGTGTACGGCTTCTATGGCGCTGCCGACAAAGTGACGAACGTACACCTCCCCAAGGAAGGACATGACTTCGGTCCGAACAAGCGCAATGCCGTCTATGACTTCTTTGCCGACGTGTTCCAACTCGACAAGAGCAAGCTCGATGAAAGCAAAGTGACCATCGAACCGTTTGAAAACATGTACAGCTTCGGCCCGAAAGGCGAGAACCTGCCCAAAAACGCCATCCGCTCCATCAACGGGTTGGGCAAATATTTCGGCAAACAGACCGTACGCGCCGCAGCTGCCGACGAATCCGTCCTGAAGAAAGCGCGCGAAATCATTGCCGCCCTCAACCTGACCGACGAGAAAGCCGCCAACCTGGCCACGACAGCCGTGTACAACCACCGCCGGGCCGTGCGCGACTGGCACAACACCCATCCCTACACCATCATTCCCGAAGTAGACAAGGCCACGGGACGCAAACTCAGCAAGGTGGAGCGCGAGATGATGGCCGACAAGACCATTCCCGCATCGGTACACGAACGGCTGGTAAAAGACCTGAACCGCGTGCTCACCCCCGAGCAGGTAGAGAAGGTGTTCGACGGCTACACCGTGGGCAAGGTGGCCTTCACGATGCAGGGCTATCGCGCCATCGTGCCCGACCTGACCGACCAGGAAGCCAAGGTAATCGAAGGCTACCTGAAACAGGCTCGCGAAGAGGCATTGGAATGCAAGAGCATGAAAGCCATCTCGCAAGTGTTTGAAGTCTACAAAACCAAATGCGAGCAGTATCTCAACGAAAACGGACGCAACTGGAGACAGCTGTTCAAGGACTACGTGAACAAACGCAACGCCGAGAAAGCAGCCAAGAAGGCCGCCAAGAAATAACAGCCTCGCAAGGCGCCATATGCCGAGGCGTGAGCGTCCATATGTCGCGACGCAAGCGAACATATGCCGAGACGCGAGCAGGCATATCCGGCGAGACAAGCGGACATATTGCGCCGTAAAACCACACAGGAGAAGGGAGCAACCGGCGAATGAGCCGGCTTCCTTCCCCTGCAATCAGCCAACCTAAAAAACAAATTCTATGAAGATGAAGAAACTCTTACTGGCAGGACTCCTGGCATGGTCACTCTGTCCGGCAGAAGCACAGGAGCACAAGCTCTGGTACGATCAGCCGGCACACGTGTGGACCGAAGCCCTGCCTTTGGGCAACGGCCGTCTGGGAGCGATGGTCTATGGCAACCCCGGAGCTGAGCAGATGCAGCTCAACGAGGAAACCATCTGGGCCGGACGCCCCAACAACAACCCGAGTCCCGAAGCCAAGGAATGGATTCCCAAAATCCGTGAACTCGTGTTCGCCGGCAAATACAAAGAGGCGCAAGACCTGTGCACGGCCCATGTGAAAGCCAAGACCAACCAAGGCATGCCTTACCAGACATTCGGCGACCTGCGTCTGAACTTTCCCGGACACACGCGCTACACCAACTATTACCGCGAACTGAGCCTGGACTCGGCACGCGTCGTGGTGCGCTATGACGTGGACGGCGTGCGCTACCAACGCGAAACGTTCACCTCTTTCCCCGACCAGGTGCTCATTACCCGCATCACGGCCAGCCAACCGGGCAAAATAACGTTCAACGCCACCATGACCAGTCCCCATCAGGATGTCATCATCACCTCCGAAGGCCGCGACATTACGCTCGAAGGCGTTTCGTCACTGCATGAAGGCCTGAAGGGCAAAGTGCAATTTCAAGGACGCACCACCGTCACAACAAAAGGCGGCACGGTGACCAACCGCGACGGAGTGCTCAGCGTGGAAAATGCCGATGAAGCCATCGTCTACACCTCCATCGGTACGAATTTCAACAACTACAAAGACATCACCGGCGACTACATCGGCCGTGCCAAAGGTTATCTGGAAAAAGCCGTGGGCAAAGATTATGCCGATACCAAAGACCGCCATGTGAAATTCTACGAGCAATACCAGAACCGTACCACCCTCGACTTGGGCGAAGACCGGTATGCCGACGTGCCGACCGACATACGCGTGGAGCGTTTCAAGGAGACAAACGATGCATTCCTCGTGGCCACCTACTTCAAGTTCGGCCGCTACCTGCTCATCTGCTCCTCGCAGCCCGGCGGACAGCCTGCCAACCTGCAAGGCATCTGGAACGACAAGCTATTCCCCTCGTGGGACTGCAAATACACCTGCAACATCAACCTGGAGATGAACTACTGGCCCGCGGAAGTGACCAACCTGACCGAACTGAACGACCCGCTCTTCCGCCTCATCCGCGAAGTGAGCGAGACCGGCAAGGAAAGCGCCCGCATCATGTACGGAGTCGACGGATGGGTGCTCCATCACAACACCGACATCTGGCGCGTGACCGGCGCCATCGACAACGCACCTTCGGGCATGTGGGCTTCGGGCGGGGCATGGCTGTGCCAGCACCTGTGGCAGCACTACCTCTACACCGGCGACGCGGAGTTCCTGCGTCAATCCTACCCCATCATGAAGAGCGCCGCACAATTCTTCGACAACGTGATGGTGAAAGACCCCGTGCATGGCTGGCTGGTGATGTGCCCCAGCAACTCTCCGGAGAACACCCACGCCGGCAGTCAGAACAAAGCCTCTACCGCCGCCGGCTGCACGATGGACAACCAGCTGGTGTTCGACCTCTGGCATGCCGTCATCCGTTCAGCAGAGATTCTGGGTGAAGATGGCGAATATGCCGCCCACCTGAAAGCCCGTCTTGGCGAACTCGCGCCGATGCAAGTGGGCCGCTGGGGACAATTGCAGGAATGGATGAATGACTGGGATAATCCGAACGACCAGCACCGCCACGTGTCGCACCTCTACGGCCTATTCCCCAGCAATCAGATTTCTCCTTACCGCACGCCGGAACTGTTCGACGCGGCACGCACGTCGCTCATCCATCGCGGCGACCCCTCGACAGGCTGGAGCATGGGATGGAAAGTCTGCCTCTGGGCCCGCCTGCTCGACGGCGACCACGCCTACAAACTCATCACCGACCAGCTCACCTTGGTGCGCAACGAGAAGAAAAAAGGCGGCACCTACCCGAACCTCTTCGACGCCCACCCGCCTTTCCAAATTGACGGCAACTTCGGTTGTACGGCCGGCATAGCCGAAATGCTGATGCAGAGCTACGACGGCTTCATCTACCTCCTGCCCGCCCTGCCCACCGTGTGGAAGGACGGCGAAGTGAAAGGTCTCGTCGCCCGTGGCGGCTTCGAACTGGACATCACCTGGAAAGACGGCAAGGTGAGCCGCCTCGTGGTGAAGTCGCGCTTGGGAGGCAACTGCCGCCTGCGCTCGCTCAACCGCTTGTCGGGCAAGGGACTGGCCAAAGCCCGTGGCGAGAACGACAACCCGTATTTCGTCATCGACCAGGTAGCTACACCCCTTGTCAACAAGGAAGCCAAGCTCAACCCCGTGGAACTGAAAAAGACCTACCTGTACGACCTGAAGACCGAGCCGGGGCAGGAATACGTGCTGATAGGCAAATGACATGAACCAATAACCAAACACATAAGACAATGAAAAAGATTTCTCTCTTGACAATGCTCTTCCTCTTCATTGCAGGAAGCCTGTTTGCCGACGACAAACAGAAGATTTATTTGCCGTGGGAAAACGGAAAACTCCAGGTGTCCGACAATGGACGCTATCTGCAACATGAGAACGGAACGCCCTTCTTCTGGATGGGTGAAACCGGATGGCTGTTGCCCGAAAAGCTCAACCGCGACGAAGCAAGCTACTACCTGAGCCACTGCCGCGAAGCAGGATTCAACGTCGTGCAGGTGCAGACCGTCAACGGCGTGCCTGCCATCAACGATTACGGCCAGTTCTCCTTCCCCGATGGTTTCAACTTCAAGAACATCAACAAGAAAGGTGTTTACGGCTATTGGGACCACATGGACTACATCATCAAGACGGCCGAGAAGAACGGCATCTACATCGGCATGGTGTGCATCTGGGGCAACCTGGTGAAGGCCGGCCTGATGAATGAGGAAGAGGCAAAGGCCTACGGCACCTTCCTTGCCGAACGCTACAAGGACTCACCCAACATCATCTGGTTTATCGGCGGCGACGTGCGCGGCGACATCAAGCCGGAAGTGTGGAACACCCTGGCCCGCACCATCAAGTCCATCGACAAGAACCACCTGATGACCTTCCACCCCTTCGGGCGCACCAGTTCCATCTACTGGTTCCACGATGCCGAATGGTTGGACTTCAACATGTTCCAGAGCGGACACCGCCGCTATGACCAGACCCGCGGCGACGGCGACAACACCGCCGAGGCAGCCGTGGCCGAAGACAACTGGCGCTATGTGGAAGCAGCCTTGGCCAAGACTCCTGCCAAACCCGTCATCGACGGCGAACCCAGCTACGAGGAAATTCCGCAAGGACTGCACGACCCCAGCGAGCCATGGTGGAAAGCTCCCGACGTGCGCCGTTACGCTTACTGGTCGGTATTCGCCGGCTCGTTCGGCCACACCTACGGCCACAACTCCATCATGCAGATGCTGAAGGTGGCCAACAACGGAGGCTACGGTGCCAAAAAGACTTGGTATGACGCCATGAAAGACCCCGGCTTCAACCAGATGAAGCACCTCAAGAACCTGATGCTCTCCTTCCCGTTCTTCGAGCGCGTGCCCGACCAAAGCATCATCAGCGGCGAGAACGGCTTCCGCTATGATCGTGCCATCGCCACACGCGGCAATGACTACCTCCTCGTCTACACCTACACGAACCAGCCGATGGACATCGACCTGAGCAAAATCAGCGGTGCCAAGAAGAACGTATGGTGGTACAGCCCGGTAGACGGCTCGCTGGAGTATGCCGGCGAGTTCGACAGCAAGGTACAGCACTTCCACTATGACAGTGCCTACGGCGCAGGCAACGACCGCGTGCTCATAGCAGTCGATGCCGATAAGGATTACATCCAGAAAGACTGGACCAAGTTACCGACAAAGTATTAAAGTGTTATGAGAATAGACAGATGTAAAGCCCTCGTGGCTGCCCTGTTGCTGTCTGTCGGGTTGCAGGCCGGCGTGAAAACCACCCGCCTGCTTACCGACGGGCAGGCCACACCCCTGAGCATCGAAAGCGAACGCCCGCGCCTGAGCTGGGTAATCGAATCCGACGAACAGGCGGTGATGCAGAGCGGCTACCACATCCTGGTAGCCAGCTCGCCCGAGAAGCTGGCAGCAGGCGAAGGCGACTTATGGGACTCCGGCCGGGTGAACTCCGACCAGTCCCTCTACGTGCCCTACGGAGGCAAAGAGCTGAAAAGCAACCAACGCTGCTTCTGGAAGGTAAAGGTCTACACCACACGTGGTGAAAGCGAATGGAGCCAACCCGCATCGTGGGGCATGGGCATTCTGGGCGAAAGCCATTGGTCCGGACGCTGGATTGGCTGGGACGCTCCTTTCCCCTGGGACAAGGAGGTGACCCACAGCCGCCTGAGCGCACGCTACCTGCGCACAGAATTTCAGGCTAAAGCCGACATCAAACGCGCCACGGTGCACATCTCCGGCCTGGGCCTTTACGAGCTGTTCATCAACGGACAGCTGGTGGGCGACCAGGTGATGGCTCCCGCCCCCACGGACTATCGACGCACGGTGCTCTACAACTCGTTTGACGTCACCTCACTCCTGACACAAGACAATGCCATCGGCATCGTGCTGGGCAACGGACGTTTCTACACCATGCGCCAGAACTACAAGCCCTACAAGATTGTCCAGTTCGGCTACCCCAAGGTGCGCATGAATCTCATCATCGAGTATGCCGACGGCACGAAGCAGACGGTCAGCACGAACGAGAAAGACTGGAAGCTCACCGCCGAAGGCCCCATACGCAGCAACAACGAGTACGACGGCGAGGAATACGACGCCCGCAAGGAACTGGGCGCATGGACAACCGCAGGCTATGACGACAGCAAGTGGCACACCGCGCAGCGCGTGTCTCTCCCCTACGGAGCACTCCACGGCGCACAGTCGCCCAACATGAAAATCATGGGCGAAGTCAAAGCCGTGTCCATCAAGCAACACGGCGACCGCTACATCGTGGACTTCGGACAGAACATGGCCGGATGGGTGCGCATGAAAGTGCGTAACGGCGCGGCAGGCGACACCATCCGTATGCGCTACGCCGAGCTGCTCACCGCCGACGGCAGCCAATTGAACGTGGCCGGATTCCGCGACGCACGCAGCACCGACGTCTACATTTGCAACGGACAAGAGAATGGCCGCGAATGGTCGGCACGCTTCACCACCCACGGCTTCCGCTACATCGAGGTGACAGGCTACAAAGACCCGCAACTGTCGGACTTTACGGCCGAGCTGATATATGACGAGATGGAGAACACCGGCACGTTCGAGTGCTCCAACCCGCTGTTCAACCAAATCTTCCGTAACGCCTGGTGGGGCATCGCCTCCAACTACAAGGGCATGCCGCTCGACTGCCCGCAGCGCAACGAACGCCAGCCGTGGCTGGGCGACCGCACCATGACGGCCTGGAGCGAGAGCTACCTCTTCGGCAACCATGCGCTCTATGCCAAATGGATGAAGGACATCTGCGACTCGCAGCGCGAGGACGGAAGCCTGCCCGACATGTCGCCGGCATACTACAACTACTACACCGACGACATCACCTGGCCCGTGGCCCTGCCGATTATCTGCAACATGCTGTATGAGCAGTATGGCGACGCGCAACCCATCGCAGACAGCTATCCGACGCTTGTCAAATGGATGGCCTACATGAAGAAGGAGTACAAGAACGACAAGAACCTCATCACGAAATTCAAGTTCGGCGACTGGTGCATGCCGCCCGAATCGCTTGAGCTGATTCATGCCCAAGACCCGGCACGCCAGACCGACAAGGGACTCATCGTGACGGCCTACTACTACAAGACGCTCTCCCTGATGGCGAAGTTTGCCCGCCTGCTCGGCCGGGAAAGCGAGGCCAAGGCCTACGAGGCAGAAGCCGTCGGAGTGCAGAAAGCATTCAACGACACCTATCTGACGGTCAAGAAGGGCACATCGCCCGCACCGGGCCACTGGCTCTACCCCGACAGCATCTTCTATGGCAACAACACCGTGACGGCCAACGTCCTGCCGCTGGCCTTCGACATGGTGCCCGCCGAATACCAACACGAAGTGGAGAAGAACGTCATCGCCAAAATCAATGCCACCAAGGAGCACGTCAGCTGGGGCCTCATCGGCGGCTCGTGGATTATGCGCGAACTGACCCGCATGGGACGAGGCGACGTGGCCTACGTCATCAACAACCAGAAGACCTATCCCAGCTTCGGCTACATGATTGAGCAGGGAGCAACCACCATCTGGGAACTCTGGAACGGCGACAAGGCCAGCCCGAAGATGAACAGCGCCAACCACGTGATGCAGCTGGGCGACCTCCTGCTGTGGTATTATGCCGACCTGGCCGGCATAGCACCCGCCCAACCGGGATACAAGGAAATACGCATGGCGCCCGACTTCTCCATCGAGGAACTGAGCAGCGTGAACGCATCCTACATGACGCCTTACGGCAAGGTGGCGAGCCACTGGAAGAAGAACCTCATGCATCTTGACTGGGACATCACCGTGCCCTGCAACACCACGGCGCTGGTCTATCTGCCCACGCTCGACGAGCAAGCCGTGAAGCTGGACGGCGTGACCTACGTCCGAGGCGAGGGCAACCGCTCCGTGTGGCGCGTGCAGCCGGGAGCCTACCGCCTGTCGGTCGACATCGACCCGTCATTGGGCAAAGACCGGGAAGGCATCGTCGAATCGCAGTTCCTCTACGAATCCGCCCCCTTCCCGCAGGCCCACTCGGTCAGCCTGGCCGAAACCACAAAGGGTGACCTCGTGGCCACCTACTTCGGCGGCACACGCGAGCGCAACCCCGACGTATGCATCTGGGTGAGCCGCAAACCGAAAGGCGCGACCGAATGGGAAGCCCCCGTGCAGGTGGCCGACGGCGTCATCAGCGCCACCGAACGCAAGGCGTGCTGGAACCCGGTCATCTTCCAGGTGCCCGGCGGCGACCTGCTCCTGTTCTACAAGGTCGGCAAGAACGTGGCCGACTGGAAAGCCTACATCATCCGCTCGACCGACGGCGGCAAGACGTGGAGCAAGCCCGAAGCCATGCCCGAAGGATTCCTGGGACCGTCGAAGAACAAGCCCGAATACGTGGCCGGACGCATCATCTGCCCCAGCAGCACCGAGTCGGGCGGATGGAAAATCCACTTTGAAATCTCCGACGACCAGGGACGCACCTGGCGCAAGGCAGGACCGGTGGAGGCCGAACTCTCCGTCCCCACCCAGTTCCGCAAGGCGGGAGCCGCCAACGAGGACGACATGGAGGCCGGCGAGGCCATCAAGGGCGGGGGCGCGAAGCCCATCTACTGCATCCAGCCCGCCATCCTGCGCCACAAGGACGGACGCCTGCAGGTGGTCTGCCGCACGCGCAACGCCAAAGTGGCCGCCAGCTGGAGCAGCGACAACGGTGAAACGTGGAGCAAGGTAACCCTGCTCGACGTGGAGAACAACAATTCCGGGCTCGACGCCGTGACCCTGAAGGACGGACGCCACGTCCTCGTCTACAACAACTTCGAGACCATCCCCGGCACGCCCAAAGGCGCACGCACGCCGCTCAGCGTGGCCATCTCGGACGACGGCGTGAACTGGAAACACGTCATCACCCTCGAAGACAGCCCCGTGAGCCAATATTCCTATCCGGCGGTGATTCAGGGCAAGGACGGCAAGGTCCACGTGGCCTACACGTGGCGCCGCCAGCGCATCAAATATGTGGAACTCGCGCTGTAACCGACCCGCATCCATCCCGTCATAACACAAGGACGAGGGCATCTGCTTCGCGACAGATGTCCTCGTCTTTTTGTCTCCGGGCCGCACATGCGCGGCGGCGCATCGCCACTGCGGCAGGGACACAGCAGGGCGTTGACGGCCGGTTGCTCGCGTTTCCAAAAAATCACACAAACCCATCTTCCCCCTCTCTTCGCCCCTCCTCGTCAGCCCCGTTTGCAACGCGTTGACAGACAAGCGGTTGTCGTTTGTCCCCCACGAGCCTCCCGTTTGTCCCCGACGAGGGCCTCGTTTGTCCCCCACGAGGGTCTCGTTTGTCCCCCACGAGGACCTCGTGTGTCCCCGACGGGAAAACGGGGTGTCCCCGGCAAGGAATCAGTTTGACTAATTATTTACAAAAAGGAGAGCCGGACGGCCTGCATACGGCAGCCGCCTCGCACCCCGTTCCTCCACACGGGGCGATTGCGCCAATCCCCCACGGACCGGCGGAAGGATGTCGGGAAGGATGTAGTCAGCGGATTCTATCCATGGGAAAACGGAGCGACGGAAGCCTCCCGGGCGTCGGCCCGCAGCTTCTCTTTCAGGAAACGGCCGGTGTACGAATCCGGACAGGCGGCGACCTCCTCCGGCGTTCCGGCCACGACGAGGCTTCCGCCGCGCGCGCCTCCCTCCGGGCCGAGGTCGATGACATAGTCGGCACACTTGATGACGTCCATGTTGTGTTCGATGATTATCACCGTATGGCCGCGGCGGATAAGGGCGTCGAAGGCCTCGAGCAGTTTCTTGATGTCGTGGAAATGGAGTCCGGTGGTGGGCTCGTCGAAGATGAATATCGTCGGCGCGGCCTTCTCGATGCTGAGGAAGTAGGCCAGCTTGACGCGCTGGTTTTCGCCGCCCGAGAGGGTGGACGACGACTGTCCCAGCTTGACGTATCCCAGGCCCACGGCCTGCAGGGGCAGGAGCTTGCGGGCGATTTTCGCCTGTCCGTGGCGGGTGAAGAACTCGACGGCCTGGTCGACGGTCATCTCGAGCGTGTCGTATATGTTGCAGTCGTTGAACTTCACTTCCAGAATCTCCTTCTTGAAGCGCTTGCCGTGGCACGACTCGCACTCAAGCGCCAGGTCGGCCATGAATTGCATCTCGACGGTGACGGTCCCCTCGCCCTTGCATTCTTCGCAACGGCCCCCGTCGGTGTTGAACGAGAAGTGGCCGGGGGTGAATCCCATCTGTTTGGCCAAGGGCTGTTCGGCATAGAGGCGGCGTATGTCGTCGTAGGCCTTGATGTAGGTCACGGGGTTGCTGCGCGAGGATTTGCCTATGGGGTTCTGGTCGACGAACTCGACTTCCTTCGCGGCGCGTATGTCGCCCTCCAGTGCGACGTATTCGCCCGGACGCTCGGTCCCCTCGCCATACTCGCGCTTCAGGGCCCGATAGAGGATGTTGGTGACCAGCGTCGATTTGCCCGAACCGCTCACTCCCGTCACGACGGTCATCACGTTGAGGGGAAAGCGGACGTCGATGCCGCGCAGGTTGTTCTCGCGCGCGCCGCGCACGTCGATGTAGTTGTTCCACGTGCGGTGATGGGGCGGCAGGGGAATCCGCTTCTCGCCCAGCAGGTAGCGCACGGTGTAGCTGTCGCTGCCCGGGCGCAGGTCGTTCATGTCGCCCTCGTAGACGACCCGTCCGCCCAGGCGCCCGGCCTTCGGCCCGATGTCGATGATGTAGTCGGCGGCGCGGATTATCTCCTCGTCGTGCTCGACGACGACCACCGTGTTGCCCAGCTGCTGAAGCTGACGGAGCACGCGTATGAGCCGGTCGGTGTCGCGACTGTGCAGGCCGATGCTGGGCTCGTCCAGAATATACAGGGAGCCGACGAGGCTGCTGCCCAGCGAGGTGGCAAGATTGATGCGCTGGCTCTCGCCTCCCGAAAGTGTGTTGCTCGCACGGTTGAGGGTGAGATATCCCAGGCCCACGTCGGTCAGGAATTGCAGTCGGTTGCGTATTTCGGTGAGGATGCGGGTCGCCACGCGGGTATCATGGTCGTCCAACGCGAGCCGGTCGAAGAAGTCCTTCAGGTCCGTGACGGACATGTCGACCAACTGCGAGATGGAGCGTCCGCCCACCTTCACATATCCGGCTTCCTTCTTCAGGCGCGTGCCCCGGCACACGGGACACAGCGTCTTCCCCCGATAGCGGGCCAGCATGACGCGATATTGTATCTTGTACTGATTCTCTTCCAACATGCGGAAGAAGGAGTCGATGCACACCTTGTCGCGCCCGCCGTGCCACAGGTAATCCCGCTGGGCCTGCGTCAGTTCATAATAGGGGGCGAATATGGGGAAATCCACCGCCGACGCCTGACGGATGAAGGCGTCGCGCCACTCGCCCATCTTCTCGCCGCGCCAGCACACGACGGCCCCGTCGTAGACGCTCAGGGCGCGGTTGGGAACGACCAGATGCTCGTCGATGCCGATGACGCGGCCGAAGCCTTCGCATTCGGGACACGCGCCCAGAGGCGAGTTGAAGGAGAACATCTGGTCGGAAGGCTCCTCGAAGGTCATGCCGTCGGCCTCGAATTTCTTGGAGAAGGTGTGGATGATTTGCGAGGGATAGAAGCGGAGCATACAGGTGCCGTCGCCCTCGTAGAATGCCGTCTCGGCCGAGTCGGTCAGGCGGCTGATGCTGTCCTTGCTGTCGTCGCAGGCCATGCGGTCGATGAGCAGGTTCAAGGTGTCGCCCTCGCGGGGCTGATAGTCCTCGATGCGGACTATCTCGCCGTTGACCTCGATGCGGGTGAAACCCTGTTGCAGGTCGATGTCGAGCTGCTCGCGCACGGTGCGTCCCTCCTGCGGGCGAAAGGGGGCCAACACCGTGTAGCGCGTGCCTTTGGAATAGGACAGCATGCACTGCACCAAGTCCTCCGTCGTGTGCTTCTTCACCAGCTGTCCGCTTATGGGCGAATAGGTCTTGCCGACCCGGGCGAAGAGCAGACGCAGGTATTCGTATATCTCCGTCGAGGTGCCCACGGTGGAGCGGGGGTTGCGGCTGTTCACCTTCTGCTCGATGGCTATGGCGGGCGGAATGCCCTTGATGAAGTCGCACTCGGGCTTGCTCATGCGGCCCAGAAACTGGCGGGCATAGGCCGAAAGGCTTTCCACGTAGCGGCGCTGCCCCTCGGCGTAGAGGGTGTCGAAGGCCAGTGACGACTTGCCCGAACCCGACAGGCCGGTGATGACCACCAGCTTGTTGCGGGGAATCCGCACGTCGATGTTCTTCAGGTTATTTACACGCGCTCCTTTTATCTCGATATACTTGCTGTCTGCCATATCACTTCCTTTCTCGTTTTGTGAAACCAAGCAACAAAGATAGTCCTTTTCGACGTATCCGCTCAGTTTTCAGCGTCCTTTTTCCCGCCGAACATGTTGAAACGATAGTGGAACGAAAGGAGCACGTAGCTGTTTATGCCGTGCGAGCGTGTTTGCGTGGTGCCCGTGGCGTGGGTGGTCGACTGGAGGTTGGTGGCCCGCCGGAGTATGTCGTACACTTCGAGCTTCAGCGAGGCCTGCTTCTTCTTGAGGAAGCTCCACGACGCGTTGGCGTTCCACAGAAACTCCGTGCCGTTCGACTCGTCGGAGAGATAGCCCTGGCGCGTAATGCTGTTGAAGTTGGTCCCCAGGCGGATGTTCCACGGCAGGTAGACGCCGGCCTCGGCCATCAGGGAATAGGTGCGCGTGTTGTTGTCGCTCTGACGCTGCACCTTGGCGCGGGTGCAGTCGAAGTTGGCCGAGGCGGTGAGGATGAACTCGCCCCATTCCGGGGTGTAGCTTCCTCTCAACATCTGCCGGATGATGTTGCGGCGGACGGTCTCACGCGTGATGTGTGTGTCGACCTCCACATAGCCGGGCATGCGGGAATAGGTATAGCCGGTCTCGCCCTCGATGCCGAACTGCTCCCAGTCGTGACTGTAACCCAAATCGGTCATGACATTCCACTGCCCGTTGATGTTGTCGGGACGGCTTGTGCGCACACCGCTGACGGGGTCGTAGGTCGTCACATAGTCGATGCTGTTGAACGTCTGTTGCATGGAGGCGTTGAGCCAGAAGCGGCCGTAGCGGACATTGGCGTTGACGTGATGGGTGTAGGACGACTTCAGGTCGGGGTTTCCCATGGTGACGTAGAGGGGGTTGTCGTTGTCCACAATGGGAACAAGCTGGGTTATGGTGGGGATGCGCGACGAGCCGTTATAGGTCAGCGAGATGCTGAGTTTGTCGCTGAAATAGCGGGCCATCATGTGCGCGTCGTAGGTCAGCCGGTTCAGGGTGGTGTCGATGTCGCGCCCCCGCTGCGCCATGTTGATGACCTGCTCCCGCCGGTTCAGGGAGAAAGAGGCGTTGAGGAGCCACTTATCGAGGTTCAGGTCGAGCGAGATGCCCACGTGGTGCGTGCGCTCCAGCTCGTTGTCGCGGCTGCTCAGGGAGTCGATGCGCGCGGATTCGTAACCTTCGGGCAGCGAGCCGAGGGGCCTCTCCCCGTCTGCCACGGGGAACCGCCCCAAGTCGAAGATGTCGTTGTCGCTCTTCTCGCGGCTGATGTCGAAGCCATAGGACAGCTCCAGGCCCAAATGCGCGGTGAGCGGCTCGTGATAGGACAGCTCGGTGGTGAGGTTCGGCATGTGCGACGAGTTCAGGCTGAAGCGGTCTTGCCTCAGGATGGAGTCGCCCAGCTGATAGTAGCGCGTGGCGGAGCGTTGGAAGGAGCGCGACGTGTTGCCTCCGCCATAGCCCGTGAGTTGCAGTGTCAGGCTGCGCTTGTCCTTGCGGAAGCGGTGGGTGAGCATCAGCATCCCGTTGAAGGCATCGTCGTTGCCACGGTTCATCGAGCGGTTGTCCGTGCGGTTCACCTTGGCCGACTGGGGGATGGCGTCATCCTGCGCGAGGGGGTCGTCGACGCCGGGCGGGGTGTTGAAGGTCGCGTTGAGCGACTCGCTGATGCTCTGATTGTGCATCCGCGCATAGGAGAACGAGCCGGTGACAAACAGACGCTCGGTGAGTTCGCCGTTGATGTTGAGGTTCACGTTGAGGTTGTCTCCGCCGCTGCCGCTCCCGGCCATGGAGTAGGAATAGGTGTTGCCCGACGGCAGATAGCTCTCCGACTCGGTGGCGGTGCGCGTGTCTCTGGAACTGTCATCATAGATTACGTTGGCGCTCACGTCCACTTTGCCGAACTTGTGCCCCACGCTTCCGCCCGCCCTGCGGGACAGCTGGCTCATGGGACTTCCGCCGAAGCTGAACATGCTCCCGCTCCACATGCCGCCGGCCAGAGGATCCATGCCGATGTCGTTGGGCGTGTTGTGTTGGTTGGCAAAGGCCGAGGCGTTGTCGCCCCCGCTCTCAAAGTAATTGAACATGCCGTTAAGCCCGTACAGTCCCTGGTCGCCGGCCCCGGCACTGACGTTTGCCATGAGCGCGTCGCTCAGTTCCTGCTTGGTCTTGAGATCCATCACGGTGGTGCGCTGTCCGTCATCCACTCCGGTCTGTTCGGCCTTCTCGCTCTTCTTGTCATAGATGCGCACCTCCTTGAGCAGATTCACGGGCATGTTCTGGAGAGCCACGCTGATGTCGTCGGCAAAGAATTTCTCGCCGTTGACCAATATCTCGTTGATGTCCTTCCCCTGATAGGTCATCTTCCCTTCGGAAATGCGGAGTCCGGGCAGCCTGCGCACCAGCTCCAGCAGGACTGCGCCCTCGGACACGCGGAAGGCATCGGCGTTGAAAATGGTCGTATCGCCCAGGATGCGCATCTTCTTCAACTTGGCCACGATGACGGCTTCTTCCATCGTGATGGGTTTCTCGTGCAGGGTGACCGTGTCCAGCCGCATGATGTTGACCCGCCTCAGCTTGCAGGTGTAGGTGTCGGTGCCCAGATAGGAAATCTGCACTTCGTAGTCGCTCTTGCGCGAAGGATAGGCCATGAGGGTGAAGTTGCCGTCCTTGTCGGTCACCCGGCTGGTCTGACAGACGGAATCCGTCAGGTTATAGATGCGCACGCTGGCGTTGGGCAGCGGAACCATGCGTTTGGTCTCGCTCTCTTCCAGCTGCACGTGTCCCGTGACTTTCACCATGCGGAAGTCGCTGTTCCGCCCCAGGGCAATGATTTGCTGCGCGCGCAAGTTCAGACATCCAGCCAGCATCAGTCCCATCCATAGTATCCAGATATGTCTCATGGTTCTATCTTTCCATATTCATCCATATGGGGACGAAAGGTAGGCCTTTTCCCCGATATGGCCTAATATTTCCCGAAGAAAAAGCTGTCATCGCGCGGTTTGAGCGGACATATGGAGAGGCGCGAGCGTGAATATGGACGCCCGCGAGCGCACATATGCCCGGACACGAGCGTCCATATCCGGGCTTCGAGACGCCCAAACACGGCGATGGCTGAGGCAGCGCGCACGATATCGGGAAAAAGTCGCTATCTTTGCATCGCACATTAATTCAAGCAACAGACTATGCCTTTAAACTTACCCGACAAACTGCCTGCCATCGAGTTACTGAAGCAGGAAAACATATTCGTCATCGACCATTCGCGCGCCCGACGGCAGGACATCCGCCCGCTGCGCATCGTCGTCCTCAACCTCATGCCGTTGAAGATAACGACGGAAACCGACATGGTGCGCCTGTTGTCGAACACACCGCTGCAAATCGAACTCTCGTTCATGAAACTCCGCAGCCACACGCCCAAGAATACGCCCATCGAACACATGCGGGCGTTCTACAAGGATTTCGAGCTGATGCGCGACGAGCGTTTCGACGGCATGATTATCACCGGCGCTCCCGTGGAGCATCTGCCCTACGAGCAGGTGAGCTACTGGCCGGAGGTGTCGGAGATATTCGACTGGGCACGCACGCACGTCACTTCCACCTTATATATATGTTGGGCCGCGCAAGCGGGTCTCTACCGCCACTACGGCATCCCCAAGCATGATTTGGACAAGAAGATGTTCGGCATCTTCGAGCATCATGTCAACCGTCCGCTGCTGCCCATCTTCCGGGGCTTTGACGACGTGTTCTACGTGCCCCACAGCCGTCACACCGAAATCCGCAGGGAGGACATCGAGCTGTGTCCGGAGCTGGACATCATATCCGAATCGCCCGAGGCGGGCGTATACATGGTAATGGCTCGCGGGGGACGTGAGTTTTTCATCACGGGCCATTCGGAGTATTCGCCCTACACGCTCGACGGCGAGTATAAGAGGGATTTGGGCAAGGGACTGCCCATCGAGATGCCAAAGAACTATTACAGAAACGACGACCCGTCGCAGCCGCCCCTCGTGCGATGGCGCGGACACGCCAATCTGTTGTTCTCCAACTGGCTCAACTATTACGTATATCAGGAAACGCCCTACGACATAAACGAGATACGCTGATGATGAAAGCCCGCAAGATAGAACTTCTGGCTCCGGCAAAGAATCTGGAGTGCGGCCTGGCGGCCGTTGACCATGGGGCCGATGCCGTCTACATCGGCGCGCCCCGCTTCGGCGCACGCGCCGCGGCCGGCAATTCGCTGGAAGACATTGCGGAACTGGTGCGATATGCCCACCGGTTCCGTGTGCGCATTTATGTCACGGTGAACACCATTCTGCGCGACGACGAGCTGGCCGACACGCAAGCCATGATATGGGCGCTCTATCGCATCGGTGTCGATGCGCTCATCGTGCAGGACATGGGTATCCTGCGGCTCGACCTGCCCCCCATCCCCTTGCACGCCAGCACGCAGATGGACAACCGCACGCCCGAGAAGGTACGCTTCCTGGCCGACACGGGGTTCAGGCAGGTGGTGCTGGCACGCGAACTGTCCTTGAACGAAATCCGGCAGATACATGAAGCCTGTCCCGACGTGTCGCTCGAGGTGTTCGTACACGGTGCGCTTTGTGTGAGCTACAGCGGGCAGTGCTATGTGTCGCAGGCCTGTTTCGGGCGCAGCGCCAACCGTGGCGAGTGCGCGCAGTTCTGCCGACTGGCCTTCGACATGGAGGACGCGCGCGGCGAGAAAATTGTGCGCGGCAAGCATCTGCTGTCATTGAAAGACCTGAACCAAAGCGATGTGCTGGAGCAGCTGCTTGACGCCGGAGCTACGTCGTTCAAGATAGAAGGACGATTGAAAGACGTGGCGTATGTGAAGAACGTCACGGCAGCTTACCGCCGCAAGCTGGACGAGCTGTTCAGGCGCAGGCCTGAGTATGTGCGTGCTTCATCCGGCGAAGTACGGCTCGACTTCCATCCGCAACCGGACAAAAGCTTCAACCGCGGCTTCACGCACTATTTTCTCTTCGGGCGCAATGCGGATATATTCTCATTTGACACGCCGAAGTCATTGGGAGAGGAAATGGGCAAGGTCAAGGAGATACGTACCGGCTACCTCACCGTAGCCGGCACCAAGCCGTTCAACAACGGCGACGGGGTGTGCTTCCTTGACGAACGGGGACGACTGCAAGGTTTCCGCGTGAACCGGGTGGACGGCAACCGGCTCTATCCGCAAGAGATGCCCCGCGTGAAGCCACATACTCCGCTGTATCGCAACTTCGATCAGGAATTCGAGCGTCGCCTGTCCCGCAAGAGCGCCGAACGCCATATCCGAGTGAGCGTGGAACTGAGCGAATGTCCTTTCGGCTTTACCCTTGCCATGACCGACGAAGACGGCACGCTGGCCGCCATCGCTTTCGAGCAAGCCAAGGAACCGGCCCGCACGCCGCAGGAACAGAACTGTCGCACCCAGCTGACCAAGCTGGGCAACACGCCGTTTGAGGCAACCAATGTCGTTCTGCGGCTGTCCGACAATTGGTTTATCCCCTCGTCCGCCCTGTCCGAATGGCGACGCCTAGTAGCCGACAAGCTGATGCAGGCGCGCCGCATCGCCTATCCGCAGGAGACGGCACGCATAAACCCGCATTTCATCCCCTATCCCGCAACAGAGCTGACCTATCTGGGCAACGTGATGAACAGCCGGGCCGCCCGTTTCTACCACGACCACGGAGTGGCGCATGTCGCCCCCGCCTATGAGCAACAGCCTGTGACCGGCGCCACGCTCATGTTCTGCAAACACTGCCTGCGCTACAGCATGGGATGGTGTCCCACGTATCAGAAGGGCCGTTCCCCCTATCGCGAACCTTACTATCTGGTGTCCTCCGACGGGCGCCGTTTCCGGCTGGATTTTGATTGCAAGCGTTGCCAGATGAAAGTATCCAATGAAGGAAAGTAAGCGTCATATCGGTCTGTTGATGCTCCTGGCGGCATTTCTCATGCTGACAGGATGCCACTATCCCGAGCCGGACTATTCGGGATGGGACCTGACGCAGGAACAGCGCGACTCGATGGAGTTCCGCGCCACCCATCACTACGGCGTAAACTACAACTTCAAGGTATTGGCCGACTCGCTTCCTCTGCGCCAGATGCTCCGCTCCGACTCCCTGTGGATTTACCGCGACGATGTGCTCGTGGTGGCCGACTATGCCCGCATGACCTCGCCCAACAGCACGGATGCCATCTGGATAAAGGTGGCACGCGATCAGGAGACCATGGGCTGGATTCTGGAAGACCGCCTGCTGGACAACGTTGTGCCCGTCGACCCCGTTTCGCGCTTCATTCATTGGTTCAGCAGCCAACGTACATTGTTCTTTCTCATCATCGGCGGAGCCTTCGTGTTGCTCTATCTTTATCGCAGGAAACGGATACGCATCTCGCGCTCCGTACGCAGTCCGCACATTGACAGCATCTATCCGGCCCTGCTGTGTTGCAGCATCGTGCTGTCGGCCACACTCTACGCCGGGATGCAGCGTTTCGTGCCCGACACGTGGGTACACTATTACTTCAATCCCACGCTCAACCCCTTCGGACTGCCGCTTTGCCTCAGCCTGTTTGTCGTGTCGGTATGGGCCATGCTTCTGATTGCCCTGGCGCTGGTCGACGACCTGTTTCATCAGGCCGACTTCTCCACGGGCTTCTTCTATCTGTTGGGCTTGGGCACGCTCTGCATGTTCCTCTATCTGCTGGTCACGTGGACTGTGTACTACTACGTGGGCTACTTGTTTGTGAGCGTCTTTCTCTATGCCGCCATCCGTTATCTGGCCCGCTACTTCCGCCCGGCCTACATGTGCGGACATTGCGGCACACGCCTGTGGCGCAAAGGCATCTGCCCACACTGCGGATACGACAACAAATAATCCGTCTTTTCTCAATATTTCCTCTCCCTTTTCATATTCTTTTCAGAATCGGCCCATAGTTTTGCAGCATGAAACTGAAATAATAGAGTATGAACATTAAAAACATTACGACTATGAAGACTACAAGATGGATGAAAACAGCCATGATGCTCGTTGCCGGAACTTTCGTATTCACCGCATGCGACAACGACGATGACAAGTTCAACGCACCCGAAGCCGTACAGGCAGCCTTCAACCAACAGTATGGAGACAACACCCGTGTGGAGTGGGACCGCGAACGGGGAGAATATCTTATAGCCGAATTCTGGAAGGATAACAAGGAATATGACGCCTGGTACACTTACGACGGACGCTGGATGATGACCGAAGTGGATTACGGACACGACATACAAGCCCTGCCGCAGGCTGTGCAGGACGGATTCAACGCCTCGGCCTATGCGCAATGGAGAGTGGACGACATCGACCTCATACAGCGACCTGACTACACGGACATCTACAAAATCGAAGTGGAGCAGCAGGGACAACGCGACATGGACTTGTACTTTGACGAGAACGGCACGCTCTTCAAGGAAGTGGCCGACGCCGACGATGACCGCAACGAAGGCATGTTGCCCACAACAAGTCTGCCCAACGAAATACAAAACTTCATCGACGAGCGATATCCAAACGCCCGCATCGCCGACTTCGACAAGGAACGCAATTATTACGAGGTGGATATCATCGTAAACAGTCAGAGCAAGGAAATCATCTTCGACTCCGCCTACAGCTGGGTTCTCACCTCCACCGATCTGGGCCGCAACCTCCCCGCCGTGGTGAGCGACGCCATCAACAAGAACTATCCGGGCAAGCGCATTGACGACTGCGACGAAGTGGAAACCGCACAAGGCGAGCACTACTATCTGGTGGACCTGGACAATTATGAAATGGACATCCGCGTAGACGAGAACGGACAGACCTCGGAAGTGCGCGACTGATTACGACAAGACGCCCCGTCACACAGCAGGCCGAAGCCGGACACCGGCTCCGGCCTGCTGCCGTCTTGACCGCATCGGTCTATTTCGCTCGTGCGGCTTTCAGCAAAGCCTCCACCACATCGGCCGGGGCCTTGAAGGCCGTACCGTGTTTGTGTCCCTCGGGAAAGACCGCCTCGCCGGTCACATCGGTAAAGTGGACAAAGTCCTTGGTGGCACTCGCGCCGTAGATGCGGCGCCGATAGAGATCGTAATAGATGTAATACGTGTCGCCCGCCTTGCTCACCGAAGGGCCTTCGGCGAATATGCCGGTGAACGGTTTCGACAGCGGATTGGTGTAAGGGCCTTCCGCATTTTTTGCAAAAGCCACGCGCAGGTTGCTGTTGGCCTTGCGGTTATCCTTCGCCACAAGCACATAGTCGCCCTCGCCACGCTTCACGATTACCCCGTCGATACAGCTGTAGCCCGCGTCGTAGAACAGCTTGGGTGCCGAAAACGCATTGAAGTCCTTCGTCGTGACGTAATACAGGCGGTGGTAGTCGCCATGCTCGTTGCGCCGCCCGGTACACGTCCCGTCGTTCACCTGCGCGGAATAGACAATCATGTATTGCTGCTTCACGTCGTCGTAGAACAGCTCCGGCGCCCACACGCTGTACGTGCCTTCCACGCCGTCCATCACCGGGATTCGCTTCTGCTCGCTCCAGTGAATCAGGTCCTTCGAACAGGCGTAGCCTATGCCCGTGTCCTGCTTCCAGGCAATGGTCCACACCAGATGATACACCCCGTCCGGGCCGCGCCAGACGGAAGGGTCGCGCATGATTTTCGCCCCCAGCTTCGGAGCCAGCCACGTGCCGGGGATGCTGTCCCAGTGGAGTCCGTCGGTGCTGTAGATGAAACGCAGGCCGGCGTCGGCCGGTTCGTGAAAAGAGCTCGACACGTAATACTCCTCAACCTCCCCGGAGGGGGAGGTCTGGGCCGAAACCGTGCCAAATGACGAGGCCACGCCCGCAAGCACAGCCGCCAACATAAACATTCTCAGTCGATTCAGTGTTCTCATAGATATTGGTTTTTGTTTCGAGTAAAGTCAAGTCGCAAGAGCCGTGAAACGCCTTCCGTCACACCCCGTCGAGCGTCCATATATCCGCGTCCGAGCGCCCATATTCCCGCTCGCGAGCGGCCATATCCACGCTTACGGGCGGCAATATCCGCGCTCATCCGTTCTGCAATTCCGCGATGAGAGCCGTGATGTTCGCCGTGAAAAGCCTTGCCGATATGGCAATCAGGATAATCCCGAAAAACTTGCGCATGATGTATATGCCGCCCTTGCCCAGAAACCGCTCGATGCGGTCGGTCATATTGAGCACCAGATACACCCACACCATGTTGAGCACAAGGGCCAGCAGGATGTTGACGGTGGCATATTCGGCACGCAGCGTCACCAGCGTGGTGAACGTGCCCGCTCCGGCCAGCAAGGGGAAAACGAGAGGCACCAGCGTCGCCTCCTTGATGGGGCCTTGATTCTTGAAGATTTCTATGTCGAGAATCATCTCCAGGGCCATCAGGAAGATGATGAGCGCGCCGGCCACAGCGAACGAGGCAATGTCCACCTGGAATATTCTCAACACGGCGTCGCCGCCGAAAAAGAACAGAATGAGCAGTGCAAACGAGATGAGCGTGGCCTTGAGCGCATTCACGGGTCGCCCCTTCTGCTTCAGGCTTAAAATGATGGGAATGGCGCCGATGATATCGATTACGGCAAACAGCACGATGAAAGCACTAATCAGCTGCTGGAAGTCAAACGCTGCGAACATATCTTTATACCTTTTTTAATTAATTACGAATATGGAGGCAAAGATATTCAAAATTCAACCGCCACGGCCCATCCCATATTGGAAAGAAAAGAAAAAAAATGTAAAACATTGGGTAAAAACATGCCGCGTGAATTTTTCATGGTATATTTGTATGATTTAGCATAAAACGACAAAATAGGCAGGAACAGATGAAAATGACGATGTATGATACATTACTTCAGCTTCCGCTGTTTCAGGGGCTTGGCAGAAACGATTTCACCAGCATCCTGGATAAAGTAAAGATGCATTTCTCGAAATACAAGCCGGGCGACCCCATCATACACAAAAACCAACGGTGTAACCAGCTGGCGTTCCTGCTCAACGGCACCGTGATGTCGGAAACATCGGACAGAGACAACCTTTTCACCCTCTACGAGGAAATCAAGGCGCCCCAACTGTTTGAGCCCTACTCCCTGTTCGGATGGCGCACGGAATACGCCTCCACATACGTGGCCGCATCGCCGTGCGACGTCATCACCATCGACAAATCCTACCTTCTGTCGGAACTGAACAATTACGAGATAATCCGCCTGAACTATCTGAACCTCCTGAGCAACCGCGCGCAGAACCTGAACGAACGGCTTTGGACGAACGTGCCCGGCACCACACAAGCCCGCATCGTGGGTTTCCTCCTGTTGCACTGTCTCACCCCATTCGGAGAGAAACGGCTGAAAATCAAGATGGACGATTTCGCCAAACTGCTGACCAGCACCCGCATCCGCATATCGAGAGCACTCAACGAAATGGAGAAAAAAGGATGGCTCACGCTGCACCGTGGCGAAATACGCATCCCCGACATCGCGGTCATGAGGGAAGAACACGAAGCCCAGTTCGTCAGATGACCGACACAACCCATCGACCCGTTAACTACATTAATATATGACAGAACAAACAATCATGAACAATCCGTTTCTGGAACCCTACCATACGCCCCGCCACACCCATCCGTTCGACCGGATAAAGACGGAGCACTACGAACCGGCATTCCGCGAAGGCATGAAACAGCATAACGCCGAAATAGACGCCATCGTGAACACGCCGGAAGCGCCCACTTTCAAAAACACCATCGTGGCCCTGGAGCGTTCGGGCCGACTGCTCGACCGCGTGTGCCAGGTATTCTTCAACCTGCTGGAGGCCGAAAGCGACGACGACATGCAACAGCTGGCCCGGGAGATTTCTCCCGCACTGGCCGAACACAGCAACAACATCAGCATGAACGAGAAACTTTTCGCCCGCGTCAAGGCCGTGTATGAAGCCGAAGCCGGCACACTGACGGGCGAAGACCGCATGCTGTTGCAAAAGACCTACGACACCTTCGTGCGCAGCGGAGCCAACCTCGAAGGCAAAGCCAGGGAAGAATATCGGCAGTTGAGCATGGAACTGAGCCGGCTCACCGTGCAGTTCGCTCAAAACACGCTGAAGGACATGAACCGCTTCCGGCTGGTCGTCACCGACAAGACGCAACTTGAAGGCCTGCCTTCGTCCGCCATCGAGGCCGCTGCCCAGACCGCACGCGAGCAAGGCGTCGACGGATGGGTGTTCACGCTGCACGCGCCCAGTTACCGCCCGTTCATGGCCTATTGCGCCAACCGCGAACTGCGCCGGCAAATGTACACGGCCTATATGACGCAATGCACCCACGGCGACGAATACGACAACCGGAGCATCGTGCCCGCCATTGTGAACACACGCATGCAGCTGGCCCGCCTGTTAGGCTACGACACCTACGCCGACTATGTCCTGCAAAAGCGCATGGCCGAAAACAGCGCCAACGTCTACAAGCTCCTGAACGAGCTGATAGACGCCTACATGCCCACGGCCAAAGACGAACTGCGGGAGCTCGAAGAGTTTGCCGCGCTCGTAGAAGGCGGGCCGATACGGCTGATGCCTTGGGACTGGGCCTATTATTCCGAAAGACTGAAAAGCGCGAAATACAGCATCGATCAGGAACTGTTGCGTCCCTATTTCGAGCTGGATAACGTCATATCCGGCGTATTCGGTCTGGCCACCCGGCTCTATGGCATCACCTTCAAGGCCAACAGCGACATCCCGGTGTTCCATCCCGAGGTGAAAGCCTACGAAGTCTATGACAAGGACGGGACCTATCTGGCCGTGCTCTATGCCGACTTCCATCCCCGCAAGAGCAAACAGTCGGGAGCATGGATGACCTCGTTCAAAGACCAATGGACGGAAGACGACGGCACCAACAGCCGCCCGCATATATCCATCACGACGAACTTCACCAAGCCGACGGCCGACAAGCCCGCACTCCTCACGCTGGAAGAAGTGGAGACGTTCCTTCACGAATTCGGGCACGCGATCCACGGCATGTTCGCCAACACCCGCTATGCCTCCATGAGCGGCACGAGCGTCTATCGCGACTTCGTGGAACTGCCGTCGCAGATTATGGAGAACTTCGCCATCGAGAAAGACTTCCTCCATACCTTTGCCCGCCACTATCAGACTGGCGAGCCCATGCCCGACGAATACGTGGAGCGCATCATCAGGACATCCAACTATCACGTGGCTTACGCCTGCCTGCGCCAAGTCAGCTTCGGTCTGCTCGACATGGCCTGGTACACACGCAACGAACGGTTCGAAGGCAACGTCCGCGCCTATGAACAAGAAGCCTGGAGCAAGGCGCAACTGCTCCCCGCGGTTCCCGACACGTGCATGAGCGTACAGTTCTCGCACATCATGGACGGTGGCTATTCCGCCGGATACTACAGCTACAAATGGGCAGAAGTGCTCGATGCCGATGCCTTCTCCGTGTTCAAAGAAAAAGGAATATTCAATGCCGACGTTGCCGACTCATTCCGCAAAAACATCCTCTCCAAGGGAGGTACCGAACACCCGATGGCGCTCTACAAACGCTTCCGCGGACAGGAACCTACGATAGACGCATTGTTACGCCGCAATGGAATTAAGAAATAAGACAAGAAATGAAACGACTGGAAACCTTACTTAAATTATCGCTGTGCTGCCTGATGCTCTCGCTGTTTGCCGGATGCAACAACGAGGACGACATCAACGGCATCTTCATCGAACGCACATGGTATGTCACCAATCTGTTTGAGGCAGACGGGAAAACTCCCGCCCTAGATGAAGAACAACACAAGGAAATACTCAATAACCCCGGCAACTACCGCATAGCCTTCACGCCGGAAACATTTAATGCGCAGGCTGGCGATTGCGTCTTCAGCGGACGATGGTCGGTCGACGGAAAAAGCCAAAGCATCCGCTTCACGATGGACACGGGAACCTCCGGTACCGACCCCATCAGTATCATGCTGATAAAAGTGCTGGAAGACGCCGTGCGCTATGAAGGAAGCTACACTTTCCTGCGCATCTATACGAAGGAAGGCACATCGGTCTTGTTCGATTCCGATGAATAACTTAAGAACGCAATAATCATGATGCACGAAGAAATAAAGCAGCAAGAGCTGGACAAACGCTACATACGGATGGCAACCATATGGGCGGAAAACTCCTACTGCAAACGCAGACAAGTGGGAGCCTTGATAGTGAAAGATAAAATGATAATCTCCGACGGATACAATGGCACACCGTCGGGATTCGAGAACATTTGCGAAGACGAGAACAACGTAACCAAGCCTTATGTCCTCCATGCCGAAGCCAATGCCATCACCAAGATTGCCCGCTCAAACAACAGCAGCGAGGGGGCCACGATGTACGTCACGGCGTCGCCTTGCATCGAATGTGCCAAACTGATAATCCAAGCCGGCATCCGACGCGTGGTCTATTCCGAAAAATATCGTTTGGAAGACGGGCTTGACCTGCTACGCAAAGCAGGAATCGAAGTTGTATATGTGAACCCTAAAGAATAAGACATATGAGTGAAAACAATAAAACCTCGCGCTTCATCCCCATCATTATTGCCGTCAGCATCGTCGTAGGCGTGCTTATCGGCACGTTCTATGCCAACCATTTTTCGGGCAACCGGCTGAATATCATCAACACATCGTCGAACAAACTGAACGACCTGCTGCGCATCATTGACGACAAGTATGTGGACTCGGTCAGCATGGGCGACCTCGTAGAGAAAGCCATGCCTCAAATACTGGCCGAACTGGACCCCCACTCCATGTACATATCGGCAAAAGACGTTGAAGCCAGCAACGCCGACTTAAAAGGACACTTCAGCGGCATCGGCGTGTCATTCTCCATACAGAAAGACACCATCTGCATCAACAGTGTGATAAAAGGCGGACCTTCGGAGAAGGTGGGCCTGATGCCCGGAGACCGCATTATTGCGGTTGACGACTCGACCTTCGTCGGAAAAATGGTGACCAGCAACACAGCCCAGCAGAAACTGAAAGGCGAAAAAGGCACCAGCGTGAAACTAGGCGTCTATCGGCCCGGAGTGAAGGAACAGCTGGATTTCACCGTGGTGCGCGGCGACATTCCGGTAAAGAGCGTCGACACGTATTACATGCTGACCGACAGCATCGGCTACATCAAAATCAACAAGTTTGCCGAAACCACTTATGCCGAAGTGATGATAGCCATTGCCACCCTGCAACAACAGGGATGCGACAATCTGGTCATCGACTTGCGCGGAAACACGGGAGGCTACTTGGGAGCAGCCGTGAACATCATCAATGAGTTCCTGCCGCGAAACAGCCTGATTGTCTATACCGAAGGACGCAAGGCTCCACGCGAGGAATTCCGCTCGGACGGACGCGGCACGAATCAAGAGACACCCATCGTGCTCCTGACCGACGAGATTTCAGCATCGGCCAGCGAAATCTTCGCCGGCGCCATTCAGGACAACGACCGCGGCGTGATTGTGGGTCGCCGCACATTCGGCAAAGGACTCGTGCAGCAACCCATCGACTTCCGCGATGGTTCTTCCATGCGCCTCACCATAGCACGCTATTACACCCCGTCGGGACGCTGCATCCAAAAACCCTACACGCGCGGCGAAGGCATGGAATACGAATATGACATCGTAAACCGGTTCAACCACGGAGAATTCTTTTCGGAAGACAGCATCAAACAAAACACCAAAGAAGTATATCACACCATGCTGGGCCGCACCGTCTACGGGGGCGGAGGCATCATGCCGGACTATTTCGTACCGCAAGACACGACCGGATACACTTCCTACTACATGACATGCGTGAACCGTGGCGTGTACATCGAGTTCGGCTTCCAATACACCGACAAGAACCGCCGGAAGCTGGAAGAGTTCAAGGATCAGGCTTCGCTCGTGGCTTATCTGAAACGACAGAATCTGGTGGAGAAGTTCGTACGATTCGCGGAAACCCGCGGCATCAAACGGCGCAACCTGATGATTCGCAAATCCTATTCCCTGCTGGAGGAACTCGTAATCGGAAGCATCGTCAACTATGCGCTCGATTTCGGCGACTATGTGCAATATCTGAACGAAACCGATCCGACGGTGGCCAAGGCCATCGAGGTGTTGGAAAAGGGAGAGGCCTTTCCGCAGGCTCCGCAACCCGACGAACAAACGGAAACAGAATGATGGAAGAAAAGAAAGCATTGCGCAAACACATTGCACAGCTGAAAGGCTCGATGGATGCATCGAGCCTTTCAGCCGCATCCGACCGACTGTTTGCCCGGCTGGAACAGTCGCCGCGCTTCCGGGAAGCACGCACCATATTGTGTTACTATTCCCTGCCGGACGAAGTGGCAACACATGACTTCGTGGAGCGATGGAAGGACAAAAAGAACATCCTGCTGCCCGTCGTAAAAGGAGACGACCTGGAACTGAGACGCTACACCGGACGGCACGACCTGCACACGGGCGCCTACCACATAGAGGAACCCGGCGGCGAACTGTTCACCCGTTATGACACCATCGAACTGGCTTTGGTGCCCGGCGTGTCGTTTGATGCCGAGGGGAACCGTCTGGGACGGGGAAAAGGATACTACGACCGCCTGCTGCCCAAGCTCGCTACTTATAATATAGGTATATGCTTTGACTTCCAGGTCAGCCCGCACATTCCCTGCGAAGCGTTCGACAGGCGCATGAATGCCGTGCTTACCGAAAGCGGCTGGCTGCTGGGGGCCGATTGTTGAGGCGGGCCTCAGCGAAAGACTATGTCCACAATGACCTGAGCCCCCACGTGGCGGTTCAGGCTGTTTTTTATCTGCTCGCGAGCCATGGACAGCTCCTGACGGAGAGCGGGCGAGGTGACATGCACGTAGAGAGTCTGGTTCTTGATAAACAGGTCGCCCGTGCAGGCAGCCACATGCGGGCCGAGCACTTCTTTCCAACCCTGAATCAGGCGATGCTCGTTCAGCGGCGACTCCAGCCCTCCCATGCGCAGGAACTGTCTGACGAGCGTGCCAATCTGTTCCGCATCGTTCCTTTTCATGCGTTCCCCTCCTCGTCATAAGGCGTCACGGTGCCGCAATCCACGGCAAACAGCCGGTAAGCGCCTTCCGTCTTTCTCAGAATCTTGTCCAGATGGTCGCGGTTGGTATCGGTGATGAATATCTGGCCGAAGTTGTCGCCCGCCACGAGCTTCACAATCTGCTCCACGCGCGAAGCATCCAGCTTGTCAAATATATCGTCGAGCAACAGAATGGGACAAGTGCCGCTTCCCGTGCGTTTCAGGAAGTCAAACTGGGCCAGCTTCAGGGCCACCAGATAGGTCTTGTTCTGCCCCTGCGACCCCTCGCGTTTGATGGGAAAATCGCCCAGCTGCATCTCCAGGTCGTCCTTGTGGACGCCGTGGAGCGAATAGCCCATGATGCGATCCTTAGCGCGGCTTTCGCGGATGACATCGAGCAACGCCCCCCGCTGGGCATGCGAGCGGTAGGTCAGCTCCACCCGTTCGCTATCCTGCGAAATATAGGCATAGTAGGAACGAAAGATGGGGATGAACTCACGGACAAACGCCTCGCGCTTGCGATAGACCGCCTCGCCGGCCTCGGCCATCGCCTCCTCCCACACGTCCATCAGCTCCGCGTCGGGCTCCTCCTCCTGCTTCAGCAACACGTTGCGCTGGGTCAACGCCTTGTTATAGCGCATCAACGCCTCCAGATACTCGCGGTCGTACTGCGAAATGGCCACATCCATGAAGCGGCGCCGCTCCTCGCTCCCGCCCGCTATCAACCCGGCATCGGAAGGCGACACCATGATGAGGGGAATGAAGCCGATGTGGTCGGCCAGGCGGGGATATTCTTTCTTGTTGCGCTTGAACTGCTTCTTTTGCCGGCGCTTCAGGCCGCAATAGATTTCCTCGGGCGAACCGTCGTCCTGCTCATAGAAGCCTTGGACGACAAAAAATTCCTCGCCGTGACGGATGTTCTGCGAGTCGACCGGATTCGACGCGCTTTTACAGAACGACAGGTAATAGATGGCGTCCAGCAGGTTCGTCTTGCCCATGCCGTTCCGGCCGATAAAGCAGTTAATCTTCGGCGAACAGTCCAGCTCCACCTGTTCCAGATTCTTATAGTTGATTATGGATATGCGTTTCAATATCATGAGCGCAAAGTTAAGGCTTAAATCCCGATTCCGGAAATCCGCCGGCAAAGAAGATGATTCCCCGGCGGGACTTCCGGCGTTTTACCCGTCCGTATCGCCGCGTCCGAGCGGGGATATGTCCGCTTGCGGGCCGTGATATGTGCGCTCACAAGCCGCCATATGGACGCTCACGGGCCGGAATATGGACGCTCACGGGCCGGAATATGGACGCTCGCGGGCCATCTGTTATAAAGGCACATCCGGCCCGGTCGGCAGATGTCACTTTTGCAGTCAGAGGATAATATTTGCATGACATTCTGTCATATGCACCCGTTTGGCAAAAGGTTTGATGTATAAGTTTCGGATTCAAAAAAACAAAGACAAGAAAGGAGACATCAATATGAATTTCAACAACTTTACCATCAAATCGCAAGAAGCCGTGCAGCAAGCGGTGAATCTGGCACAAGGCATGGGTCAACAAGCCATCGAGCCGGAACACCTGCTGGCAGGCGTAATGAAGGTGGGCGAAAACGTGACGAACTTCCTCTTCCAGAAGCTCGGCGTCAACGACCGCCAGATACAGAGCTCCATCGACAAGATGATTGCCTCGCTGCCCAAGGTGCAGGGCGGAGAACCCTACCTGAGCCGTGAAGCCAACGAGGTGTTGCAAAAAGCGGTGGAGACGGGCAAGGAACTGGGCGACGAATATGTGTCGCTGGAAGCCATCATCCTCGCGCTGCTCAACGTAAAAAGCAACGTGTCGACCGTGCTGAAGGATGCCGGAATGACCGACAACGAACTACGCGCCGCCATCACCGAACTGCGGCAGGGACAGAAGGTGACGTCGCAATCGAGCGAAGACACCTATCAGTCGCTGAACAAGTATGCCATCAACCTCATCGAAGCCGCGCGAACGGGCAAGCTCGACCCGGTCATCGGCCGCGACGAGGAAATCCGCCGCGTGTTGCAGATTCTGAGCCGACGCACGAAAAACAATCCTATATTAATAGGTGAGCCGGGCACGGGAAAGACGGCCATCGTCGAGGGTCTGGCCCAGCGCATCCTGCGCGGCGACGTGCCCGAGAACCTGAAGAACAAGCAACTCTATTCGCTCGACATGGGCGCGCTGATTGCAGGCGCGAAATACAAGGGCGAATTCGAGGAGCGTCTGAAATCGGTCATCAACGAGGTGAAGCAGTCCGAGGGGAACATCATCCTCTTCATTGACGAGATTCACACGCTGGTCGGAGCCGGAAAAGGCGAAGGCGCCATGGACGCCGCCAACATCCTGAAGCCCGCCCTGGCCCGTGGCGAACTGCGCAGCATCGGCGCAACGACCTTGGACGAATATCAGAAATATTTCGAGAAAGACAAGGCCCTCGAACGCCGTTTCCAGACCGTCATGGTGGACGAGCCGGACATAGCCAGCTCCATCTCCATCCTGCGCGGACTGAAGGAACGCTACGAGAACCACCATCAGGTGCGTATCAAGGACGAAGCCATCATCGCCGCCGTGGAACTGAGCAACCGCTACATCACCGAACGCTTCCTGCCCGACAAGGCCATCGACCTGATGGACGAAGCGGCAGCCAAACTCCGCATGGAGCGCGACTCGCTGCCGGAAGAACTGGACGAAATAGAGCGCCGGTTGAAGCAACTGGAGATTGAACGCGAAGCCATCAAGCGCGAAAAGGACGAGGAAAAGCTGGCCCAACTCAACAAGGAGATTGCCGAGCTGAAGGAGCAGGACACTTCCTACCGCGCCAAGTGGCAGAGCGAAAAGGAACTGGTGAACCGCATCCAGCAGAACAAGCAGCAGATTGAGCAACTGAAGTTTGAAGCCGACCGCGCCGAACGCGAGGGCGACTACGGCAAGGTGGCCGAGATACGCTACGGCAAGCTCCGCCAGCTGGAGGACGAAATCAAGTCCATTCAGGAGCAACTCCGCACCAAGCAGGGCGACAACGCCATGATAAAAGAGGAAGTAACGGCGGAAGACATCGCCGACGTCGTATCGCGCTGGACGGGTATCCCCGTGAGCAAGATGCTGCAAAGCGAGCGCGAGAAACTGCTCAACCTCGAGGACGAGCTGCACAAACGCGTGGTGGGACAGGACGAAGCCATACAGGCCGTTGCCGACGCCGTGCGCCGCAGCCGTGCCGGATTGCAGGACCCGCGCCGCCCCATCGGTTCGTTCATCTTCCTGGGCACCACCGGTGTGGGCAAGACCGAACTGGCCAAGGCCCTTGCCGAATATCTGTTCAACGACGAGTCGCTGATGACCCGCATCGACATGAGCGAGTATCAGGAGAAGCACTCCGTGTCGCGACTCATCGGCGCGCCTCCGGGATATGTGGGCTACGACGAGGGCGGACAGCTGACCGAAGCCGTCCGTCGCAAACCCTACAGCGTGGTGTTGTTCGATGAAATCGAGAAGGCCCATCCCGACGTGTTCAACATCCTGCTGCAGGTGCTCGATGACGGCCGACTGACCGACAACAAGGGTCGCACGGTGAACTTCAAGAACACCATCATCATCATGACCTCCAACTTGGGCAGCGCCTACATCCAGAGCCAGTTCGAGAAGATGAACGACTCGAACCGCGACCGGCTCATCGAGGAGACCAGGAACGAGGTGATGAACATGCTGAAGAAGACCATCCGTCCGGAGTTCCTCAACCGCATCGACGAAACCATCATGTTCCTTCCGCTCAACGAAGCGCAAATCCGGCAGATTGTCCGGCTGCAAATCGGCGGCGTACAGAAGATGTTGGCCGAGAACGGCGTGACGCTCCGACTGACCGACGAGGCCGTCAACTTCCTTGCCGGAGCAGGCTTCGACCCGGAGTTTGGCGCACGCCCCGTGAAGCGCGCCATCCAGCGCTATCTGCTCAACGACCTGTCGAAAAAGCTTCTGGCCCAGGAGGTCAACCGCAGCAAACCCATCGTGGTGGACGCTGCCGCCGACGGCCTGACCTTCAGGAACTGACAACCGCACTACTACTGCAACCAAGCCACCGAAGGCTTATCCCGTTCAGAAAAGGGAAGCCTCCGGCGGCTTTCTTTTTATCCGTCCGCAACCCGCCCGTGAAAGGAAAATGCAACACGCCGGTCCGTCTTTTCTATTAAATTAACACCCTGCGCCACATGCTTATAAATTGTAAGCTGTTACCGCTTTCTTCATTTCCAATCTTGCATAAATCCCGTTTTACATCGTTCAAATAGAAATGCGGCGAGCCTCCGTTTATGATTCGTAAGCAAAGATTTTGTGACAAAAGGACACACCAAGCACCACAAACGACACAAATATCTCCAAATTATTATTGCACTTATCGGGATTTTTGCCATATTTGCTAAAAATATGATATATGAATCCGATAAAAGACTTTGCCCAAATGACCGCCTACTTACAATCGTTCTCCTGCCGGAAGCGAGTTGTAGTGGTTTGCCCGAACGATCCTCATACGCAGTATGCAGTTCTTCGCGCATTGGAAGAAGGTATCGCCGAGTTCTTATTAATCACAAATCCGCAGTACGCATCTCAGGTGGAGCGAATCAAGAACCAGCATCCCGCCCACGTGGATGTGCTCGTGGTGCCCACCCCTGACGAAGCAGCCGTGCTGGCCGTGCAAATCGTACGCGAAGGCAAGGCCGACGTGCTGATGAAAGGCCTCATCAATACGGACAACCTGCTGCACGCGGTGCTGAACAAGGAGACCGGCATCCTGCCACGCGGCGAAGTGTTGACGCATGTCACCGTGGCCCACGTACCCACATATCCCAAGCTCCTGATTTTCTCCGACGCGGCCGTTATCCCCCGCCCCACGCTGGCCCAGTTCAAGGCCATCGTGCGCTACACCGCCGAGGCGGCACACAGCTGCGGCGTGGAGGAACCCCGCATCGCCCTGCTGCACTGCTCCGAGAAAATCAATGAGAAATTCCCCCACACGCTCGACTATGCCGTGCTGAAGGAATGCGCCATACAAGGCGAGTTCGGACGCGTGCAGATGGACGGGCCGATGGACGTCAAGACGGCATGCGACATCCACAGCGGCAACATCAAAGGCATGTCATCGCCCGTAGTGGGAAACGCCGACATCCTGATTTTCCCCAACATCGAGTCGGGCAACACCTTTTATAAAACCATAACCCTGTTTGCACACGCCGACATGGCAGGCATGCTGCGAGGCCCAATCTGTCCGGTGGTCGTGACTTCGCGCAGCGATTCGAGCATCTCGAAATACTACAGCCTCGTGCTGGCCTGCCTGTCAGAAAACCATAAAACCCAAACATCTGTCAACCATGAGAATATTTGTTATTAACCCGGGGTCGACCTCGACGAAAATCGCCGTCTACGAAGACGAAAAGCAAGTGTGGGTGCACAACGTGCGCCACACCGCGGAAGAACTGGCCGACTTCGCACACATCAACGAGCAATATCCCTTCCGCCGCGAACGCATCGAGGAAGCCCTGCGTGCAGCCGGCATAGAGGAAAAATTCGACGCCGTGATAGGACGCGGCGGACTGATACATCCCACGCCCGGAGGCGTTTATCCGGTAAACGAGAAGATGAAGCAGGACTTGCTCGACACCGTGCACGAACATGCCTGCAACCTGGGCGCGTTTCTGGCCGACGACTGGGCGTCGCGCCTAGGCTGTCCGGCCTACATCGCCGACCCCGTGGTGGTGGACGAACTCGATGCCCGGGCACGATGGACGGGCTTGCCACAGATTGAACGACGCTCCATCTTCCACGCCCTCAACAGCAAAGCCGTGGCCCGCCGGTATGCGGCCGAAAAAGGCGTCGCCTATGAAGACATGGACGTGATTGTGGCCCATCTGGGAGGAGGCATATCCATCAGCGCACACAAACACGGACGCGTGGTGGACGTCAACAACGCCCTCGACGGCGAAGGCCCCTTCTCGCCCGAACGCGCCGGAACGCTCCCCGCATACGAACTGGCCGAAATGTGCTTCAGCGGAAAATACACCCTGAGAGACGTGAAGAAAATGATAACCGGCAAGGGCGGAGCCGTGGCCCATCTGGGCACGAACAACATGAAGGCCGTGGAAGGCCGGGCCCTGGCCGGCGACCCCCGGAGCAAAGCCTTCCTGGAAGCCATGTTCTACACCGTGGCCAAGCAGATAGGCGCCATGCACGTGGCCCTCATGGGACGGACGCAGGCCATCATCCTCACCGGAGGCATAGCCTACAGCAACCACTGCGTCGACATGCTCCGCAAGCAGATTGACTATCTGGCCCCCGTGGCGGTGATTCCGGGCGAAGACGAAATGGGAGCCTTGGCATCCAACGCCTACGGAGCGCTGACCGGCAAGCTGACATGCAGAGAATATACAGGTGAAAAATTAGCATAAGTTTTTAGGTTCGTTTGTGAGTCATTATCCAATCTTACGTATTCAACCGACATGAGTGTGTTTCATAGACGTTTGCTTTAAGCTCATAAACTCACAAACAAAAAAGTCGTTTTCAGGATTGTTCATGAAGGGCACGCCGGGATGGCGCGCCCTTCGCTGTTTTTTACAGGCAAAGCCCTCCGGAATCACGGCTGCCGTCCCTCCCCACACGCCCGCAAGCTGACCGGTTCCCATATCCCCAACCAGCCTCGCGAGCCACCATATTCCCGCTCGAGAGCGCACATATCCCCGGACACGAGCCACCATATCCCGGCTCGCGAGCCTCCATATGCCCGCCCGCGAGCGGCCATACCACCACCCTATGGCGAAACCCGTTGAAAGGATTACGGCGGGCCGGAGAGAAAATATCCACCCGTAAAAGCCTTTTCTTCGCCACTTTGTTGTAACTTTGCCTCAAAGCACTAACAGACATTTGATATCTATGGAAAAACTGAAAACCACCTTTGCCGGACTGGAACTGAAGAACCCGTTCATCGTGAGCAGTTCGGGGCTGACCGACAGCGCAGAGAAGAACCTCCGGCTGGAAGAGGCCGGAGCCGCAGCCGTCGTCCTTAAATCGCTGTTTGAAGAACAAATCATGTGGCAAACCGCACACCAACTCAGCGAAGACCACACGGAGGCCAACGACTACCTCCACGGTTACGTGCGCGCCCACTATCTGGACGAATACATCAGGCTGGTGAAAGACAGCAAGCAGGCCTGCTCCATTCCCGTGATAGCCAGCATCAACTGCTACACCGACAAGGAATGGGAAGACTTCGCCACGGTGCTGGAACAAGCCGGAGCCGATGCCGTAGAACTCAACCTGATGGCCATCCAGACATCGCCCGCATACGAATATGGCGCATTCGAGCAACGCCACATCGACATCCTGAAGCATGTGAAGGCGCGGGTCGGCATCCCCGTCATCGTGAAGCTGGGAGCCAACCTGACCAACCCCGTGAAGCTCATCCGGCAGCTGCAGGCCAACGGAGCCGCGGCCGTGGTGCTCTTCAACCGCTTCTATCACACCGACATCGACATCGACAAACTGGAATACACGGCCGGACACGTGCTGAGCCACGAGAGCGAACTGGCCAACTCGCTGCGCTGGACGGCCATCGCGTCGGCTCTGGTCAAAGAACCGGACTATGCCGTGTCGTGCGGCGTGACCGACGGCCGGGCCATCGTGAAAAGCCTGCTGTGCGGAGCCTCCGCCGTGGAAGCCTGCAGCATACTCTATCGCGACGGCAACGCGGCCATAGGCCCCATGCTCCAGTTCGTGAGCGACTGGATGTCGCAAAAAGGCTACGAGTCCGTAGAACAGTTCAAGGGACTGATGCGCGCCCGCGACCCGGAACACATCAACGCGTTCGAGCGCACGCAGTTCATCAAGTATTTCGGCGAGAAGAACTGACCCTCCTCCCTCGCAAGACAGCAGGCGGAAAGCGCAACCATTCTTATCCCCTCCCCCATTCTGCGGAATAAGAAGTTGCGCCTTCCGCCTGTCTGCATTCTTCCGGGGCGCCGGCCTCATCCCAAGAAGAACGGGGAATAGTTTGCCGTTATCGGACGGATTGTTGTATCTTTGCGCCACCAAGATTCTATATTTGAACCCGATTCGTAATATGAAAGACAAACATCTGCTCGTACTGCTAATCCTCGTATGCGCGGCCACGGTGTTCCCCTTCCTGGGCGAAACGCTGTTCCAAAGCAAAGGCGAACCGCGCGAAGCCATCGTGGCCGTATCCATGCTCCAGACGGACAACTGGGTGCTGCCCGTCAACAACGGAGGCGACACGGCCTACAAACCTCCTTTCTTCCACTGGTGCATAGCCGCATTCTCGTCCGTTGCCGGGGAGGTGACGGAATACACCTCGCGCCTGCCGTCGGCCTTGGCCATGGTTGTCATGACGGTGTGCATCTATCTGTTCTACGCGCGTCGGCGGGGAACCGCCCTGGCCCTCACCACGGCGCTTGTCACGCTCACCGCCTTCGAGATACATCGCGGCGGATGGGCCTGCCGGGTCGACATGATGCTGACGGCCCTCATCGTGCTTGCCCTCCTGCAACTCTACCGCTGGCAGGAGCGCGGCGGACGCGGATTCCCCTACTGGGCCGTGTTGTGGATGAGCTGCGCCACGCTCACCAAGGGGCCCGTGGGCATCATATTGCCCTGCCTCGTGACGGGCGTGTACATGCTCATCAAGGGAAAGCGCTTCTGGTACACGGCGGGAAAGATGTTCATCGTCGGCATCGCCTCGTGCGTGTTGCCCGCCGTGTGGTACGTGGCGGCCTACCGGCAAGGCGGCGACGCCTTCCTCAATCTGGTCATCGAGGAAAACTTCTCCCGCTTCGTGGGCAAGATGAGCTATGCGTCGCACGAGCACAACCTGTTCTACAACTTCCTCACCGTGTTTTCCGGCTACGTGCCCTACACCCTGCTCCTGCTGCTTGCCGTCCCGACCGCCATCCGCCAACTCCGGGCATGGGAACGTCCGCGCAACTGGTGGCAATCGTTCAAGGCCTATATAAAAGGTATGGACGAGGCGCGTCTGTTCTCCCTGCTCAGCATCGTGCTCATCTTCGTGTTCTATTGCATACCGAAGAGCAAACGCAGCACCTATCTGATGCCCATCTACCCGTTCCTGGCCTATTTCCTGGCCGAGTTCATGTTCTACCTCGTGCGCAAAGGGTCTTCCCTGCTCCGCATCTACGGCACGATACTTTCCGTGGTGGCTTTCCTGCCCATGCTGGCGTTCTTCCTCATCAAGGGCGGCGTAGTGTCGCGCTTCATCCCGGCCGACCGGGCCGAGTCGAGCTTCGGTCTCATCGTCAACATCATCGAGACCACACCCATCGACTGGATACACTGGGTGTACATCGTGTTGCCGCTGGCGGCCATTGTCGTCTTTGCGAAGCATGTCCGGGCCGGACGCCCGCTGCTCTATCCTGTGCTGGGGCTCATCATCACCATCTACGTGTCGCTCGACGCGGTATATCAGCCCGAGGTGATGAATGCCAAGTCGGACAAGCCCATAGCCGAAGCCATCAGCCGACAAATCCCTGCCGACGCCCCGCTATACGGCTACATCTCGACCGACATGATGCGCTACTTCACCGTGAACTTCTACTTGAACAACCGCGTGCTGCAGTTTGAGAACGAGAATCCGCGCGAGGGCTACCTGCTCATCGGCCCGAGCGACTACGACGCGTTTGCCCGGCGCCACACCAACTACACGTTTGAGGAAGTCTATCGCAGCGTGAAGAAGAGTTGCGACACGAAGGAACCCGTCGTGATGTATCGCTTCCGGATGAAGAACTGAGCATCCGGCGCCATACAGTCAATGACCGCCGCACAGAAAAAAGGCAATGCCGTCACGAGATTGGACTGCATTGCCTTTTTTTCTGTTATTCATCAATGTCATTGGAAACCGTGCCACAGGTTGCCGTCGGGCAAAGGGGCCTCCACGTCTATCAGCTCCTTGGACACCGGGTGGACGAAGCTCACGCGGCGCGCGTGCAGGCTGATGCTGCCATCGGGATTGGAGCGCGGGAAACCGTATTTGAGGTCGCCCTTGATGGGGCAGCCTATTTTGGCGAGCTGGCAGCGTATCTGGTGGTGACGTCCCGTCTTCAGGTCTACTTCCAGCAGGTAGTAGTTTTCCGACCGGCCTATGAGGCGATAGTGCAGGATGGCCTTCTTGGCTCCCGGCTTCTCACGGTCGTAGGCGTAGGACTTGTTTTGCTTTTCGTTGCGCACCAGATAGTGTTCCAGCGTGGCTTCCGGCTCGCGCGGACAGTTTTTCACCACGGCCCAATAGGTCTTGTGCACGTCGCCGTTTTTGAACATCTCGTTCAGGCGGGCCAGCGCCTTGCTGGTCTTGGCAAACACGACCAACCCGCTCACCGGACGGTCCAGCCGATGGACGACTCCCACGAACACGTTGCCGGGCTTGTGGTATTTCTCCTTCAGATACTGTTTTACCGTTTCCGACAGAGGCGTGTCGCCGGTCTTGTCACCCTGGACGATTTCCGAGCTTGTCTTGCTGACGATAATGATATGGTTGTCTTCGTAGATGACTTCCATGCCGGTTACATGTTCATGCCGCCGTCTACCTGGATGACTTGTCCGCTCACGTAGGAGGACATGTCGGAAGCCAGGAAGGTAGCGATGTTGGCCACATCCTCAGGCGTACCGCCACGACGGAGGGGGATTTTCTTGCACCATTCGGCCTTCACCTCGTCGGAAAGCTTGGCCGTCATGTCGGTGATGATGAATCCCGGCGCAATGGCGTTGGCACGGATGCCGCGCGAACCGAGTTCCTGGGCGATGGACTTGGCCAAGCCTATCATGCCGGCCTTGGAAGCCGAGTAGTTGCATTGTCCGGCGTTGCCATGCACGCCCACAACGGATGCCATGTTGATGATGCTGCCCGATTTCTGACGCATCATGATGGGGGTGCAGGCATGGATGAAGTTGAATGCCGACTTCAGGTTGACGGCAATCACGGCATCCCATTGTGCTTCGCTCATGCGCATCATCAGTCCGTCTTTGGTGATTCCGGCGTTGTTGACCAGAATGTCGACGGAACCAAAGTCTTCCTTGATTTGGTTGACCACCTTCTCTGTCTCTTCAAAGTTGGCGGCATTCGACGCATAGCCCTTTACCTTTACGCCCAATGCGGCTATTTCACTTTCCGTCTGCTGTCCGTTCTCGTCGATTACCAGGTCGGTAAATGCAATGTTTGCGCCCTCGGCTGCAAACTTCAGCGCAATCGCCTTGCCGATGCCGCGTGCAGCACCGGTGATGATTGCTGTTTTTCCAGTAAGTAAACCCATAGTTTTTTATGTTTATGAATTGATATAAAATGATTTGTTCGTTTTCAGACTTTGCCCAGCGCGCCAAACACCAGTTTCTTCACGCAACGCCGGCTCTCCTCTCCGGGTATGCCGGAACCCACCAGACCGCGGATGTAGGGAGCTTCGATGCCCTTGATGGAGTAATGCAGGATGTCGGCCACAAGGTCGACGTTCTCCACATGGAACACCCCCTGACGGTTGCCTTCCTCGAGGACGTCACGATAGAGCAGGATTTCGTGTTTGTCGAAGTTCTTGCGGCAGGCCTCCACCGTCCAGATGTCGCGGAAGAAAGATGCCCGCAACGTGCCGTTCCGGTAGACCACATCCTTCACAATGTCCAGACGGGCGTAAATGAGCTCCAGAATTTTCTCGTCGGGCGAAATGTCTTTGGCAGCCACCTTCTCCATTTCCTGCGACAAACGATCGAGCTCCGACTCGATTACGGCCCAATAGATGTCAGACTTGCTTTTGAAGTAAGTGTACAGCGTCCGCCTCCCTTTCTTCGAGGCCAAAGCAATGTCGTTCATGGTAGTATCGTCTACCCCCTTACGAGCAAAAAGCTGGCGCGCCACATCGACTAAAAGATTCCTTGTTTTAGATACAGCCATTGAGAATTCCGTAATATTTGCAGATAATCTGTCGCGAAAGTAGTACTTTTCTGCTTATTCACAAAGATTTGTAACTGTTCTTTTGAAATCCGGCCGGGCTTTGGAACATTTTTTCTCAAATCGTTTGCCCGTTTCCCGGCTTCCGGCAAAGCCTCGCGAGCCTCCATATGCCCGCTTGCGAGCGTCCATATCTGCGCTCACGAGCATCCATATGCCGGGACACGAGCGTCCATATGCTCCGTCAGACGGCATGGAGCGAAAGACCGGCCGCATCCTCTCCGCCCGAGGCAAGTAAAATCATAAACAGCTGAACCACAGCGATGAGCAACTACAACGCAAAATATTTTATAAAAAACAAGCCAAAATATTTGGTCGGTATGATTAAAACACGTACCTTTGCATCGCAATTCGGAAGAAAACACTATTTAACATCGCGGAGTGGAGCAGTTGGTAGCTCGTTGGGCTCATAACCCAAAGGTCGTCTGTTCGAGTCAGGCCTCCGCAACCAAGCAAGAGGATAAACCCAATGGAAGAAACGGTTTATCCTCTTTTTTCTTTTCAACAACCATCATAACACGAAACAAACATCATGCAAAAGGAACTGAAAGTGCTCGTAGCACAAGCATTGCCCGAAGAATATACCGACACGCCGCTGCCTCTGGCCAAAGTCGAACACATCTATACCGGCGTGGGAAAGGTAAACGCCGCCCTCCGCCTGACCGTGGCCATACAACGCCTGCACCCCGACGTGGTGCTCAACGTCGGCACGGCCGGCACGACAAAACATCACGTGGGCGACATCCTGCTTTGCACCCGCTTCATGGACAGAGACCTCCGTCCGCTGGCCGGATTCGGCGTGACATGGCAGCAAGACACAGCCCGGGGGCTGGAACATCTGCCTTGGGCATGGGGATTGCCCGTCGACGGCCTGTGCAACACGGGAGACAGTTTCGTAACCGATGCAAACGAAACCGACGGCGACGTGGTGGACATGGAGGCTTATGCCCAGGCACAAGTATGCCGCGAGCTGGGCATCCCGTTTCTGGCCGTGAAATACGTGACCGACATCGTGGGACAGAACTCCGTGAAACATTGGGAAGACAAGCTGGCCGACGCGCGCCGCGACCTCACCGCCTATTTTAAAGGCATCGGCCAATGACACCCTATATATAATAAGGTATAGAGAAAAGACGACACCGACACAACTCATTTCCACACACCATGCTTAGCAAAGAAGAAATACTCCGCAACCTGAACATCGAACAACTGACCGCCATGCAGGAAGCCGCATGGCAGGCCGGACACGGGCGCGAGGACGTGATACTGCTGTCGCCCACAGGCTCGGGCAAGACGCTGGCCTATCTGCTCCCCCTGCTTGACAGCCTCAACGAAGGACAAGACGGCGTGCAGGCCGTCGTGCTCGTCCCCTCCCGCGAACTGGCCCTACAAACAGAGACCACGTTTAAAACCATGGGCACCCCCTTCCGCGCCATGAGCTGCTACGGCGGACGCCCCGCCATGAACGAGCACCGCACGATGAACGGCATCAAGCCCGCCGTCATCATCGGCACTCCGGGGCGCATCAACGACCATCTGGGGAAACAGAACTTCGACGCCTCCACCGTCCGCACGCTGGTCATCGACGAATTTGACAAATGCCTGGAGTTCGGCTTTCACGACGAAATGTCGGAAGTCATCGCACAACTTCCGGCCCTGCAAAAACGCTTCCTCCTGTCAGCCACCGACGCCGCCGAAATTCCGGAGTTTACCGGCCTGAACCGTACGGTCAGGCTGAACTTCCTGAACGGCGAAAGCCTGCCGTCGGCACGCATCAAGTCCTACACGGTGACATCGCCCGCCAAAGACAAGCTCGACACACTGGCACGCCTGCTCTGCATGCTGGGCGACCGGTCATCCGTCGTGTTCTGCAACCATCGCGAGTCCGTGGAACGGGTAAGCCGCTATCTGACCGAACAAAAGATACAAAACGTCATGTTCCACGGCGGCATGGAACAAGCCGACCGCGAACGCGCGCTCTACAAGTTCCGCAACGGCAGCTGCAACATATTCATCTCGACCGACCTCGCCGCCCGCGGCCTGGACATCCCTGCGATAGACAACGTAATCCACTATCATCTGCCGGCAAACGAAGAAGGATACATCCACCGCAACGGCCGCACGGCACGATGGGACGCCCGGGGCAACGCCTTCCTCATTGTGCACGCCGAGGAGCATCTGCCCGAATACATCAAGGACAAGCCCGACGAATTTGCCATCGACGAACACCCGCCCAAACCTGCCCTGCCCCGCTGGGCCACCTTGTACATCGGCAAAGGGAAAAAGGACAAGGTGAACAAGACGGACATAGCCGGGTTCTTGTATAAAAAAGGACAGCTGCAACGGGACGAAATAGGAACAATCGACGTAAAAGACCACTATGCTTATGTAGCAATTTGTCGGAAAAAGTTAAAACATACCCTTAATTTGATAAAAGGAGAGAAAATTAAAGGGTTAAAGACTATCATAGAGGAAACAAAATGATAGTTCGGACATAATAAAGCCCAAAATAGGGTGGTTAATATGACAAAATAACACTTTGAACGGCAAAGTTGCTATCATTTAGACTAAATACACCCGTATACGTAACTTTTCTACCTAAAAAGTTGTTGGCTTAATATTAATGTGTAAATTTGCAGCAGTATAAATCATAATAGTATTAACCAAAACTCATATCACATGAAAAAGCATAATTTTAATGCGGGACCGTCAATCCTTCCTCGTGAAGTAATCGAACAAACAGCTCAAGCCGTTTTGGACTTCCAAGGAGAAGGCCTTTCTATTTTGGAAATCAGCCACCGTGCCAAGTACTTCCAACCCGTAGTGGACGAAGCAGTAGCTCTGTTCAAGGAAATCCTCCATATTCCCGAAGGCTACTCGGTAGTGTTCCTCGGAGGTGGCGCCAGCTTGGAGTTCTGCATGGTTCCCTACAACTTCCTGGAAAAGAAAGCTGCTTATCTGAACACCGGCACATGGTCGAAGAAAGCCATCAAAGAAGCCAAAAACTTCGGCGAAGTGGTGGAAGTAGCCTCTTCTGCAGCCGACAACTTCACCTATATCCCCAAGGATTTCGTCATCCCGACGGACGCCGACTATTTCCATGTTACGACCAACAACACGATTTTTGGTACCGAACTGCATAAAGACCTCGACAGTCCTGTTCCCATGATTGCCGACATGTCGTCCGACATCTTCTCGCGTCCGATCGACGTAAGCAAATACGTCTGCATCTATGGCGGCGCCCAAAAGAACTTGGCTCCGGCCGGCGTAACCTTCGTCATTGTCAAGAACGACGCCCTGGGCAAAGTAAGCCGCACCATTCCGACAATGCTTAACTATCAGACCCATATCGACGGCGGTTCGATGTTCAACACTCCTCCCGTATTGCCCATCTATTCAGCCATGCTGACACTGCGCTGGTTGAAGGCACAAGGCGGCGTGGAAGAGATGCAACGTCGCGCAAAAGCCAGAGCCGAAGTCCTCTACGGAGAAATCGACCGCAACCGTCTGTTCCGTGGCACGGTAACCTGCGAAGAAGACCGTTCGTACATGAACATCTGCTTCGTAATGAAAGACGAATACAAAGACCTCGAAGCCGACTTCCTGAAGTTTGCCACCGAACGCGGCATGGTAGGCATCAAGGGACACCGCTCGGTAGGCGGCTTCCGCGCATCCTGCTACAACGCCCTGCCGATGGAAAGCGTGAAAGCTTTGGTAGAATGCATGCAAGAATTCGAGAAAGCTCATTAATCGCATAGTGAAGAATGAAGAGTGAGGAATGAAGAGAGGCTACAGCGATTTTCTTTTTCGCCCTTCATTCTTCACTCATCGTTCTTCATTTTCAATTTACTCCTCATTCATCATTCTTATTAACCCTTCATTTACACTATGAAAGTATTAGTAGCAACCGATAAGCCATTTGCCAAAGTTGCAGTGGATGGCATCCGCAAAGAAGTAGAAGCTGCAGGTTACGAACTCGTCCTGTTGGAAAAATACGGCGAAAAAGCCAAACTGCTGGAAGCTGTCAAAGATGCCAACGCGCTCATCATCCGCAGCGATGTGATCGACGCAGAAGTATTTGACGCAGCAAAAGAACTGAAAATCGTGGTACGTGCCGGAGCCGGATATGACAATGTAGACCTGGCCGCAGCAACCGCCCACGGCGTATGTGTGATGAACACCCCCGGACAAAACTCAAATGCCGTTGCCGAATTGGTATTCGGTCTGCTGGTTTACACCGTGCGCAACTTCTTCAACGGCACATCGGGCACGGAGCTGAAAGGCAAAAAGCTCGGCATCCACGCCTTTGGCAACGTAGGCCGCAACGTGGCACGCATAGCCAAAGGATTCGGCATGGAAGTTTATGCCTTCGATGCCTACTGTCCGAAAGAGGCCATCGAAGAGGCCGGCGTCAAAGCAACGGCTTCAGTTGAGGAACTTTACAAATCGTGCGACATCGTATCGCTCCACATCCCCGCCACGGCTGAAACAAAGAACTCCATCAACTACGCGTTGGTCAACCTCATGCCCAAAGGCGCTATCTTGGTGAACACCGCACGCAAGGAGGTCATCAACGAAGCCGAACTCATCAAGCTGATGGAAGAACGTGCCGACATCAAATATGTGACCGACATCATGCCGGTGGCTAACGAAGAATTTGCGACCAAATTCCCCGGACGCTACTTCTCCACCCCGAAGAAGATGGGCGCACAGACTGCCGAAGCAAACATCAACGCCGGCATTGCTGCCGCCAAGCAAATCGTAGGCTTCTTCAAAGACGGATGCGAAAGATTCCGCGTAAACAAATAACAACACCCATAAGTAAGGCAAGGCTGCATTGCATGGCCTTGCCTCTTATTGATGCCTCTCCCTTAATCCAAATTCTCAAATTCCCCTTAACATTATGGCAATAGTAAAACCTTTCAAAGGCATTCGCCCACCCAAAGAATATGTCGAGCAGGTAGAATCGCGCCCTTACGACGTGTTAAACTCCGAAGAAGCACGCAAAGAGGCCGAAGGTAATGAAAAGTCGTTGTATCACATCATCAAACCGGAGATTGATTTTCCCGAAGGTACCGACGAGCACGACCCGCGCGTGTATGCCAAAGCTGCCGAAAACTTCCAGATGTTCCAAGACAAAGGATGGCTGGTGCAGGACGGCAAAGAGAACTATTATATCTATGCCCAGACCATGAATGGCAAGACACAATACGGTCTGGTCGTATGTGCCTATGTAGACGACTATCTGAACGGCGTTATCAAAAAGCATGAACTCACCCGCCGCGACAAGGAAGAAGACCGCATGAAACACGTGCGTGTGAACAATGCCAACATCGAACCGGTGTTCTTTGCTTATCCCGACGACAAAGTGCTGGACGACATCGTGGCACGCTATGCAGCCGAAGAGCCGGTGTATGACTTCATCGCACCCATCGACGGCTTCCGACACAGATTCTGGATTATCGACAAGGATGACGACATCGCCACCATCACCAAGGAATTTGCAGCCATGCCCGCACTCTACATTGCCGACGGACACCATCGTTCGGCTGCCGCAGCATTGGTTGGCGCAGAAAAGGCCAAGCAAAACCCCAACCACAAAGGTGACGAAGAATATAATTATTTCATGGCCGTATGTTTCCCGGCCAACCAACTGACCATCATCGACTACAACCGCGTAGTGAAGGATCTCAACGGCCTGACCGCCGAACAATTCCTGAACGCATTGCGTGAGAACTTCGTGGTGGAGGAAAAGGGTACGGAAGAATATCGTCCCAACAAACTGCACAACTTCTCCATGTATCTGGAAGGCAAATGGTACAGCCTCACTGCCAAGGAAGGAACCTATGATGACAACGACCCCATCGGCGTACTCGATGTTACCATCTCGTCAAACCTGATACTCGACAAGATACTTGGCATCAAAGACCTCCGCTCGGACAAACGAATCGACTTCGTGGGCGGCATCCGCGGTTTGGGCGAACTGAAACGCCGTGTGGACAGTGGTGAAATGAAAGTTGCCTTGGCACTCTATCCCGTCACCATGAAGCAAATCATGGACATCGCCGATACGGGTAACATCATGCCTCCGAAAACGACGTGGTTTGAGCCGAAACTCCGCTCCGGCCTCATCATCCACAAACTGAGCTAAACAGTTTACACGGCATAAGCCGAACTTATCACTCAAATACAAACGGGGATGCATCGACAATGAGTTTATCACTCAAACGATGCATCCCCTTCGTTTTGCACATCCATTCAGAACAACAGTCCCAACGGATAAATCCAAAGAAGGCATTCGCGCAGGGAAACACATCGGGCCCTGCGGAATGCCTTCTCTATAACTGTAATACGGCGAGTTGCGCCGAGCTTACTTCTTCAGCAGATTCATGGTGTCGGTGGCAATCATCAGTTCCTCATCGGTAGGAATTACGACCACTTTCACTTTCGAGTCGGGCGTAGAGATGACAGCTTCCTTGCCATGAATGGTCTGGTTGAGCTCCTTGTCGAGTTTCACGCCCATAAACTCAAGGCCTTCACATGCCACCTCACGGCTCATTTCATCGTTCTCGCCTACACCGCCGGTGAACACGATGACATCCACCCCGCCCAATGCAGCCGCATAGGAACCGATGTATTTGCGGATACGATAGAAATACATGTCAAGAGCCAGTTTGGCGTGCGCATTACCGGCTTTGATAGCCGCATGCACCTCACGCATGTCGGACGATGCACCCGACACACCAAGCAGGCCGGACTTCTTGTTGAGCAAGTTGGACACTCCGGTAGCGTTCAGTCCTTCCTTCTCCATGATAAAGGTCACGGCTCCGGCATCGATGTCGCCGCTGCGTGTGCCCATCATCAGGCCTTCGAGCGGAGTCAGACCCATGCTGGTGTCCATACATTTGCCATCCTTGATGGCCGATACGGAACCACCGTTGCCCACGTGACAGGTGATGATGCGCGTACCTTCGGGCTTGATGCCGAGAAATTCGCACACACGCTTGGACACATAGCGGTGAGAGGTCCCATGGAAGCCGTAACGGCGGATGCCGTACTTCTCATACAACTCGTAGGGAATGGCATACATGTAGGCGTAATCGGGCATGGTCTGATGGAAAGCAGTGTCGAACACACCCACCTGCGGAATGTCGGGCAACAAAGCCGAAACGGCAGCCACACCCTTCAGGTTGGCCGGATTGTGGAGCGGAGCCAGGTCGTTGCATGCCGTGATGGCATCGAGCGCCTCCTTGTTGAGGATTACCGACTCGCTGAAGCGTTCGCCGCCGTGCACGATGCGATGGCCTACCGCACCCAGTTCCTCAAGCGATTTCAGCGCGCCATATTTCTCGCTCGTCAGCGTCTGAAAGATGAACTCCACGCCTACGGTGTGTTCCGGTATGTCTTTTTCCAGAATGACTTTCTCGCCATTGGGCAGGGTCAGTTTCAGGAATGAGCCTTTCAGGCCGATTTTTTCGATTCCGCCTTGAGCCAGAATGCCTTTGGTAGCCATGTCAAACAGCTTGTATTTGATGGACGAGCTACCACAGTTTAATACTAATATCTTCATAGTGTGCTTGATTTTTATGCCTTCTTTGCAGCGATGGCTTGGTTGGCCGTAATGGCAATCATCTTGTAAACATCGTCAACGGAGCAACCGCGCGAGAGGTCGTTCACCGGACGGGCAATGCCCTGAAGAACCGGACCGATGGCATCGGCGTTGCCCAAGCGCTGAACCAGCTTGTAGGCAATGTTGCCCACTTCGAGGTTCGGGAACACCAATACATTGGCTTTGCCTGCGATTTCCGAACCCGGAGCCTTGCTTGCACCAACCGAAGGAACAAGGGCTGCATCGGCTTGCAGCTCGCCGTCGATTTTCAACGTCGGGTCAAGTTTCTTGGCCAACTCGAGAGCTTCAACCACCTTGTCAACCACCTCATGCTTGGCCGAGCCTTTTGTCGAGAAGCTCAACATGGCCACACGCGGGTCTTCAAATCCGGCTACGGCACGAGCGGTGCGGGCCGTGCACACGGCAATCTGCGACAACTGGTCAGCATCGGGAGCCGGCGTCACGGCTACGTCGCCTACCACCAACACGCCATCTTCACCATACTGCGGAGTCTTGGTGATGAGCAGCATGGCACCCGATACGCAAGTGATGCCCGGAGCCGTCTTGATGATTTGCAGGGCAGGACGAAGCACATTGCCCGTGGTGTTGCGGGCACCGGCCAACTGACCGTCGGCATCGCCGGACTTGATGATGAGGCAGCCCAGATAGAGCGGGTCGAGAACCAGTTTGCGCGCCTCTTCGATAGTCATGCCTTTTTTCTTGCGGAGTTCGCACAACAATTGGGCATACTCTTCCTTCTTCGGATGATTTTCGGGGTCAATGATGGTAGCCTTGTCGATATGTTTTAAACCGAGTTTGTCGGCCAACGCTTTGATTTCCGACGGGTTGCCCAAAATAATGAGATTGGCAACACCTTCTGCCAAAACACGATCGGCAGCAGTCAAAGTACGCTCTTCCGTTCCTTCCGGAAGAACAATGCGCTGCGGATTGGCTTTCGCACGCGCAATAATTTCACTGATTAAGTCCATGATGATATGTAATTAAAAGTTGTCTCTTGAGTCATCAATGTATTCTGTACTGCAAAAGTAGGCATTAATGCTATATCTAGGTTGCAAAAACTGTACGTTTTTTACGCTTCCCCGCCGAAAAAAATTATGTTTTATAGCAGGCTTTTGCTTTATCTCCCTACCTTTGCAAGGTTCATATTCTTTTTCACATATGATTCCCTTCAAAGACATCTCCATCGAAGACAAGGCCATGGTGCAAGCCTATACCCTCTCGAGCAGCCGACGCAACTGCGACCTGTCCTTTTCCAATCTCTACAGCTGGCGTTTCCTTTATCACACCCAAGTGGCTGAGACGGGCGGATTCCTGTTGATTAAATTTCGTGCCGAGGGGCACGCCGCCTACATGATGCCGGTGGGAGAAGGCGATCTGCGTCCGGTACTGACGGCCATGAAAGAAGACGCCGAAGCCGAAGGCGAAACGTTCCGCATTCAAGGTGTATGCTCGCACATGCGTGCCGATCTGGAACAGGCCGCGCCGGACTGCTTCGCCTTCACGGCCGACCGCGACTATTACGACTACATCTATCTGCGCTCGGATTTGGCCACACTGCGCGGAAAGAAATACCAACCCAAACGCAATCACATCAACAGGTTCATCCGCATGTATCCCGACTACGAATATCGTGAACTTACCCCCGATTTAATTCCCGAATGTCTGCAACTGGCGGAACAATGGTGCCGGACAAACGAAACGACGGAGGAGGAACGACACGAATTGGAAGACGAACACCGCTCACTCACCGATGCGCTGCTTCACTTTGAACAGCTGGATTTGCTGGGAGGCGTGTTGCATGTCGACGGACACATCGTTGCCTTCACCTTCGGCACGCCCATCAACCGGCAGACCTTCGACGTCTGCGTAGAGAAGGCCGACGTGAAAGTGGAGGGTTCCTATGCAATGATCAATTACGAGTTTGCCAACCGCATACCGGAACAGTACACTTTTGTAAACCGCGAAGAAGACCTCGGACTGGAAGGACTGCGCAAGGCAAAACTTTCTTATTACCCCGAAATGCTCCTTGAAAAATGGATAGCAGTATGTACAAAATAAATGAACCCGGAAGCACAAAAGCCGCCGTACGCAGACTGTGGGAACAATGCTTCAATGACACGCCGGAATTTATCGACCTATACTTCCGCACACGTTATCGGGACGAATTGAACGAAACCATCGTATGCAACGACCGGGTCGTGTCGGCCCTGCAAATCATTCCCTACGAAATGACAAGCTGGGGGACACGCTTCCCCATGGCCTACCTGTCCGGCGTCTGCACCCATCCCGATGTACGCAAACAGGGATTGATGCGCCGACTGCTGGAGCAGACCCACCGCCGACTGTATGCCGACGGTTACCGGGTGAGCACATTGATTCCGGCGGAACCCTGGCTGTTCGGATGCTACGCGACGTCGGGATATGCTCCGGTCTTCACCTACGCCTGGAGCCAACATGCCATAACGCCGGTTGAGTCACGTTTGTCCGTTAATGAATATCGGGAAAACCATCAGGGAGTGTATGCCTATTTCTGCCGAAAAACGGCCGAACGCCCGTGTGGCGTGTTACACTCCGAGGCCGATTTCCGCATTGTGACGGAGGACTTATATCTGTCGGAAGGTTATCTGCTGGTGGCACGCAGAGACGAGAAAGTGGTCGGCCTGGCATTCTGTGTGCCCGATGCCGACGTGTGCCGCGTCAACGAATGTTTGGCCGACTCGCCGGCCATCGGTCAGGCCCTGCTCAACAAAGCATGCGAACGTTGCTTTACAGAACAAGTCGAGTGGATACACCCCGCCCGCCCGGGAGAGGAAGCCCACCCGCTGGGCATGTTGCGCATTATCCGCGCGGAGGAAGTACTGTCATTGTATGCAGCGTCACATCCCGACTTCACTGCCTGCTGGCATGTGACCGACACTGCCATAGAAGTCAACAATGGGACGTTCCGCCTGGAACGAGGCACCTGCCATCGCACCTCCGACGAAGGAACAATCATGCCCGTGGAAACATTGGCCCGACACCTGTGGAAGGAAGACAATCCCTATATGAGCCTGATGCTGAATTAAGGAAATGACAACAAAAAAGGTTTATCACGCGCCTGCATGATAAACCTTTTTTGTATCTGAGTCTGCTATGATTACTTCTTTCTAGCGTTGCCGTAACGGCTCATGAACTTATCGACACGTCCTGCGGTGTCTACCAATTTGGATTTACCGGTGTAGAACGGGTGTGAAGAGCTGGAGATTTCAAGTTTCACACAAGGATAAGTCTCGCCTTCAAATTCCACAGTGTCTTTCGTAGCGCATGTAGAACGTGAAAGAAACATGTCACCGTTTGACATATCTTTGAATACTACCGGACGATAGTTCTCAGGATGAATACCTTTTTTCATATTCGTATCTGTTATTCTTTTATTTATTAATATTTTGCTGGTAACAAAAATATTGTGTAATGGTCTCAATTCAGGCTGCAAAGGTAAGCAATCATTTTCTTATAGACAAACGAAAGCCCTCTTTTTTGACAACCATTTCCAACCAAACCATCCATAATGGAATGAAGGAGCCAAGCCAACCGCTTAACTCCTTCATTTTCACCAGTCGGGGTGACTGGATTCGAACCAGCGACCACACGCCCCCCAGACGCGTACTCTAACCGGGCTGAGCTACACCCCGAATTGCGGATGCAAAGGTAGGGATTTATTTTAAACCGACAAGCGTTTCGACTACTTTTATTTCAATTATTTTTATAACACATTCGCCAACAATGGGTTACAACAAGCATTTTTTCTGCTGAGTTTGTGCACGTAAAATGGCAGGCCGGAATGCCACGACCGGGCATTTTGCATTTATTTGCCCGACGCGCCCCTCTTCGTTTTGCATTTACCGGTATTAAGTTGCCCGAAAACTTTAATCAAACTTTAATCGAAACGTATTCGCTGCACATCCCGTCAGCCCGCCAAGGCCAATGCCATTTGCATACATGCAAAATCACCCCCGCAAGCCTCCATATGCCCGCCCGCGAGCGGCCATATCCATAGTCACGAGCGCACATATCCCAAGCCGGGAGCGAGCATATGGGACAATAAATGTAACGAATGCCACCGGGATAAGCATGGCCTGCACATTTGTAAAACAGTCCGGCAGACTGATTCCCGGAGAAAATATCCGCCTTTTCATTGTTAAACTTTCATAAAACACTAATTTTAATCATCGTTTTTCAGCAAACTCAATGCTGTTTCTACGTTATATGAGAATAACTTTAAAAGATGGATATATGGCTAGATTTCGCATTACCGTATTTAAAAGCAATGTCCGCAAGGACAAAACCTATCCCGTGTGTCTGCGCATCAGCAAAAACGGGAAAGTGAAGTACATCGACCTGGGGCTTTCGGCCACGGAAGCCCAATGGAACCCCGAAACCGACCGCTTCAAAAAAGACCGGAGAACCGTGCCCAACCACGAAAATTACAACGCGCTGCTCAACCACTACGAGGAACGCAAGGACGCCGTCCTGCGCAAATTTGCGGAAACGCGCACCGACTGGACGATTGCACAATTTGAGGAAGAGTTCCTTGGCGCATCGCGCAAGGGCAAGATTTACGACTACTGGCTGAGGCTGATACAGAACCTGAAGGCAACCGGCCACATCGGCAACGGCAAGGTCTACGAGCGCGACCTCCACCTGTTCTGCCTCTACGACCCCAAGGCCAAGGAACGCTCGTTTGCCGAAATCGACGTGAAGTATGTAAACCGCCTGAATATGGCCATGGAAAAGAACGGGTGTTGCGGCAACACCCGGATGCACACGCTAAAGACATTGCGAGCCGTCATCAACAAGGCTATCAAGGAAAAGGAAGCCTCAGCGGCCACCTACCCTTTTGGAAGCGGCGGGTTCGAGGTGGGAAAACTGGCCGAGGAAACGGAAAAACGATACCTGCTGCCGCAAGAGCTGGAACGCATCAAGAACTCGCCGCAACAAAACCGGGTGCTGGAAAGGGCACGGCGAATCTTCCTGTTTTCCTACTACTGCTTCGGCATGAGCTTTGTCGATGTGGCCAACCTCACCACGCGGAACATCGTCATGCTGGAAACGGGCGCGCACATCGTCTACAAGCGGCAGAAAACGCAGAATGCCAAGGACGCCAAACCCATACGCATACTCATCACGCCGCCCATCAGGGAACTGTTGGAGTGGTTCCGCGCCAACACCCCGCTCACGGGCGACCACCTGCTGCCCGTCGTCACCAAGGAATACACGGGCGAGGAACTGTACAACCATGTGCGCACGCGCTACAAGCGCATCAACATGAACCTTAAGAAGCTGGGAAAGGCCCTTGGCATACGCCTTACGCTGACCACCTACGTAAGCCGTCACACGATGGCAATGGTCTTGCAGGGAAACAACCAGTCGCGCGAGGTCATCAGCCAAGTATTGGGACACCGCAATCTGGCCACTACCAACGTCTACCTAGACAGCTTCAAGACCGATGTCTTAGACCACGCCGCAAACTTACTGTAAATTCGGTAACGATAGGAAAAAGAAGATGATGATTATAACAAACCATACGCCATTAAGGAAGGCCTTGAAAGGCATCCTCAACGGGGAAGTCAACCAGCTTACGGAAGAACGTATGCGCTCCTATGTGCTAAGCCAAACAAAAGGCAAACGGGACAGCCTGCTGCATATGCAAAAGGAAATAGAGGATATTGTAAAGGAATGGTTTAATAGATTTTACATGCCGATGGATGGCCGTTTAAATACCGTTAACACAAACAGTAGGGAGTTGGACGATATTTTCTTTGAAGAACGCCTTTACGAGGAGGAAGGACGCATTGCCCTGACGCTCGATTACATGTATGACGAAATAGCCCGGCGCGGGTTCATCAACGGCCTGCACCGGCAGGACGTGGAAACGGCTTGGCGCACGAACGACACGCAATTTCTGCGCGCGCAATGGGAAGATGCCGTGTTGGAATTGGCACGGGCCTTACAAGCGATTGTAACCGGTTTGCTGGCCAACAGTACCGACAACCGACCGTTAAGCCGCCCTAAGCCCTGTACAACGGAAATACGCACGGAAGACTGGCCGGAGGTGTTCGGCATGGATGCCTGTTGCCGCCTGACGGGCTATGCCAAGCACACACTCTACAAACTGACGGCCAAGAACGGGATACCTTGCTTTCGTGCCGGGAACAACGGGCGCAGACTGATGTTCCGGCGGGAGGACGTGCTGAAATGGCTACTGAACAGACGGCAGGAAACAACCGAAGAATTTATCATGCGCATGGACGGGAAACTGGCCGCGCGAATTTCCAACTTTTAAATCTCAATGAACATGAAAAGACGATTTATAACAAAGCCCGTCGCGGCCTCTAATTTTTTTTATTTTATAATAAGCCAAAAAATGTACCTCTTTTTGGGTACATTCACCTCCTCAACACCTCTAACTCTCATTTCACACCTACACCACATCAATGTCAGTTCAACACCATGCTCCATGCCTCTGTGGTGTTGTCATCATTCCTATTCTTTAACTTCATTAAATTCTTTCTGCCATGTACGATAAGGTCAAATTAGTGTTGCGTCAGTTGCCTGTGGGGTATAATTGGCGTGAAGTGTTGGAACGTATCAATGATTTTTCTAAGAAGACTGATGGCAGGGGTGGATTGGGATATTGGAAAGAACACCCAATAAAAGTCTATGAATATGCTGTGGTGTTTGAGGGTAGTTTGCCCAAATGCCTCTATAGGAACAACGTGCGTACATTGTCGTTAAGGGAGGTAGAATATCTGATTAGGTCAATGAGCCGTACATTGGGAGTGCCTATGGAGGATGCCGTGGTGGAATCATTGGAATTTGGTCATAATTTTAAGATGAGGAAGCCACCTGTCATGTACATGGAGAGACTGATACCTCCACAAGATTTCATTCTCAACCGTTGGGACAGCAGAACTAGCAGCACCATCTATATGGACAAGGGGAAATTGAGATTGAAGTTGTACGACAAGACCGATGATGCCAGACAGAAGAGGCAATACCCGGACTTTTCCCTACTTGAACACCTTTTGAGATACGAAGTTACTTTTGACAAAGACTTGTTGGAGAAGATGTTTGGACGGCAACTGACTGCCAAAGACCTTTGGAACAAACGGGTGTTTTGGACGTTGGTGGCTGAATGGTTTGGACTGTATGAGGAAATGGAGAAATTGCCGAGCAGCTATTGGAACGTAGACTTTAATGATTTTGGCAACACAAAGGGCTTTGTGTATTGGAGCATTTGTGCCTTGAATGAGGGACAAAACTTGCCTTATTATATAAAAAGACGATTCGACGACCGCTCCAATCCCCAACCCGGCGACCGGAAGCTCCACAGTTGCATCAAACGCTATATCAAAGAAGCCATGAAATGGGGCAAGGCACATTTCCCAACCGACGACCTCATGCTTGAACTCAATGCCAAGATGGAAGCATACCTCATTGGGCTTTTGGAACAGTCGGAAGACGGGATGAGCGTGGAAGAAGAACACCGTCTGTTCAGCGCACCCGTTTAATCTCTCCCTGTTTTCTTTTTAGGCAGGTTGGGCAGTGCTCCCCGTGGGCATTGTCCGGCCTGTTCCTTCCTACAATCTTTTTATTAGCTCTGTAAAGCCGATAACGTCCCTTGTATGGTATTAGGTATCGGCCAGCATAAAACAACGCCTTATAACGACTAATAAAATGGTCTGATAATTTGAACTCTGCTCCCTATTGGATATATTTGCAGTGTCAAAAAGGTGGTAGGGGACATGGGTCCTATCCCTACGTAACCCTCAGAAAGAGTGAGATTCACAGTACCGGGTCGAACCGGGAAGTAGGGTGATTGTTTCTGGCACCTGTGACAATGCCGGGCTAAACACCCGGTCTTCTTTATATCGTTCTATATTCGGGTTTATCAGCGTTTTCTTACAGTTTGTCCTGCATCTCTTCCAGATAGTCCAATGCCTGCCGGTAGGTGTCCATCTTCCAATGCGGCTTGCCGCCAAGGCGCGAAACGTCCATATTGTCCCGCAAGTCGTGTATCTTGACCTGCGTGGCCAGCGGATTGGCGGCCACACGGCGCACGAAGTCCATGTAATCCTCCCCTTTTATCTTGGTCAGGCATCGCAGGGCGTCGAGTACTTCCGCGCTAAAGCCCTCATTGCACAAATCATCCAGTGTGATGTCCGTATCTTCCACCACGTCATGCAGGAGGGCCACAATCTTTTCTTCCTCCGTGCGGCAATGCAATGCCACCCTGACGGGATGAAAAACATACGTGTCCCCGCCCTTGTCCGTTTGCCCCGCATGGGCTTTGCGGGCAATCTCCAATGCTTTGTTCAACATGTCGGTATAGGTAAATGAGGAATCATTCTTCATCATATGGACACGTTATCTTGCCCGTTTCACCGTTAACTATGCAAATAACGGGCAAACCAATACAAATAGGATGGTCGGAAGGCGGAACATCGTATGTCAGCGTAAACACATAGCCCTCTTTTGTTTCCTTTAAAAAAGCGGCTGTAAATTCACTACTGCCATACTTTTCAGCTATCTCCGTGGCCACTTCTTTTGTTATACGTTTCATCGGCAGTCCTTTTTCTTTATTATGTCTTTAACTCTATCCACTATAATAACTGTATCTCAAATGCTTGTCGTGCACAAACGATGCAAACCTGTCAAACGCATCCGATGTGTTGTAGTCCCGTTTCAACACCGCAAGCAATTCCTTATCCGTTTCTACACCGAATGCCGACCTTAACTGCTCGACCGGCAGGTCAAATATGACACATTCGTAATCAGAATCTCCGTACATGTCATCAACGAGTGGCCCAATATCCTGCTTTTTGAATGTGACAAATCCGTCTTTTATCTCAACACTGATGCTTCTTGCTGCATTAGGGTTATTGTCTTCATAAAGGGTTTCTGATAAGATTTTGCGCATGGTACAATTTATTATCCAATCATTATTATATCTTTTATCCATTCTATTGCCTCGGCATTCGCCTCAAACACAAATTCCTGGCCTTTGGCCGCCGACATAAAGCCTTCGTCCGTCCAGGCATTGGCATTGTAGGTGATGGGTATCTGCCTGAAAAACTCCGGCAAGGCCCACACCCTCTTACGGCATCCCGGCTTGGTCAGCACGCGCCTGTCGGCAAAGGGCAGGCAGGCCGCACCGGGCAGGCCGGGCATGAACGTCAACGCCGGGGAAGCCACGTAGATGGCATTGGGGTGTTGCCAGCGTTCTTCCCGGACATGTGGATGGGCCATCAGCCATGCGGGCACATCGGCCGGGGCATCTATGACTGCCCCGACCTGCAAGTAGCCATAGATGACATGCAGGTCGGGCGCGCCTTTCACATAGGCCAACTTACCGTCTCTCAGTTCCGTCATGCGGAACCAGCCAAAGAACAGAAACAAGTCGCCCACCCCCACTTGTTGGTTGCGCAGGTGGGACAACGCGGCCTTTTCCTGTCCGAAAGCCGGTGTCCATCCTTGCGGTCTGGCCTTTGCCCCGGCACAGATGTCCGGGTCGTGGTGGCAGGTATAAGATACTTTTATCTTGCTGTCCGGTTTCAGTTCGTGGATAAGGTCGTAATAGGATTTGCCATGCCAATGCAAATCTACAAACCTGTCCGTGTCTGCCTTGGAAGGGATGGGCAACGACAGCAACGTGCCGTCCGGCAATACCGGGCTGGGCATTCCGCCATACTGCGAATCAAAGCCTTTGCGGCTCAGCACTACTTTCATTGCGCATCGGTGTATTTACACTCTCCTGCATGTTGCTTCACGTAGTCGATGAACGCCGTGGCATCTTCGGTAATTTCCCCATAAGCAGATTGCACCTTGGGGACATTGGGACGCAGTTCCGCCGGTATCTCAAGTGGCGACAAGCAGCTAAAATAGTAGAACTCCTCGCATACCAGCACGTACTTTCCACCCACATCTTTGGCCATCTTGTCCGGGCCGTGATGCACGTTGGGCATTTGCCTGAAAGTGCCATCGCCTAGCGGTTCATAGATGTTGTCACCGTAGCGTTCCGGCACGTTCTTGTCATCCGTATTTACCGGGCGTTTTTGCGGGTATTGTTCCCAATACTCGGCTATGGTCAGTTTCTTGGTCACTTTGGCCAGATAGATGAGTTTCTCCTCTCCCACTTCCGTAGGCGAATGCGCAATGCCCTTGGATGTCCATCCGGCTATCCATTCCCCCACGTGCATATTCTGTCGCATACGAGGTTTGCAGGTGGCCAGCGTCAGTACGCCAAACAACGGATTGGGCGCAAAGCGGTTGTCGTGCGTCATCTTGTAACTGTAGAGTTTCTGCGTTCCTAACTCTACCTCATAGAAATCGCTATCTTTATTTGCACCAACAAATTGATAATCATCATTATCACCAAATCTAAAATAATTCATTAAAGCCATATCATCAATCTTCACACGCATTACAGAAAAACCTTGTTCCTCCGCATGAATAACCATAAAATCATGCAATACATCGCCTATAATCTCACTAGCATTAGGGCTAATTCTGACGTTGCTAACATATAAAGAAGGAGAATCAGTAAAACTCCATGATTGCTTGTCTGCACCCTCAAACGGATGTTGACTGGCAAAAAATATAGCCTCCAGCTTAGGTTCGTTTCCTTTGCCTGATGAAAATTTATTTACCACGCTACGAATAAAAGAAGACTTAGCCTCAGACTTTGATTTGATTTCCTCATTACAAAATCGCTTGTATTCATCTTCACTAATCGGTTTAAAGGAATAAGAATCATCCGCATCAAAATAAAAAACTCCAATGACGTCGCTCGCTTGTTTAAGAACAGTTTTCATGGTACAAACAACTATTTTTCTCCCGCTGCCCCAGAAAGGAAAAAGTAAGTATAAAAAGATAGCGTGGGGCTAGTTTCACTATTATCTTGTTATTAGAGGCTCTGGTAAACCCGCAGTACGAGATAATATAGTATTCGAATAAACGACACCCCACGCCAGATTATATATACCATAGATATATACAACCAAGCAGGAGCGTTTAAACCGTTTATCCCCGTACTGCAAAATTTTACCAGAATTTCTAATAACCGGGATAAAGCAAAAACGCTTCCTTAAATATAAGTCACGACAGGCTCTTTTGCCTGCACGGGACAAATATAGGAATTTTTCCCGCGTTCTACAAACGTTTTTGGGGTGTCGTGGAACAAATTTACGAAAAAACTGATACCACGCAGCAACATAATCGAATGAAGTTAATCCCCATGCCCGTGGCTTGCCGGAATTCACCAGTTCTCATCCGTCAGAAAATCGGCAATGTGGCGGTCTCTTACCCCTCGATATTGTCCTGCCAGACATCATCCATACTCACAACATACTTGGGATATTTACTTCACATCTGCTTCTATTGTTTATGGTTATACCTGCAAATACAACCTATTTACCCCATACTTTTTAAGGTTATACCCATAAAAACTTCAATTTAAAAACAATTTATTCCGCGTTTGAGCGCGGATATGCCTACCCGCAAGCCGACATTTATTCCCCGTCTTCCGGCAAAAACAAGTCTTCGGGATAGCCCACGTCGACCAGAAACAGGGCGTGACCGGGCGCGGACGTGCCGGCCTTGCAGCGGTCTTTCATCTCGATGATGCGCCGGAATCCATCCACGGAGAGTTTGCCCCGCCCGACCTCCAGTAGCGTGCCTACAACGGCCCGCACCATGTTGCGCAGGAAGCGGTCGGCGCTGATGGTGAACACCCATTCGACGGGCGACAACTGTTCCCAGCGGGCATGGCGTATGCGACAGTTATTTGTCTTCACGTCGGTATGCAGCTTGCTGAAACTGGTGAAATCAGTGTAGTCCGACAGCGTCTGCGCGGCTTGGTTCATGCGTTCAAAATCGGGCGTATGGAACAGGCGGCACTTGTATGCACGCCCGAACGGACTCTTTTCGGTCGTCACATAATATTTATAGGTACGATAGGTGGCATCGAAACGGGCGTGCGCCCCGCTCCGCACCGGGCGCACACGATTGACGGCGATGTCGGGCGGAAGCAGGCGGTTGAGCTTGTCGGCCAGGCGGGTCAGGTCGCCCGCGTCGTCGGCATCAAAGTGGGCCACCATAAGCCTCGCGTGCACCCCCGCGTCGGTCCGTCCGGCTCCGACCACCTCCACGGGGCGGCGCATCAGGGTCGACAGAGCCTTCATCAGCTCGGCCTGCACACTGTTTCCGTTGGGCTGCACCTGCCAGCCGTGGTAGTTCGTCCCGTCGTAACTGAGGTATATGAAGTATCTCATCGCCTGCAAATATCCGGTCTTCAGCGGGCCGTAATGTGGAAACAGCCTTGTTTCAGTTCATACTTCACGTAGCACTGCTCATCCCGGCGCAAGTCGCGCAGCACCTCCGAGAGCACCAGCTTCAGCGTGTCGGAGCTTACGTCCTGATACGGACGTCCGTCCAGCTCGTCAATCTTCTTGAAACGCTTCCAGCTCACGTCGAACGTCGTGCCATAGCAATGGGTGGAGTTGGCCGACGCGTTCAGGTTCACCCGCCGCAGACGCTTCACGTCGTCCTGCGTGCGGAGCACGGAGGTCACGATGATTTTATTCGGATTCAGCCCCTTGGCCGACAGCGAGTCGAGGAAATTCTGCCCGATGCGCTGCAACAGGTCGTTTGCCTTGGGCACGAGGTAGGGCACGGAGTGCGTCAGGGAATCCAGATGATACGTCTCGCAGGAAGCGATCTGCTCCAGTTTCCCCGTGCGCCGGGCGGCTTCCTCGCGCGACTTCACGGGGCGGATGCCCAGGCTCTTGGCCGCCTTCATGTGCGTGTCGTTCAGGTCGGGGAAACTGCGCTTATAGCTTATCACCCCCTTCACGTTGTGAGGATTGTTCATTATCATCGAAGTATCCTTCCGGCATGCGCCCAGCAACATCCCGACCGCGAGGCAGACCGTCAATCCCCATAGAGCAACAACAGGTTTCATCATCTTTTTTCAATCTATGCTAAATAACGGCGCAAAGATAGCTCAAAATACACAGCGGGAGAAGAATAACGCGCGCTTTTTGGAGAGAAAACCTTCCCGCCCGACCGCCCGTGACGGAAGGCCTTCAAGCCGCAATATGAACGCTCGTGAGCCGGCATATGGACGCCCGCAAGCCGCAATATGGGCGCTCACGAGCGGGAATATGGACGCTCACGCAGCTCCATTTGCTCCAAAATCAGGCTAAATGCGCAGCAAGAGAAAAATAACAAGTTCTTTATATCCGACGAAATAAGAAGATTCACTACCTTTGCCGAAACAAAGCCGACAGGCAAAGTCTGAAACCAGAATCCGAATGATAGAGAAGCATATAGTTTTAGAGGACATCGACCCGGTTATCTTTTATGGCGTGAACAATGTGAACATCCAGATGATTAAAGCATTGTATCCCAAACTGCGCATCGTGGCACGAGGAAACGTAATCAGAGTGATGGGCGACGAGGAGGAGATGTGCGCATTCGAAGAAAGCGTTCTGGCGCTCGAAAGGCATTGCCTGCAATACAACTCGCTCACCGAAGAGGTCATACTCGACATCGTGAAAGGGAAAAAGCCCCGGATGGAAACGGTCAGCGACGTCATTGTCTACAGCGTAACGGGCAGACCCATCACCCCTCGCAGCGCCAACCAGCAGAAACTGGTGAAGGCCTTCGACCGCCACGACCTGATATTCGTCACCGGTCCGGCCGGCTCGGGCAAGACCTATACGGCCATCGCCCTGGCCGTGAGAGCCTTCAAGAACAAGCAGATAAAGCGCATCATACTGAGCCGCCCCGCCGTGGAAGCAGGCGAAAAGCTGGGATTCCTGCCGGGCGACATGAAGGACAAGATAGACCCCTATCTGCAACCGCTGTATGACGCCCTGCAGGACATGATACCCGCAGCCAAACTGCAGGAGATGATGGAACAGAACATCATCCAGATAGCCCCGCTGGCCTTCATGCGCGGACGCACGCTGAACGATGCCGTGGTCATACTCGACGAAGCCCAGAACACCACCCCGCAACAAATCAAGATGTTCCTCACCCGCATGGGAACGAACACCAAAATGATTGTGACGGGCGACATGACTCAGGTAGACCTCCCATCCTCGCAGACCTCCGGACTGACACACGCCATGCGCATCCTCAAAGACATCAAGGACATCGGTTTCATCGAAATGGACAAAAGCGACATCGTGCGCCACAAACTCGTGACCCGCATCGTGGAAGCCTATGAACGCCATGAAGCCGAGAAGAAGAAAAAAGAAAACGACTAACATTTTATAATCACACTTATGAAAGCATTGGTAAGAACAGACTTCAACTTTCCGGGACAGAAAAGCGTATACCACGGAAAAGTACGCGACGTGTACAACATCAACGACGACCTGCTGGTCATGGTGGCAACCGACCGCATCTCGGCTTTCGACGTCATCCTGCCCAAAGGCATCCCCTTCAAAGGACAGATGCTGAACCAGATAGCCGCCAAGTTCCTGGATGCGACGGCAGACATTGTGCCCAACTGGAAAATCGCCACTCCCGACCCCATGGTCACCGTGGGACTGAAATGCGAAGGCTTCCGCGTGGAAATGATTATCCGTGGCTATCTGACCGGCAGCGCATGGAGAGAATACAAGGCCGGATGCCGCTCGCTCTGCGGCGTGACCCTGCCCGAAGGAATGAAGGAAAACCAGAAGTTCCCCACGCCCATCATCACCCCGACCACCAAAGCCGAAGCCGGACACGACGAAAACATCTCCAAGGAGGAAATCATCGCCCAAGGCCTGGTGAGCAAGGAAGATTACGAACTGATGGAGAAATACACCTACGCCCTCTTTGAAAGAGGCAGCAAGATGGCCGCAGAGAAGGGCCTCATCCTGGTCGACACCAAATATGAATTTGGCAAGAAGGACGGCAAGGTCTATCTGATTGACGAAATCCACACGCCGGACTCTTCGCGCTATTTCTATGCCGACGGCTATCAGGAAAAGTTCGAGAAGGGCGAACCGCAGAAACAACTGTCCAAGGAATTTGTCCGCCAATGGCTCATCGAACACGACTTTATGGGCAAAGCCGGACAGCAGGTTCCCGAAATGACCGACGAATATGTAAGCAGCGTTTCCGACCGCTACATCGAACTTTACGAGCACATCACCGGCGAAAAGTTTAAAAAGGTAGAGGCCGAAGACCTTGCCGCCCGCATCGAAAAGAATGTAACGGAGTTCCTCAAAAGCAGATAAACCGGCCCATGGGATACGCCCAAGAGCATATCAAGCCCTATAGTGGCGAAGGAAGTAAAAAGGATCAGGTGGAGCAAATGTTCGACAACATTGCTCCAGCCTATGATCCTTTGAACCACATTCTGTCTTTGGGCATCGACCGGCAGTGGCGACGCACGGCCATTAACTGGCTGAAGCCGTTCCGCCCGCAGCGCATCCTCGACATAGCCACCGGCACCGGCGACTTTGCCATACTGGCAGGCCGGAGGCTGGCACCCGCCCAATTGATCGGCGTCGACATCTCGGAAGGAATGATGCAGGTGGCACGGCAAAAAGTAGCCCGCAATGGCATGGAAGCCATGATACATTTCCAAAAGGAAGACTGCCTCCGCATGTCGTTTGCCGATGACAGTTTCGATGCGGTAACCATCGCGTTCGGCGTACGCAACTTTGAGAATCTCGATGCCTGCCTGAGAGAAATCCACCGCGTGCTTCGCGCCGACGGACATCTGGCCATTCTGGAGCTGTCCACTCCCGTCCGCTCCCCCTTCAAGCAGCTGTTCGCCTTCTACTCCAAAGCGATATTACCGCTCATCGGACGCCTGATTTCCAAGGACAACAGCGCCTACACCTATCTGCCCGAGACCATCAAGGCCTTTCCCCAAGGCGAAGTCATGCAGGGCATTCTCAAGAAAGCCGGATTCCGGGAAGTCGGCTTCCGACGGCTCACCATGGGAATCTGCACCTTGTATATGGTAACCAAATAATGACTAACCAACCATCTCACAAACTTATGGACAAATATGGAATAATCGGCTACCCGTTAGCACACTCGTTCTCGCGGAGCTACTTCAACGAGAAGTTTGAGAACGAAGGAATAGACGCGCAGTATTTCAACTTTGAAATCCAAAGCGTCACCGACTTTCCGCAAATCATTGCCGAGAATCCGGAACTCAAGGGGCTGAACGTCACCATCCCCTACAAAGAACAAATCACCTTTTTCCTGGACGAGCTGGACAAGGACGCGCTCGCCATCGGAGCCGCCAATGTGGTGAAGGTCGTACACCAGAAGAACGGGAATACCAAACTGATTGGATATAACTCCGACTTCATCGGATTCAAGCAATCCATCGAACCGCTGCTCGAGCCCCATCACACCAAAGCACTGGTACTGGGCACCGGAGGAGCATCAAAGGCCGTCATCTACGCCTTGAAGCAACTCGGTCTGGAGAGCCTTCTGGTGTCGCGCCGCCCTTATCCCAACATGATTACCTATGACCAACTGACCCCCGAAATCATACAAGAATACACGGTCATCGTCAACTGCACCCCCGTGGGCATGTATCCGAACACCGAACAATGCCCTGACATCCCCTACGATGCGCTTACCAAGCAGCATCTGCTCTACGACCTGCTCTACAACCCGGACACGACCCTCTTCATGCGCAAAGGTCTGGACAAGGGCGCCACCGTAAAGAACGGACTGGAAATGCTCCTGCTGCAGGCATTTGCCGCATGGGACATTTGGAACCGCTGACACACGACGCCGATCATGAAGAAACAGGCCCGACGCATCGTCACCGGCATGGCGGCACTTGTCGTGCTGCTTATGCTGTCGTGTCTGGGAGGCGGATTTTATCTGCTTGACTACGCCCTCTGTCCCACAGCCGAAGGGAAAGGCTACCGGGCACCCGCCCTGGAGCAATCGTGGCAATACATGGCCGAGACCTATCCCCACGTCGGACTGTGGATTGACAGCCTGCGCCGTGCCGAAGCACTGAGGGACACCTTCATCACGGCCACGGATGGCACGCGCCTGCACGCACTGTATGCCGCCGCGCCTCAACCCACGAAGCGCACGGCCGTCATCGTGCACGGCTATACGGACAACGCCATCCGGATGCTGATGATAGGCTATCTCTATCACCACGACCTGCGGTGCAACATCCTGCTGCCCGACCTGCGCCATGCCGGACTGAGCGAAGGCTCACACATCCAGATGGGATGGAACGACCGCCTCGACGTGCTCCGGTGGATAAGCGTGGCCGACGGCATTTTCGGAGGAGAGACCCACACGGTTGTCCACGGCATATCCATGGGAGCAGCCACCACGATGATGGCATCGGGCGAACAAGTACCCGGATGCGTGAAGTGCTTTGTGGAAGATTGCGGCTACACCGACGTGTGGGCACAATTCTCCAAAGAGCTGAACGAACAGTTCCACCTGCCCGACTTTCCCCTGCTCCACACGGCCAGCCTACTGTGCAAGCTCCGCTACGGATGGAGTTTCCGGGAAGCCAGCGCCCTGCAACAGGTGCAGAAATGCCGGCTCCCGATGTTGTTCATCCATGGCGATGCCGACGACTATGTGCCCACACGGATGGTCTACCCCCTCTATGAGGCCAAGCCCGAGCCGAAAGAGCTGTGGGTGGTGCCCGGCGCCTCGCACGCAGTCTCCTACCGCGACAATCGCGAGGAATACACCCGCCGCGTGAAGGCATTCACCGACCGCTATCTGTAACGCTCAATCGCCTTCCTCCTCGGGGAAAACCACATCGCCCATGAAATCAATCGACTGCTTCCGCTGCATGTTCACACGGATGCTGGCCGAGCCGCTTTCGTACACATCCACATAGAACGTATAATAATCCTCGCGCGTGCGGGCCGAGAACTTTATTTCGTAATTTCCCTTTTTGCCGACGGTCTGCTCATAGTCTTCCACCCCGGCCTCGAAAGTCAGGCCCTCTCCGCCGCCGTAGGGCAACGAATAGCCGCGCCCGAAATAGGGCAGATAAGAGAACACCGAGTCGTTTTTCACTTTCAACGAATAGCGGGGATCGAGCTGGATGCTGTGTCCGCCCATGGTCAACGCCGAACGAGGCTCTATCTCAAAATCCCTCGCCGCCATACACTCTTTCACCATCCGTGCGCGCTCTTGCCTTTTCTCGGCCTTGCTTTGAGCCGACAAACCTGCGGGGAGAGCCGTGACCAACAGCCACAGCATCATCCGAATCAATGTCATTTTCTTCATAATCGGTTATCTTTTAGATGGTTTTACACATCCAAAGGTAAGACATTAATCGGAAGAACACCGCCCGTCACATGCTATTTTGCCTCTTTTAGCTTTCTTTTCAAGAAAACGCCACACTTTCCCGCCCGTGAGCGTCAATATCTGCGCCCGCGAGCGTCCATATTCACAGACACGAGCCGCCATATTGGCGCTCACAAGCGTACATATGGACGCTCACAGGCACCAATATCTGCCTCACAAAGGCCCGTTTGTCGGCCAGCAAAGGTACGAATCCTCCCGATGTGCCGTCTTCCGGACTTAAAGAGAACCATCTAAGGAAAGCGAGCATCGGGCACTGACATATCGTCATGATTTCTGTCATCTTTCCCTACTTTTCCCATCCGCATCCCTATACCTTATTAATATAAAGAAAAAATCTCCGCCCGGCATGATTTCTCCGCCCCGAACAAACTTTGGCACACCGTTTGCATAACATTATGCGAAGCGTTGCTTCAAATCAACCGATTCGATAATAATAAATAAAAAAGATACAATTATGGGAAAGATTATTGGTATTGACTTAGGAACCACAAACTCATGTGTTGCCGTGTTTGAAGGCAACGAACCTGTAGTAATCGCCAACAGCGAAGGCAAGCGCACGACTCCTTCCGTAGTCGGATTTGTCGATGGCGGCGAACGCAAAATTGGCGATCCGGCCAAGCGTCAGGCCATCACGAACCCCACCCGCACGGTCTACTCCATCAAACGTTTCATGGGCGAGACCTACGATCAGGTGCAGAAAGAAATCGAGCGCGTACCTTACAAGGTGGTAAGAGGCGACAACAACACGCCGCGTGTTGACATCGACGGCCGCCTGTACACGCCGCAGGAGATTTCGGCCATGATTCTGCAAAAGATGAAGAAGACAGCCGAAGACTATCTGGGTCAGGAAGTGACGGAAGCCGTCATCACCGTGCCGGCTTACTTCTCCGACTCTCAGCGTCAGGCCACAAAGGAAGCCGGACAAATCGCCGGACTGGACGTAAAACGTATCGTGAACGAGCCAACAGCCGCAGCCTTGGCTTACGGTGTCGACAAGGCCAACAAGGATATGAAGATCGCCGTGTTCGACCTGGGTGGCGGTACATTCGATATTTCCATCCTCGACTTCGGCGGCGGCGTATTCGAAGTGAAATCAACCAACGGTAACACCCACTTGGGCGGTGACGACTTCGACCAGGTAATCATCGACTGGCTGGTACAGGAATTCAAAAACGACGAAGGTGCCGACCTGACAACCGACCCGATGGCCATGCAACGTCTGAAGGAAGCTGCCGAGAAGGCAAAAATCGAACTTTCTTCTTCGACGACGACCGAAATCAACCTGCCCTACATCATGCCGGTGGGCGGTGTGCCCAAACACTTGGTCAAGACGTTGACCCGTGCCAAATTTGAGGCTCTGGCCCACAACTTGATTCAGGCTTGCTTGGAACCGTGTAAGAAAGCCATCAGCGATGCCGGCCTGACGACAGCCGATATCGACGAAGTCATCCTGGTGGGTGGTTCTTCACGTATCCCGGCCGTTCAGAAGCTGGTTCAGGACTTCTTCGGCAAAGTACCTTCCAAGGGTGTCAACCCCGATGAAGTGGTTGCCATCGGCGCAGCTATCCAAGGAGCCGTGCTGACCAACGAAATCAAGGACGTGGTACTGCTCGACGTGACTCCGTTGACTCTGGGTATCGAAACAATGGGTGGCGTGATGACCAAGTTGATTGACGCCAACACCACCATTCCGTGCAAAAAGAGCGAAATCTTCTCGACGGCAGCCGACAACCAGACAGAAGTGACCATCCACGTACTGCAAGGCGAACGTCCGATGGCAGCTCAAAACAAGTCTATCGGCCAGTTCAACCTGACAGGTATCGCTCCGGCTCGC
>CALUJS010000004.1 GCA_944321015.1 uncultured Phocaeicola sp. | reverse complement strand
GAGCGGAAAACGAGACTCGAACTCGCGACCCCAACCTTGGCAAGGTTGTGCTCTACCAACTGAGCTATTTCCGCGTCAACCTTTGTTTCTCGATTGCGGATGCAAAGGTAGGCATTATTTTGAAACCTGCAAACATTTGCACAAGAAAATTTATCAACTCATGCGATTTTTATAGTCCGCGTATGTAAAATGCTTGTAGATTTCCAACTTCCCATCGGCATGAAGAAGAGCTATCGACGGGTGTTGAATGCCATTAAACATATTGGTTTTCACCATAGTATAATGTATCATATCCTCGAAGATGATGCGCTCGCCCACCTGCAACGGATGATCGAACCGCCAAGAGCCCATATAGTCACCGCTCAAGCAACTATTCCCTCCCAGGCGATAAACATATTCATCCGGGGCAGCATCTTTTACGGCTTCGGCAGGCAATGTTTCCGCTCCGCGCACACGAGGCTGGTAGGGCATCTCCAGACAATCGGGCATATGGCAGGTGAAGCTCACATCCAAAATGGCGGTACGGATGCCCCGGCTCTCCACAATATCCACCACCGTACTGACCAAAGGTCCGGTCTGCCACGTAAAGGCCGAGCCGGGTTCCAATATGATATCCAAATGAGGATAACGCGCCTTTAACCCTTGGAGCAACCGAATAAGATGCTCTACATCATAATCCTCGCGTGTCATCAGATGGCCTCCGCCCAGATTGAGCCATTTCAACTGAGGAAACCATGCCGAGAACTTTGCTTCCAGATGTTGCAACGTGCGTTCCAGCTCATAAGAACTGCTCTCGCAGTGGCAATGGCAGTGAAATCCTTCAATCCCCTCTGGCAAACGGGTCGGCAGCATATCGGCCGTTATCCCGAAACGAGTGCCGGGCGCACAAGGATTATAAAGCTCCACTTCCACCTCGGAATATTCCGGATTGACACGAATGCCGCACGAAATCGGTTCGCTGCCGCTCTTCACCATCGGATAAAAACGCTCATACTGACTAAAGGAATTGAACGTGATATGGCTGCTGCAACGCATAATCTCCGGGAAATCGGCCTCGGTATAGGCCGGAGAATACGTATGCGCCCGACTGCCAAACTCTTCCAAAGCCAAACGCGCCTCATAGGGCGAGCTGGCCGTGGTGAAACGGATATATTCACGGAATATGGGGAACGAACGCCACATGGCGAACGACTTAAAAGCCAATATGATCTCCACCCCGGCCCGACGGGACACCGCGTCTATCAGTTCCAAATTACGACGCAAAAGGGCTTCCTCCATCACATAGCAGGGCGAAGGAATGCTGTCCAAACAGCTTGACACAGCAGAAAAATGCAAATTACTTTCCATTATATATACATGATATGCTTATTTATCCAACACTTTAAAACGGGCAAACTTCAACAAGAGCTGCTTCACGCCGGCATTGCGAAAACGAACCGTAGCCTTACAGTTCTCGCCCGTGCCGTCGATGCGCTCCACTTCGCCCTCGCCGAAACGTTCGTGCACAATGGTCTGCCCCGCACGTAGTCCGAAGGTTTCGGCCGAACCCGCCGACGGGGAAGCCGGCGACGGGTTGTCAGTCTTGACCTTCCGAAAAGCAGACGATGCGACAGAGGACACCTTCCTCCTTTCCCCGCCCGCCGGTTCGAACAGACGGACACGACCTTCCCCGGCTGTCACCGGTTTGCGTTCCCGCCCGACACTCCTTCCCGGGAACGCCTGACCGGCACCACCGGGCATGTCCAAACAGTCGGCATCGATGTCGCGCAGGAAACAGCTGGGATTGCCGAACTCCATGTGTCCGTATCGGAAACGGCTGCGGGCAAACGACAGAAAACAATGCTTCTCGGCACGGGTAATGGCCACGTAGAACAAGCGACGCTCCTCCTCCAGTTCGCGCATGGAATTTTTTGCCAGCGCGCTGGGAAAAAGGTCTTCCTCCAGACCGACCACGAACACGGTATGAAACTCCAGCCCCTTGGCCGAATGGATGGTCATGAGAGTCACTTTGTCGTCATCTTCGGAATCATCCGCGTCCTGGTCGGAAAGCAAAGACACTTCCGAGAGGAAATCCGTCAGTCCGGCCGGCTCCCCGCCTTCCTCCCGACGACTGTCGCAGAAGTCATGAATGCCGTTGACCAGCTCCTCGATGTTCTCCTGACGGCTCAGGTTCTCCGGTGTCCGGTCCTGATAGACGTCATTCATGATGCCCGACCGACGGATAATGTCCTGCCCCAGCTCAAAGGCGTCGGCCGTCGCCACCTGCTCGCGGAAGCTCTCGATGAGCTGACGGAACGCGTCAAGTTTCGCGCGCGTACCTTTGTTTACATCCAATCCGCAAGCCGACGGATTGCCGATGGCATCCCACAGACTGATGCGCGCCCCGACGGCAGCACTGACAATCTTGCCCACGGTCATATCGCCTATCCCTCGGGCCGGATAATTAATCACACGCTTGAAAGCCTCTTCGTCGTGCGGATTGACCACCAGGCGGAAATAGGCAATCACATCCTTTATCTCCTTGCGCTGATAAAACGACAGACCGCCATAGATGCGATAAGGCACGGCCCGCTTGCGCAACGTCTCCTCGAACACGCGCGACTGGGCATTGGTGCGATAGAGAATGGCAAAGTCGGCATACGCCAGATGTTCCTTCCGGCGAAGCTCGACTATCTTGTTGGCCACAATCTCGCCCTCTTCCACGTCCGAATAAGCGCAGGTCACCTTGATGCGCTCGCCCGGCTCGTTCTCGGAATACACATCCTTGCGTATCTGCTCGTGATTCTTCTCAATCAGGCTGTTGGCCGCCCGCACGATGGTCTGCGTGGAGCGATAGTTCTGCTCCAGCTTGAAGAGCCTGGCGTCGCGATACTGTCGCGTGAACTTCAATATGTTGTCAATGTTGGCGCCCCGAAAGGAATAGATGCTTTGCGCGTCGTCGCCCACCACGCAGACGCGCTGATTCTCGGCCGTCAGCTGCCACACGATGCGGTGCTGGGCGAAATTGGTGTCCTGATATTCGTCGACAAGCACAAAGCGGAAGCGCCCGGCATACTTGCGGCAGATGTCGGGATGACGGTCGAACAGCAGAAACGTGTAGAGCAGCAGGTCGTCGAAGTCCATTGCGCCCGCCTGTCTGCACCGCTCCCAATAGCGCATGTAGATGTCGCACGTCCGCGACATCTTTGCCGTCTCGTCGGCACGGCGCAACTCGGCATCCGAGGCGTAGGCCTGCGGCAGAATCAGATGATTTTTGGCATTGGAGATGTGGCTTTGGACGGAAGCCGGCTTATAGACCTTTTCATCCAGCCCCATTTCCTTGACAATCGCCCGGATGAGACTGCGCGAATCGGCCTGGTCGTATATAGTAAAATCCGGCGGAAAATCGATTTTGTCGGCTTCCTTGCGCAGGATGCGCAAAAAGATGGAGTGAAACGTCCCCATCCACAGGCGACGCGCCTTCTCCCACCCCACGCGGCGGGCTATGCGGCTTTTCATCTCCCGCGCGGCTTTGTTGGTGAAGGTCAGGGCCAGAATGGAGGAAGGGTCGTATCCCTGCTCCAGCAGATAGGCAATCTTGTAAGTCAGCACACGCGTCTTGCCCGACCCCGCTCCGGCTATCACCAACGAAGGGCCGTCGACATACAACACAGCTTCACGCTGGCTGTCGTTCAATTCGTCTATGTAATTCGTCATTTGCATCCGTCCTCAGAATTTGGCGCAAACTTAGGCAAAGTAGAATAAAATGGCAAAAAATCGCGCTTCTAAATGACCACGCTCCTACAGTTCGAGCCTCCATATGGAGCGGCGCGACGCGGCATATCTACGCTCACGATCCGGCATATGCACAGGTCGGACGCAACATATTTGAAGGTTCCGCAGAAGATACTTGAAGGTTCCGCAGAAGATACTTGAAGCTTCCACAGAAGATACTTGAATGTTCCACGGAAGATACTTGAATGTTCCGCAGAAGATACTTGAAGCTTCCACGGAAGATACTTAAAGGTTCCGGGGAGATTATTTTAATAGCAGAAGAGGAAAAGATGTCAGGACAGTTGCAATATGAATTTCTCCACCACATGCGCCACCCCGTCCCGGTCGTTGGAACGGGTTATGTAGTCGGCCCGGGCACGCAATTCGGGCTGGGCATTCTCCATGGCCACGCCAAGCCCGGCATACATTATCATCGACAGGTCATTGAATCCGTCGCCGCAAGCTATCACCTCCTCGCGCGACATTCCGAGCCTTCCGAGCAATATGCCCAGCGAACGGGCTTTGTCGATGCCATCGGGCACAAGTTCCAGGAAATAGGGTTCGGAACGATAAACCCCCATCTGCTCGGCCAGCCGGCCGGCCATCTCCTTTTCCAGCAATGCCAATCGCGAAGGTTCGCCCACAATCAGACATTTGACCACGGGGAAGCGGATGGCTTCCAGAAAGTTGTCGACTTTCTGCAACTGCATGACATTGAGCAAGGCTTCCTTTTGCACGTATTCGTCTTCCGGATATTCGGTGATGACGTATTTATCATGATAGGTAACAATGGCAAAACGGTTCTTCCGGGCACATTCATACAGATAGGGCAGCACGGCGGGATTGAGCTTGTTCTCATAGAGCACTTCCTTCGTCCGCCAGTCCGTTATCTCGCTGCCGTTGTACGACAGGATGTATCCGCCAAAATCGGCCAGCCGCAACGCGTCGGCCACGGGAGCCACGCCGTAGGTGGGCCTTCCGGAGGCCAGAACGATTCTGACGCCTTTTTCCTGAGCCCGAATCAGCGTGTCGAGCGTATGGGGAGTGATTTCTTTGCGGCTGTTGGTCAGCGTGCCGTCCAAATCGAGGACCAAAAGTCTGTATGCCATGGGATAAGTGTTTTTTATTGTTCTTCGGCCGCCCGCAAGATGACGGTCGTGGCGCCCAATGTCATTATCGCGCCGTCGTCTATCCTCACCCGTTCGCGGTCGCCAATCAGGTCGTTCATCAGAAACGTGCCACACAGGCTGCCATTGTCGCGCAACGTGTACACGAGCTTTCCTTCCTTGTCGCGCTTCACGTTGATTATGCAATGCCGTCTGTCCATGTTGCGGTCGTTCGTCTCAATGGGCACCTCGATGTTCATACCCTTGCTCCTGCGGCCAACGACATTGTCTCCTTCCCGCAAGGGCAGCACCTGCTTGTAGGCAAACGCATTCTCTATCACGACAATGCTGCCATAGGCATCCTTGTTTTCCGCTTCATCCACCTTTTCTTCCTTGCGCAGGGCGTTCAACTTCGACGCCCCGATGCGGATGCTGAACTGTTTCTTGCACTCATCGCACACAAAGATTAAGGATTGTCCTTCTTCGTATTTTGTTTCGTCAAATATAATGTAGTGGTCACATTTGGGACAACGTACTCGTTTCATTGATTAAGGGTGTGATTAACGTCGCGTAGTGAGCATCCACGCTTGCTTGAACATATATTTTTTTCTCAACTGAAGCATCTTGGCGTTGATTGCTTCCTTATCGGCGCCCGACATCAGGGCGACACGCACACGGCCGTCGCGCTCAATGACGGTTGCTCCCGGATAGCCTTTGGCCGCCAAGTCGCTCACTACGGTTTCCGCATCGGCACGGCTTCCCACACTGGCCACAATGATGTGATATTGTTTCCGGGGAGCTTGCCGGACAGCTTTCTCCGGCGCAGCCGGTTGGGCTTCGGGCATTACTTTTTTCGGAGCGGCAACTTCGGGAGCCTTCGTTTGCCCGGATGCGGCCGGGGTCTTCACCAGCGCAATCTTCTCCTCATGAATCTTCTTCTTGGGAGTTTGCGGAGCTACGGTTTCCTGCCGTGCGGGTGTCTGAGGAGCATCTATCACCGTCGTTGCAAACGAACGGGGCCGAATCTGCTCAAACCAACCAGCATCGCCCAACGAAGCATAGCTTTCCGGCTCGACATAGGTGTTGTCCACCGGGACGGACAAGAAGAAAAACAGGATGACAGCAGCCGCCACGGCCACTATATTGTTGAGCCATGTACGGTTGACATTGATGACCAACACATTGGAGTTGTTGCCTTTCTTCGGTTCCAATGCCCGCGTCTTTGCCTCTTCGGACGCGGCATGTGGCAAATCCTTGAGTTCCTGCATCTCAAACTTTGCCCATCCGTACAACATGGGAGACACAATGCCGTCTTCCGAAGGATGAAACTCCAACAGATTCTCTGCGTTGAGCGACAGTTCGCCCAAGCCCGGCATTTTCACGCACCCTTCTTCGTGCAAGACATCACTCAGTTCGTCCACGGCTGCCTCAACCATCCGTTGGGCCACCGGATAACTCACCTCAAATTTCTGCATGTAGGACTGAATGAGCAGACCGTCATTCATCCGAAGCAACGGATTAAACCCGACCGTACGATAAGGAGGAAGGAATAAACGTTCCTTCTCAAGATGTCGAGCCGGAGCATAGTATGTCACAAATCCGCCAAAATCGGGGATGATGACACACTCATTCTCCACCAGCAAACGTTCAATATGTCGTAAAAGTTCATTCATATTGCAAATATAGTTTTTTTTCGGTCGAGAAGATAAGAGCAACCCCATTCAATTAAAATTCTTTAATGAAACTATACGTCCTCACCAACTATTTCACTACTTTTGTGCCACAAAAAACAAACAAGTCATGAATTATATTCCAACAGCAATCGAAGGCGTGTGGATCATCGAACCCAAAATATTCAAGGATGCACGCGGATATTTCTTTGAAGCTTTTAAGAAAGAAGAGTTTGAGAGCCACATCGGAAAGAGGGTGGACTTCATACAGGACAATGAATCCAAATCCGCTTTCGGCGTGTTGAGAGGGCTGCATTATCAAAAAGGCGAATACAGCCAAGCCAAACTGGTGCGCGTCATCCAAGGGAAGGTGCTGGACATAGCCGTCGACATACGCCGTCAATCGCCGACATTCGGACAACACGTGGCCGTGGAACTGAGCGGTGAAAACAAACGCCAGCTCTACATCCCCAGAGGATTTGCCCACGGTTTCCTTGTGTTGAGCGACGAAGCTGTGTTTACTTATAAGGTGGACAATGTGTATGCCCCGCAAGCCGAAGCATCCATCCGCTTCGACGATCCGGAGCTTGCCATTGAGTGGAACATCGACAAGGAGCAACTGCTGTTGTCGGAGAAAGACTTGCATGCGGCCTGGCTGCGTAATGCTGAAGTGTATGAGTAACAAGGTAATCCGGGCAGCATATTGTTTGGGAATGGCATTAATGGTCCTATCTGCCTGCCGGCATTCGGCAAGCGACACGGTTCCAACCGTCGCAGTCTCGGAAGACACGCTGACCAAGAACGCACTGCAAGGCATCTGGGCCGACGATGAAGGCGGAGCCGTGCAATTCCGTGCCGAAGGCGATTCTCTCTACTATCCGGGAAAGGAGTCACGCCCGTTATACTTCAAAACCACGAACGGCCAACTGGTAATCTGTGGGGCCGACACGGTGTCGTATGAAATTGCCCGCCTGGAAAAAGACTGCTTCTGGTATCACTCCATCACCGGAGAGCTCATCAAGCTCCATCGCTCTGAATATGAGCTCGACTCCCTAGAATTCAACGATGAGCCGCAAGCCCCCATTGCCATGTACGACAAAGTCGTCAAACGAGATTCCGTAGTGATGTTCGACGGACATCGTTACCGGGGTTATGTCTATATCAACCCCTCAACCAGAAAAGTCTACAAGACTTCCTACAATGAGAACGGCATGAAGATTGAGCAGGTATATTACGACAACGTCATCCACATCTGCGTTTACGAAGGGAAACACTCGCTGTATGCCAAAGACTTCACCAAGAACGACTTTGAATCGGTCGTGGACGCCAATTTCCTGAAAGGCGCCATACTGAGCGACATGGTCTTTACCGGCGTAAGTCATGAAGGCTTCCATTACGAAGCCTCTCTCTCCATTCCCAATGAAACGCTTTGCTACCAGATTGCCATCCTCATCTCACGGGATGGGAAACTGTCATTGCAAAAGAGTTAAGACTCCGACATCTACATTATCGTTTATTAAGACATGCTTGCGCAGTATTTATGCGAAACCCGCATTTAGAAAGAGTAACAAACAAATTGTTTCAAACATATAACTATGCAAATCATGAAAAAGAAAATCATTCCGGCCTTTGCTTTGGCTATGCTTACAATGGCTTCGTGTCAAACATCCAAGAACACGGCAATGCTTTCTCCCGCAGACTTTGAAGGAGAATGGAACATTGTGGAAGTCAACGGAAGTGCAATCACACTCAAAGAATCCCCATACATTGGCTTCGACATCGAACAAGGACGCGTCTATGGAAATGCCGGATGCAACAACATCATGGGGTCATTTCAGCTGAACAAGGAGAAAGCCGGTTCGTTGGAACTGGGGCAAATGGCCAGCACCATGATGGCCGGGCCCAATATGGACACCGAGCGCAACGTACTCAACGCCTTGGGACAGGTAAAAAGCTATCAGCCCATGGAAAATGGCGAGATTGCATTGTGCAACGACAACGACCGTCCTGTTGTCATCCTGAAGAAACGTGCCGAAAGTCACAAGCTCAACGGCGAATGGAACATTATCAAGGTCTATGACAACAACGTGCCCGACAACTTGGAGAAACAGCCGTTCCTGGCATTCGACGTGGCACAAAAGGTCATGCACGGCTGTGCCGGTTGCAACAACATACATGGCAGTTTCGTTACCGACGAAGGCCAAAAGCACACATTGGCTTTCCAAGGAGTGGCAGCCACACGCATGATGTGTCCGGACATGGAGTTGGAAAACAACATCATGAAAGCGCTAAACCAAACGCAAACCTACAGCGTGTTGGACAACGGCCATCTGGCTCTCTATGCCGACGGCAAACAAATCATGGAACTGGTGAAGAAATAAAGTAAGATTATTGATAAAAGGGGGTGTGTCGTAATTAGCGATGCACCCCCTTTACTCACGATGTTACACTAATCTTATTGATATATCCAACAATTATTATCCTTTCTATTATCCTTAAAGTATTGGATACGGTCAACGGTGTCAATACCTTCTTTATTTTGTGGAATGCTAAATCTGGCGCGCTCTTTATCGTCATTCAAAGAGTATGATACAAAAGCATTGTTTTCACATGTCAACAGCCCTTTTCTGTAAGAAATCGCACGAATATCACACCTCTCTACAGAACTTGCCACTGCTTTATCTTCAATGAGTGCCTGAAGCATACATTGATAGGCATTAGATGACTCACGTTTCTCAGAGTGCAGCGCAACAAGAGCATATGGTTGATCATCATACATAGTATATTTACCATAGCGACAGGGCCGGAAACATGAATACAATATATAGTAATATCGCCAATCGTATTGATTTTTAGTCCTACATTCTGACAGATAAGCGTCGATTCTATCTTGCAGGTATTTGTCGTCGATTTTTACGTCAGTCTCAAGCAGAGATCGCAATGATTTCTTTGTCTTGTTGAAATCTGTAATCTTTCCTGTAGGGTGAAATAACGCGTACCAAGCCTTATAGCCTATTTCACCTTGATCCCCAGAACCAAGCTGAATACACCAATTGTTTATCCTTTGGCTATAATCATATGTTGCTAACATTGCACAGTCAATAATATCGCGAGAGCATGTATCAAAAACATGAATGAATCGCTGATAAAGATGAGTATTCTCAAACCCAACAACATCTGTACGACCTTGAAGCAGATAGTAATCCTCCAACTGAAAAAGACCTGCAGAATGCTCGGGATGTTCATTTGTGAACTGGAGCTTTTGACGCTCCTCTTCCATCTGGATTACATTGAAATTCTGCCGCTTGTCATTATCAATCGTTATGCAATCTGCAATCTCTCCTGAAAGAATAATATTATCTACCTGACGAAGATTTGCAGGCATACGGTTTCCTGCATCACCATTAGGGGTATCGACGACCTCGTTCCGAGAGTTTTTGAGCAGATTCACTACCACACGCAAGCGTCGACGGAAATCTATTTCTTTTATCGTGTCATAGTTCATTAAATAGATTAGGAATGAGTAGAGCATTATTAACCAATAGGGAGTATTTCTACTCAATGCTGTTCCGTTCAATACTTCTTTGAAAATATTGAGATCTGTAATTTGTTGAGATACGACAACTTTTCCATGCTCGTAATCTTCTGCCGACAGATAGGATCTGAAGAAATCATCGATTGGGTTGGTGATCGATGAATTGGAGATTAGCGTCTTATTCTGAATATTAACCATGCAATCAAAGGCTAGTTCAAGAAACGCTACATTGTCCGGGTGATTCTTATAAAGCCTATCTAGTAAGCTGAAATCATCTTTTAAATCGAACTCTGACGAAGAGTGATCTGATTTATATATCAGAATAAGGGATATCATGCGAAAAAAGTTCAGAAAACCGTTATCAACAAGATTAGCCTCATCCCGATAAATCCAAAGTAAATCGGTCCATTCGCGGTCTATTTTAAGACCAATGCGTTTAGCTGCAGTTTCATCGCCATTTTCGGAACGTATAATCTTTAAGAGTTCAGCCTTGAAATGCTCAAAGTCAGTGAGTGGTTTTCCACGGGAGTTCATCTTGATGTAAATGTCATCAGTTAGTTTCATCTCCTCAATATCGCGAAAATAGAAATTAATTTTATCTAACTTATTCCATAAATCATCAATATCGGCAAAACGCTTTTGAATTTCATCAAGCATTGTGAGCATTCCTCTAACTGTAGGATCATTGATCCATTCCATAGGAAACCACCCCTCATTTTCAATTTCATCGCTAAGGCGTGTTTTCCAGGTAGGTTCATAGTTAACGAGCTTAATAAGAAAGTCTCGTGCGCTATAACGTGTGTTGTATGAAAATCTTGCGAGTCGCTTGTCGTTAATACTCTCTTTTTTATCTGCATACCAATGAAGTAGCCAAAGAGTTGTTAGTCGTTGCTGTCCATCAAGAGGAATCAACTGACCATTCTGAATATTACCATAAATGAAATCAAGAGTCAAACCATCGTTTATTAATCCAGCATATATCGCAGAGAGAAAACGCTCACGAGTCTTTACTGCATGCGCATCAGATCGACCTTGAGCATAAGCACGTTGAATCCGTGGTATGGTAATTCCACTTATTCCGTAAGGATTGTTTTCAGAAAGCAAATTCTTCAGTGTCGTAGTTTCCATTTGTCAAATTGGGTATAGTGGTATCGTTATTATCCTGTTTATAGTAAGGCGAAATTTTCTCATTAAGGGCTTCGACATAGTCTCTTCGGTCTGTCTCTCCCCAAAAGAAAAGCGATGGGCTCTCTTGAGTATAGTACTTGAAAAATACATGTTTTGTACAAATTGGAATGTATCTTCCTTCTTTATCATAATTTATGACACGGTGTCTTTTAACATCAAAAACAGAGTTGCTAAGAGCTGCATTTTGAGATACATCCAACAGTGCCATATTTGCTAGTCCATGCGAGTAGCTATTCTCCTTAACGTCATCTTCCTCAGGTGTGAATATGGCGATTACTTCCTTTTGAATTTCATTAAAGCGTTCACGCACATTCCCAGGGTCCTTATCGCTATGAAGTTGCGCAATCAGTATTTCCATCTTCTCTATAAGTTCATTATTTACTTCAAAAATAGAGCCTTCAGAGGATTTCAAAAGGGCAATATGACTTTCTAGCCATGCAAGAATATCTTTATTCTTTTTAAGGCTTTCGGCATTTTGAGCGTGGATATGTTCCAAGCTCCATATAGAATCTTTATGCCTGTCAAATGGGAATCTGCGTTTCCCCTCGTCCATCAGACGTTCTGTTTCCACATTAAACAAAGTCAATACCTTTTGTAGCTTGTCTTTTCTTGTATCGTATGATAAGCTAAGTAACTCTTCTTTATCTTTAATACTTATTGATTCAGAGATCATTTTGTCGAGTTCGCTAAAAAATTTATCCTTAGCAAGAGGTATGTTACCATCATTTTGCCATACGTTATAAATTTTCCTTAATGGAATACCTATAGTAATCAGATAACCAATTTTATGGTAAAAATCATGGTTCGTATACCATTCGCGGAGTGTAAGGAACACGTGATATATGCGACTCCATATCTCAAGTAGTGGATTTTCTGTGGAGGTCTCTGATAAAGACTTTATTTGTCGATCAAAGTAAAAGAATGTCCGATATTTTTCACGGTCATTCCCTGATTTATCCACCATTAAATCAAGGATAAGATCAATACGAGTAGGCATTTGATCTCCATCAATGTTGGATAAAAAGCCCCAAAATGATGGATTTCGTAGTTCTTGCTCAATCATGTCCCATTGGAGTGAGACTTCCTCCTGTCGTCCTGACATCTTGTCCCGCGCACTGTCCTTAAGAAACAAGGCTTTGACAAGTTCCGAGCTAGTTAACGGAATTTTTCCAATATTTAGACGTTCAAACAGCTCAATGCCATTTTCAGAAGAATCAACTTCATACCAGATGACGCTTACTGACGATATGAAATATTCATTGAGTTTTGTCAGGTAAGCTGCCATCTCTCGACGATCTCCTTGTGTCTTTTCAATAAAATATTGATCTATATATTCGTATGCAGATGCAATAAAATAATAATCTATATTTTGGTTCCTAAGCGAAAGATCAATATTTTCTAGAAAACTTGCTGATTCTTTTCTAGTTTCATATTCTAACTTAAAACTGGGTTCATATAGATCTCCAAGTTTTGCTTCCATATACTTGCATATGAGGTATATAGTAGTAAGACGTTGTTGTCCGTCAATGAGCTCGAATCTCTCATTCTTTTTCTTTACAACAATTGGTTGTAAGCAATATGGCTTTCCCGCACTTTCATAAATATCATCTAGAAGAAGTTTTATTTCCTCTGGGTCCATCTATAGCCCCGTTGATAATCAGGGAGGTAGAAAAGGCCTTTTATCTTTCCTACATTTCTCGTATCAAGAATGATGTTTGACATATCGTAGTATATTTATTAGTTGTTTATACAATTTGGTGTCATATGCTTATTAATTTTCAATTCTTAACCGTCAACTAAATTCAGGAAAAGTCACCCGACTTATATAACCTTCCTGGTCGTATGCTTTTCGCTCATGATGAATTAAATCTATTAATTGCTGTAATTCATACACATCCGACTTTATATCCTTAAAACGGTTACACTGTTCATCATATCTTTTCCGGGAACCAGACTTCAAACGGGATTTAATATCATCCGGAATTAAATAGGAAGAACGTTCTTTACCCAAATATTGCTGAAACTCAACAAGAAATATATTTATTCCAGCCAAATCAAAGTCGCCAAAATGAAGATAATGATTGGAAATAGTACATAGCCATTTTCTAAGATCTGTCGATTGTGGATATCTGGATACGAAAAGTACTTTATCTGAAAGGCCACGATCATGGAGATATTTATCAAAGAAGGTCCGTTGCATGCGAATCATTCTGAAATTTTCCATGTTCTCAACGCCAATCACTACTACATCTTCCGGAATTATAAATTTCTCCCAATCTGAGACAAAGAGAAAACTTCCTTCCTGCGGACTTACCACAAATGGATTTCCGTCAAGAAAACACTCAATGAGTTCATAGCTGTTTACCGGAAACCCCGGGCAGGAACGCACCATAACAAGTTTAGAGTTTCCTGTTTCCGTTGCCATTAAGGCACGGGAATCTGAAACATCTACTTCAAGAATGCGGAAACTCTCATCCTTATCTATAAGAAATCTTTTCAGAGCCTCTGTATCACGGGCTCGATATGATTTTCTTGAACCACGCGATATTACCAACAGCATACCTTCCGACAGCAGCTCATCAAGCAACTTACTGTTCAGCTTTGACCCGGCGACCTGTTCACCCGCCAACAATGCCCGTATAGACGCACTTATTGCCATATTATCCGATTAAATTATCCGTTTCAACAATTTTTCTACTTTCGTTCTCACTCCATGTTTACTTAACAAATATGTATAGCGATAGTCATATGGATTATATGACGTAGGTGAGCTATTAATAAGATAGATATTGCGTGAATTGGCAAACTGTAGAATGCCTTTTATATTGTCAGGGTGCAAGCGTCCTATTTCATCCATCATGCAGTGTACGATAAAATCACCGCTTTTCTTGGCTGCCTTTTTCTTAAAAACATTGATGAGCATGATATTAACCATTGCTTTTACAAGAATATCCGTACCATCCGAACCTACATTATTGATACGTTCAACCCAGCCGGTGTCATTGTCATTCTCTTTCACACGGAACTGTAAACGGAAAGCATCCCCCAAAGATACAGTCGGACGGTTTAGTTCGTTTTGCAACTGGTGAGACAAACTCTTCAGATAATCCACAACCTTACGGTTCACATCATCACGATTTTTACTTGAAAAGAGGTTAAGCTCGCCTATGGAGAGGGCATTCTCCACGGTATAATCATGAATGGACATAAGCAGTTGCATGAGCTTGTCAGAGGATTCATTCGCTTTAAGTTCAATGTTCTTGATTACTCCCGCAAAATTCTTTTCTACAAAATCACGATTTATGTCTTGTATCACCCCGTCTACATCCGATCTGCGTTTCATCAGTGAACCGATTTCCGCAGAAATACGTCCCAAGATATCTTTATAATGCTCGCTGGTACGTCTGCGGAACTCCTCTATTTTATTATTGTCCATAAAGTCCTGCAAATTTGCGGCAATGTCCAAATAATCATTGTCTGTTACAGGCATTGTATTGAAATGGAAAGCATTTTGAGGTTTGAAGTTACGATTGAAGTTAACAACTATAGATTTAAGCTTGTCTATCGATTCACGTTTCTGATTGACCGTTCCTCTAAATTGGCTCAAAAGTTGCTGACAATCCTGCTCGGTCTTCTTCGTCTTATCATCGGAGAGAAAAGCATCAGGCACCAGATGTTCATTTTCTACCATCTGATGATAAAGCTTCAACCCCTCTCTCCTATGCGTCAGTTCACCAAGAAGCTTTTTCTGACGTTCTTCCATTTCTTTACATTTTTTTCCAATGCGCATTCGTTTATCCTCATAACGCTGACGCATCATGACAAGTCGCTGTTCAATAGTCTTGATTGTCTTTTTGATCTCCGGTTCTTTGGCAAAAAGATTTTGCTCAGCGTCGCGATATCTGATAACAATTGAACGTTCATTTTCAATTCTCATTAACAGAGCCTTCAAATCATTCAAAGCCTTACGATATTGCTCGAGCAGGTTCGTGTCAACGCCCTTGCCTGCAAGTTCAGCTTTCTGCTGTTCCTTGAGTTGTTCTTCCTGTGCGGCGAACTCCTGATTACGCACGTTCGTTTCAGAGTCTTGTGATTCTTTGAAAATACGCAATTCCTCATCAAGAGCTTTGGCTGCTTTATTAAACGATGAATCAAGCTCCTTCAGATCTTTTTTATTTTTCAATTCATACATATTGCGCGCCTCCTTCTCCGAATTCACATGCAGTACTGCCTCATTAAAGGAATGTTCACGAACGTCTTTTTCGTGGGCAATCTGTTCCTGTTCTTCCATCTCCAGTTTATGCCTACGGTTTTGCAAATCCTGCCGTTTTACAGGCACCTGCCTTTCTTCCACCTCCAACGATGCCATTTTCTGACGAAGTGGATTGACCTGTGCGGCATATTTCTTGCCAAGTTTAGCTATCTCTTCCTGAAGAGTAACCGGTAATTGTGTGAGCTGATGGTTAATCTGCCGCATCTGCTCTTCCAAGCCATTCTTTTCCAATCTATATTCGTCAGGCGTGCGATGCACTGAGGGAATATTATCCAGATTCAATTTTACACCATACAGACTGTCGGAAGCCACATCCAACTGAGGTTCAATCCCTTGAGCATATAGGATTCTTTCTTCGTCAACGACTTTGCCTATCGTGTTATCCCAGCCTTCAGCATTCTCACAAAGCCACATGTAAAGGGAACCGTCTAAATGAACCAATAAGTCATCAATCTTCGCAATTTGTTCACGGATTTGCTTACGGTCAGTCTCTAAACGTTCCTGCTCACGCTGAGAGACCTGCTTCATTTCCGACTCTTTCATATTATACTCGACCGTAATTTGGGCAATCTGACTTTTTACCGCCGTCTGTTGGGCAGTATTCTCTTTTTCCGTAAAATTCAATTGCTGCAGTTCCTCATCTACCTGCCTTATTTCATTAGCCATAGGATGCCACTGACGGAGCTCTTTCAGCGCGTTCTCAGCTCTGTTCTGTTCGGTCAACAACATTTGCAGACGCTCGTCAGAGTCGTGTCGCCAGCTGTTGAATGCCTCCAGGACCTGATTCCTGTTCCTGGTACGTTCTTCTTCCAAGCTCTTACGCTTTGTCTGAAGTTCGGCCTGTTTCTGATAATACGCATCTTTTTGAATGTTCTCAAACGCCCGACGTGCATTTTCCAGTTTGCCCCTTGCGATGTTGTACTTTTCTTCTATTGAGGCATAAGCTTTCAATAAATCATCCAATAGCGTTTGTTTATCAGCAGCTTCCTGTCTGATGGCAGACTCACGACCAGCTAGAGCGAGTTTGTCATCAATGCCAATGGAATCGAAGTCCTTTCTTGCCTGGGCTATATCCTTCAGCTTACTTTTTTGGGCACCAAGGTCCTGATTGAGTGAATCTTTTTCTTTATCATATTCTGCCGTAAGTTCTTTTTCACGGTTATGCTCTTTTTCTATGTTCGTTTCAACTTCTTCTGCTTTGATTTCCAATAGAGGTATATGCTTTTCACTATCAGCCACAACATGATTGAGCATATGCCACACGTCAGACAACTGTTGGTCAAGCGCTACAATTGTACGGCCCTGTTCGGCTATTTTCAATGCCTGTTGACGCACAGGGTAATTGCCATCACGTGTTTGGCGGAACCAACAGTCAATCTCGTCATACTCTCGCTCAAAGTCTGTAACAAGTCGCCTGTAGGTCTGCAAATCAATTGGCAAATCTTCATCAGTCATAGATTGTATAATCGTATCCTTTACAAAGTTCGCATCAAGTTTTGTATTCAGAAAGACATTTTGAATGCTTCTCGGGATATTCTGATAATGCGAACTCTGCACCAATGCATAACGCGCATATTTATGGTCATGAGTGTTACCGAAAATTATATCTTTGAACATCACACCGGATTCTATTCTTGCTGAAACGGTTACATCCTTGTCTATACGCTCGCGAATCTTCACCCAGTCACTCAATACTTGCCTGTCGTTGTCAATCAACCATTCACGCTGATAAGGCGCATCAATGAACCGCCATGTAGCACGTCCCTGATATCTGCAAACAAGTATCGTATAGACACCATTATCACGGACCACCTCATAAAGTATGTAAGAGTTCGACTGACGGAAATAAAATTCATCAAACGATTTCTGTCCCTGTTGAATACCCAAATGGTGTTTATCCGCATTATAGAAAAACAGCAATGCCCTCAATACAGTACTTTTACCGACACCCTGAGTTCCGGTAAAATGCACATTTCCATCTACAGAAATCTCTGCATATGGAATATTGGCACTATTGATAAAAATAATCTTATTCAGGTATTTCATCTTCATTTGCTATTTGAATGATTTCAACCAATTCCTCGGCATAGCGAAATGCCGAGGTTATCTTAAATGTCTCATCAAGTTCGCTGATACACTCTGCAAAGCCCATGTTCTGCATTTCTTGAATCAGTTTGTTCACTATCTCAACATTAGATCCCGCACCGTATTTCTTGAACAGGCGGTTTGCCTTTTCTTTCAATTCGATATCCAGACTAATCTGTTCTGTCAAATGACTTTTGCGAAACTGATATCCCGCAGTAAATGACTGATTATAGCACTTCAGGAAATCCAAATAGTCAAGCCATTTGGAGAAGCTGTCCAATTTCTGCTCTATTGTCTGTTTCCCCTCTCCTATTCTTGAAAAATAGAAGTAACCATTGCCGGACTCCAGTCGCAGACCAATTTCCTTGAAGTATTCTGTATAATCCTCCAGATTTTCCTCAACATCCTCATACAGATGACGGACAGAAGCGTCTGTACTGTCTACCGAAAGGAATTCCCCTCGGCTTAACCGTTCGTATATTCTTTGAGTATTATTTCGCATATATTATAGGATATTCAATGTCTTGATAGATTGCATATTCGCCTGTCATTCTACATTCATCAGGATGCAAGATGACCAGCTGACAGAAGAGAGTGGCATGTTCTTCTATGTTACGTTTTATCTTATAGTCATATCGCAGAATGAATTCAAACAGATTATAACTTGATGCCAAAAACGCATTCCAAACTTCGGCAGAATCCACCTCCTTCAACTGTTGGACGTGTTCTTGCAAATCTTCCTCTGCCAAAGGACCGACTTCCGTTCTTGCCGTTTTCTGTATTCCATTCCGTTCGGCAATTCGTCTCAGCAACTTTACTACCTGATCGTTTTCCCTCAGCATTTCCAAAGACAAACGAATCTTATTGTATTGACGGGATTCCATCCAAAGCGGATTCCTTTCTTCCAAAACTTTTACTATATTCGTATCAGTCTTAATCAACAACTGGTCTTGCAGATACTTCAACTTTCGTATTTTCTTGTAAAGTTGATTTTGCTGCTCTATCTGATTGATATAGGAAATAATCTGTCTGTCAATCTCCATCAGTGCATGGTAGGCCTCGACAAAATCATGTTTCACATCGCTACAAGTCTTTGCCATGTGCGGATCGTTGGCCATGATGAAAAAGGCGTGTTCATTATCCATCAGTTTTTCGCATTCACGTATCATGGCACGAATGCTATGGCTCTTTTCATCCAGATTCTCCAGTTTCTTCTTTTTGATAACATAATTGGGCTCCTGCTTATAGGCATTGTCCATATTACGCTTCAAATCCACCACATTCTTCAGGGTCCTGAATCCGGTCTTCTTTAAAAGTTGCCGCACACTATCCTGATATCCGGCTTTACGGTTGAGATTGGTCTCCTGCAGGAAATAACCGATATTCTCTTTCAGGGTGTTGATGCATTCCTGTACGCTCAACACACTAATCTCTTCATTGACATTTAGCACTTCTTCAAAGAAGTTCAGATAGTCGCTCTCAATCTCCAGCGCATTACCCGTTTCCACCAGTACGCCATAGTCTATCAGTTTTCTCAGTCTGGTTTCATTTCCTCCGACAAGATCCATGGCAAGCCCCACTGGAAACTTCATGAGTTTCCGTTTTTCAAACATCTCGCTCAGCAACCCTTGCTCACGCGAGAGAGTTTTGGTCAATTCCTCTATGCTCCTAAAATGGGTCAGGACATCCATATATTTAAAACTCTGTGATTGGCACCATATTATAGCTTATAACCACATGTCTCTATTGTACCGGGGTCAAGTATATAAAATTCTTGTCCCGCAGCATCAATATCAGCTCGTCACGTTCTTTGCGTTGAGTCAAAACAATTGTTTCCATCTTTCACATTGTTATTCGAACACAATATTACTACTTTTTACTCAAAAAAACCAGGGAATGATGTAACGAGGGTGTGTCGTAATGAGCAATGCACCCTCGGTACGCGCACAACGTGATTCATCAGATGCGGAGAATGCGGATTGTTAATCAGGCCGTGCATTCCTCTCCCTATCATGCAATCGGGCGGACACATCGGCCCGCCCTACAACGCATGTCTATTTTACAATGCGGCTTTCATGGCATCGACCATTGCCTGATATTCGGCATCAGTCAGATAAACCTTGCCCGGATTCATCTGAAACACGCCACCATAGTCGGGACCATCCACATATTTGGGAGCCAAATGGAAATGCAAGTGTGAAAGTTTGTCACTGTAGGCGCCGTAGTTGATTTTTTCCGGATTGAAGACTTTGTGCATGGCGCGGGTCACACGAGCCACATCGGCCATGAAAGCATTACGCTCCTCGTCGCTCAACTCGCAAAGGTCGTCCACATGGCCGTTGTATGCCACGAGACAACGCCCCCGGTAGGTCTGCTCCTTGAAAAGGAACACGCGCGATACGCTCAACGGAGCAATTTCAATCATCAGGTTGTGTAATGTCTCATTATTCTGACAATAGAGACATTCGTCAGGATTACTTCTCATAGTACTTTGTATTTTTAATTAAACAGAATCATGTGTCACGTTGTATCTGCCCGTCAAACAGACGAGCCATGTCTCTCGCCTCTCCCACGACCCATATCACTTCGCCTTCCAGCAATTGCGAGTCGGCCGTAGGAGCTCTCAAGGTTCCGTCGGTTTTCTCAATGCCGACTATCAGGCAACCGTAGTCTTCACGGATGCCGCTTTGGCGGATGGTCTTTCCGGCGAAGGGCTCCTTGCCGTTGACAACGAACTGCTTCAGGCACATCTCCTGCTGTTCCCAGTCGCTGTCGGCAGACTGGAAGGCTTTCAGCTCGTTCATCGCCTTGGTCAGAGCCGAAAGCTGGTCGTCCGTACCGATAACCTGCAGTTTATCGTTCGGATAGATACGTTCGTCACCTCCGGGTATATTGATGCGATGGCCGCCACGAAGAATCGAAGCCACATGCACGCCATACAGACGTCCCAAGTTAAGTTCTTTCAGGGTCTTGCCACTCCAAAGGCTGTCGGCCGGCAACTCATAGTCGGACAGATGCAAGTCGTGTGACAGCAAATGACCGGCATACTCTGGCTGTTTATCACCCCGATATTCTTCATAGCGGTCACGCACATTCAGGTTCTGCATGAAGGTACGTTCGATAAAGATGGAGTGCTTTTTCAAGCGGCGGGAATAAATCATCAGCATGACCAACACTAAAGCAATGCCTGCCAACAGGGCTACCGATGCCTCGTAATAGGCCGAGATGACATACATGACAAAACCGATGGCCAGCAGAATGCGAAACAGTATGATGGAGACCAACGGCGCCCGGTTGAAACGGTTGTCGCTCCACAAGGCTTGAAACTCCACGGAATGATTCTTCTTTGCCATAATGGCGCGCAGAAACGGCGATATGGCCAATATCGTAATCACCAGCCCCGCCACGTTGCCCCACCGGGCCGGCAACAGGGCCAACAAAAAGGGAGTGACGAACTGAATGCAGATGAATATCACGGCCACCGTTACGATGCAATAGACTATCATCATGCGCAAAACGGCTTTCAGGAATTTTCGCCAGTTAGTCTCCTGATTGACGGTCGTATGCGAGCGAATGGCGTAATGCTCCACAAAGCTCAACCACTTTTCCGGCAAATGAGCGCTCACCCAACCATAGGCGGGAGCGGAAAGACGTATCATGTAGGGGGTGGTGAATGTCGTAATGACAGACACTGCCACCACAATGGGATAGAGAAAGTCGCTCGTCACGCCCAGACTAAGTCCCAACGAGGCGATAATGAATGCAAACTCGCCTATCTGTGTAAGGCTGAATCCGCACTGCATGGCCACTTTCAACGGTTGGCCGGAGAGTACGAAACTGCCCGTCCCGAAAACAGATTGCCCGAGAAGGATGGTCAGGACAATGACAACAATCGGCCACTTGTATTCTACAATCATGGCCGGATCAACCATCATGCCCACAGACACGAAGAAGATGGCTCCAAAAAGGTCCTTCACCGGCGCCACAAGTTTCTCGATGGATTCTGCCTCTACCGTCTCGGCCAAAATGGACCCCATCACGAATGCACCGAAAGCAGCGGAAAAACCAGCCCGGGCAGCCAAAGCAACCATCAGGAAACACATGCCGATGGCTACAATCAGCAGTGTTTCGGACGACATCCACCGACGGACGTATTTCAAGAACGAAGGAATGACATAAATCCCCACCACAAACCACAAGACAAGGAAAAAGACTAGCTTCACCACGCTCTGCACCATCTCCATGCCTTCAAAGTTCTGACTGACTGCCAAGGTCGACAACATCACCATCAGCACGATGGCCAGAATGTCTTCGATTATCAAGACGCTAAGCACCAATCCGGCAAAGCGTTGCTGGCGCAGGCCCATGTCATCCAGGGCCTTATATATGATGGTCGTGGAAGACATGGCAAGCATGCCGCCCAGATAGATGCAGTCCATCTGCTCCCATCCGAACGACATGCCAACCAATACTCCGAGCACAATCATGGACAGGATAATGGAACAGGCCGCTATGACGGCTGTTCCTCCTATCTTCATCAACTTCTTGAAACTGAACTCCAATCCAAGGGCAAACAAAAGGAATATGACTCCGATGTCGGCCCACAATTTGACATCGTTGACATCTTGCACCGAAGGCGTGTAGGGCATGTGCGGGCTTGCAATGAAACCCGCAACGATGTAGCCCAGCACCAAAGGCTGTTTCAGGCGTTTAAAGACGAGCGTGGTAATTCCTGCGCAAGTCAGAATCAACGCCAAATCAATGATTAATGGAGACAGTTCCGACATCTGCGATTAACGCTTGGCTACCAATTCAGCTATTTTGACAACTACCTGCATGGCCTTCTCGATGGACTGCACCGGAGCAAACTCGTAGCGTCCGTGGAAATTCAAGCCTCCTGCAAAGATATTGGGACAAGGCAATCCCTCGAACGAAAGCTGGGCGCCATCCGTACCGCCACGAATAGCCTTGACCTTAGGCGTCACGCCGGCCTCTTCCATGGCTTGGAAAGCGATGTCGATGATGTGCATCACCGGCTCTATCTTCTCGCGCATGTTGTAGTACTGATCTTTTATCTCCAACGTCACTGTCCCTTCACCATATCCGGCATTCAGGAAAGCGGCCACACGCTTCATCTGTTCCTTGCGGGCTTCAAACCGGGTCCGGTCATGATCGCGGATGATGTAGGACAGCGTAGTCTGCTCGACATCGCCTTTTGCGCCCACCAGATGGAAGAACCCTTCATAATCCTGCGTATGAGCTGGGGTTTCCGCAGGCGGTAGCAGGGATATGAACTCGTTGGCCACAAGCAACGAATTGATCATCTTGTTCTTGGCATAGCCCGGATGCACATTGCGCCCTTTAACAATCACCTTGCCCGAAGCGGCATTGAAGTTCTCAAACTCCAGTTCGCCCACTTCGCCGCCATCCATCGTGTAAGCAAAATCGCAGCCGAACTTCTCCACGTCAAACTTGTGCGCGCCGAGTCCGATTTCTTCATCCGGATTAAATCCTATCCGGATTTTGCCATGCTCGATTTCCGGATGTTCCTTCAGATAGACCACGGCCGAAACGATTTCGGCGATGCCGGCCTTGTCGTCGGCTCCCAACAAAGTCTTGCCGTCTGTCACGATGAGGTCTTCGCCCTTATGGTCGAGCAGTTCCGGGAATTGCTTGGGAGACAGAACAATGTTCTCTTCGGCACAAAGCACGATGTCGCTTCCGTCATAACGTTCCACAATGCGGGGATTCACATTGGCTCCGCTCATGTCGGGACTTGTGTCCATGTGGGCAATGAATCCGACGACGGGTACAGCTTTATCCGTGTTGGCCGGAAGCGTGGCATACAGATAACCATTCTCGTCCAATGAGATTTCTTCCAGGCCCAATGATTCGAGTTCAGACTTCAGATACTCGGCAAACACCATCTGCTTGGCTGTGCTCGGAGTGGTTTGCGACTCCTCGCTCGACTGAGTATCAAAGCTCACATACTTCAAAAAGCGTTCTATTACGGTCATGATATTTATTATTTAAAGTTAGTCGTTTTCGATTAGAAATGGCTGCTCCCGTCGAAACAATGGGTGCAGACTTTGCACTTGGGCAGCCCGATTGCCTCAATCAGCGTTTCGAGCGTATTGAACTTCAAGGAACTCAGGCCAAAGCGTTTGGCAATCGTGTCTACCATGCGCTTGTATTCGGGCGAATCCGTCGTGGCATATTTATCGAGGTTCTTGGTGTGGTCGCCCTCCAGCTCCTGAATGATGCGACGTGTTATCAGCTCCAGGTCGCCCTTTGAAGAGGTAAAATTGATAAACGGGCAGCCATATATCAACGGCGGACAGGCTATGCGCATGTGGACTTCCTTTGCTCCGTATTCGTAGAGTATGTTTACATTGTCGCGAAGCTGGGTGCCCCGCACGATGGAGTCGTCGCAAAACAAGATGCGTTTGCCCTGCAGCATGGCGCGGTTGGGTATCAGCTTCATCTTGGCCACCAGCGAACGCATCTCCTGATTGCTCGGAGTAAAACTTCTGGGCCACGTGGGGGTATATTTGGCTATCGCCCGATGATAGGGTATTCCCTTGCCTTCGGCATATCCCAAGGCCATGCCTACGCCCGAATCGGGGATGCCACAGGCACAATCGACTTCGGACTCGTCTTTCTGTCCCATCTTGTAACCACAGGCAAAGCGCACCTCTTCCACGTTCTTGTTCTCATAGCACGACACGGGAAAACCGTAGTAAACCCACAGGAACGAGCAGATCTGCATCTCTTCGTTCGGGCGGCGCATCTGCTCTATGCCCTCGGGACGCACGCGCAATATCTCGCCCGGACCGACGTAGCGTTCTATCTCAAAATCCAGGTTGGGCAGGCTGCTCGACTCGCTCGTCATGGCATAGGCGCCTTCCTTCTCACCTATAATAATAGGCGTGCGTCCCCATTGGTCGCGGGCCACAATGATGCCATCTTCGGTAAGCAACAGCATCGAGCACGAGCCTTTGATGGAACGATATACGTTTTCTATGCCGTCTACAAAATCTTTTCCTTGGATAATGAGCAACGAAATCAGTTCAGTGGGGTTCGTCTTTCCCGAACTCAATTCCGCAAAATGCATGTTGTGCGACAAGAGTTCCTTCTCCAACTCTTCTATGTTATTGACCTTGGCCACTGTCACAATTGCAAACTTACCCAAATGGGAGTTAATCACCAAAGGCTGCGAATCCGTATCACTTATGATGCCTATGCCGGCATTGCCACTAAACTTGGATAGCTCATCTTCAAATTTGCTCCTGAAATATGCACTTTCCAGACTATGGATGGAACGGATGAAACCCTTTTTGGAGTCATATGTTGCCATTCCACCACGTTTTGTCCCCAGATGCGAGTTGTAATCTGTTCCGTAGAACAAATCGGTCACGCAATCTTTCACCGAGACTGTTCCAAAAAAACCTCCCATAGAGTTAACGTAAGTTTTAGGTTAGATGTTAATAACTAATTCCGGCTCCAAAAGTACTTATTTCTTTTGAAAGGGGGGACATCCGGCTATGGTTTTTTGAGTCAAGCCGGGAAAAGTCCCCGTCTCCATTCCTTTAAACCCAAATTGGTCATTAGACTTCAGGTAGATTGCTTGCTTGTGTCTTGCAGATTGCTTTCCGCGTCGTCGAAAGCGTAGCGGGCTACGTCGAGGCGGCACGGAAGGCAAAATGCTGACAGAAGTGAGCAAGATGCCTAAAGAGCTTCACCACGAAGTAGCAATGTTCCTAATGCGGTCTAATGACAAATTTGGGTTAAAAACAGCCATTAATATTCAGATATGGATGCCCGCGAGCGGACATATGGGCGCTCACGAGCGGGAATATGAACGCTCGCAAGCGGAGATATTGACGCTCACGGCCAAGGATATGAAGCCACACAATAGAGATTATCTGCACGCCGGGAGCAAAAGAAATATCCCAATGCGTTTGGACATATCGCTTGCAGAGAGCTAACTTTGCCGGCGTTTTTCATTTACCATATCCAACGTTAAAATGCACAAGACATGATACGTCAATGTTTCATTCTGTTCGGATGCCTGGCACTAGGCGAACTCATTGTTTACCTGACGGGCATCAAGTTGCCCTCGAGCATCATCGGCATGCTGCTGCTCACCCTGTTTCTCAAGCTGAAATGGGTCAAGTTGCAGTGGGTGCAGGGACTCAGCGATTTTCTGGTTGCCAATCTGGGATTTTTCTTCGTGCCGCCAGGCGTGGCCCTGATGCTCTACTTTGACATTATCCGGGCCGAATTTATTCCCATCGTCGTGTCGACTGTCGTCAGTACCATTCTGGTATTAATCTGCACGGGATGGTCGCACCAGTACATCCGGCGTCACATCCATTTCACCAAACACGAACATACGAACTTAAACAACAAAGAACAACACGATGGACTTTCTGAGCAATAACTTCTTCCTGTTGGCCCTGACATTCGGCTTGTTTTTCCTGTCGAAGCTCATCCAGAAACGTACCGGATGGGTCATCCTCAACCCCATCCTGCTCACCATAGCATTACTCATTGTCTTCCTGAAAGTAACCGGCATCAGCTATGAGACCTATAACGAAGGCGGACACCTCATCGAGTTCTGGCTGAAACCGGCAGTCGTGGCTCTGGGCGTGCCCCTCTACTTGCAGCTGAAGGACATCAAGAAACAGCTTCTGCCCATTCTGCTTTCTCAATTGGTGGGTTGCCTAGTGGGGATTGTCTCAGTGGTCATAACGGCAAAATGGCTCGGAGCCTCTCCAACCATCATCACCTCGCTGGCAGCCAAATCGGTGACAACGCCCATCGCCATGGAAGTGACCAAAAGCGTTGGCGGCATCCCATCGCTGACGGCCGCCGTAGTGGTATGCGTCGGACTGTTTGGCGCGGTATTTGGATTCAAGGTGCTCAGTCTGGGACACATCGGCAGCCCCATTGCCCAAGGGCTTTCCATGGGGACGGCCAGTCACGCGGTAGGCACGTCGACGGCTATGGAACGCGGGCGCAAATATGGCGCATTTGCCAGCCTGGGACTGACACTGAACGGACTGCTGACGGCTTTGCTGACCCCCACGGTGTTACACCTGATGGGCATCATCTGACGCACAGAAGATGCTCCATCTGGGAAACGACGTAAGGCTTCCATCGCTCCAGCATCTCATCGAATGTCTCACCGGGCATTGCCAAAAGACGAACGCCCAGCTTCTTGGTCAGGAACGGAAATACCAACAGGCTGTAAAACGTATAGAACACAAAGCGCAACGGCACGACGTTCAGGCGTCCTTGCTCCATCTCGTCACGCAGGCCGCTGACCACCCGGCACAGCCGTTCATCCATGTGCATTCCACGCGCTGCGCGAAGTAGGTAATCGACATCGCGCTCGATTTCTCTCATCACAAACAACGGCAGGCAGGGATTGGCGCGGAAGACATCATAGTAAATGTCGACAACGGCCGATATACGCTCGCCGATAGGACGCGTGGTGTCGAGCATGATGTCCTGAAGTCTGGGAGCTACGGATTGGAGAATCAAGCCAAATACGGCCTTGAACATCCGGCTCTTCGTGCGGAAATAATAGTGGAGCGCCGGACGGTTGATGCCAACCACGCCGGCGATTTCACTCATGCTGGTCTCGGCAAAACCTTTCTCGACGAACAGCGTCTTGGCCACTTCCAGGATGCGCGCCTCCAAATCCTTCTTTCTTACATTTTCGGGCATGGCTCTTCCTTCTTTAAATTGTCGACAAACAACAACATGCGGTTGATGATGTTGACTTCACTCACTCCGGAATCGAAATCAAGGGAAAGGATGTTCAGGTCGGGGAAGAGGGATTTGATGCGCTTCTCTATGCCCTTTGACACAATGTGATTGGCAATGCAGCCGAATGGTTGCAAACTGATGACATTGGTCACTCCTTGGCGTCTGTAAGCCACCATCTCGCCGGGCAATAGCCAGCCTTCGCCAAACTGGGCGTTGAGCGATATGACTTTCTCGGCATCGGCAGCTTCCTCAAATATGCTTTTGAAAGGAGTGAAATAGCGGAATGCTCCGGCTATCCGATTCACCTCGTCAATCTGGCGGGCCACCAGTTTGTAGCCTAATTTGTATAGGAACGATGAAGCCGTCTTCTTCTCAATGTGCGAAGCCACACGCACTTTCTGGTTGACAAAGGTCTGCATGAAGAAGTCGGTCAATATGGATGGCACCACTTCTATCCCCCGCTCTATCAGCCAATCGGTAATGTGTTTGTGGGCGAACGGATTGAACTTCAGGAAAATCTCCCCTACCACACCCACTTGAGGACAGGCCATGTCCCGGCATATCGCATCAAAGCGGCCGGCAGCCGACGCCAGGCAACTCATCAAGTCCTTGGAACGACCGGCTTCTATCAAGCGTGCCGCCCTCTCCAGATACTCGTCTCTCAACCGTGCCGCTTCTCCGGGAACCCGCTCTCTTACAACCGAAGCGTAATAGAACTTGGAGATGCAGTCGCCATAGAGAATCGCACGAAGAGCCACCGGCAGTATCTTCAACCAATTCATCCGGAGACCGGGCTGGCCGTTGCCCACCGAATCATCGAAGGTCAGGGAAACGACCGGCGTATTGCAATATCCGGCATCGACCAATGCTTTGCGTATCAACGCCACGTAGTTGCTGGCACGACACTGTCCGCCGGTCTGCGTCATGGCAATGATGCATTCGTCCGGATTATGGCGCCCGCTCTTGAAGGCTTTGATGACATCGCCCACAATCAAGGTGGCAGGATAGCACACTTCGTTATTGGCGTATTTCAATCCCCAGTCGCACGATTCGGCAGTGCTCAGCGGAAGGTTCTCCACATCATAACCGGCCACATGCATGATGGCCGGAATAAGAGGCGACAGAAATGGCGTGAAATAAGGTACCAACAACTTCCGGTTGCGAAAACCGGCGTCGACGTCCGGTGTCGTGACGAATGCGGTTTCATGTCCGTCGCGCTCCTTTTGTTCGCGAGACAGTTTCAGGCTCTCCACCAAAGAGCGGACACGAAGTTTCATGGAACCCACGTTGTTGATGTCATCCAATTTCAACAGAGTGAACGGCTTGCCGTTTCTCATCAACAAGTCGCGCACTTCGTCCACCAGGAAAGCGTCCGGGCCGCAACCAAAAGAAGTCATTTGAACGAACTGCACGCCACTGCCCTGCGCCATGCACCATTTGGCCGCTTTCAATATGCGGTTGGGATAGGTCCATTGAGCCAGAAAGTGTACGTCGTTGACCACTATCGGCTCATCGCGCACAACATCTTCCGTTATAACGTCGATGCCCATGCCGGCTATCATATCAGCCACTTTGTGTTGTATCAGGTCGTCGGCATGATAGGGTCTTCCGGCCAAGAGAATCACCATGCGATGTTGCTCTGCAGCTTCTCTCCAGACCTTTTTATTATAAGCCGTCAACGCGTGGCAGTAGGCTTCCTGCTCTTGTTCGGCCGCAAGGAAAGCCTTTTCTATCCGTGCTTCGGCTATGCCCAGCCCTTTCAGATAGTCGCGGCATTGCCTGAAGAGCAACCGCCTGTCCTTGAACGACACGGCCGGAGTGTCAACAGGCATCGGATAGTCCTGCACACTCTTCACCACCTCGGAGTAGCCCGTGACGATGGGGCAATTGTAACTGTTCTGTCCGTTTCCCGACTTCTCGAATATCACAAACGGCATGAAGATGCGATCGACATGCTTATCTACCAAGTTTTGTATGTGGCTGTGCACCAGCTTGGCCGGGAAACAAATGTTATCCGACATCACCATGCGTGCGCTCTGCTCGTAATGCGAGAAATCGGAAGGGTCAGAGAGCACAACCCGTATGCCGCAGGCCGTGAACAACGTGTGCCAGAACGGAAAATTCTCATACATGTTCAGGCTGCGCGGAATGCCCAATGTCAGCGCATCCGCGGACACATTTCCGCTGCGCCGGAAAAGCAGGCGGTTTTTCTCCTGATAGGCATTGACACCCTGCTTTCCGCGCTCGCCGTTGGTAAAGACCTTCTCGCAACGGTTGCCGGAATAATAGTCTTCGCCATTTCCAAACCGATAGCGAACGACGAGACATTGGTTGTCGCAACCTTTGCAATGCAACAGGCGCGACGTGTAAGAAGCTTTGGACAATATGTTGTCGAGCGCCACCGGAGCATGGGCGTGCAACCGGGCATAGAGCGCACATCCGAAAGCTCCCATCAGTTCCGGCACATTGCAACGAATCACCTCAGCCCCGGTCAGCAGCTCAAGTGCACGGACCACGGCATCGTTGCGCATCGTTCCGCCCTGAACCACGACATGACGGCCCAGCGCCGACGTGTCTTTCAGCTTCAACACCTTGTATATGCAGTTCTTGATGACGGAATAGGCCAGTCCAGCTGCAATGTCGTCCACGGTCGCGCCTTCGCGAAGCACCTGCTTCACCTTGGAGTTCATGAACACCGTGCAGCGTGTGCCCAAATCGCAGGGATGCTGCGAACGGCATGCGGCCGCGGCGAAATCCTGAACCGTGTAGCCCAGCGTCTTTGCGAACGTCTCGATGAACGAGCCGCAACCGGAGGAACATGCCTCATTGATTTCGATGCGGTCGATGACGCCGTTGTCCACAAACATGGCCTTCATGTCCTGCCCGCCAATGTCGAGGATGAAGGAAACGTCCTTGTTCAGATGACGGGCTGCCACGTAATGGGCCATCGTCTCCACGATGCCCGCATCAAACTGAAAGGCGGTCTTTATCAGGTCTTCGCCATAGCCCGTCGAACAGCAGCCCCTGATATTCAGCTCCGTGCCGTGCTCACGGCAACGCTCCTTCAGCAGGAGCAAACCTTTTTCCACGGTCTCAATCGGATTTCCACCGTTGACCTGATAATAGGTATAGAGCAATCGCGCGTCGGCATCAGTCACCACAATCTTGGTCGTCGTGGAGCCGGAGTCTATGCCGATGAACACGTCCTGAGGACCGGCTTTGAACGGCGCCATAGGTATCTCGTAGCTCGAAACACGCTTTTTCCATGCCTCGTAATCCGCCGCGTCGGAAAACACCGGGCGCAAGCCGTTCCGCGCATCCGCCGCAGGTCCGGACATCGTTTCCAGACTGTTCGTCAGGGCAGACAGTTTGCGGGGCGATTCGCCATCGGCACACGACAAGGCGGCGCCCAGAGCGGGCAACAGCGTACCGTTTGCGGGCAATATCAGGTCGTCGTCCTTCAGGTTCAGATATTCGACAAAGGCTTTGCGCAAAGCGGGTATGAACGTGAGCGGGCCGCCGCAGAACAGAACGGGCGCCACGATGTCGCAACCGTGGGCCAACGTCACGACGGTCTGGACGGCCACCGCATGGAATATGGAGGCCGCTATGTCCTCGCGGTTGACATTCTTGGCTATCAGATTCTGAATGTCCGTCTTGCAGAACACACCACAGCGGGAAGCTATGGGATACACCTGCGTGGCACGCAGAGCAAGCTCGTTCAGCTCCCCGACGCCGACACCCAAGATGACGGCCATCTGGTCGATAAACGCGCCGGTACCCCCCGCGCAGTTTCCGTTCATGCGCAAATCCGTCGCTTCACCCTCGTGGAAGAACACGATTTTGGCATCCTCTCCGCCGATGTCTATCATGGAACAGACGCGGGGATAGTCTTTGCGGATGGCTTTGGTGGCAGCCACGACTTCCTGGATAAAGGGGAGTTTCTGTTGTTCCGAAATGCCCATGCCCACGGAACCCGTTATCTTGACACAAGCATCGACATCGCCAAACTTTCGGATAATCTCTTTCAGGATGCCGCTCACGACCTCCTTGGCTCTTGCATTATGTCGTTCATATTTGGAATATACAATCTCATTTGCTGCATTCAGCGCAACCAGTTTTGCGGTTGTCGAACCTACATCTATACCAATCTTAAGCATATCATCAATCTAATGTGCAATCTTTCTGACATCTTTGTCAAATGCAAAAGTACACAGATTTCCATCACCGAAACGGCAGCCGGAAGTTACATATAATCTATTTTAATCTATCACAACACAAATATACAATTCCGTGCAGTCGGACGCCGGATATACATCGTCGTGCGCGTGAATATGGACGCTCGCGAGCCGGCATATGGAGGCTGACGAGCGGAGATATTCACGCTGACGAGCCTTGATATGGACGCTTTTACAGCCTCCGAATCGCGTTTCTCGCAGCAATTTGTCCGACAGCAAACAAGAATCGCACGATTCCTGCCTCAAAACCTCCGACAAGGAGCAGGAATCATTGATTCTTGCAACAAAACGTCCGACAAGAAGCAGGAATCAATGATTCTTGTAACAAAACGTCCGACAAGGAACAGGAATCAACGTTTCTTGAAGCAAAACGTTTGTCGGGAAGGAAGATTCGCACGAATCTTGCCCCAAAGCCATCGATTTCCCGTCAGAAACAGAGCACAAGAACCACCAACGCAACCATGGCATATTCGGCACGACGGCACACGGCAAGCGAGCGTTCCAGGTCGGCCGTAGTCAGCGTGCGGTCGTTTGCGCCGATATAGGGTTTCCAGAACAGTTGCCCGAAGTAATTGTGCGGCCCGCCAAAGCGGCAATCCAGCAGACCGGCAAGAGCCGCCTCGGGATAGCCGGAATTCGGACTGGCATGTTCGCGACCGTAGCGCGCCACAAAACCCAGCAGCGACAGACGTCCGGCGCAGAGCAAAATCAGAAAAGCCGTGAGCCGCGCGGGAATGTAGTTGGCCGCGTCGTCCAGACGCGCCGCCACCCGGCCGAACAGCCGGTAACGCTCCGTGCGATAGCCAATCATCGAGTCGAGCGTGTTAATCATCTTATAGGCCAACATGCCGGGGACGCCCAGCAACAGATACCAGAACAGGGGCGCCACCACGCCGTCGCTCAGATTCTCGGCCAGCGTTTCCAGGGCGGCGGTGCGCACCTCCTGCGCCGAGAGTTCGCCCGTGTCGCGCCCCACGATGCGCGCCACCTGCCGCCGGCCTTCGTCGAGCGAACGGTCTACGGCCAGAAACACGTCGCGCACCTCGCGATAGAGCGTGGTTCCGGCCAGACAATAGAACACCAGAACGGCCGACACTAGGACTTCGAGCCACACGCCACCCAACAAGCGGCTGGCCGTGAGCAAAACAACGGTCAGCACATAGACGCCCGCCACCAGCCCGACGGCCAGCAGCCCTCCCTTCAACACCCGATGACGTCCCGCGTTGAGCCTGCGCTCGCCACTGGCTATCAGGCGGCCGAACCACACAATGGGATGAGGCAGACGCGGAGGGTCGGCCCACAGCTTGTCCATAATCCACCCCAGCAAGAGGGGAAGGATGCGACATATTGTTACATACAGTATATTCATCGGTTCATGCGTTTTCAAACCAAAGGGAAGCCGCCCGGATGAGCGCCTCGTTCTCGTCCGGGGTCTGGGTTGCCAGGCGGAAATAAGCATCGTCCAGCCCGGCAAAGTTGGATGCGTCGCGAATCAGGATGCCGTGATGTTCAACAAGATATTCCTTGAGTGCCGCCGCGCGCCCCATGCGCAGACGCAGCAGGAAGAAATGGGTATCGGTGGGCCACACGTCGACCATCCCCGTCCGTCGCCACGCATCCGCAAAGGCGGATGTCTGCGCCAGATAGGCTGCCAAGTCGAGCGGCAGGGCCAGCCGACGCTCCAGGGCGAACATCCCGGCTTCGATGGCTAGGCTGTTGACCGACCAGGGCATGCGCTGGCGGCGGATGAGGCCGACCGTTTCGGGATTTCCCGTGAGGTAGCCTGCGCGCAGTCCCGGTATGGCGAAATGCTTCGTCAGGGAGTGGATGAGCAGAACGTTCGGCAGGGAAGCCGCTTCACGCACGCCAAACACGCGCTTCAGGGTGAAGGCTTCGTAGGACTGGTCGATGACGAAGAGCTTGTCGGGATTGTCCTGAATCAGCCGGCGCAGGAGCGCGTAGTCGCGGACCTCTCCCGTGGGATTGTTCGGGTTGCAAAGCCATACGATGTCGGCGTCGGCGGGCAGACTCCGGGAGGTGTAAAACCCCGTCACCGTGTGACCATGGAGCCGGCAGGCATCGGCATATTCGCTGAACGTGGGCATCCACACCGCGCTGCGACGGCCGCGAAACGCCTGTGCCACGAGATAGATTGCCTCGGTGGCGCCATTGGTGAAACATACGCCTCCGCCATCCATCCCATAAAAGGCAGCCAAGGCGGCCTCCAGCGTGAACGGCTCCGGCTCGGGATAGCTGCACAGGCGCGGCAGGCTCTCCGCAAGCCGCCGGAAAAGGGCTTCGTGGTCGATGCCCGCATATACGTTTGAACTGAAGTTGCTCTTTATGGCCACCGCGTGGCGGTAGATGTCGTCTCCGTGTCCGTCAATCATGAGTTCTGCAGTATTTGATAAAGACGCTCCATGTCCAGATGAGCGCGGACGTGAGCTGCCAACTTATCGTATTGTTCGTTCTTAAACGATGCGTAGTCCGTCGTTTCAAGATGTTCCGTCCGGTCGGCATAGGGTGCCAACAAGGCATCGATGACGCAGGGATTATCCAGGATGCCGTGTATGTAAGTCCCCATGCAGCGGGCGTTCGCATAACATCCTTCCGGAGTGCCGTCGGCCAACGTGTTCAGTGCGACGGCCGACGAATCGGTCATGCGGGTCTGCCCCATGTGTATCTCGTAACCCTGACAGGCCGCTTCTGTGGGAAGAAAGTTGAAATACACCTGCCGGGTGACCTTCTCGCCTTCGATCGTGGTGCTTACGGGAAGCAGTCCGAGCCCGGGCAGGCGGGTGATGTGTCCCTCCACGCCGTTCGGGTCGTTCACGTCCTGTCCCAATATCTGATAGCCGCCGCAAATGCCGAGCACCGTGGCTCCGCGCCGATATGCCCTCACGATGGCTTGCGCCGCGCCGTTGCGACGCAACTCATACAGGTCGGCCAACGTGCTCTTCGTACCCGGCACGATGACGATGTCGGCCTTTTCCAGCTCGTCGGTATTGTTCGTGTAATACAAATGGACGCGTTCGTCACGCTCCATCATGTTGAAGTCGGTAAAATTGGAAAGATGACGCAGCAACACCACGGCCACATTGACCTTGCCATGCATGGCTTGCGTCTGTTTGCCTTGCAGGTCTACGGAGTCCTCTTCGTCTATGTGGATGTCGCGATAATATGGAATCACTCCCAACACCGGCACTCCGCAAAGGTCTTCTATCATATGCCGTCCCGTATCGAACAGACGCTCGTCTCCACGGAACTTGTTGATGATGATACCCTTGATGCGGGCACGGTCTTCAGGCTGTTGAAGCATGACAGAACCGTATGTGCTGGCAAACACGCCTCCACGGTCGATGTCGGCCACAAGCACGACGTCGGCCCCGGCATATCGAGCCATGGGCATGTTCACCAGGTCGGTATCGCGAAGATTGAGCTCGGCGATGCTCCCCGCTCCTTCCATGACAATGGGATTATAACGGACGGAAAGACGATCGTAGGCCGCCTGCACCGCACGACGCAACTCCTCGCGCCCCTCGTCGCGACGGAAATAGGCATAGGCATCACGGTTCCCTATGGGTCGTCCGTTAAGCACTACCTGCGACAGATGGTCGGAACTGGGCTTCAGGAGCAAGGGATTCATATCGGTATGGCAGGGAATGCCGGCCGCTTCGGCCTGAACAGCTTGCGCGCGCCCAATTTCCAACCCGTCCGAAGTGGCATAAGAATTGAGCGCCATGTTCTGTGCCTTGAAGGGCGCAGGATGATACCCGTCCTGAAGAAAAATGCGGCACAAGGCCGTGGCCAGTATGCTCTTCCCTACATCGCTGCCCGTACCGGCAAGCATAAGCGGATGTAAAGGAACGATGTTCTCAGTCATTGTTCTAAGTTAAGTTAGTGATTCATCAAACAGATCAAACAAGTTGGTCTCTCCCCAATACAAATGCGTATAGCCGGCAATGACATTGCCGCGCCGATAAAGCGCCGTGGGGACCTCATGCCCACGTGCATCTGTCTGAACGGCTATGCTCTTCAAGCTCTCGTCGAGCGGAGAGATATCGGAATAGTGGAACTCATGTCCACGGTAAATGCGATTGCCACATGTAACGGCGCGATATCCTAAATGCAAGCGCATCCCCTCCATGGTAGCCTGAATGGGCAATACGTCGGCCATGGGATAATCCACCCCATCCATCCCATGAATCTGACGGCTAAGATACATCATGCCTCCACACTCGGCCAAGATACGGCCTCCGCTTGCTGCATATTGACGTATGCTTTCCAACATGGAAACATTGGAAGCCAATGTCGGGAGGAAGAACTCCGGATAACCGCCCGGCAAATAGACAAAATCCGCATCAGGCAAAGAAGTATCGGTCAAAGGACTGAAATAGCACAATTCTCCCGACCGGGACAAACGTTCCAGATTATAACGATAAGTGAAATTGAAAGCCTCATCACGGGCAACCGCTATCCTGCGCACCGGAAAAGTAACAGCCATCGGCTGAACATCCGACAAACAAGAAGAATCGAATGCATCACCTTGCGTCAAACCAAGCAAACGGTCAATGTCCACATGCTCTTCCAATGCAACTGCTATACGGTCGGCCAAATCGCCGAGCCGATATTCGGCATCAAGAGTCAGGCCCAAATGACGTGACGGGAGTTCTATGTCTTTCATGCGAGGCAGATACCCCAAACATGGCACGCCGACATCCTCACATGCCATACGCAGAATGGAAGCATGCGTAGCCGAAGCAACCTGATTGAAGATAACGCCCGCTATCCGGATTGAAGTATCAAAATGCCTGAAACCGTATATGAGAGGCGCCACAGAATATGCCACAGAGCGACCGCTCACCACCAGCACTACCGGGATGTCCAACAAACGAGCCACATGGGCACTGCTTCCTTCACTTCGTCCAAAGCCGTCGAACAGCCCCATAACACCCTCTGTCACCGCCACATCGACACCTTGGGTATAGTGTCCGTACAAGTGACGCACATGCTCCGGCGAAGCAAGCCATGTATCAAGATTGACCGACTCACGCCCCGATGCCAGTGCATGATACTTAGGGTCAATATAATCCGGCCCGCATTTGAAGGGCTGCACACTCAAACCGCGTCGGCACAAAGCACGTAGCAAACCCATCGTGAGGGTGGTCTTGCCACTGCCCGATGTGGCGGCGGCTATTAAAAATGAGGATTTCAGTGTATGAGGCATATTGTGGAGGACAGTAAATTACTGTATGCCGCGCTCGCGCAATTTAAGCTGCCAATTCCAAGCAGAACGCAAGGTGTCTTCAATTCCTGTCGTTGCCTTCCAGCCCAGCACATCATTGGCCTTGCGAGGATCTGCCCATACTTGTTCTATGTCGCCTGCACGACGAGGCGCAATGCGGTAATTCAGTTTCACGCCGGTAGCGGCCTCAAAAGCATGAATCAGCTCGAGAACTGACAATCCACGGCCGGTGCCGATATTGAAAACCTCAACCTGTTCAGCCTGCTTTCCTTCAAGCATGCGCGATATGGCAAAGACATGTGCCTTGGCCAAATCGACCACATTGATATAATCGCGTATGCATGAACCATCGGGTGTACCATAATCGTCGCCAAAGACGCTTAACTGCGGGCGTATGCCTATTGCCGTTTGGGTTATGAATGGAACAAGGTTCATGGGAACACCGTTGGGCAATTCGCCTATCAACGCACTGGGATGTGCACCTATCGGATTGAAATAGCGCAACAGGACAGCACTTATCGGTGTGCCCGAACGCACTGTGTCCTGTATGATTTCCTCATTGATTTGCTTGGTATTACCATAAGGCGATTCGGCTTTCTTTATGGGAGCCGCTTCGGTCACAGGCAAAACATCGGGTTGGCCATACACCGTACACGACGATGAAAAGACAATGCCTTTCACACCATAACGGGGCATCAACTCCAACAGATTAAGCAGAGACACGATATTGTTCCGATAGTAAAGCAACGGTTTCTGCACCGACTCCCCTACAGCCTTGCTTGCTGCAAAGTGAATAATGGCATCTATCTGTCCATGACGCGCAAAGATTTCATCCAACGCATCCAAATCCCTACAGTCGGCCTGCTCAAAAGCCGGCCGTGTACCTGTTATCTGACCGATATAGTCAACCACGTCAGCACGTGAATTGGAGAGGTTGTCCACAATGACCACCTCATAACCGCTTTCTTGAAGTTCCACGACGGTATGCGAACCAATGTAACCTGTGCCTCCCGTCACCAAAATCTTGCCTTTCATATTGTATGATAGTTTTAAAGTTCACTATGCACCTCCTCCGGGAATAAACGTGGAGGATATATGCCCTTCCGCACCAGTTCATTGATGCGAAGCAGGACCTGTATCTTATCATCTGCCGAAACCAATCCCATCCAACGGGCATCGGTAGGCACATTCTTCACATGTGCTCCTCCGGCAATCAGCTCGTTTACGAAAGTAGGAAGAATATAGGCAGCCTTTACGTCCGTACCGTATGTATTTATAAAACTTCCAAAACCCGATTCCAAGGCAGGAAAGATCGTAGGCAAAAATCCCCACATATTCATCGACACGCCCACGTTCTCGTCCAGATTCACCCAACGATTGCATGCGTCACGATACGCGGGATGCCCTCCCACACGCTCCACGCCCGTTATTTCATCAACCCGCAACAGCATATTGCCCTCGTCGTCAAAACGACAAATACCACGATTGGCCGAACCGGACTCCGGCATCACGTTGCCCAAACGATAACTGACCAAGAAGGCCTCACTCTCCCATTCCGACAGCTGTTGCAGTCCTTGGTAAAGCAATTCAAAGCTTTCGCGCTGATAGAAGTTCACCGCATTGATTACGCCGAAAGGCGTGTCGCTCAGTGCCTCACGTCCACACAACAGCGCATGTGCCGAACCCCATAACGCCGTGCGTTTGGGAGAACGTTGCTCTTCGGGCACATCGGTTACGTCCTGATATACATAATCAACCTCTACCAGGGACTCATAGCGGGACGATATGCTTTTCTTGAAGGCTTCCTCAAAGGAGGGATTGATTACAAACACAATACGCTTGAAGCCTGCCTTCACGGCATCATATACCGAGTAGTCTAATATAGTCTCGCCATGCGGTCCAATGGGATCCAGATACTTCAGGCCGCCATAGCGGTTGCCCATCGTAGCTGCTAGAATCACAAGTGGCGTAATCATCTTCTTCTTGATTTTTATCAGCCGCAAAGGTAAAAAAATCGTGGCAGATTGATTGCCTGCGGACAGATATTTTTGTTTCCTCTCCTACTTGTTTATCTCGCGCAACCACTTCTCCAGCTCACCCGTCCATTGCCGCTTATAAGGGAAACTGTCACGGAATCCCCACCCATGTCCTCCCATCGGATAAACATGGAGCGCGTAAGGAATGCCCTTATCGCCCAAAGCGGCAGCATAGTTCAAACTGTTGGCCGGAGGAACGGTTCTGTCATCGGCAGACAAAGCAATAAAGGCGGGCGGCGTCAAGGCATCAACCTGCTTTTCCATGGAAAACATTTGGATGTCCTTGGCCGAGGGAGACTTGCCCAGCAATCTTTCCCGCGAACCACCGTGGGTGTAGCCCTCCATCGTGATGACGGGATAAAGCAGGATTTGGAAGGCCGGACGCAGGTCGCTCGGAGCCAGATTGGCAAACGACGCAGCCAGATGTCCTCCGGCCGACGAACCCATCACGCCGATTTTTGCAGGGTCGACATGCCACTCGGCGGCGTGCTGACGCATTACGTTCATGGCTTGGCAAACGTCGCCATACGGCACCTCCTTGTGTCCGTTAGGCATGCGATATTTCAGCACGGCCAGCGTGATGCCTTGCGCATTGAACCAGTCGGCCATATTATAGCCCTCATTGGCCATGGACAGATGGGCGTAGCCTCCGCCCGGACAACATATCACAGCCATGCCGTTGGAATGTTTGGCCGGATAAACATAGAGTTTCGCCTCGACGACATTGGCCGGACGTTCGGGGTCGTTCATTATTTCTTCGGTCAGCCCGTTGGAATTGGGCGCGCCATTCTCCCACACGGGAAGCTCCACAGGCTTCTGGGCTTGCAAAGCGGATACGACGGCCAGCAGAAGGCCCGTCAAGATTTGTCTTTTCTTCATCATGATAATCCTTATTATATGTGAGACGCAGGCCAATGTTGAAGACATCAGCCTGCGTCAGATTGTTTTTCCGAAAACGGATTATTTCTTCAAGCTCATGCTCGCCTTAATCAGGAAAGTGATGAGGATGGCATACATCACAATCGACACCACCTGGCTCATCGGGTTGGCAATCCACTCCGCATGCACCAGATTGATGCCGCCAAAACGCATGGCCGCGCTCACCACACCCATCAACGCGCCGCCGGCAATGAATCCGGAAGCAAGCAATGTGCCTTTCTCGCCGCGTGCCGCATTGACGGAAGCATCCTTGCTGCGGGTAGTGACATACCAATTGATGGCGCCGCCCACCACAAGCGGAATGTTCAGCTCCAAGGGAATGAACATGCCCAAAGCAAACGCCAGAGCGGGAACCTTGAAATAGGTCAGCACCAAAGCAATCACGGCGCCAATGCCATAGAACAGCCACGGAGCGCCCACGCCGCTCATCAGGGGTTCGATGACGGCAGCCATGGCGTTGGCTTGCGGAGCGGCCAGCTGTCCGCTGGTAAATCCGTACGTCTGATTCAGAATCATGATGACACCGCCAACCGTGGCAGCAGAAACCAACGTTCCGAGGAACTTCCAACTCTCCTGCTTCTTGGGAGTTGTTCCCAGCCAATAGCCAATCTTCAAGTCGGTGATGAAGCCGCCTGCCATGGAAAGCGCCGTACATACCACACCGCCCATGACCAACGCGGCAACCATGCCTCCGGTGCCTTTCAAACCGACGGCCACCATGATGACTGAAGCGAGAATGAGGGTCATCAGCGTCATGCCCGACACCGGGTTGGTGCCCACGATGGCAATGGCGTTGGCGGCCACGGTGGTAAACAGAAAGGCGATGACGGCCACAACCAATATGCCGACTATGGTATGAAGCAGATTGCCCTGCATCACATCAAAATAGAAAAATATCGTTACAAGAATGAGCGTCAGGATGGAACCTATTGCGATAATCTTCATCGACAAGTCCTTTTGCGTGCGCTCCACGCTTGCGGCCGCCGTATTCTTGCCTTTCATCTCCTTGGCAGCCAGACTCACCGCTCCCTTAATCAAGCCCCATGACTTCACGATGCCGATAATGCCGGCCATGGCAATGCCTCCGATACCGATGCTTTTGCCATAGGCGGCAAAAATCTGCTCCGGACTCATCTGACTGACGGTCTGTGTGATGGTCGGGTCCCACATGTTCAACACCTGGTCGCCCCAAATAAGGGCGATGCCCGGAATGATGATGAGCCACACGGCCAACGAACCAAAGCAGATGATGGCGGCATATTTCAGACCGACGATATAGCCCAGTCCCAATACCGCCGCGCCGGTATTTACCTTGAACACCAATTTGGCTTTTTCGGCCACCAGCTCACCCCAACCGCACACACGGGTAGTGAAGTTCTCATTCCACCATCCGAAAGTCGCCACGATGAAATCGTAGAGGCCGCCAATAAGTCCGGCAAGCAATAAGGGTTTGGCCTGGCTTCCGCCTTTCTCGCCCGACACCAGCACTTGTGTGGTGGCTGTGGCTTCGGGGAAGGGATATTGTCCGTGCATGTCCTTGACAAAGTATTTGCGGAAAGGAATCAGGAACAGGATGCCCAACACGCCACCCAGCAAAGAACTGATGAACACCTGAAAGAAGTTCACGGTCATTTCCGGATATTTGGCCTGCAAAATGTAGAGAGCCGGAAGGGTAAAAATGGCGCCCGCCACAATCACGCCCGAGCAGGCTCCGATGGATTGGATGATGACATTTTCGCCCAAGGCATTCTTGCGCTTGGCCGCTCCGGAGATGCCCACAGCCAGAATGGCAATCGGAATGGCGGCCTCGAACACCTGCCCCACTTTAAGTCCCAGATAGGCAGCCGCGGCAGAAAACAGGATTGCCATCCCGATACCCCACAATACAGACCACCAGTTTACTTCCGGATAGTTCTTCTTCGGCGACATCAACGGTTCGTAGCTCTCGCCTTCCTTCAACGGCCTGAACGCGTTCTCCGGCAGGCCCGTTTTCTTCTCTTCGTCTTGTTTCATTGTCGTAAGTCGATTTTTTATGATATGATTCGGTTAAATGATTAAATCGGTTCGTTGAAGACAAAAGTAGATAAAAATCATCGAGCTGCAAACTTGCAGGAAGTTTTTATGCCGCCGCCCCGGCGTCTTTCTGCACAAAACGAATCAAAATCCGAATAAAACGGCATATTTCCACGACACGGGAGCGTCAATACCACGGCGTGGAAGCGACCATACCACGGCTCGGGAGCAGCCATATCGCGGCTCGGGAGCGGCCATATCTCCGCTCAAACGCCGGAAATCAAGGCAAAAACGAACAACATATTCCGACAGCTTTGTACCTTTGCCTCGAAATCACAACCCGACAACGCATGTATCTGTATCTATTCAATCCGGACAACGACATGGCCATGGGCAACAACAGCGCGTATTATCGCGCGCCGGCCTCAGCCTTGAAGATGGCATCCGACCTGGCATGTCTGCCGGCATGGCTGGCTCCGCCGGGAGAAAGCCTGATAGCAGTGCCTCAAAAGGAAACAGTCCGCCAATGGATGAGCAGGCAGGATTTAGCTCCCGATGTGGAATGGACTACCCCGGAAGAGGGCATACATGCCTGCCGCGCGATACGCCCCTGGGGATGGAACACGGCTTTGGTCAACAGGCTGAAGCAAATGAATGCCGCGGAATCACTGCTGCCGGACGATACGCAACTGGCCCGCATACGACAACTGTCCTCACGAGTGCGGGCCGTGGAACTGCTCAGCGGCATGGCCGGAACGGCAGAGACTTGCGGCGCCTCACGGGCATGCGGCTCTTTGGAAGAAATTGATGCGATGGTAAAGACCGGTCATGATGAATGGCAGACGCCACACCGGTTGCTGAAGGCGCCCTGGTCGGGCAGCGGCAAAGGAATACGCCGGGTAGACGAAAGAGGAATGGATGTCCCGACGCGCAATTGGTGCCGGCGGTTATTGGCCACGCAACAAGCCGTAATCGTGGAACCACGTTATCGGCGGGTGACAGATTTCGCCATGGAATTTTACGCCGACAAGGAAAACGGAGTGTCGTTTATCGGCTATTCCCTGTTTCAGACCGACGAGAAAGGGACATACAGAGGCAATCTGCTCATGTCGGACGAACGAATCATGACAGAACTGAGCCGCTACGTCCCGACCAATCTTCTGGAAGAAGTAAAAGCAACCTTGCAGGCCCGGCTCTCAACATTATTGCACGGTGACTATGCGGGCTGTCTGGGCGTCGACATGATGATTTGCCGTTTTGACAGCAAGCCCTGTTATCGTTTACACCCGTGCGTTGAGATAAACCTGCGAATGAACATGGGCGTAGTGGCACACGGCATTTATGCCCGATGGATTGCAACCGGGAGCGAAGGCATCTTCCGTGTGGAACATTTCTCCTCTGCCGAACAACTGCAAGCCGACCACCGCATGCAAAAAGAAGTTCATCCGCTCACGGTGAGGGATGGACGAATAATCGAAGGCTATCTCCCATTGACTCCGATAACAGCCGACAGCGTCTACCGCGCAGCCGTTTGGGCGCACCCCGTCAACGGATGAACTGCACCCGCCGCAAGGTATTGCCATCACGGTCCTGCATCAGCACGTAGTAAACGCCGGGAACAAAATGCCCGATGTCCAGACTTCGCGCATAAGGTCCTTGCCAGACAAGCCGCTCGTAAAGGTCGACCACGACCAAACGGGTTGCCTGCGGGCAATCGGGCAAATCCAACGATTCGGTCGCCCCATCGGCTGACGAGGATGCGACAGGGTTGTGAGACGGCACCATGCGGCTTTCATTTCCATAAGCATCGACGGCAGTAACCGCAAAGGACATCCCCCGCACCTCGTCAATAGGCGCGGCATAGCGCGTACCATATATATAGGTGTATTTCAGGTTGCGTGGATCGTTCGTGTCCACCTCATTGCCGGACGACGCCGCATAAAGATTATAACGTACGACCGGATTGACGGCTGCGCGCGGCGAATCATCGTCGGCCACGGGATTCCAGGTAAATATCACGCTATCGGCTTTGACCTCAGTCCGAAGTCCGGTCGGAGCCGCAGGCGGAACAGTGTCCTGCCATGCCATTGGCGGAACAAGAGCCGGATAGGCATAGACTTCCCGCTTTAATTTATCATACAGTCCTTGCACGTTGTCCAACAAAAAGCGGGAGCGGAAGTAAGCTTGCCCGGGAATATGCGCCGAGCGCGTGAAATAAATCTGCTGCAAGGCGTCCTGCAGTGTCCAATCACCTTCGCCGGGGTCCAGAAAATAAATGCCCAGGCCCGGCACCACGGTGCGCCCGTTGCCGTTCTCCTGCCAATCGAGCACAAAAGGATAAAAGCTGTCTTCCCGGAAATAGGCCATCGGGAGCATCAGGTCCTGGATGCCCTCCTTCAGCCACAATTGCGCATCTTGAAAGACCACATTGTGTGCATTCCATCCGCGTGAAGAATAACGTGCCACGTCCTTGTATTTTCCCACAGGCGAACTGCCCACCTTGACCCACGGCTTAATCGCTTTCACCCTATGATAAATGTGACGCACGATTTCGGTAATGTTGTCGCGCCGCCATTGTGCCAGACTTTTTCCCTTGCCGTATTTCCGATAGGAACGCCCGTCAGGGAACCGCTTGGGATGATCCGGATAACGAATATAATCCAGATTGATGCCGTCAACATCATAGTTGGTCACTATCTCCTCGACAATGGCTGCCAGATGATTCTTTGTCTCCGGATGCCCCGGGTCCAGATACCAGTTTCTCCGGAATCGGATGCACATTTCCGGATGTTTTCTCACAAAAGAGCGTTTACCCAGTTCCTTGGCTTGCTTATCGCTGCCCAATGGAATGGCAACGACCCATGCATGCAACTCCATACCGCGTCTATGACATTCCCGTATGGCAAAATCCAGCGGGTCATAGCCGGGCGATTGACCGGGAGTACCGGTAAGCGCATCGGTAAACACTTCTTGTCGCGACGGATACAATGCGTTGTCGCGAGAGCGCACCTGCAGCAAGACCGTGTTGAAGTTGGCCGCTTTCAACGAATCAAGCTGCCGGCAAAGCTCTTCCTGTTGCAGCCGACGGCTCTCGGGCGATGTGGCTTTTGTGCGGGGCCAATCCAATCCGTTCAGCGTAGTCAACCATACGGCGCGCGTCTCATATTTGGGATGCAGATTTGCATCAGACAACGAAAATACCGATGCCTTAGTCTGTCCATGCCCGTTCAGGAAAGGCATAACGGCAGCCAATAACATCAGACAAAAGCCGGAAAGGCTATTCTTATTCATCATAATATTCAAACATTTAGGATTTACTGTTCTGGTTTGCACGTTGCTTTGCATTATCTCATCGGCGTTCCGGCAAATAAAAGACACCGGTGGGCAGATTTCGTCTCAGCGGAATGACTTGAAGGTCTTCTCCGACTTTCAGCCCGATTGTTTTCAACCGAGTTTCCACAGTTTTGTAAGCCAGTTCCGGATGGTTGTTGTCTTTGCTCAGATGGCAAAGCCACACATATTTCCATTGCGGCGAATAATGGTTTGCCAGAAACTCTGCAACTTCCTTGTTGCTCAAATGGCCGTTCGGGCTTAAAATTCGCTCTTTCAGCCGGGCAGGATAGGGCCCCATGCGCAACATGGTTTCATCATAATTGGACTCCAAGACCAAGTTGTCCGCTTTACACAGATAGGTAACAATGGTTTCGGTAAGATGTCCCACATCCGTAGCCAGACAGAATGTCGTATTGCCGCATTCTATAAAATAGCCCACGTTGTCACATGAATCATGAGGAACGCCAAAGGGAATGATACGAAAGTCTCCAACAACAAACGGAACTTCTTTCTCAATGGTGCGGAGACAACTTTTCCCAAGTCCGCGCAAGCAGGGATTACGTTCCATTCCGGCATATACCAACCGAGTGGCGTAGATGGGAATATGATGCTTCTCGCCAAGACAACCCACCGCCTTGGCATGGTCGGCATGTTCATGAGTCACCAATATGGCCTTCAGTGTCTCCATCTTCAGCCCGAACTCGCTGAAACGTTTTTTGATTATACGTATGCCTAATCCGGCGTCAATCAAGATAGAAGTATGTTCATTGCCCAAATAGTAACAGTTTCCACTGCTGCCACTGGCCAGACTTGCAAATTGTATTGTTCCCATTGTTAATTGTTTAGGTTTAATTGTGTGTCAGAACGGATAGCCCACGGCGAAATGGAAGGCAAAATCGCGTCCGAAATCGGGATGAATAATCGGATATCGCTCCTTGCCGCTTTCAAACGCCGGATTGATGGCTTTCATGCCACCGTCAAAGCGCAAAATGAAATAGTCGAAATCAAAACGAAGTCCTAGTCCGTAGGCCACGGCTATCTCTTTATAAAAACTGTCGAACTTAAATGCCCCTCCCGGTTGTTCCTCGTATTCGCGAATAGTCCAGATGTTGCCGGCATCAATGAAGAAAGCTCCATTGAGTTTCCAGAACAGCTTTGTGCGGTATTCCAGATTGATATCCAGCTTAATGTCTCCCGATTGATTGATGAAGTCTATATTTCTGTCGCTTCCTGCGAACTTGCCGGGGCCCAAACGGCGGACCGACCAGCCACGCACACTGTTTGCACCTCCCGCAAAATAGCGTTTCTCAAAAGGAAGAATCCTGGAATTTCCATACGGAAAAGCAACGCCCAATCCGACGTGGAACACAATATCGTTACGATGGTCTATCATAAAGCTCTTCGTAAAATCAATATCGGTTTTCAGATACTGCGCATAAGCTATGTTCATCACGGTGTACTGATGATCTTCGTTGCGCTTGGCGTTCAGCAAGTGCGAGAATCCATACAGAAGATTTCCGGATGATTCGACATTGAAACGTACGGAATAGGAATTCCCGAGGGCCGTTCTCGAATGGTTCCCGTCCGAACGATATGTAAAGCCATATCCCATTTTCATGATAAGCAGATTCTCGTAATTGTATTTCAAAATGGAGTTCTGGTTTTCGACATTATCCAAATATTCCTTGCGGAAAGTCGACGATATCCAAGGCATGTAGACGTAATTCAAATCGAGCACATCCACACGGTGACGCCATTTCTGTTTGTACGACCACTGATAACCCCATGTCACGGAAGCCACCCGTCGTCCGAACTCCGGACGGTCTTGCGAATTATATTGCAATCCGATTTCCGAGGTCGCTTGTGTACGCCGACGCACATCGGCGGAAATAAACGGGAACAGGAAACGGGGAAAATTGATGCTGGTCTCGACGCCATACTCCACATAGTTCTCATTGTTGTATCCCTGCAATCCCGTCACCGCCTCATAGGCTCCGCGCACCTTGAATGTAAACAACTCGGAACCGTTGAACAGATTCCGGTTCTGATAGGACAATGAAGCGGCTGCCCCCAAGTCGCCGGCAGAGTTCGTTCCTTCCAGTTCGGCGCTGAACGAATTGGGTTTATTGCGGGAAAGCAATATGTAGCAATCCAGCATGGTAGAATCTTGCGCGTTCTCTTGGAAACGTATGTCGGAATATTTGATAATATGCAAACGGCCCAATGCCGAATGGGTGTTTTGCAGGGCGGCTTCACTGTAGAACTCTCCTGTGCCAATGGATATGTTTTGCGACAATATCTCCGGCCTGAGGAACGGATGACCCCGATAAAAAATGTTTAACCCCTTATGGTGTAAGGAGTCGAAACCGGAGACATCCTGCCTGAGGGCATGCGCCATGTCGAAGTCGGTAACAACATTCACGTCGCCGATGCGATAGCGCACATGCGACGTGCCGGACTTTTCATAGGGGGCAATGTGGAATGTCAGTCCCACCCATTGTGTGTTGAGAGCCGTATCGGCCGTACAGGTGATGTATTCCTTGTTGAACTTATAAAAACCCCGGTCCTGCAAATAGCGGGTGATGTGTTGACGTTCCATATCAAGCGTGCTTACGTTGAAAGGCATGTCGTTTTGCATCAGGCGCGACACATATCCGTCCATATAACGGCGGAGGCTGTCGTCCTGCACGTCATACCCCCATGCACTGATTCGGTAGACCGGACCGGTATGAATCCGATATTCGAGCCTCAGCTTTTTCTTTCTCACGGTCTTCTGAAGTTCCACACGAGCCTGCATGTATCCCATGTTCTGCAAGGCTCTCTGCATGTCGTCGCGCGAACGCTCGGCATCTTCCTCATCGTAGATGACCGGTTCGTCGCCCAGCTTTTGTATGAAACGGTTAATCCACTTCGACGTATCCGTGCCCGACAGAGAATAAACATGCAACGGGACCTTAACCAGGCTGAACCAGCGGCTGTTGGGATTCTGCCGATTATAGCCAATCACATCGGACGGCTTGACATCTTTGTTGTCTGACACAACCTTAACGTCGTCCAACAAATAAGCTCCGTCGGGGATGAACTTCGACACGGAACACGATGTCAACATCCATATCACGAGTAGAAACAGGTATCTATATCGGCTTTTGTTCATGAGGTCACTCAAAACACGAAGTTGTTTTAGCTGCAAAATTAGGGAAAATCGCCATTAGTTTTGTACATTCGCGGCGTATTTCCTCATCATATAACAATGCTTAGTAAATCAAAATTGAAATATATCCGCTCTTTGGCGTTGAAGAAAAATAGAAAAGCGGAACGTGTTTTTGTGGCCGAAGGTCCCAAAGTGGTCGGCGATTTGTTGGGACATTTCACTTGTCGACTTATAGCCGGTTTGCCGGAATGGCTGGCCCTGCATCCTCAAGCCACGGGCCGGGAAACACTCTCCGTGACACCCGAAGAGCTGTCCCAAGCCAGCTTCCTGCAAACGCCCCAGGACGTCATTGCCATATTCGAACAACCCGATTACGAGACAGATTACACCTGTCCCGAGCACGAACTGTGCCTGGCACTGGACGGCATACAAGACCCCGGCAATTTAGGCACCATCGTCCGTCTGGCCGACTGGTTTGGCATAGAGCACATCTATTGTTCCGAGGACACGGTCGACATATTCAATCCGAAAACGGTACAAGCCACCATGGGGGCACTGGCACGAGTGCGGCTGCACTATCTCCCACTGGCAGATTTCGTAAAGCAGATACAAGAAAAAACACCCGTCTACGGAACATTCCTCGATGGTGAAAACATGTATGCCCGCCCTTTGTCGGAATCGGGCCTTATCGTCATGGGAAATGAAGGCAACGGGATTAGTCCCGAACTGAAACATCTGATAAACAACAGGCTATACATCCCCAACTACCCGGCCGGAAGAGAGACATCCGAATCCCTGAATGTGGCCATGGCAACAGCCATCGTGTGTGCGGAATTCAGAAGACGCACACCCTGACAAGCCTCCATATTCTCCGGCACGAGCGAAGATATGCCCGCTCCCAAGCGGAGGCATGTCCGCTCGCGAGCGGCAATATGGTCCGTCGCAAGGGAACATATCAGCTCACAAAACGCCGGCAGACGACATGGGATTCAACTCGATGGTGACCTCTCCTCCATAAGGCGTAAGGGCTTCAAAAGCCTCTTCTTCCCGAAGCAATCCGGCATAAAGCCGGGCACAGAGCAACACGCCCCCATGGGTGAAAACAACCACCTCCCGATAGGGCCTCCGGCGCAACTCGTCCAGAAAATCGGCAACCCGCCGGCGCTGGTCGGCAAACGATTCCCCCCGGGTGGCGCGCACATGAAGGAAGTCGTCATACCATGCTTGCAAATTGGGGTCGGCTATGTCGTCAAACCGTTGCATTTCCCAATCTCCGAAATTCAATTCCAAAATACGCTCATCGCGTTCGGCATGCGGAAAGCCGCAATAAGCCGCCAAACGCGTGCAACGGCTCAACGGACTGGTATAAGCCTTGTCGAATGTGCGGCCGCTCAAACGTGCGGCCACGGTGGCTGCTTCTTGCGGAAAAGTATCTTTAAGAGGAACGTCGGTCTGTCCGTAACACGTTCCTCGCGGCACATCAACCGATGTATGGCGGATAAAAGTCACTATCATACTAAATGGACGGTGTAAAAGTCAACAGCAGATGAAGCCCCAGATAGGAAGCCAGTTCACAAAGAAGGAAAGTGGCGCCACAGCAATCGCCGGTGTAGCCTTGCAGCTTCTTTTTCATAAACACTATCAGCAAAGACAACGCCACGACCGAAAAGACGCAAGCTCCCCAAAGCGGAAACGGCAAAAGCAGCAGCCAGCAACTTCCGCCCAAAAAGGCAATGAGAAATTCGTGCATTTTCATACGCTCATATACCGTATGCGCCTTGCTTTCTTCCTCCTTGCGTGCATAGGGCAAAAAATTTACGAGATTGGAAGCCAAGAATTTGCTCCACGCGTCGAAAGCCAACAAGGCAAAGCATGCAAGACGAGAGGGCAACGAAGCAACGAGCATCACCATCAACGCGAAGTAGCAAATCATCCCGATGACACCGTAGCTGCCAATATGCGAATCTTTCATGATGGAAAGGATACGCGAACGGTCGGTGCCGCCCCCGAAGCCGTCGAAAAAGTCGGCCAAACCATCCTCGTGCAAGGCTCCGGTCAACAACAATCTCCCTATCAGCGCAAGCATCACGGCTATTTCAACCGGAAACGCATGGACGGCCAGACTGTAAACAGCCGCCATGACACCGCCCGTAAGCCAACCGGCAAAAGGCCAGTAGTTCACAACATGCTTGAAACACCCGGCCGGCACCTGCTTAATGCGCCAGAAAGGCAGACGGGTGAAAAACATGAATGCTGCCAGAATATTATTCATCGCCGGTCGACAGATTAGAAATATTTGGTTACGGACGCATGACTGAATGTATCCATCTCGTTGAGCATGCGGATAGCCGAATCAACAATAGGATAAGCACATATCGCACCCGTCCCCTCTCCCAATCGCAATCCAAGGCTCAGCAAGGGACGAGCCTGCATGTAATCCAGCACCAGCTTATGCCCGGCTTCATCTCCCTGATGACCGAATATGGCATAATCCGTCACGGCAGGATACAACCGGGATGCCGCCAGCAAACAGTTGGTCATGATGAATCCGTCGACCAGAATGACCATATGCAACTCTGCCGCCTGCAACATGCCCCCCACGGCCATAGCCATCTCATAACCGCCAAAGTAACGGATTATATCCGGCGTCGTGCCATCGCCGGCGTAATTGTCCCACGCAGCCTTCAGCACTTCATATTTGTGACGTACACCGTCCTTATCCAATCCGCTCCCGGCGCCAATGCATGCATCCAAAGGAATATGCGTGAACGCATGCATCCAAAGGGATGATGACGACGTATTCCCTATCCCCATTTCGCCAAAACTGATAATGTTGCATCCTTCCTCATGACAATCGCGTACCACTCCAGCTCCGCGTTCCAGACAAAGGGCCAATTCCTCGTGTGTCATGGCGGCTTCATGCAAATAGTTGCGTGTCCCCTTCCGGACTTTCATATCTATGATGCCACTGTCGGCCGGAAAATCATAATCCACCCCGGCATCCACGAGCTTCAATGTGAAATCATGCTGCCGACATAGAAAATTCACTCCTCCACGTTTGCCGTATGCGAAGTGCATCATCTGCTGCCAGGTAACTTCTTTGGGCGACACGCTAACGCCTTCTTCCACTATGCCGTGATCGGCCCCGAACAAGACGTTGCAGGGATGTTGCAATGACGGCGACAGCGTTTGCTGTATCATGCCCACTTGCAAGGCCAATTCCTCAAGCCTTCCCAAGGCTCCCTTGGGCTTGGTCAAATCATTGATTTTAGCTATCAACGCCGGACGTATTTGTTCGTCCGGAGCGCTTATTGTAAAGGTTATCATAAGATTATTTGATTTTTACCGGAATCCCGCTGACTACAAAGTAAACATCATCCGCATGAGAAGCTATATATTGATTGACCCCTCCTTGCAGGTCGGCAAACAGGCGCTGCAATTTGTTCTCGGCAATTCCTCCCAATCCGATTTCATTGGTAACAAAAATAAAGGTAGCATCCTGTGAAGTAAAACGGTCAAACTCGTCTTTTATGGCCTCCAGCGAAGGGATGACTTCCGACTGATGCTCGAAAAAGAAATTGGTACACCACAAGGTAACGCAATCAATCACAATCACGCGCCCGGACAAATCATGCTTACTTAATGTTTTTTCTTCTTCTATATTAGTCCATTGCGGTCCTCTGCGTTGTTGATGACGGAGAACCCGCTGACGAAACTCCTCATCCCATACATGTGCGGTGGCCACATATACCGGAGCATCCGACAACGACAGAGCCATTTTTTCCGCATAAGCACTTTTGCCCGACCGTTGACCTCCCGTAACAAGAATAATGCGTTTCATATAGCAACAATGGAAAAATTCAAATGCAAAGTTAACAGATAATACAAAAAGAGGGCATCTTCCCCTACGAAAAGATGCCCTTTGATACCATAAAATTTCCAGTTAGAAATTAAAGAATTTCTTGGCATTGTAATAGCAGATATCCTCTACCATCTGGTTTACGCGCTCCATTTCCTCAACGGGAATCTCACCATTCTCAATGTCGTTGCCCAGCAAGTTGCACAACGTACGACGGAAATATTCATGACGCGGATAAGAGAGGAAAGAACGGGAATCGGTCAACATGCCGACAAAGCGACTCAACAGTCCCAACAATGACAAGGCGTTCATTTGCTTCTCCATGCCGTCTTTCTGATCGAGGAACCACCAGCCCGAGCCAAATTGGATTTTACCCGGAACAGAACCATCCTGGAAGTTACCCAACATGGTAGCAATCACTTCGTTGGCACAAGGATTGAGGTTGTAAAGAATCGTCTTGGTCAACTTGCCCTGAGTATTCAGCTTGTCGAGGAATTTCGCCATGCTCTTGGCCGTGTTGAACTCGCCGATGGAATCAAAACCGGTATCAGGCCCCAACAGCTTGAACATCTTGGTATTGTTGTTGCGGATAGCACCGTAGTGGAATTGTTGTGTCCATCCTTTTTCATAGTCCATGATGGCAAACTCAATCAGCATGGCCGATTTATACTTGAGAATCTCTTCTTTGGTCAGTTCTTGTCCGCCATATACCTTATTAAATATAGCATCGATTTCGGCTTGTGTATAGTCTTCGGCATAGAACTCCTCAATGCCATGATCGGACAAGCGACAGCCTTGCTCTGCAAAGAAGTCGTGACGTTTGCGCAACGCTTCGATAACGTCCTGGAACTTATTGATAGCAACTCCGCTGACTTCGGCCAATTTCTCGATATATGCACGGAACTCGGAAGGAACTTCCACAGCCATTGCCTTGTCGGGACGCCAGGTCGGAAGCATCTTGATTTCAAAACCGCTCTCACGGGTTTGGATGTGATACTCCAAGGAATCAACAGGGTCGTCGGTAGTGCAGACCGTTTCTACATGATAACGACGCATCAAATTGCGCGCAGACATTTCCGGTTTCTGCAATTTCTCATTACATTCATCAAAAATCTCACGGGCTGTCTTCGGATTCAAGATTTTATTGATGCCAAAAGCCGTCTTCAATTCCAGATGAGTCCAGTGATACAATGGGTTACGGAAAGTATAAGGAACAGTTTCTGCCCATTTCTCAAACTTCTCCCAATCAGAAGTGTCTTTGCCTGTACAATAGCGTTCGTCCACACCATTGGAACGCATTGCCCTCCATTTATAATGGTCACCACCCAACCATATTTCAGTAATTGACTTAAACTGATAATCATCAGCTACCATCTTAGGAATCAAGTGGCAATGGTAATCAATGATAGGCATCTTGGCCGCATGTTCGTGATACAACTTCTGCGCTGTTTCTGTTTGCAGCAGGAAGTTCTCATCCATAAACTTTTTCATAATACTTAGAATTTAACTGTTGTATATAATTTGAACAAATGCAGAATAATACAGCTAAACTTATGCTTTACGGCATACATTTAACTTTATTAACCGTTATCGAACACGAAAATAGATATTTTATTTGTCACAGCAAAATAAGTTCGTATATTTGTAGCAAAATTTAATGATTTTATTGCTCAGAAGAACGTGATTAGCCTTTAAACGAACAGCTTACTATGGATAAAAAACAATACACAATAAAAGACATAGCACAAATGGCTGGGGTGTCTGCAGGAACTGTGGACAGGGTATTACACCAACGAGGCGAAGTCTCTGAGAACAGTAAGAAAAAAGTTGAGCGAATACTCAAAGAAATCAATTACCAACCCAACGTGTATGCTATCGGATTAGCCGGGAAACGGAAATATCACCTCGGTTGCTTTATCCCGAAATACGTTACCAACGATTACTGGTATGCGGTTGTCCAAGGAATAGAAAAAGCATTGGCAGAAGTCCAACCGTTCAATATTAGCGTTGATTTCATACATTACGATCACTCGGACAAGATATCTTATATAACTGAAAGCAGACGCCTGCTGGAAGATGCATTTGATGCCGTACTCATTGCTCCTAACTACAAAGCCGAAACACTTGCCATCACACAACGTTTGAAAGAAAACAATGTGCTATTTGCATTTATTGATGTCAATGTAGAAGGAGCCGGAGCACTCACATACATCGGGCAAGATTCATTCCGCAGTGGATACATTGCAGCACGCATCTTCTATGATACCGGCTTTAACGGTCATGAGATTGTATTGCTAAGCACAGAAAAGAATCCAGACTCACAGGAGCTTCAAATGCAACGTCGCTTGGAAGGATTCAATGCTTACGTTCAAGAACACCATCTTAATATAAAGATGCATGATGTAACGCTCAAAAAGGACGGAGAAGAAAACAACCAAATAATGGATGAATTCTTTGCCGGCCATCCGTCTGTCTGCGGAGGTGTAGTATTTAATTCGCATGTTTACCGGGTAGGAGAATATTTAAAGAAACGGAATCGCTCATTAAAAAGTCTGATTGGTTATGATTTGTTACCCCGCAACGTCGAATTACTGAAAGACGGCGTAATCAATTACCTTATCGGGCAACGTCCTGCCATGCAAGGATACAGCAGCATAAAAATGCTGGTAGATAAGTTGGTGTTCAAACGCGATGTGCAACCTCGATGGTACATGCCTGTGGACATTCTAATCAAAGAAAACATCGATTACTATGTAGAATCGTATAATTTATAAAACTACATTTTTAAATAATATATTATTATGAAACCATTAAACAAAGAAACAGCCGTTAAGGTTCAACGTCCTGAAAGAATCATTCAGTTTGGTGAAGGTAACTTCCTTCGTGCATTCGTAGATTGGATTATCTACAACATGGATCAGAAAACTGATTTCAACAGCAGCGTTGTCGTTGTTCAACCAATCGCCAAAGGTATGGTTGACATGCTGAACAAACAAGATTGCTTGTATCATGTTAACTTGCAAGGTCTGGACAAAGGCGAGGCAGTGAACAGCCTGACCATGATTGATGTCATCAGCCGCGCATTGAATCCGTACTCTCAATTTGACGAGTTCATGAAGCTGGCCGAGCAACCGGAAATGCGTTTTGTCATCTCTAACACGACAGAGGCCGGCATCGCATTTGACCCTGCCTGCAAGCTTGATGACGCACCTGCTTCTTCTTATCCGGGCAAATTGACACAGTTGCTCTATCACCGCTTCAAAACTTTCAATGGCGACAAGAGCAAAGGTCTGATTATCTTCCCCTGCGAGTTGATTTTCTTGAACGGCCACAAACTGAAAGAGTGCATCTATCAGTATATCGACCTGTGGAATCTGGGCGCAGAATTCAAAGCATGGTTTGAGGAAGCTTGCGGCGTATATGCTACTTTGGTAGACCGTATCGTTCCGGGATTCCCGCGCAAAGACATTGATGCCATCAAAGAGAAGCTACAATATGATGACAACATGGTGGTTCAAGCCGAAATTTTCCACCTCTGGGTTATCGAAGCTCCGCAAGAAATTGCAAAAGAATTCCCCGCAGACAAAGCCGGTCTGAACGTATTGTTCGTGCCTTCCGAAGCTCCTTATCATGAAAGAAAGGTTTGCCTCCTGAATGGTCCTCACACGGTTCTTTCTCCGGTAGCATACTTGTCTGGCGTCAACATCGTGCGCGATGCATGTCAGCATGAGGTTATCGGCAAATACATTGACAAAGTGATGTTCCATGAGTTGATGGAGACACTGAACTTGCCGAAAGAAGAACTTGAGAAGTTTGCAAAAGACGTATTGGATCGTTTCAACAACCCGTTCGTAGACCACCAAGTAACTTCCATCATGCTGAATTCCTTCCCGAAATACGAAACTCGCGACCTGCCGGGTGTGAAGACTTACTTGCAACGCAAGGGCGAACTGCCGAAGGGATTGGTTCTCGGTCTGGCTGCCATCATCACTTATTACAAAGGTGGCAAGCGTGCCGATGGTACTGAAATTGTTCCGAACGATGCTCCTGAAATCATGCAACTGCTGAAAGACCTTTGGGCTACGGGCGACACTCGCAAGGTGGCAGAAGGCGTATTGAGCGCCAAGTTCATCTGGAATGAAGACTTGAATGAAATCCCGGGCTTGACCGACATGGTAGTTTCATTCTTGAACTCTATCCAGGAAAAAGGTATGCTGGAAACTGTTAAGACCATTCTTTAATTCTACTGAATAAACTTCAGCAAACAACATCAAAGAGCCAGCTGATTAAAAAATCGGTTGGCTCTTTTTTCTAGTCCATCAATACATACACACCCGTTTTCATAACCCAACAATATGACCACAGCAACACATGAGGAATATGCCTCACGATATAATTTAGGGCGGTTCGTGGATGCTCATCGCAACACATACACTTTCGCTTTGAAAGAAATCCAGTTCGGGAAAAAACAATCGCATTGGATGTGGTATATCTTTCCGCAACTACGCGGGCTTGGTCATAGCCATACTTCTGATTATTATGGCATTGCCGACATAGACGAGGCTATAATGTTTCTACATCATCCCATACTTGGCAGAAATCTTATGGAAATCACCAAGGCAATGTTGGCAATCGACGGCAAGTCTGCCGATGAAATTCTGGGAAGAACCGATGCCTTGAAATTTCGCTCGTCGATGACTCTTTTTAACTCCGTATCACCCAATAGCATTTTTTCCGAAGCCCTACATAAATACTATAAAGGCAAAGAAGACAACCGCACATTGGCAATGCTTAAAGCAGATAAAAGCGGGCAACTTGTATCCGGCGGTATCATAGGAGCCATAATCGGAGACATAATCGGGTCTTTTTATGAGTTTTGCAACTGCAAGTCAACCAATATTTCCTTATTTACCGGCAGTTCTCAGTTTACAGACGATACGGTAATGACAATTGCCGTAGCGGACTGGCTTTTAAGCGAAGTCCCACTGCAGAAAACCATGTCCGACTGGGGACAGGAATACCCCAACAAAGGCTATGGAGGAATGTTCTACGAATGGCTGTTTTACAGCAAAGACAAGGAACCATACAATAGTTTTGGCAATGGCGCTGGAATGCGTGTCAGCCCTTGCGGATATTATGCCAACTCCATAGAAGAAGCTCTTGAGCTTGCCCGACAATCAGCCGAAGTAACCCACAATCATCCCGAAGGCATTAAGGGAGCACAAGCGATAGCTTCCGCAATATTTTGGGCACGGGAACATAAAGCCAAAGACGAGATCAGAAATTATATCGAAAAAACTTTTGGATATAATCTGCATCGCACTTGCGATGAAATCCGACCGACATACCAATTTGATGAAACGTGTCAAGGCTCTTGCCCGGAAGCGATAATCGCATTCCTGGACAGTCGCGATTACGAATCCGCCATCCGCTTGGCCATATCGCTTGGAGGTGACAGCGATACAATCGCTTGCATGACAGGAGGCATTGCAGCGGCCTATTATGGTATTCCGGCATGAATGGTCAAATATATTGCTTCGGAATATCTGCCCCAATATATGCGGGACATCATCGAACGTTTTGACGAAGCATGCGCTAAACGCAAATCGGGATAACCGATGACGAACAATAAAAACAAGAGATTTTACCTGTTTAAAATGAAAAAGTCGCGATAACCGGATAAAAAACAGAACTATAGAGTTGTCATTTAGAATTAAAGCACTATCTTTGCAGCCGCTAATACGGGTTATTAGCCCAATTCAAATCCAATTAACAAACAAAAAACTATTTTTTAGAATGGCAACAAAAATCAGATTGCAAAGAAGAGGACGTAAAAGTTACGCGTTTTACTCTATCGTAATTGCAGATGCAAGAGCACCACGTGATGGTAGATTTACTGAGAAAATTGGTACGTACAATCCGAATACCAATCCTGCCACAGTAGATTTGAATTTTGACCGCGCTTTGTACTGGGTAAACTGCGGTGCGCAACCGACAGACACCGTACGCAACATTTTGTCAAGAGAAGGCGTTTATTTGATGAAGCACCTGCTCGGTGGTGTGAAGAAAGGCGCATTCGACGAAGCTCAAGCAAAAGCCAAGTTCGACGCTTGGAAAGCCGACAAGCAAAATGGCCTGAACGCATTCAAGGCTAAACAAGCCGAAGAGAAGAAAGCTGCCGCTCAAGCACGTCTGGAAGCTGAAAAGAAAGTAAATGAAGAAATTGCCAAGAAAGTAGCAGAAAAGAAAGCCGCTGAGGCTGCTGCCAAGGCTGAAGCCGAAGCCGCTGCCAACGCCGAAGCTACTGAAGCTCCCGCTACCGAGGAAGCTCCTGCCGAAGCATAATCCTTCGTACAAACATTCAGTAAAAGAACAGGGATTTCACAAATCAGTGAGATTCCTGTTTTTTTATGCATGACAACACCTATAATGAAACCGGTTCATCGCACAAACCGGAGCATTGGAGATATTCAGCAAACAGCATATCCGACACCCTAATCGGGCGTTAGATTTCAAGTCAAGCAACGCCTCCGAGCACCCATATTCCCGGAGCCGGGCGTACATATCCACAGACGCAAGCGCCCATATCTGCCGACACGGGCGTACATATCCCGCGACATCCGCGTCATCAGCCTGAAAAAATTGCTTATCTTTGGGCAAACATCCAAACCCATCTGCCATGAAGCCACGCCTCATCCTCCTCGCCCTCGCGGCCCTGGCCCTCACAGCCTGCCGCCCATCGGCCTCCCGCTCCAACGCCACACAGACCGACACCACATCCGCAGTCATCTCTCTCCCGAAAGACACGGTGCTGAAAACCGACACCATCGCCCCACAAGCCGACACGGCCCGCACACTCAACACAAAGGAGCTCGAACAGCTGATGGACCTCATCAGCCATCGCATCCAAACGTCGGACAACGACACCCTGGCGCAAAACGTCACCGGATACGGCCTCTATGCCGACGGCATCCACGTCCACCTGCGGCGGGCCACGCCCCGACTCACGGAGCAGTTCCGGCGCATCGTGACCGCCTCACCGGCTGTCAAGCTCGAAGGACCGGACATACTCCCACCCTGCCCCCTCATCGCCCCCACCGACACACTGGGCGTGAGCCTCCGCGCCCTGACCACAGTCGTCCCCCTCTCGGCACGGAAAATGGAAGTGGAGCTGGTGAACCGCTCCGACACCGCCGTCTTGACGGGAGAAAGGCACTTCCTGACCTACAAAGACGCCCGCGGCGTGTGGCGCAAATACGCCGGAGCAGCCTTCTTCAATGACCTTGGCTACCGCCTTCGGCCGCAAAGCGCGCAACGTTTCACCGCACCCCTTTACCCCCTCGTGAACGAACACCGCCCCACGCGCTTCCGCTATTTCCAGCGCGTGGACATAGGTCCGGCGCGGGACGTGCTGCTCATGTGCGAGTTCCGCCTCGCCGACGTGCCCGACGCTGACACGCTCCCGTTCACCGTCATCCCCAGCGGCAGCGCCTCTGCCTCCCGTTCGCCCGAAGAACCCGTCTACGACCTGGTGGACGAGATGCCCGAGTTCCCCGGCGGACAAGATTCGCTGATGCGCCTGTGCAGCCGAAACCTTCCCATCGGCAGCCAGATACATGGCCGCGTCATCGTGCAATTCGTGGTGGAGACCGACGGGTCGCTGTCCAACTTCAAAGTGCTCCGCTCTTCCCATCCCGACTTTGAGGAGGAAGCCTTGCGCATCGTCCGAAACCTGCCGCGCTGGAAGCCGGGGCGGAAAGACGGCCGGACCGTGCGCGTGCGATACATCGTCCCGGTCGTGTTCCGCATGCAATGAAACGCGCCACGCGTCTGTGCAGAGGCTTGATTCTTCAGACGCTGATTACGCGCGGAGGTTCACATCCGAAGAGGACACAGAAAATCCGCGTCTCCGCTTTCAGGGCACGCCTTTTGTCCCCGGCACATCCGTTTCTCCCCGAAACGAAAACAATTACTTGCCAAAATCCTCACTCCATTTAATAAATCTCCGTAATTTTGCGTCGGCAACTGCAAGTCGGCCATGCCACCATGCATGATTTTCAGAGGTGGAGGCCGACAGTTGCCTTTTTTCATATCATTAATATACTGTGACCATGACATATCAAGAGACATTGACCTACTTATATGAATGTGTGCCCATGTTCCAACAAATAGGAAGCGCGGCCTATAAGGAAGGTTTGGAAAACACACATACTCTGGATGCACATTTCGGACATCCCCATCGCCTATTCCGCACCATCCACATAGCCGGAACGAACGGCAAAGGCTCGTGTTCGCACACGCTAGCCGCCATCCTCCAGGCCTCGGGACTGCGTGTCGGACTATACACATCGCCTCATCTGGTCGACTTCCGCGAACGCATACGGGTAAACGGACAGCCGGTATCGGAGGAATACGTGACCGATTTCGTGGCGCGCGAGCGCAGCTTTTTCGAACCGCTCCACCCCTCCTTTTTCGAATTGACCACGGCCATGGCCTTCGATTGGTTTGCCCGGAACATGGTTGACGTGGCCGTCATCGAAGTGGGCATGGGCGGACGGCTGGACTGCACGAACATCATCCGTCCCGAGCTGAGCATCATTACCAACATCAGCCTCGACCACACGCAGTTTTTGGGCGACACGCCGGCCAAGATTGCGGGCGAAAAGGCCGGCATCATCAAACACGGCGTGCCGGTGGTGATTGGCGAAACGACCGAGGAGACACGCCCCGTTTTTGCCGCCAAGGCCGCGGCCGAGGAAGCGCCCATCCGTTTTGCCGAAGACGAGAGGTTGCTCATCTCGGCCTCACCGCTCAATGACCGTCCCGGATTCATCTATCAAACAGCCGACTACGCAAACCTGGAAGGAGAGCTTGGCGGACTTTGCCAGCTAAAGAACACCAACACCATTCTTTCCGCACTCCGGCAACTGCGCCAATGCGGATTTGCTTTTACGGAAGAACATGTCCGCCAAGGATTTGCCCACGTATGCGAACTGACGGGACTGCAAGGCCGCTGGCAATGGCTGTCGACCCGTCCGGCCATCGTATGCGACACGGGGCACAACGTGGGCGGCATCGGCTACATTGTCGAACAGCTCAGGCGTCAACGTTGCGACACGCTACGCATCGTGTTCGGCATGGTGAGCGACAAGGACATCGAAGCCGTGCTTGCCCTGTTACCGCAGAATGCCGTCTATTATTTTACCCAGGCGAGCGTCAAGCGCGCCATGCCGGCCGAAAAGCTACGCGCCATGGCCTCCGCCCACGGGTTGACCGGCCGCTCTTATCCCGATGTGGGCACAGCCTTGAAACAAGCCCGTGCCGATGCCCGGACCGAAGATTTCATCTTTGTGGGGGGAAGCAGTTTCATTGTAGCCGACTTATTGACACTATGGCAGAATCAGGTTTTTCGCTCTGATATTTGTTTATAAGCAATAAGTTACTTACATTTGCCACAATAATAAAAAGTGAATACTTTGAAAAACTACGATACTATGTACACATCCGACAACCTCTCCGGCTTGCGCCGTGAGGATTTTCAGGCAACTATCGACGGGAAAACCACCGATTTATATATACTGCGCAACCGCCCCGGCTTTGAAATGGCCGTGTGCAACTACGGAGCGGCCATCTTGTCGCTCTTTGTTCCCGACCACGAAGGCCGCATGGCCAACGTCATCCAGGGACACGACTCGCTGACTCACCTCATGAACAGCCCTGTAGACGTGTTGAGCACAACGATAGGACGTTACGGCAACCGCATCGCCCACGGCTGCTTCCGTCTGGACAGACATCCCTATAAACTGGCCGTAAACAACGGGGCGAACGCCCTGCACGGAGGCCCTACGGGGTTCCATAAACGTGTGTGGGACGTGCTCGAAGCCGACACCACACACATTGTTTTCCACTATCGCTCGCTCGACGGCGAGGAAGGATACCCCGGCAACCTGGACGTGCAGATGAGCTATACGCTGACCGACGACGGGGAATTGCGCATCGACTATCGCGCCACAACAGACAAGAAAACCATCGTCAACCTGACGAACCATGCGTTTTTCAGTCTGTCGGGCATTGCGCATCCCACAGCCGATGTCGGCGGAAACGTCGTCACCATCAATGCCGACTTTTATCTCCCGACCGATGACACCTCCATCCCCACCGGCGAAATAGCTCCCGTGGAAGGAACTCCCATGGACTTCCGTTCGCCACACACCGTGGGTGAACGCATCGACTGCGGATTCACCCAGCTGACTCAGGCACGAGGTTACGACCATTGCTACGTGCTCAAAAAAACAGAACCGGGCGAACTGAGTTTTGCAGTCCGTTGCGTAGAGCCCCAAAGCGGACGCATGTTGGAAGTGTATACCACAGAGCCGGGCATGCAGTTCTATACCGCCAACTGGAACGGCGGCATGGAAGGAGCCCACGGAGCCACCTTCCCCGATCGCAGCGCCGTGTGCTTCGAAGCGCAACATTTCCCCGATTCGCCCAACAAGCCGCACTTCCCGTCGACTGTGCTCCAACCGGGCGAAGTCTATACGCAAACCACTGTGTATAAGTTTGGCTTGCAGAAGCGATAATCCGCCCCACCCTATGGCGCCGATGCAATTTGTCGGCGCACTAAACCTTTTGTTAACATCTAAATATATTATACTATGGATATAGAATACGTAAGAAGTCGCTTTATCAAACATTTCGATGGCAGCACCGGTTCCGTATATACATCTCCGGGGCGCATCAACTTGATAGGCGAACATACGGACTACAACGGTGGCTACGTGTTTCCCGGCGCCATCGACAAAGGCGTTACAGCCGAACTCAAACCGAACGGCACCGACAAGGTGCGTGCCTACTCCATCGACATGAAAGATTATGTAGAGTTCGGGCTGCAAGAGGAGGATGCTCCCCGCACCAGCTGGGCACGCTATATTTTCGGAGTCTGCCGCGAGATGATAAAGCGCGGCGTCGAGGTCAAAGGCTTTAACACCGCTTTCGCGGGCGATGTTCCGCTGGGTGCCGGCATGTCCTCTTCCGCTGCATTGGAAAGCACTTATGCCTATGCGTTCAACGACATGTTCGGAAATAATTCCTTGGACAAATTTACACTGGCTCAAGTTGGTCAGGCCACAGAACATAACTATTGCGGTGTGAAATGTGGCATCATGGACCAGTTTGCATCCGTATTCGGCAAGGCCGATCACCTGATGCGTTTAGACTGCCGCAGTCTGGATTACCAATACTACCCTTTCAGGCCCGAAGGCTACAAGCTGGTGTTGCTTGACTCTGCCGTAAAACACGAGCTTGCCTCATCGGCCTACAATAAGCGTCGTCAGAGTTGCGAATCGGCAGTGGCCGCCATCAGGCAATTCCATCCGGAAGTGTCGTTCCTGCGCGATGCCACCATGGACATGCTCGAGGAAGCCAAACATGCAATTACAGAGGAAGATTATCTGCGCGCCCGATACGTCATCGAAGAAATCCAACGCGTATTGGATGTATGCGACGCGCTGCAACGTGATGATTATGAGACGGTGGGCGAAAAGATGTATGCCACCCACGAAGGCATGAGCAAGTTATACGAAGTCAGCTGCGAGGAACTCGACTTCCTTAACCAATGTGCACGCGAACATGGCGTAACGGGGTCCAGGGTCATGGGCGGAGGATTCGGCGGTTGCACCATCAATCTGGTCAAAGCCGATTTTTACGACAGATTCGTACAGGAAGCCAGAAACAGTTTCGCCAAACAATTCGGCCATTATCCCAAAGTCTATGACGTTGTAATCAGCAACGGAGCGCGTCGGCTGGATTAACAAGCAATCCGAAATATTAATCAAATACATACTTATCATGAAAAATGTAAGCAAAGCTTTATTCATGGGCGTCTGTCTGTTTGCTGCGGCGTGCACCCAGCAACAAGACAGCCTTACCCGTTCAGGACTGAATCCCCAAGATTTCCAAACAGAGGTCAACGGGAAACAAACGCAATTATACACACTGGCAAATGCAAACGGCATGGAAGTTTGCATCACGAATTTCGGTGGACGAATCGTGTCGGTCATGGTTCCCGATAAGACCGGAGAAATGAAGGACGTAGTATTGGGCTTTGACAGTATCGGAGACTACATCAACACACCCAGCGACTTCGGCGCAGCCATCGGACGCTATGCCAACCGCATAAACCAAGGGAAATTTGTCCTCGATGGTGATACCGTAAAACTACCGCAAAACAACTACGGACACTGCTTGCACGGCGGTCCGACAGGATGGCAATATCAAGTTTACACAGGACAACAGCTGAACGACAGCACCCTGCAACTGACCATGCAATCTCCTGACGGAGACAATAACTTCCCGGGCAACGTGACTGCACACGTCACCTACACATTGAAAGGCAACAACAGCATCGACATCCAATATGATGCCACGACCGACAAGAAAACGGTCATCAACATGACCAATCACTCCTATTTCAACCTGTCGGGCAATCCTCAAAACACAATCACCGACAACATTCTTTATGTCAATGCAGACAGCATTACTCCGGTTGACAGTACATTTATGACTACCGGCGAAATGCTTGCCCTAACCGACAACTGCATGGATTTCAAGAATGCCAAACCCATTGCCGACGCGCTCGACATGAATAACGAGCAGGTAAAATTCGGCATGGGCATCGACCACAACTATGTGCTCAACACAAAAGGCAACATTGAAGAAGTTGCAGCCAAAGTCACATGTCCGTCAACAGGCATCACATTGGAAATCTATACCAACGAACCGGGCATTCAAATTTATACCGGCAACTTCCTCGATGGCACTGTAACCGGGAAAAAGGGCATCGTCTACAATCAACGGGCAGCCATCTGCCTGGAGTCCCAACACTATCCTGACAGTCCCAACAAGCCGCAATGGCCTTCTGTCATCCTCGAACCGGGACAGACCTACCACAGCCATTGCATCTTCAAATTCGGCGTGGAGAAATAAGGAAACATCAAACTGAATAATTATATGGATATACTAGAAGCTTTAAAAAACAATGGTTTCGAACTTGCCGATTATTTGGTGTTCGCAGCCTACATCGTTCTCCTCGTAGGACTAGGACTCTTCTTGTCTCGTGGCAAGAAAGGAGAAGAGAAATCATCGAGTGACTATTTTCTGGCCGGCAACACGCTGACATGGTGGGCTGTAGGTGCATCACTGATTGCCGCCAACATTTCTGCCGAGCAATTCATCGGAATGTCCGGTTCGGCTTTCAAGTCAGGTATTGCTATCGCAGCCTACGAGTTGATGGCGGCCGCGACCTTGATTGTAGTCGCCAAGTTCCTGCTGCCCGTAATGATTAAGCGTAAGATATTTACCATCCCGCAATTCTTGAGCGAACGCTACAATTGGGGCGTAGGATTGGCATTCTCCATCTTCTGGCTCTTCTTGTACGTTTTCATCAACCTGACATCCGTAGCTTGGTTGGGCGCATTGGCCATCAAGCAAATTCTCGGCTTACCCGACGCGCCTGCCATGGTAATGGGCATGCAAATGGACATGACCATCATGTGGATTATGCTCTTCCTCTTCGTCATTGCCGGTGTATATTCAATCTACGGTGGTCTGGCTTCCGTGGCTTGGACAGACGTGATGCAAGTGACTTTCCTTGTCGGTGGCGGTCTGGTTACAGCCTATGCAGCCCTTGACGTGATTTCCACGAAGCTGGAGCTGGGCGGTGCGCTCGATGCCTTGAGCTACATCATGGGGCACTTGGCCAGCGTCCCGGGTGATACCCACTTCAACCTCATCGTCGAACGCAATGCCGACCTCTATCCGGTGCTCGAGGGTACGGCAACCCAACCGTCCGACCCGTTCTTTGACATTCCGGGCATCACCGTAATCATAGGCGGTCTGTGGCTTACCAACTTGGGCTACTGGGGATTCAACCAATACATCATCCAAAAAGGTCTCGCCGCAAAAAGCCTTGCCGAAGCCAAGAAAGGTATGATATTCGCAGCCTTCCTGAAGATTCTCATCCCGTTCATCGTATGTATTCCGGGTGTATGTGCATTCTACATCGCAAACTATCAGCCCGAACTGATGCAGACATTGACCGGTTCCATCGAGCGTTCCGATGATGCTTATCCGTTCCTGATTCGCAACTTCACTCCGACAGTTGTCAAAGGCCTTTCGTTTGCCGCCTTGGCTGCAGCCGTTATCTCATCGTTGGCTTCCATGTTCAACTCGACCTCTACCATCTTTACGATGGACATCTATAAGAAGTTCATCAACAAGACAGCTTCTGAAAAGAAACTCGTAAGCGTAGGCCGTCTGACATCGTTGGCATCGCTCATCCTGGCACTCATCGCCGTTTATCCCATCATGGGCGGAGCCGACCAGGCATTCCAGGTAATCCAAGAATATTCCGGCTTTGTCTATCCGGGCATCGTCGTGATTTTCGGTTTGGGTCTGTTGTGGAAACGTGCATCGGGCACCGCTGCCGTAGTTACAGCCATCGCAACATTTGTATTCAGTATCGCCTTCAAGTTCATGATGCCGGGCACGCCGTTCCTGCTCCGCATGGGATACGTATTCATGGTATTGGTTGTCCTCTTCTTTACTCTTTCGTTCCTCAGCAAAGATACCGAGAAGGCTACACCGCTCGACAACCACACCGTGAAGGCACAACTGTTCTGGGCCCATGTGATGCTGGTGCTCGCTGTTCTGTGCTACATTATCGGCTGCATCACCGTCTTCGGCAACATTGAGGCCATGCGAAACCTCGGATTCGAGGCCGTGTTCTTCCTTGGCACATTCTTCCTCGCCCTGTGGCTCTATCTGCGTTCAAACGCACTCAGCCCCGTGCAAGACAAGAAGGCTGTGCCCATCGACCTGTCACTGTTCCAATCCGATCGTGGTTTCACCATCGGCTCAATCCTGGTTCTTGTGGTGCTGGTAGTGCTTTACATAACACTATGGTAACTGTTATGCCGGTCCGTACAGAATCATGACACACTCATAAAAGAAAGGCATTATCGGCCATGGACTATTTGCCATGTGCCGGTAATGCCATTCCATTACCATCGCTTGGACAACGCGACTGCCAAGATTGAAAAAGCAAGCCATCGATTCCGTAGACAGGATTACATATTATTTCATTTCCATATAGCATGACCTCCTATTACAGCAAACATCCTCAGTTTTATGTAGCAGTAGATTGCATCATCTTTGGTTTCAACAAGGATGGTCTCAGCCTGCTTTTACTGAAAAGGAACATGGAGCCTTTTTACGGGGCATGGTCTTTAATGGGCGGATTTGTGCAAAACAACGAAAGCGTGGACGATGCCGCCAAACGTGTGTTGCATGAATACACCGGACTTGACCATGTATACATGGAACAAGTGGGAACATTTGGTGCAGTAAACCGCGAACCCGACGAACGAGTCATCTCCGTAGCCTATTACGCCCTGCTCAACATCAATGACTACGATAAAAAATGCGTGGAAGAGCACAATGGCTATTGGGCTAAGATAAATGCCCTCCCCTCGCTCCTGTTCGACCATCAGGAAATGGTTGAAAAAGCAAGGGAAATGATGAAGCAAAAAGCGTCATGCGCTCCTATCGGCTTTAACCTATTGCCTGAACTGTTTACACTGACCCAGCTGCAAAACCTCTATGAAGCCATATACGGATGCCCCATCGACAAACGGAACTTCCGGAAAAAAGTGGCCGAGATGAGTTTCATCGAACAAACGGACTTAATCGACAAAATAAGCTCGCGCAGAGGAGCACGGCTGTATAAGTTCAACAACAACATTTACTCCCAATCGCTCAAATTCAAACTTTAATAATTCATCCTTAAAACACAAATACAATGTTAGAAGTATTGAAAGAAAAAGTATTCAGAGCCAACCTCGATTTGGTAAAACATGGTCTGGTCATATTCACTTGGGGCAACGTGTCGGCCATTGACCGCGAAAGCGGACTGGTCGTCATCAAACCAAGCGGAGTGGAATATGACGTCATGAAAGCCAGCGACATGGTCGTTGTCGACCTGGAGGGCCATGTGGTTGAAGGCGACTTGAATCCTTCGTCCGACACGCCTACTCATCTGGTGCTCTACAAGGCATTCCCCGAAATTGGCGGTGTGGTTCACACACACTCCACTTATGCCACCGCATGGGCACAGGCCGGAGCCGACATTCCCAACATCGGCACCACCCATGCCGACTATTTCTACAAGGCCATTCCCTGCACAGCCGACATGACCCGCGAAGAAGTCGAAGGAAACTATGAATTGGAAACCGGCAATGTCATCGTGAAACGATTTGAAGGCATGAATCCCGTACATACGCCGGGCGTGCTGGTGAAGAACCACGGCCCGTTCGCTTGGGGAAAAGACGCCCACGAAGCCGTACACAACGCCGTGGTAATGGAGCAGGTAGCCAAAATGGCCAGCATTGCCTTTGCCATCAATCCTCACCTCACCATGAATCAGCTGCTCGTAGAAAAGCACTTCAGCCGCAAACACGGCCCCAACGCTTACTACGGCCAAAAGAAATAACCGATTGCTTTCCGACAGAAAGGGCTGACTCCACATCCGGCGAAGTCAGCCCTTTGTCTTTGTCGATGCCACGCCGCATCAATCGGCCGCATCCTGATACAGGAATCTTCTGATACTCCTCTTCGGAGTCTTCTCGAACTCCTCATGGAATATCTTGAATCTCGAAACCTGACAATATCCCGGTATCTGCGTGTTCAGCGTCACGCGGTTCTCTTCCATCACCCGGGCGATGTCCTCATCCGTAGTGATGCCCTGCGCCGCGGCTTCTTCAAAGTCGGGATACACCAATCCAACGAGTTTGTCATCTTTCTGTATCACGAGCGATTCATTTACGAAAGGCAGGCTGTTCAGTTTTTCTTCAATCTCCTCCGGATAGATATTCTGTCCGGAAGGACCCAAAAGCATGTTCTTGCTACGTCCTTTGATAAAAACATTTCCGTCTTTGTCCATGATGCCCAAATCACCCGTGTGAAGCCATCCGTCCTTATCCAGCACCTCCCGCGTAGCCTCTTCATTCTTGTAATATCCCATCATCACGTTCATGCCCCGGCAAAGAATCTCGCCCACCACATGCTGCGGGTCGGGGCTGTCGATTTTCACCTCCATGCGCGGAGCGGCTTTCCCGCATGAACCGGGTACGAAATTTTTCCAGTCCTCATAGCAGATAATGGGCGCGCATTCCGTCATGCCATATCCCACCGTATAGGGGAAATTTATCATCTTCAGAAATCGTTCCACATCCTGATTGAACGCCGCTCCTCCGATGACCACTTCATAGAAGTTGTTGCCAAAGGCTTGTATCACCTGCTCGCGAACGGTACTCTTTATCTTGTCGTTGATGATGGGAACTTTGAGGAGAATCTGCATTGCCGGCGTCTGCAATTTGGGCAACACGCTCTTTTTGATGATTTTTTCTATAATCAGCGGCACGGCAATGACAATGCTGGGCTTTACTTCCGAAAACGCCTCGAAGATGATTTTCGGACTGGGCACGCGCGTGAGATAGAAAATGTGACAGCCCACGCAAAATTCATAAATAAACTCAAACGCCAAACCATACATGTGGGCCATCGGCAACATGGCCACCAAGCGGTCGCCTTTGTGAAGGGGCAACACCTCGTAGGCAAACTGTACGTTCGACCACAAAGCGCGATATGGTATCATGACGCCTTTCGACAAACTGGTTGTGCCCGACGTGTAATTAATCAAAGCCAGCTGCTCCGGCTCATCAAGGTCGTAATGCACATGCTCCTTGCGGAAGTTCTTCGGATATTTCTTGCCAAACATCTCGTTCAGATGTTCGCGCGCATAGGTCAGACGCTCCGCACGCGAAACCAACAAGGAATAGTCATTCAGCATGATGATGCCTTCCAGGTCGGGCATGGCCTTTTCGTCCAACTCCGGCCACACCATGTCACCCACCAGAAGGAGGCGGACATCCGAATGATTGACAATGTAATGTATGGTTTCCGCCTTGAACTCATGCAACACGGGGACTGCCACCGCCCCATAAGTGAGCACCGCCAGAAACGCCGCGCCCCACTGGGCGCTGTTACGCCCGCAAATGGCAATGCGGTCGCCCTTCTTTACGCCACTTTCTTCAAATATGATATGTAATTTCTCAATCTTTCGCGCCACGTCCTTGTATTGCAAGGTTGCTCCTTTATAATCCGTCAGAGCGTCCTGATCCCAATAATCCTTGATGGCCCGCTCAACGAGAGCAATAAAACTTTGATCCATAGTGTTTGCACATTTGATTTATATATGTGCAAATATATAATATTAAACTATGACAGACAACAAAATTTCCAATAAAAAGAGCACGATTTATTGCAAACCCACATTCCCGCACGGGATGCAAACGCCAATCCGGCACAACGAAACGCACAATCATGATGCCGGATATCCGGACATATGGACGGACGAACCGGAACATATCTCCGGACGCGAGCGCCCATATCTACGCTCGCGAGCGGGCATATGGACGCTCACGCCGCCTTCCGCCAACGAAAACAAAAGCATTACGGCATCGACAGAAAGCATACGGGTTTCTTAAAAATCACAAATAAATGGAAAATAAGCAGGGAAACTTTCGAAATTCTAGAGATTAGTGCGTACTTTTAAACTTTGAAAACGACAAATAGATAATATTCTATAACCAATAAAATACAATACTATGGCTTTTGAAAATTATGAAGTATGGTTCGTCACCGGAGCACAGCTCCTATACGGAGGCGACGCAGTAATCGCAGTAGACGCTCATTCCAACGAAATGGTTTCAGGCTTGAACGCCTCGGGCAAACTCCCCGTGAAAGTAGTGTACAAGGGTACTGTAAACTCCTCCAAAGAAATTGAAACCGTATTCAAAGCAGCAAACAACGACGATAAATGCATCGGTGTCATCACTTGGATGCACACCTTCTCACCCGCCAAAATGTGGATTCACGGCTTGCAACAACTGAAGAAGCCCCTGCTCCACCTGCATACCCAGTTCAACAAGGAAATTCCTTGGGACACGATGGACATGGACTTCATGAACCTGAACCAATCGGCTCACGGAGACCGCGAGTTCGGACACATCTGCACCCGTATGCGTATCCGCCGCAAAGTGGTTGTCGGCTATTGGAAAGACGAAAACACCCTGCATAAGATTGCCGTATGGATGCGTGTATGCGCCGGATGGGCCGACGCTCAGGACATGCTCATCATCCGCTTCGGCGACCAGATGAACAACGTGGCCGTTACCGACGGCGACAAGGTGGAAGCAGAGCAACGCCTGGGATACCACGTAGACTACTGCCCGGTGAACGACTTGATGGAATATTACAAAAAGGTGACCGACGAAGAAGCCAAAGCTTTGGTCGACACTTATTTCAAGGAATATGCCCACGACCCCAAACTGGAAGACAGCAAAACCGCGGAATATGAAAAAATATGGAACGCAGCCAAGGCCGAAATCGCCCTGCGCAGCATCCTGAAAGCCAAAGGCGCCAAAGGCTTCACCACCAATTTCGACGACCTCGGCCTCTTCGACCAAATCCCCGGCTTGGCATCGCAACGCCTGATGGCCGAAGGCTATGGTTTCGGAGCCGAAGGCGACTGGAAATCGGCAGCCCTCTACCGCACCGTCTGGTTCATGAGCCAGGGCATGACAAAAGGATGCTCGTTCCTGGAAGACTACACGCTCAACTTCGACGGAGAAAACAGCTCTATCCTTCAGGCCCACATGTTGGAAGTCTGCCCGCTCATCGCCGAAGAGCGTCCCAGACTGGAAGTACATCGCTTGGCCATCGGCGTCGACAGCCTGACAGCCCGCATTGTATTTACCTCGAAGCAAGGCCCCGGCGTGACAGCTACCGTTGTCGACTTGGGCAACCGTCTCCGTCTGATTGTGAACGATGTGGAATGCATCAAGTCGAAACCTCTGCCCAAACTGCCCGTGGCATCGGCATTATGGATTCCCATGCCCAACTTTGAAATCGGCGCAGGCGCATGGATATTGGCCGGCGGAACCCACCACTCTTGCTTCTCCTACGATTTGACATCGGAATATTGGGAAGACTACGCCGAAATCGCCGGCATCGAAATGGTACACATCAACAAAGACACTACCATCAGCGACTTTAAGAAAGAGTTGCGCATGAATGAAGTTTACTACATGCTGAACAAAGCACTCTGCTAAGTCGCGCGACCATATCATTGACCAATTGAAAGCGCGACGTGCGAGAACAGGCTCCGCAAGCGCTTTTAATTGGTTCAATACACATTGTTACACCTTAAATAATAGGTTATAGCATGAAACCAGATGCAAAGTCAACAATCGAAACGGGAAAAGCCGTTCTGGGCATTGAACTCGGCTCAACACGCATCAAAGCCGTGTTGATAGACCAAGAAAACAATCCCATAGCACAAGGCAGTTACAGCTGGGAAAACCAACTGATAGACAGCCTTTGGACATATAGCCTGGAAGCCGTGTGGAGCGGATTGCAAAACTGCTATGCCGACCTCCGTGCCAACGTCAAGAAACAATATGGCACGGAAATCGAATCATTGGCAGCAATGGGAATCAGTGCCATGATGCACGGCTATATGGCATTCAACAAACAAGGCGAAATACTCGCCCCTTTCCGCACATGGAGAAACACGAATACCGGTCAGGCAGCAGCTGCCCTGTCGGAACTATTTGTTTACAACATACCTCTACGCTGGAGCATATCTCATTTGTATCAGGCCATCTTGAACAATGAAGAACATGTGGGCGACATCGACTACCTCACCACCCTTGCCGGCTATGTACACTGGCAACTGACGGGCGAAAAAGTCTTGGGCATCGGCGACGCTTCGGGCATGCTCCCCATCGATCCGACAACCAAGGATTATTCCGTCGCCATGGTAGATAAGTTTAACAAACTCATTGCTCCCAAAGGCTTTTCCTGGAGACTGGAAAACATCCTGCCCAAGGTGTTGCTGGCAGGCGAAAATGCCGGAGTCCTGACATCGGAAGGAGCCAAAAGGCTCGACTCGTCCGGACACCTGAAAGCCGGTATCCCCGTTTGTCCTCCGGAAGGCGATGCCGGGACCGGCATGGTGGCCACCAATGCGGTCAAACAACGCACCGGAAACGTCTCGGCCGGAACCTCGTCCTTCTCCATGATTGTATTGGAGAAAGAACTGTCCAAGCCTTACGAAATGATCGACATGGTGACAACCCCCGACGGCAATCCGGTGGCAATGGTGCACTGCAACAACTGTACCTCAGACCTCAATACGTGGGTTAACTTGTTCAAGGAATACCAAGAGCTGCTGGGCATTCCCGTAGATATGAACGAAATCTATGGCAAACTCTACAATAATGCCTTAACAGGCGATGCCGATTGTGGCGGACTTATCTCCTACAATTACATTTCCGGCGAACCGGTAACCGGCCTTGTGGAAGGCCGCCCGTTGTTTGTTCGTTCGGCCAATGACAAGTTCACCCTTGCCAACTTCATGCGTGCCCATCTGTATGCTTCGGTAGGAGTGCTCAAGATAGGCAACGACATACTGTTCAACGAAGAGAAAATAAAAGTCGACCGCATCACAGGACACGGAGGATTGTTCAAGACAAAAGGTGTGGGACAAAGAATCCTGGCTGCCGCTCTCAACTCTCCCATCTCGGTCATGGAAACAGCCGGTGAAGGTGGAGCATGGGGCATCGCCCTGCTTGCATCCTACTTGGTCAACAAGGGCGCACAGACATTGCCCGACTTCCTGAACGAACATGTATTTGCCAACAATACCGGTATTGAAATTGCGCCTACGGCAGAAGAAGTCAAAGGCTTCAATGAATACATCAATAGCTATAAAGCCGGCCTTCCCATAGAAGAGGCAGCAACAAAATACAAACAGTGAACTATAAAAACATCTAAAAAAAAACGAATATCCGTATGAACGACGTAAAAGTAATGAATCGCGCAGCCGACAACATTCGCATTTTGGCTGCTTCAATGGTTGAGAAAGCCAAATCAGGCCATCCTGGCGGAGCTATGGGCGGTGCAGATTTTGTCAACGTATTGTTCTCTGAATTTCTGGTATACGACCCGGAAAACCCTTGTTGGGAAGGTCGCGATCGTTTCTTCCTTGACCCGGGCCACATGTCGCCGATGCTTTATTCCGTATTGGCTCTGACCGGTAAGTTCAGCATGGAGGAACTTTCGCAATTCCGTCAGTGGGGAAGCCCTACCCCGGGACACCCCGAAGTGAACGTGATGCGCGGAATTGAAAACACATCCGGCCCATTGGGACAAGGACATACATTTGCCGTAGGTGCAGCCATTGCAGCCAAATTCCTAAAAGCTCGTTTCGGTGAAGTAATGAACCAGACGATTTATGCCTACATCTCCGACGGTGGCGTTCAGGAAGAGATTTCACAAGGAGCGGGACGTTTGGCCGGACATTTGGGATTGGATAACCTGATTATGTTCTATGACTCCAATGACATTCAGTTATCAACTCCATGCAGCGCTGTGACCAGTGAGAACGTGGCTCAAAAATATGCCGCATGGAATTGGAAAGTCATCGAAATCAACGGCAATGACGTAGAACAAATCCGTCAGGCTCTGCGCGAAGCCAAAGCCGAGACAGAACGACCGACCATCATCATCGGTAAAACTGTCATGGGCAAAGGTGCCCGCAAGGCCGACAACTCCAGTTACGAAGCTAATTGCGCAACCCACGGAGCTCCTCTCGGAGGCGATGCTTATGTCAACACAATAAAGAACTTGGGAGGAAATCCTGAAGATCCGTTCCACATCTTCCCCGAGGTGGCCGAGCTCTATGCCAAACGCGCCGAAGAGTTAAAGCAAATCGTTGCCGAAAGATATGCGGCCAAAGCTGCATGGGCACAAGCCAATCCTGAATTGGCAGCAAAGATGGAAGCGTGGTTTAATCACACGGTTCCGGCAGTTGACTGGGCCGGCATACAACAAAAGCCCAACTCGGCCACCCGTGGCGCATCGGCCACAGTGCTCGGCGCATTGGCCACTCAGGTAGAGAACATGATTGTTTCTTCGGCTGACCTCTCCAACTCAGACAAGACAGACGGCTTCCTGAAAAAGACCCATGCGTTTGTGAAAGGAGACTTCAGCGGTGCATTCCTGCAAGCAGGCGTATCAGAGCTCACAATGGCTTGCTGCTGCCTCGGTATGGCTCTTCACGGTGGTGTCATCGTGGCATGCGCTACCTTCTTTGTCTTCTCCGATTACATGAAACCGGCGGTGCGCATGGCTGCCCTGATGGAACTTCCCGTGAAGTTTATCTGGACACACGACGCTTTCCGCGTTGGTGAGGACGGACCTACCCATGAACCGGTAGAACAAGAAGCGCAAATCCGCCTGATGGAAAAACTGAAAAACCACAAGGGACACAACTCCATGTTGGTGCTTCGTCCGGCCGATGCCGAAGAGACCACAGTGGCATGGCGCTTGGCCATGGAGAACACCACCACCCCCACCGCGCTCATCTTCTCGCGTCAGGACATCAAGAACCTGCCCGAGGGCAACGACTACAACCAAGCATCCAAGGGTGCTTACATCGTAGCCGGCTCCGACGAAAATCCGGATGTCATTCTGGTAGCATCGGGTTCTGAAGTGTCTACGTTGCTTGCCGGTACGGAACTGCTCCGCAAAGACGGCATCAAGGTGCGTGTCGTGTCGGTTCCGTCGGAAGGACTGTTCCGCAGCCAGTGCAAGGAGTATCAGGAATCCATCCTGCCGCACAACGCCAAGATATTCGGCATGACCGCAGGACTCCCTGTCACCCTGGAAGGACTGGTGGGAGCCAACGGCAAAGTATTCGGCATGGAGTCATTCGGATTCTCGGCTCCTTACAAGGTGCTCGATGAAAAACTGGGCTTCACGGCTGAAAATGTGTACAACCAGGTAAAAGCCATGTTGTAAAGACATATCATCCTGAACATCGGATAACAAAAGGGGTTAAAGCACGCTTCGAGAAAGAAGTTATGCTTTAACTCCTTCTCTCATGATAATACAACCCAATAGCAACAAAGAAAAAACATCTCATCATGAACACCAAAATCATAGGCCTGGCTTCAGACCATGCCGGCTTTGAACTGAAACAATACGTCAAGCAATGGTTGGACGAACACCATCTGCCTTACAAAGACTACGGCACATACACCACCGACAGCTGCGACTATCCCGACTTCGGACACGCGCTGGCCAAAGGCATTGAAGCCGGAGAATGCTATCCCGGAATCGCAATATGCGGAAGCGGCGAAGGCATCAACATGACGCTCAACAAACACCAGGGCATCCGGGCCGGACTGTGCTGGATTCCCGAAATAGCCCACCTGTGCCGACAGCACAACGACGCCAACGTATTGGTCATGCCGGGACGATTCATCGACACGAAGACGGCAGCCGACATCATGGAAGAATTCTTCAACACCGAGTTTGAAGGAGGAAGACACCAAAAAAGAATAGACAAGATTCCTGTAAAATAAACCTAATCAATAACACTAAACCTATCAGAAAATGGCAATGCACAATTGGTTTGAATGCAAAATACGCTACGAGAAGACTCTGGAAAACGGAATGAACAAGAAAGTAACCGAACCCTACTTGGTGGATGCGCTGAGCTTTACGGAAGCCGAATCGCGCATCATCGAGGAGATGACTCCCTTCATCAGCGGTGAATTTACCGTGTCGGATATCAAGCGGGCCAATTACAGCGAACTGTTCAGCTCCGACGAAGAGGCGGCCGACCGCTGGTTCAAGTGCAAACTCTACTTCATCACGCTGGACGAGAAAAGCGGAGCCGAGAAGAAAACAGCAACCCAGGTGCTCGTACAGGCCGCCGACCTGCGCGACGCCGTGAAGAAGCTCGACAAGGGAATGGAGGGCACCATGGCCGACTACTCCATCGCCTCCGTTACGGAAACGGCCATCATGGACGTCTACCCCTACAAGGCCGAACCCGACGTAAAGCCGGAGTTCCCCGACGCCGACAAACGTTAGACTAAACATCACGCATCATGGACATTCAAGCGAATCTGAAAACCATTTACGCAGAGCTGCCCGCCGGCGTGCGTCTGGTGGCCGTGTCGAAATTTCATCCCAAGGAAGCGCTCATGGAAGCCTACCGGGCCGGACAGCGCATCTTCGGAGAAAGCCGGGTGCAGGAAATGACCGAAAAGCACGACGCCCTGCCGGACGACATCCAATGGCACTTCATCGGACACCTGCAAACCAACAAAATCAAGTACATGGCACCCTACGTGGCCATGATTCACGGTGTGGACTCCTACAAGCTGCTGGTCGAGATTGACAAGCAGGCGGCACGTTGCGGACGGGTGATTCCCTGCCTGCTCCAGCTCCACATTGCCCGCGAGGAAACCAAATTCGGCTTCAGCTTCGACGAATGCAACGACATGCTGGCAGACGGCGGGTGGCGTTCACTGACCCACGTGTCCCTGCACGGCGTGATGGGCATGGCCAGCAATACGGACGACACGGAGCAAGTGCAACGCGAATTCCGTTCGCTCCACGATTACTTTCTGGAGGCCAAAGAGCGTTTCTTCGCCGACTATCCCGCCTTCAGCGAAATATCCATGGGCATGAGCCACGACTATCCGATTGCCCTGCGCGAAGGGGCCACCATGGTACGCATCGGCACGAAAATCTTCGGGGAGCGCGTCTGAAAAGCCTTCCCCGACGCCCGTCCAAACGGCAGCATGTTCCTCTGCGCGAGGCGCATGTTGCCGTTTGTTTCATACCCGCATGTCCGGACATATGAACGCACGCAAGCAGGCATATCCACACGTCCGGGCGGACATATGAGCGCACACGAGCGGACATATCCGCGCTCGCATCCGCACATGTCATCCCCGCAGACGGCAGATTGACTTGGCAGAAAGTTCAGAAAGACAGAGGAAAACGCTCAGCCGCGACGCCTTTGTTCGCGCAATTGCTCGGCGATGGCCCACTGCAGGGCCGCTTCGTCGGTCTTGCCCGAACGCGACAGCGCGTCGCCATACAGCTCGTGGGCACGGATGTGTTCGGGCTTCAACGAGGTGGCCCGGTCGAAATCGGCCGCAGCGCCCTCGGCATCGTCCATTGCCAGACGATTCTTCCCCCGGTTGTAGACGGCCTTGAACAGGCGCGGACTGAGGCGTACCGCCTCGTTCAGACAATGGGCGGCATCATGATAGCGACCGTCATCATGCAGCGTGACGCCCTTGCGCACCCAAGCGTCGACCAGCGTGGGACAGAGGTCGAGGGCCTTGTCATAATTGGCCAAGGCGGCCTGCACGTCACGGGCCAGCGTGATGCAGTCGTTCCCCATGCGGCAATACTCCTTGGCATAGCCCTCCAGGCGCTTGCGCAGAGCCTCCATGTCGTCCCGGCAGCGTCTGTTTTCAGCCTTCAGCCTGTTGATGATGCCCAGTTTATGGCGTATGAGACGCTTGACTGCGGGCTTCTCGATGTCATAGCGCGCATGGATGGCGCGAAAGAAAGTGTCAAGAAAAACATCAAAGCGGCCTTCGTCGAACAACCGGGCCGCCTCGACATAGAGCATGTCGGCCTGAGCCTGCTGCAACGCCCGGTCAACGGCCTGAGCATTGTTGAAGCTTTGGGCAAAACGGATTATCTCCGGACGCACAAAGATGTCGCCGCGCGATATGGGTTTGCGCAGGGTGATGCCGCGCAGCGACGTGCACCGGCTCAGCGCCACATAGGCCTGTCCCCCGGCAAAGACGCCTCCCGTAAAGTCGATGAGCACGCGGCTGAACGTCAGTCCCTGGCTCTTATGGATGGTGATGGCCCATGCCAGACGGATGGGAAACTGGGTAAAGGTGCCGAGTTCTTCCTCCTCGATGCGCTTCTCCTGCTCATTGTAGGTATAGCGGATGTTCCTCCACACCTCGCGCTTCACGTCGCACTCACGGCCGTCGTCGGTCACCACATACACCGTCCCCTCCTCGGGGTCGATTCCGGACACGATGCCGATGGTGCCGTTCACCCATCGCTTGTCCATGTCATTCTTAATGAAGATAACCTGTGCGCCGGGTTTCAACATCAGTTCCATCGAAGTGGGCAGACTGCCCTGGGGAAACTCGCCGCGAATCTCGCCCGTGAAAGTCACCGCCTCGCCTTCCAGTTCGGCCAGACGACGGTCATTGATGTAATCCACCTGGTCGCGCCGCGCGGCAAGGGTGATGCTCATATCGTCACTCCCGGACGGTTCGCCCGCAGCCACGCAGGTGTTGAGCAACTGCAAGTCGGGCACTCCGGCCGTGTTGTTGCGTATGCGGTCCAACACGCCCACGAACACGGGGTCGCTCTGACGGTACACCTTGCGCAGTTCGATGCTCACCAGTTCCATCTCGGCAAACACTCGGGCCGAGAAAAAATAAGGCGTGGGGTAAAAGCGGTTGAGCATTTCGCGCTCGTCGCCCTTCACCACCGGCTCCAGCTGATAGACGTCGCCCACGAGCAGCAGCTGCTTTCCTCCGAAAGGCTCGCGCAGGTTGCGGGTGTAGACACGCAGGATTCTGTCGATGAAGTCGATGATGTCGGCCCTCACCATCGATATTTCGTCGATGACGATGAGCTCCACTTTCTGTATGAGCTTGCGGTGCGAGGAAGTATATTTCAGGAAGTCCTTCAGCTTCGAAGGGGTGGAAAAGCGGTTGTCGTCGGGCAAAAGCGGATAAAAAGGCAGCTTGAAGAAGCTGTGCAGCGTGCTGCCTCCGGCATTGATGGCCGCTATGCCCGTGGGCGCAAGCACCACGTATTTCTTCTTCGTATGCTCGCAGATGTAACGCAGGAAGGTGGACTTTCCCGTTCCTGCCTTTCCGGTGAGAAATATCGACCGGCGGGTATATTGCACGAGTTTCAGCGCGTTTTGAAACTCCGGATTGCTTGTATCAATATGCACAGGATTCATAAGCGCGACAAAGTTAGCGACTTCTTTTGAGGTTATCTATTTTCTGTTTCGATAATTTGCTATACTTTTACCGCTCGAAACGAAAAGAAAACGAACCGTAACCGCTATGAAAGATTTTATTACTCTCGCACATTGGAGGACGGGGCACCCCCTGCCGACGGAAAGTGACACCGATATTTATTATGTGAACCTGACACGACGCCTCTACAACACCATACGCTCCACCGAGATGGGCCGCCAGAGCACCGACGCGTGGGTGGCCGAAACGGCCATGATGATGGCCTGGTATCTGGAAGACGTGGTCGGCGAACTGGGCTTCTGGCACGTATTCGTGGAGCAACACCGCGCACGCTACGGCAAGCCCCTGCCCTTCTACGCCGACGCCGACACCGAATATTACCCCGACGAGGTGAACCGGGCCGACATATGCTTCCTGCTCTGGATGGCCATACAGACCAACAAGCGCGGAGCCTTGGTGAATCCCGAGAATCCCTACCTGACCGAAACGGCCGCCGCGCTCTATCGTCTGCTGGACAAGGAATTCGAGAAAGCGCCCATCAACGAAGCCCTGCTCAAGGCAATGAAAAGCCGCGACAACACGGGCGACCCCTCGTCGCTCTTCCTGCTGGGGATGAAGATTACGGGGACGGTCTATCTGTTTCTCCCCTTCCTGAGCCAGACCGCACGCCAGTCCGCCGCCGAGGTGGACAGCCTGAGGCCGCAAGGAAGCCAACCGTCGATGCGCGACTACGCCATACGCTTCGTGCAGACCTTCAGACATGCCAACGGCCCCCTGGCCCTGAACGGAGCCACGTGGATGGCCGCCCTGCTCCGCTTCTGGGGGCAGGACGACGAGGCGCGCCGCATGGAAGGGATGGAAGTCGTGCCGCCCGCCTACTATCGCCTGGAAAGTCACGACGAAGAGCACGTCTGCCTCGAAGCGGCCGACGGACAAACCTTCACATTGCCCGCCGACACGTTCCGTCCGCTGGTGGGGCAGCTCATGCGGGTCAACAAAGTGTGCATGGCCACGCTCGTGCGCTATGACGACCGTTGGACAACGGCCGGAGCCGTGTCGTGGTATGCCGACGAAACCCTGTTCGAGCGCTACCGTGCCTTTACCGACGAACGCCGGCGCGTGAATGCCGATGCCTTCCGGCGCGTGACCGAGGGGAACGACGGCCGCCCGATGGCCTACTTTACGGACTGGAGCGCGTTCATGACCTGGGCCGGAGAGCATCTGGAGATTGAAAAGGGCTTCCGCCCCACGCGGGAAATGGAAAGCGGCAAATGCCTCGTCCTCTTCGCACACCCCGACGAAGGCATGACCCTTGTGCCCAACGAAGCCCGCTTCATCTGCGACCCGGAACACAATCCCTGCTACAACGCCGCGCAGGCACGCCGGGGGAGCCTCACCCTGCTCGTCACGCCCGGCAACCTCTCGCCCCACATGCTCCGCCATCTGCTGGACAACCACATGCTGCCCGACGCGGCCCTGCCCTCGGCAAAGGATGAGGAGCACGGCCGGCGCCTGGTGCAGGACCACATGGACTTCCTGGCCCGATTCATGCGCACGGCCGACTTCTAAGCAACCACACAACACGCTCCAATCATCATGATACTGAAACTATACGAAAAAGACACCAACCCGGCCGACCTGCAGCGCGTGGCCGACCTGCTCACCGACGGGGGGCTCGTCATCTACCCCACCGACACGCGCTACGCCATCGGCTGTCATGCCCTGAAGGAACGCGCCGTGGAGCGCATCTGCCGCATCAAGGGCGTGGACCCGGGCAAGAACCGCCTGGCCATCATCTGCCCGGACCTCTCCGGCATCAGCGAGTATGCCAAGGTGGACAACGCCGCCTTCAAGCTCATGAAGCGCAACCTGCCCGGCCCCTTCACCTTCATCCTCCCCACCGGGAGCCGCCTGCCGAAGATATTCCGGGGCCGCCACGAGGTGGGCATCCGCGTGCCGGACAACGCCCTGACGCGCGCCATCGTGCACCGGCTCGGCGCGCCCCTGCTCACCATGACCCTGCCCCATGAGGAGGACGAGGACATCGAATACGTGACCGACCCCGAGCTCATCCACGAAAAGTTCGCCCGTCTGGTCGACCTTGTCATCGACGGCGGCATAGGCAACTACGAGGAAAGCACCGTGGTGGACTGCACCGGCGACGAGCCCGAAATCGTCCGCCAGGGACGGGGCGAGCTGCTCCTCTGACGCCCGAAATCATGCCTTCGGAAAATCACGGCCGTGACCGTGAGGAAAGACGGCCGTGAGCTGACGGAAAGACGGCCGTGATTTTTCGAGTAGACGGCCGTGATTTTCCAAGCCCTCGCCGAGGCCTCCGAAAGCACACCGGCAAGCGGATAAAAAAACACAGTTGTGTTCCTGAAAAAAGACAACTGTGTTTCCGGAAAAAGACAACTGTGTTTCCACAAAAAGACAACTGTCTTTTGGCAGAAAGACAACTGTGTTTCCATAGAAAGACAACTGTCTTTTTTCAGAAACACAACCGTGATTTTCCAAGCCCTCGGGCCGGGAATGTTACAACTCTGATTATTAACCAATTAACATAAACCTTTAAAAACACCGAAAAACGTATGAAACGACTCATCACTTGTCTTGCCCTCGGCCTGACAGCTGCCGGAGCCACCGCCTCCACCCCGCTGTGGATGCGCGACGTCCGCATCTCGCCCGACGGCAAACACATCGCCTTCTGCTACAAAGGAGATATATATAAGGTAGCAACCGAAGGCGGCGAGGCCGTGCGCCTCACCAGTCAGGACTCCTACGAATCGTCGCCCGTGTGGTCGCCCGACGGCAAACACATTGCCTTTGCCAGCGACCGCCATGGCAATTTCGACGTGTTCGTGATGTCCGCCACGGGCGGCGCGCCGCGTCGGCTCACCGGTCACTCGGCATCCGAACTGCCCACCGCCTTTACCCCCGACGGGAAGAGCGTGCTGTTCAACGCCGCCATCCAGGACCCCGCCGCCAGCGCGCTCTATCCCACCGGCGCAATGACCGAGCTCTACAGCGTGCCCGTCGAGGGCGGACGCACCACCCAAGTGCTTGCCACCCCGGCCGAAGCCGTCTGCTTCCTGCCCGACGGCAAGAGCTTCCTCTATCAGGACCGCAAAGGGTTTGAGGACGAATGGCGCAAACACCACACCTCGTCCGTGACGCGCGACGTGTGGAAATATGATGCCGCCACGCGCCGCCACACCAACCTCACCGCCCGCGCGGGCGAAGACCGCAACCCCGTGCTGTCGCCCGACGGCCGGACGGCCTACATCCTGAGCGAACGCGACGGCGGCTCGTTCAACGTCTACTCCTTCCCTCTCGACCGTCCGCAGGAAGCCACCCGCGTGACTTCGTTCAAGACCCACCCCGTGCGCTTCCTCTCCATTGCCGGCGACGGCACGCTGTGCTACACCTACGACGGCGAAATCTATACCCAGAAGCCCGGCGCAAAGGCACGCAAAGTGGCCGTCAGCCTGACGCGCGACGACGCCGACCTTCCCGCCCGCCTGACCTACAACCGCGGAGCCACCAGCGCCACCCCGTCGGCCGACGGCAAGCAGGTGGCCTTCATCGTGCGCGGCGAAGTCTTTGTCACTTCGACCGACTATGGCACCACGAAGCAAATCACACACACCGTGGAGGCAGAAAAGGGCCTCAGCTTCGCGCCGGACAACCGCACCCTGGCCTACGCCAGCGAGCGCGGCGGCAACTGGGGGCTCTACCTGGCCAAGATAGGCCGCAAGGAAGATGCCAACTTCCCCAATGCCACGCTCATCGAAGAGGAAGCCCTGCTGCCGTCGAAGGACGTGGAACGCGCCTGGCCACAGTTCTCGCCCGACGGGAAAGAGCTGGCCTTCATCGAAGACCGCTGCCGCCTGATGGTGGTCAACCTGAAGTCGAAGAAAGTGCGCCAGGTGACCGACGGCTCCACCTGGTACGACACGGGCGGCGGATTCAACTATGCCTGGTCGCCGGACGGGAAGTGGTTCACGCTGGAATTCATCGGAAACCGCCACGACCCCTACACCGACATCGGCCTGGTGAAGGCCGACGGCAGCGAACCGATAATCAACCTCACGCAGAGCGGTTACTTCAGCAGTTCGCCCTCGTGGGCATTAGACGGCAACGCCATCCTCTTCCAAACGGAACGCTACGGCATGCGCAACCACGCTTCATGGGGCTCGATGAGCGACGTGATGCTCGTGTTCCTCAACCAAGACGCCTATGACCGTTTCCGCCTCAGCAAGGAAGACTACGAGCTGCTCAAGGAACTGGAAGCGGAACAGAAAAAAGACGCGAAGAAGGAAGAGGCCAAGGACAAGAAGAAAGACAAGGACAAAAAAGAGGCGGACAAGAAGCCGGAAGCCAAGACCATCGAGGTGGAGCCGGACGGCATTGAGAACCGCATCGTGCGCCTCACGCCGAACTCTTCCAATCTGGCATCGGCCATCCTCTCCAAAGACGGGGAAAACCTTTACTACCTCTCTTCCTTTGAAGGCGGCTTCGACCTGTGGAAAATGGAGCTGCGCAAGCGCAACACCCGCCTGCTGCACAAGATGAACAGCGGCTGGGCAGGCATGGAGATGGACAGCAAGGGCAACATCTTCATCCTGGGCAGCAGCATCCAGAAGATGGCAGCCGCGGGCGAGAAGCTGACTCCGGTGAACTATCGCGCCGAAATGGAGCTCGACCTGGCAGCCGAACGCGCCTACATGTTCGACCACGTGTGCAAGCAGGAGGCCAAACGTTTCTACGACGTGCGCATGCATGGCGTGGACTGGCCGAAGATGACAGCCGCCTACCGGAAGTTCCTCCCGCACATCGACAACAATTATGACTTTGCCGAACTGCTGAGCGAGCTGCTGGGCGAACTGAACGTGTCGCACACGGGCGGACGCTTCAGCCCGCGTCTGAACGGCGAAGCGACCGCCAACCTCGGCCTGCTCTACGACTGGGACTACCAAGGCAAAGGCGTGCGCATTGCCGAAGTGGTGGAAGGCGGCCCGTTTGACCGCGCCAGCTCCAAGGTGCAGGCAGGCGACCTGCTGGAGAAAATCAACGGCGAGGAAATCACGCCCGACACCGACCTGGCATCGCTGCTCGGCGGCCTGACCGGCAAAAAGACGCTGCTCTCCTTCCGCCGCACGGCCGACGGCACGCAGTGGGACGAGGTGGTGAAACCCATCACAAACGGACAATTCAACAGCCTGCTCTACGACCGCTGGGTGAAACAGCGCGCCGAGGACGTGCGCCGCTGGTCGAACGGACGCCTGGGCTACGTCCACATCGAGTCGATGAACGACGGCAGCTTCCGCACCGTCTACTCTGACATCTTGGGCAAATATAACAACTGCGACGGCATTGTCATCGACACGCGCTTCAACGGAGGAGGCCGCCTGCACGAGGACATCGAAGTGTTGTTCAGCGGCAAGAAGTATTTCACCCAGGTAGTCCGCGGACGCGAAGCCTGCGACATGCCCAGCCGCCGCTGGAACAAACCGTCCATCATGCTGCAATGCGAAGCCAACTACTCCAACGCGCACGGCACTCCCTGGGTCTACAAACATCAAGGCATCGGCAAGTTGGTGGGCGCTCCCGTGCCGGGAACCATGACCAGCGTGTCGTGGGAAACGCTGCAAGACCCGTCGCTCGTGTTCGGTATTCCCATCGTGGGCTACCGTTTGCCCGACGGCAGCTATCTGGAAAATGCCCAGCTCGAGCCCGATGTCCCCGTGCTCAACAGCCCCGAAACCATCATCACCGGCGAAGACACCCAGCTGCGCGCCGCCGTGGAAGAGCTGCTGAAGGAGATTGACAGCCGCAAATGAGCGCGAAAGGAAGGCGGTTTCAAATGTTAAACAGCCTTAATATATCGCGCTTAGGCGAACAAAATATGCGTGATGCGGTAATTTTGTTTACCTTAGTCACTGCAAAAAAACGAACCTTATTCAAATAGAAACAACCTAACAGAACAAAAACATGAAAACAAGAGATTTAGTCATTGAAACGCTGCAAAAAGTGGGCTGCCAGCCCGAAGTTGATGATAAAGACAACATCTGCTTTAAATATCAGGGCGAATCATTGTATGTTTCCGCCGACAACAATTTCAAGTTCATCACCATCTGGGATCCGTGGTGGATTGCCATGGACATCACAGACCCCGATGTGGAAACAGTCAAAGAGGCAGTCAATCTGGTCAACACCGACCTGCCGTTGGCACACGTCATCTACTCCATCGACCAAGAGAACGGCAAACTGGGCGTGCACACACGCTGCGACACGGTGTTCACCGACGAACTCCCCCACCTGGAAGACTTGGTGAAATCGCTCATGGAGCACTTCTTCATGGCTCATGACCGCCTGAAACAAGCCTTCACCTTCCTGAAAAAGCGCAAAGAACAGCCGCTGAACTAAGGGCAGGAAGAAACAACCGAATCGAGTAGGAAGAAATCCGCACGGGTTTCTTCCTACTTTTGTTTTATGGCGGCTTTTCCCTTTCCGGCTGAACGTAGTCGGGAAAAAGGCATGAAATCCCCGCGCGTCAGCACCCATATGCCCGGGCACGAGCCTCCATATGCCCGGACGCGAGCGTTCATATGCCCGCTCACAAGCGTCCATATTGTCCGTCAAACGAAGTCTGATGAGCAAAAAATCCAACACGTTCTTGCAACCGATGCTCTTAACGATAAACAAACGAGACTTTTAAGAAACGGGAATCATTTCGGGAAACGCACAATTTTAAACGTTAAAATATGCAATATTCCCTACGTTTTGTTTCCGCAATCAAAACATACATGTAAATTTGCAAATGCGCATAAGCAAAAATCTGTTGATATTATTGTAACCAAAAATCTGTTGATATTGTGGCTTACAGACGATGAATACACATATAAAAAGCCAATTATATGAAAAATTTTAAGTTCATACCTGTCATTTTATTGACATTACTGCTGCCTCAACAGTTCGTCCGGGCGCAAGGCGTGGCGATAAAAACCAATCTGCTTTATGATGCCCTGCTCAATGTCAATGCGGGAATGGAAGTAGGACTTGCCCCGCAATGGTCGCTGGACGTTTCAGGCAATTTCAACGCCTGGACCCTTTCCCACGGACGCAGGTGGAAGCACTGGTTCGTACAGCCCGAAGCGCGCTATTGGTTCTGCGACCATTTTGCCGGCCATTTCCTGGGACTCCATGCACACGTGGGCCAATTCAATGTGGGCGGACTGAAAAACGGGCTTTCTTTTCTGGGAACAGATTTCTCCAAACTTTCCGACTATCGCTACCAAGGCTGGATGGGCGGCGCGGGCGTGGCATATGGCTATGCCTGGATCTTAGGCCGCCATTGGAATCTGGAAGCCGAAATCGGCGTGGGCTATGTCTATGCCCGCTACGACCGTTACCGCTGCGCGGGATGTGGCGAACGGGTGGAGACGAACAAGCCGCATCACTATGTCGGGCCCACCAAAGTGGCCATTAACCTGGTTTATGTATTTTAATCGAAAGGAACTGTTATGAAACAGATTATAGGAATTCTGCTCGCCTTGACCAGTTTGAGTGGAATGCTCAAGGCACAACCCGCGGACAGCGTACGCATTGAGGACCTGCGCATGGAGCGGAACGGCAACTACTTAACCATACAGATGAACGTCGTGCTGACCGGGCTGAAGATAGAAAGCAACCGGGCCGTGCTGCTGACGCCCAGCATCATGCAAGAAGGAACGGACACGCTGGCCCTGCCCTCCATCGGGCTGTACGGGCGCACGCGCTATTATCAATACGTCCGTGGCGACGGCACGCTGTCCGGACCGGACGAAGATGCCTATCGGGCATCCGAAATGCCGGACACGGTGGCCTACAGCCACATTGTGCCCTATGAGACTTGGATGAACCATTCGCAACTGGAGCTCATGCGCCGCGATTTCGGCTGCTGCCACACGTTGCTGGCCGAACATGGATTCAGGCTGGACGGCTATCGCGAATCCGAACCCTGGCGCCCCGTACTGGCATATGTGCGTCCGGAGGCCACGGGCGAAAAGATATTCTCGCTCAGCGGGTCGGCCTTCGTGGATTTCCCGGTTGACCGGACGGTCATCTATCCGGACTACCGCCGCAACACGGCCGAACTGGGCAAGATTGCGGCCACCATCGACTCGGTGCGGGGCGACCGCGACATCACCATCACGACGGTACACCTCAAGGGATATGCCTCGCCCGAAGGCACTTATGCCCACAACACCTACCTCGCCAAGGAACGTACGGAGGCGCTGAGACGGCACATCCTCCGGCTCTATGACTTCGACGACGAGACCATCCGCACCGACTACGAGCCGGAAGACTGGGAAGGCTTGCGCCGCTATGTGGAGGCATCCAACCTGGAACACCGCGCGGAAATACTGGCGTGCATCGACACTCCGCTGGAACCGGACGCCAAAGAACGGCGCATCCGAAGCAACTATCCCGAAGAGTACCGCTTCCTGTTGCAACATTGCTATCCGGCCTTGCGCCACACGGACTACCGCATAGACTACACCGTGCGCCACTACAGCGACGTGGAAGAAATCAAGGAAATTCTCCGCACGAAGCCGCAGAAGCTGAGCTTGGAGGAATTCTATCTGGCCGCGCAGACTTACGAGCCGGGCTCGGAAGCCTTCAACGAAGTGTTCGAGACGGCCGTGCGCATGTATCCCGATGACGAGACGGCCAACCTCAACGCGGCCAACACGGCCCTGCAACGCCGGGACTTCCAGGCTGCCTCACGCTACCTGGCCAAGGCGGGCGACACCCCCGAAGCCACTTACGCCCGTGGCATACTGGCTTATCTGACCGGCGATGTCAAAGAGGCGCAAAGCCTGTGGCAATCGGCCCTGAAGGCAGGCGTCAAGCAGGCCGAAGAGGCACTGAAACAACTGCCCGCACTGCAATAAAAACACGGGAGTTGAATCCATATAAACGAAATACAAACCATTAAACCATTTATACAATGAAAAAGAAATATTTGATGGGGGGGGGGTATTTTAACCCTTTTATTATTAGGGAGGTGCTCGGAAGAAAACGGGCTGAACCCCGGGAATGGCGGCAATGAACTGCCGGACGGACAAACGTATCTCACGGTGCGCATCATGGATGCGGGAGCGAACACAAGAGCTTCGGGAGGCAATCCTGAATTTGAGGACGGAACCGATGCCGAACACAATGTTAAGGATGCAAGTTTCTTCTTCTACGACGCCGGCAAAGCATATGCGGCAGAAGCGAGTGTGTGGGACGGCGGTGATGCAGACGGCACAGCAAATGACCACATCGAGTTCAACGGCAACACGGTAATCGTACTGCACGGACAGGAAAAGAATAATTTTCCGAAGTATATGGTCACGGTGCTGAACGTGCCGGATGGCTATAAACCGGGCTCGACACTGGATGCCATGTTAGCGACCTTGAGCGGCGGAATCTATCAAGGAAACGGCAGCAACAACTTCATCATGAGCACGACCAGCTATGCACGCAACAACACGCCTTACTTTGTAACCGAACTTACCACCGACAACTTCCATAAGGAACCGATGACGAATACTGATGCTCCTGTAGATGTGTATGTGGAGCGTCTGGCCGCCAAAGTGACTTTGGACGTAAACGACCAAATTGGCAACAAAACAACCAACGGACTCTATAAACTGAATGTGACCGTTGCAGGCGATGACAACGATGATACCGAAGACGGCACTACCGGAGCCGACATTTACGTCAAGCTCTTGGGCTGGGGACTGAATGCGACAGCCAAGAACTCCTACATGATGAAGAACATCAACGAGAGCTGGAGTTCAACAGAACTGGGCTTTGAGTGGAATAAAGCAAGCTACTTCCGCAGCTATTGGGGCATGTCCTATAACTATAATGATGCGGCAACCGACTATCCCACGAATGCAGCAGGAGTGGCAACCGATACCGATTGCAAACTGAATTACATCAGTGCCGCAGCCGCAGCGACAGAGTTAGGGAAATCCGCCTATTGCGCCGAAAACACATTCCCGGCAGAAATCGCATCAACGGCAGCGGCACGCACCAGCATTCTGCTGAAAGCGCAAATCTGCGATGACAGTGGAAACCCCTTGGACATGGTGCGCTACAACGGCATGCTTTTCTATAAGAACCATTATCTCTCTTATGTGCTGAACGCGTTGAGCAGCAGCGGCAAATTGAACGCATGGCATCAGACTGAAGCCGCTGAAGGTACTGAGCCCGCTAAATATGCGCAAATAAACGAAAGCCATGTGGAATTGATTAACCAAGGAGACGGCAAGGTCAAAGTGCAGCTGAAAAAGAATACATCGGAACAACTGTACTCACGCAGCGATAGCGGCACCGATGACGACCCTTATAAATTTACACCATTTACCTCAGATAATATAACCGATGTGAATACAAAATTGGGCGACTTCAACGAAAGCAACCCCGCCACCGGCTACACGGACGGCTTGATGTACTACAACATCCCCATCGAACACCTGCGTGCCATCGAAGGAGACGACCTCAAGGAAGCCAACTACGGCGTGGTGCGCAACCACTACTACAAGGTGACCATCAACAAGCTGGAGAATGTCGGCAAGGGCATTTTCGATCCGAACGAAGTGATTGTGCCGGGCGATGATGATAAGACACTCTACTATGTGGGTGCCAGCATCCATATCCTCTCCTGGAAGATTGTCAACCAAGGGGTAGAACTTTAAGATGAAAATTAGCGGCCTCTCCTCCTCCCCCCCGAAAGGGGAGGTTGGGAAGGCTTCTATATTACTATTTTTTATCACGACTTATGGGATTGGGAATCTTGTCTTACATACGAACTATCGGCATCCGCGGCTTCGGCCGGGTGTTATGCTGCCTGCTGCTGGCAGCCTGCGACAACGTCATCTATGACTACGAGGGCGATTGCTCGGTGACCTACCGGCTGAAATTCCGTTACGACTGGAACATGGCCTTTGCCGATGCCTTTGCCCACGAGGTGGAGGCGGTGACACTCTATGTGTTGGATCAGGAAGGCCACATCGTCTGGCAAAAGACCGAGGAAGGCGAAGCACTGGCCGCCAAAGACTATGCCATGACCGTAGACGTGGAGCCGGGCACGTATGACCTGCTGGCCTGGTGCGGAACCCGGGAACGAGGCTCGTTTGTGGTGCCGGACACGGACCGCAAGGAAGGGCTGACCTGCACCCTGCAGCGCGAACACGACGGAAGGGGAAATGCCTACTGCGACCAGGATCTCGACCGCCTGTTCCATGGCTACGTGGAAGGGCAAGTGTTTTGCAGCCAGTATGGCGAGCATACCTACGAGGTGCCGCTGATGAAGAACACCAACAACATCCGCGTGGTGTTGCAGCACCTGTCCGGCGAGCCTATCGACGAAGGGCAGTTCGAGTTCAGCATCACCGACGACAACGGCTCAATGGACTGGGACAACGCGGTGTTGCCCGACGAGCCGATCACGTATTATGCCTGGCGGGTGGATGCAGGCACGGCTGAGTTTGAAGAGGAAGTTCCCGAAGGCACGCAATCGTCCCTGAGCGCAGCCATTGCCGAACTGACCGTTCCCCGCCTGATGACCGACCATGCGGACCATTCGCGCCTCGTCATCCGCAACCGGGAAAACGGAGAAACCGTGGTGTCCATTCCGTTGATTGATGCCGCCCTGCTAGTAAAGGGCTACTACAACCGCGAGATGTCCGACCAGGAATACCTCGACCGGCAAGACGTGTTCTCGATGACGTTCTTCCTTGACGAGGACGACCGTTGGATGGATACGTATATCTATATCAATTCATGGAAGGTAGTGCTGCAAGATGCAGAGTTGTAAAATGAGAACGCTGAAAGAACATATCATTCGATGGATGCCAGCCGTCATGGGCTTGTTCGTCTGTGCCTCCTGCCAGAAGGGTGACGAGACGTTGCCTGTGGCTCCCACCGACGACGGACAGCTGTTGAGCATGGTTCTCCGGGTACCGTCCAATACCCCGCAGGAAGGACAATACGAGCCGGGCAATACCTACGAGAACTACATCGACATGTCGGCCGATGGATACCGGATATATTTCTTCGACAAGAATGACAATACGCTCATTGCCCGCTTCAAAACGGCGGAAGTGGTGCCCGTGGAAGGGAAGGATTTTGTGGACTATACCCTCCTTGGAAAAGTGCCGGAAACGTTGGTCAGCCACCCGGATTTCAAGATTGTGATATTGGCAAACTGGCCGAAGTATGCCGATGATGCGTTGACGGTCGGCACTACCGGCATTACAGACATCTGCAACGCCGACTGGGCGCAATTCAGTTGCCCTACCGACTTTAACTTAGGCCCGGACAACCTGATTCCGTTTTACGGAGTACACACCTACGAAGGGGTAACCTTCAAACCGGGCATGGCCACGCTGCTGAATGAGCCGATTACGCTGTTGAGGGCAATGGCGAAGGTGGAAGTGATATTGGAGACGGACGACTATTTCAATCTGGCCTTCGACCGGGTATGGATTAACCGCTACAACAAGACGGGCTATTGCGCGCCTGATGCTGATTCGGAAGACGATTATGACCATAACGGTAATTGGGATGAGGACTATGCCGAGTCGTTGCATCTGGTGACAGGAAGCGAAACAGGAACAGACCTGCCTCTCTTGAAGGTGAGCCGGGAAGAAGGAGCCGCCAATGCCGCAGGCGACAAGACCATCACCGAGAAGTGGATTGCTTACCTCCCGGAGTATGACAATAAGAACGCAGGCGATGACTACGCGTGCATCAAAGCCAAGTTCAACATACAAGTGGAGAATGACAATCCGCACACCATCTATTTCGCCGAATACAGCAACGGCGAATCCGCCAACACGGACCGACTGGACATCGAGCGGAACAATCTTTACCGCTTCCACGTGAAGTGTACGGGCTATAATTACAAACTGACGTTGAGCGTGGTAGACTGGTTTGGCTCTTTCGACAATGTTTTCGAGTACGGCGACGGGCAGGTCGTTTCGCCGGTGGCTCCCTGGGACGATGAGCATGACAATAATTATGAATTCTAATGATCTATGCAGAAAAGGCTATTACCTATACGGACAAGACAAGGAGCAAGCCTCACGGGCTTTCTCTTCTTGCTATGCTTGTGCCTGCTGACCTCATGTGCGGACGATGGGTCTTGGGCATTGGAGCATCCGGACGAAAGCGATTCTTGCCGGGCAACGCTCAGGCTGAATGTGGACGGTTTTGCTTCGGAAAACGCGACCAGAACTATTGGCGGAACGGACAACGAGAATCGGGTCAATGACATTTGGGTATTCCAATTCGATGCCGAGACCGGCGTGAGCTTGCACGAACCGGTGTATCTGAATAATTTCAATTCCAATGACATCGAAGTGAATCTGACGCCCAACAGCGACGGCAGCCAATCCCGAGTCTGCATCGTAGCCAATACCGGAGATGAAAATTGGGCAAAAAATGATGACGGAACAACCGCTGAGGGGTTTAAAGCCTACGACAACTTTTTGCAGCAAGCCATTCCAGCCGAGGCCGCCAAGCCCTTCTTGTCTTCCGACATAGGCAGCAGCGCCGAAAACGGAAGAGCCATCCCGATGTCCGGCACCTCCAAAGCCATGGCCATCACGACCAAATGCTACGTCAGCGTGCCGCTTTACAGGATGTTTGCACGGGTGAATGTAGAGGTGGTGGATCCGTCAAAGGTACAACAGTTGGGGATGACGATAGAGAATCTCAGCTTTTCAAACATCCCCGCCTATTGCCGGGTTGGAACATTATCGGATAATGATGCGCAAGCGGCAAATTACCCAAGCGGCATTGATTGGAATGATTTTGATTGTAACGCAGTAATCGAAGCCTTTCTTTATGTTCCTGAGAATCTGCAAGGACAGACAGCAGACTCAGAAAACATTCCCCAACATGCCCTTGCCGTTCGCCTATTGGTATCCTATGGAGAAGGGAAAGAATATACTTACACCGTTTATCCCGGCCAGGATACCGCAAAAGACTTTAACATCAAGCGCAATCATATCTATAATGTGAATTTGGATATTACAAAGTTACCGGAATCGACTAATTAGAGGAGTTATGAAGAATCTGATTTCATCTTATTTCTATGGGATACTGTTATTAGTCGCTTGCGCATCTTGCACCGACGAATGGTTTGAGAAACAAAATGCAGCCTCTGCCGTCGATGACTCCAAACTGGTAGAGGCTCAACTCTCGCTGGGCGTCACGGAAATGCGCACAACCTTGCAGACGCGCAGCGGAATAGAGGACACACCGGCAGAGCGGATGATCAATGACATCTGGGTATTCCAATATGACTCAAACGGCGACTTGCTGATTACCCCGCGTTATTATGACATCGACGCGATGGATCCGGAAACAGACGGCGGTCAAGTGGATGTCTTGTTAAGAAAAGATGTGGAGAACTCAACCGTCTACGTGGTGGCCAATGTCGGCAGAGATGACTGGGCCACAGTGGAGAATGCCGCCACATTGGATGCTTTACAGACTCTCACATTGCCGGTGCCTAAAATCATAGTCGGCGAGGATGCGTTGGGGATAAAAGACGCCGATTCGGAAACGCAGGTCACGGGCGATCCTGACAACCTAGGCATTCCGATGGAGGGCTATACCCCAAATGTAACCTTCACAGAAGGCGGAACCGTGAACGTCTCCTTGACAAGAATGTACGCCAAGGTGGTCATTACGGTAGGCTCCATCCCGGAAACAATTGAGCTGACGGACGTGAACGCCATGGACATACCCTATTATTGCCGGGTCAAAACGCTGGAAACGGATGATTTGACCCAAGCGGTTAAGTATCCGGATGATGGTCATTCGTGGAACTCACGCGCCTTCAAGCCGGGAGAAAAAGATACCAACGACCAATATTCCGGAAAAATCGTGCTTTACATCCCGGAGAACCTGCAAGGATGCATCGACAACAACGAAAACAATCCGGAGTGGAAGACCAAGAATGGAGATCATTCTTTCGGCATCCAGCTGACGGCTTTTTATGTGGACATTTTTACGGGCCAACACGATGAAGGCAGCAAACGGACATACAGCTGGTATCCCGGCCAGAACAACTACAATGACTATAACATCCGCCGCAATTACATCTACAATGTGGAGCTGAACATCTATACCGACATGTACAATCAGGATGTCCCCTCGTCCAACTGCTTTGTGGTCAAACCGGGACAGCTGTTGTCGTTCCTTCCCTATTACCGGGTGGAAACGGGAGGCGGCTATAACTTCACGGACTATCTGGATGCGTATGGAACCAAGGATACGAAAAAAATCAATGGAGACACCAATGACATGACCAAGAACGTGAAAATCATCTGGCAGACCAAAGATGCCATAGGCGACAACAGCAACGGAGATTTGGTATGGATAGACCCTGCCCCTGCGGATAATCTGAGCGACAGCGTGAAAGGCCGGCAGGAGTTCCACCGGAAAATCTATGTGCGCACCGGCCAAAGGGGCAACGCCCTGATTGCCGCCTACAACAGTGCGGGAGAGATTGTCTGGTCGTGGCATATCTGGGTGACGGAAAACGAGCCGGGCAACGTCAGCAGTGCCATCTTATACACCACCTACGCTTGGAACGAGGACGGCATCAACACCAACGTACGGGTGCCCGGCTATGACATCATGCCTTGCAATCTGGGAGCGTTGCGATACACTCCGAAAGGAGGCTCTGCGACGGATACTTACGGCATGCTGTATCAATGGGGACGGAAAGACCCTTTCCCGCCTGCTATCAAGGGTGATAACTGCAACGATTATAGCGACGCCTATACAGGAGGCCCACATTATGCCAATAACAATAAAACCCATGTAGGGAAAACCATCGGAACGGATGAAAATGCGCTTTTCCATTCTCTGGCAGGAAAACAAATAAACCAAACAGCATTGCCCGACCCGATAGGATTCACAATTAAGAATCCGACGGTGTTTATGTGCGGTACGAAGGAGGCTGATACAAACTACCAAACTGTTAACAATTCCCTCTCTTATGCCAACAAAGGCGACTGGACCTGGCAACACGATGACAAACTTTGGGGAGGCTTGGATCCTGATGCGGAGGGATTGACATATTATCAGATTCCTAATCAGGATGCGCGTATCTATGACAATTATGGCAACCAGAAAACCATCTTTGACCCCTGTCCTTCGGGATGGCGTGTACCTCCCGGAGACCTTTGGTTAGGCTTTACATCTACCGGACTGAATCCTAAAAGTCCCGATGAAATAAACACCCAAGGAATGACCTCCGGAGGTATGTATATGTATATGACAGATTGGCGGGAAGGTCCCGTTTCATATTTCCCAGTGCAAGGCACGCGAGTTGCCGATGGTGGAATTATGCGCGTCAATTCTTGTGGAAACTACCATAACGCAACCACAGATTTAAACGACCGCGTGAACATCTTGCATATTCATAACAGCGTCACGCTTTTCCATATATTTGAAACCCAGTTCTATATGTACTATGTAAAAGCCACCGCCGGCCCCATTCGCTGTGTGCGCGACCACAAATAAGCAAGAACGTAATAGAGAAAAGGCCGGGGGATATTGAACGCTCGTGAGCGAACATATGGAAGCTCGCGACCGGGCATATGGAGGCCCGCGGCTAAGCATATGAGCGCTTGTACCTGAACATATGGAAACAAAAGACGAAACACGGTCAAATAACGATATTGGTCAGGAAGCTGCTTATAATTAACCGCCTAAAACTGAACCGACTGAAAGATTAGGGCCGAACCCCTCATTTGGGATTCGGCCCTGAATTTTTTGGTCTGATTGTCAGACCTCACTCCTCGTTTTCCAGAAACTCCAGTTCAAAGTCGTTATCGCCGACATTCTTCCACAGAATGTCTTTCACACGCATCGTTACCGGCCATATTTCACCTAGCTTTTCTCCGATGGTCAGACTGTTGTTTCCTCCTCCGATTATCAATTTGCGCACAACACCCGTACCGCTTGATTGATCAAACGTGGCCACTATGATATCCGACAGCGAGCCTTTCGAATTATACTCGGTCTTCAAGCAAGTAATCTCTGCACCCAAATCCATCGATGCAAAATGCTTTCTCGTATAATCATAAGCATACAACATGCTACCTACCGAATAGAGCACGACATACTTCTGTGAAAGGAAAGCATAATGCGAAGCTTGAGCAAAATTCTGCGCCATGCCCTGGTCTACCAATTCGCAGTACCGTTTTGTGTGGTTAGTCAGCAACATAACATACCACGTTGCACTTTTGGTTGTGGCAAAAACGTAAATGTAGTAATTGCCCTCCTGGTCTGTCACCAATGCATACGAGTTAGATGTGCCGGAAGTGCTTAACGCATATCCATTCTCACCATAAAGCAACGTGCGGCCTTGTGAAGCCAAGTCCCATTGGAAAATGTCGCCTGCCTTGTCGCTCAACTTCCGGCAATGCGTCACACCTGCCCAAGAAGTCGGAGACACATAATCACTGGCTCCATACGGCGTAACAAAGCATTGCGCATCCATGTCAAAAAAGATGGGATAAAATTGACTATATGAACAAGAACCTTGTCCGAAAGCCAACGGATACGGATGGAACAGGCGCGTGGAAGTGGCATCATACTTATTAATGGGGGTAGAAAAATATTCCGTCTGAATAACCGAATTCATCACAATCATGTCTTCTGTGATATATCCCCGTTTCGTACGAGCCCGATAACCGGCAGAAGAACCACTTAAGGAAGGACGCGGAAATACATCTTTCACTCTCATGGGAGTAGCATGGTTGACCTCGGTCTCAAGGATGCCAAGCGAGTTAAAATCGTCCACTACCTTAAAGTAAGTTCCGCTGGTGATTTTGAAGTCCTGATCTTTTGTCAACACATACAAATCTTTAGAACCATCCATGTCCAATCCCATCATCCTGCCACCGGCTCCCGAGAACAACAGGCTTTCGGCATTCCGGAATCCGCCGTCGTTGACAAAGACCCGCTCGCCTACAATCGTGTCATTCACCCTCACCATGATCATGTCCATGCGCAACAGGTCGCTGTCCGGCTCGTCGCCCAGCAGCAGGAAACCAGCGGTATAATCAGTGGTAACATACAATATGGTATCCTCCAGCCATTTCAGTCCGGTAGAATTATCGGTCACCTCGAAATACAATGTATATGTACCCGGATTCAGAGAAGGAATCCGAAAATTCTTCTCTGTGCTGAGCTGCGTGTGTTGATGGTCCACCCCCGAACACAGAAACCAGCTATATGAATAATTGCTTTCGTCCACAGGAACAGATGCCTTGAGTTTCGGCTCAATTATCACATCCTCGTCCTGCATCAACAAGTCATAAGACGGCTCTATGCCTTCTATGGTGATTTCATTCATGGGCGTATAATCGTAATGCCCCTTGTCTTCGACCTCGCAAGCTGAAAGAACAGCCAGCAACGCCCCTATCATGATATATCCAAAATGTCTCATTTGTAGCTGAATTTATTGTTTTAATTACCCACTAAATCATCCGGATTGGCACCGTGTCCCCAACTTACTCCGTAGACCCACATCATCGTGCCGTCTTCATCCAAAACCCAAAACTCGCGTCCCTTGCGATATTGCTCCATCAGGTACGCACTGACCATACGGGCAATCAAGGCTCCACGCCCCGTCTGCATGACGGCCCGGTTTTCAAAGTCGTCCACCGTAAAGCCTGTCACATCGAGCATCAACTGATATTTTTTAGGCGTGAATTGCCCAAATGAACTGGATGTCGTGGTCGCAGTGTTCCATCCGGCCGGTTGCTCCAGCACATTATTCATAAAAATATTGTGCACTGACGGATTGGCATATGAACTATAGTCCGTATTGGTATCATTCCAACGTCCGGGTATAACACCTATCTCAGAAAAAGGCAAGGCAAAATACTCATTAGGCAATAAACGAAGCTGTAACTTCACCGTATCTTCCAACATGCGTTCAGAACGGATTGCCGTCAAAGTAATGTAAGTATGGTTCTCGCCGGCTTTAATCACTTGGTCCAAAGAGAGGTCGCCATATTCTTCTCCGGCAATGGCGGTCGTACTGTCCTCCACAACCTCTATCTGAAAGGGACGATCAAAATCGCGCACATTGCCCGCCACACAGACTTTCAGGCGCAATTCCGCCGTAGGAGCATTATCTAAGCTAGCAAAAGATACATAAGAATAATACTGATGCGCCCATACGTTATCATTTCCATGTTCGGCACCATACTGCACATCAAAATAAAGCGCATCGGTACCTTCATAATCCATCAATTCTTTCTCGCAACTTGCCAATCCGCACAACCCAAGCATCATGCACAAGCCGACCTGTATATATCGTTTCATGTCTTGTTTACTTTTATAATTGTACATCTGTTCGTTTATCTTCTTCCACACTCGGCAACGGCCATACATAGTTGCTTAGCACCATTTGATAGGGTTCGAGAGTAGTCGTACCGGACATAATCGACTGCATGGCCAAACGCTTATAGTAGAAAAACAACTGGCCTTCACCAATCACCTCACGAGCAAACTCTTTGGTAATTAAGTCCTGACGTGTTCCGTCCTGCAAAGAGACATCTGCACACTGACGGTGCTCGCGCACGGTGTTAATGTAGCCTAATGCTTCCTCATCGGTTGACGCACATTCCGCAGCAATCATATAAACCTCGCTCAAACGGATTAACGGCGTCATGTAACAATAAGTCTCTGTGCCATCGTATGTAGCATTGCTTTCCGGATTGGCGTACTTCTGAAAATACAAAGAAGTCTCTGTCGTTGGCGGTTCGCCTTCGTCCTCGTCGCCTTCCTCTATAATCTCTGTCACCACATCCCACATAGAACGACGCCAGTCATTCGCGTCATCATAGAATGTCTCCACCTTTGAATCACTCCCACCCAGGCTGGTACCGACAAATGTGAGACGTGAATTCACTGACAAAGCACTGCTAAACAATGACGAATAAATCGTACGGTTCTGATTGTACATGGCAAAAAACACTTCAGAGGAAAACAAACGATCGGGTTTCAGATCCATCATGAAAGACGCTTCGGTAGCCCACGGAAAAACGACCAAATCATCAGTCGTGATTTTATCTATGATTTCATTCTTGGCAATCCGATAAGCGTTCTGTTTATCCCCTTTCCACAAATACGCACGAGCCAACAACGCCTGAACGGCATAATAGTTCAAACGCAGCTGACGATACGCCAAGTCGTAGCTGTCAAGCCCGTCATCGCTAGCCACTGCATTTTTTACCCCTTCTGTCAAAATAGGGTCACCGGTAGCCAACAATGCAGCCGCGTCATTCAAATCGCGAATTACCTTTTCCAAGACCTCACGAGCCGGCAACAAAGGCTGAATATCCTTTGAAGATGATTCCTGATAGGGAATGCACTCCGTTGCGGCTGTAGACTCATCATAAATAGGGCCATAGATACGCAACAAATCAAAATGCATCATGGCACGCAATGCCAAAGCCTCACCCTTAACCAACGGATAATATGTGGGGAGCAGCGCTGCCCCTTCCTCATCACAATGCTCCAATAACACATTGACATTGGCCAACAAAGCATAAGCCCGAGACCAGACATTGGACGACATATTCTCGAACGTATTTTCATTAAAACGATAATAAGAATACGTCGCATAATTATGATTCAAGTCTTCCGTCACATTATAATATTGAGCCATCACATCAATGACACCTGCACTCAACGTCGAACCATAAATATCATTCATGCCAACATAAATGCCATTAAGTGCTATCAAATAGCCCTCATTTGTATTAAATAAGGTATTTTCCATCACATTGTCACTCATCTCCACATCCAGCCAATCCGTACATGAAGAAGACAGCATCATAAAAGGACAAAGCAACAGCCATGTCAAATGTCTTTTTATCTTATTTACAGTTTTCATACTATGAATTCATTAAAAATTAAAACCAACAGAGCACGTCACAGAACGCTCAAAAGGATAATTGGTTCCACGCTCTTCCTTTATCGTCGAGATACGGAAAATATCATTCATATATATACGGAAGTTTACAGACGTGGCTCCGATATATTTTAACCATTTAGCCGTAGACGTGCGATAGCCTAGGTTGATGCTGGAACATTCCAACGTATTCTCCGTGCCTACAAATCGGCTTGACATGTTGGTCACGTTTGTGTCATCTATACGTTTAAACTTCGCATGGTCACCCGGTTTCTGCCAGCGGTCATACAAAGCCCGGCGATCCTGATTATAACGCAAAGAAGACTCATTTATATTCTCCACCTTATTGAGCAAGGTCGACAACTCCACATCTGCGCCTACCCTGTAAGTAAATGAGGCTCCAATAGAAAAATCTCTCCACACAAAAGAGGTGTTGAAAGCTCCTGTTATATCCGGATTCGTATCGCCATATAACACCTCGTCATCCTGATTCCATTCATACGTATAACTGCCGTCTTTCTTTATGAAGATCTCATTTCCGGTGGCCGGGTCAATACCTGCCGAACGAACGACATACAGTCCGGTCGTACTGCCGCCGTCATAATAACGCAACAACGAAGAACTGGCTCGTCCGGCTTCATTGTAAGCCTCCAACGTGTTACCGATTTTATAATATTTCGTCGTATTATGATTCAGATTGGCACTGATAAACCAGTTTGTCTGACGTTGCTTTATCAGATAATACGTCAAATTAACGCTGATTGAACGGTTGTCTGTGGCTCCAATATTCATTGGCGCCGTAGTTGAACCGGTGGAAGCAGGCAAATCTATCGTTACCAACAATGGGTCTGTACGACGAATCTGATAATCAGCATCAATATTCAAACGATTGTCAAACAACTGCAAATTAACACCAAAATTGTGGGTCATTGTACGCTGCCACTTCAAGTTATTGTTACCCCACGTGGATATCAATGCAGCCAAACCAAACGGATTGGTACCGCTTGTAATATAACTGTAAATGCTCGACGATAGCTTTGCGTCATAATTTTGATTGCCCGGATTACCCAGAGAGTAGCGTATCTTGAAATAATTGATAACCTCGTTATCCTTCAAGAAATTCTCCTCATGCAGATTCCATCCCACTCCCACTGACCATGTCGTAGTAAACGGGTCGTTGATGCCAAATTGCGAAGCTCCATTACTTGTATAGTTAAAATCAATCAGATAGCGCATCAGGTATGCATAATTGAAATTAAAATAATAGCTGACGCTGCGACTTTTGCTATCCGTTGCGGATGGACGTCCTTCCTCGGGATAACCATTGGAAAAATTCGGATTAGAAAACTGATCGCTGGAATAGCCTTCTACAGAAGTAGCGTAGCTGTCACGCGAATCGTCACGAAACTGCATTCCTAAAACTCCGTTGACCGTATGACGTCCAAATGTGCGGCCATACGTCAAATTCACACGCCCGGTCAACAACGTCGTGTTTGAATTGGATCTGCGATAGGTGCCACGACGATTGGCATCCGTAGAATTAAACGATGTCTCATTTGGCGAACGGAATATCTCACTTTCAGACTTCTGTAACTGATACTGCATGTTGGCACGTAAACGCAAAGAGTTGACAATCGTCCAATCCAACTGAAAATTATTGGTCAGGCTCCAGTTCTCTGACTTGTTGTAGCTGTTTTGTTCGTAATCCCATAACGGATTCCAAACATATGTCGACCCGTCGCGATATACATACTTCGGCACCTGTCCCGTATCGGTTGTCTTATCATAAAACGGATTCATGCGTGAGAAGGCTGAAAAGTCAACCGTATTGTTATCGGCAGTCGTATTGCCAAAGGTAGTCTGATTGCTGAACAGCAAATTTTTCAAACGGTAAGTCAAACGAATATTGCCATTTAAAACATCGCGGTCAGAATTCTTCATGACGCCTTTTGTATTGTTGTATGAAATGCCTACGCCATACAAGAAAGTCTGGTCACCGCCATCTATATAAATATTATGGGCTTGAGTAAAACCATGACGCAAGGGTTCGTTTAACCAATAAGTATCATGCCCTTCCCGAACCAATTTCAGTTTGGCATAATATTGCGCACGCTCGGCCTCACCTATAATTTCACCATTTTCATCCAGATTAACCCATGCCCCACTGGAATCATAAGATTTATAGACGCCGGCCAATTTTTCAAACTGAAGTTTTTCTTCGGCATTCATCAGATTATAATCGCTCAAGTCCGGCCAACTGAATGTAAAGTTTCCATTGTAAGAAAAACGCAATTTACCAGCCTTAGGCTTAATCGTTTCAACAACAACAACTCCATTGGCAGCTTTTGAACCATAGATAGCAGTAGAGGCGGCATCTTTTAAAATTGATATACTCTCAACACGGTCCATGTTCAAATCCTGAATCTCTTGAAGAGTCGTTTCAAAACCATCCAAAATAAACAATGGCTGATTAGGGTCCACACTGTATTCCTGAGTCAGATCGGTTACATTAATCTTACCGTTAATGCTTACATCCATGAGCGTATTCGGATTGGAACCTGTCAAGTTATTATCTGTCAGAATAAAAGACGGATCCAACACACTCAGACTCTTCAAAATATTCTGAGGACCCACTGCTTTCAAATCTTCTCCCGTAAAAGTAGAAACCGAGCCTGTAAAACTCTCAATATTACGGGTATAAATGCCTGTGACAACCGTTTCTTTCAGGGTCTGTGCATCAGGCTCCAATTGTACTTGTATTGATTTTCCCGGCCGGACTTTCATCGATACTGTTTTCATGCCCACATAAGAAAACTCCAATGTGTAATTGCCCGCCGGCAATGTGAGCTGAAATTCTCCTTGTTCATTAGTCACAGCACCTGCTTTTGCCTGGCCCTTGATTTTTACATGCGCACCAGGCAGCGGCATGAGCGTATCGTCATAAACCAAACCTCTGTAGGTCACTTTCTCAGGTGAGGAATTTACCCCCCCCGTCACGGTTTTTCCCTCTTTCCCAACTACTTGCGCATACATTGGTGTTGTCATTGCCGATAACCAAGCTACTGCAAAGCAACTGATGCAAGCTCCTTTAAGAACTGTATGCGACAAAAATGAAACTGAGGGCAAACCTGTCTTAGCAAATTGTTTACCCATATTTTATATATTTAAAGTTATACAACAGTGCAAAAATATAAATAAACAAATAAAAAAGCAATAAATATTAGCCGTATTTTTAATTTTATTAAGCTGTAAGATTCGCTGAATTTTATATGAATGAAAAGACTGCGATTGCCAATACGCAATTAAAAGATTACTGTTCTGACTCATAAAACATCGGCCCCAGAGAAAGGCCGGACAAAACCGACAAAAGTCAACGAGCCGCGAGAAAACTCGCGGCTCGTTGACTTTGCTGGGCTACCTGGATTCGAACCAAGAATGACAGGACCAGAATCTGTAGTGTTACCATTACACCATAGCCCATTGTT
>CALUJS010000003.1 GCA_944321015.1 uncultured Phocaeicola sp. | reverse complement strand
CGGAACATTCAAGAATCTTCGGCGGAAGATTCAAGTATCTTCGACGGAACATTCAAGTATCTTCCGAGAAGCCTTCAAGGAGGTTGCGGGGCGTAGGGTTGATGCTTCCGTGGAATGTGAAACGGGCTGACAAGGAGAATGTCTTTTGGACGGTTCTGCCTGTCAGCCCGCTTTTTTCGTCGGACCGGAGATTTACTTGGCGTATTTCTCGATGAGGGTTTCGGCGTTCGGGTCGCCCAGCTCTTTGGCCTTGAGCAGATTTTGCTTGCCGGCATCCTTCTGCCCGAGCTGTATCTGCACGAAGCCCAACATGCGCAGCAGGTCGGCGTTGTCCGGAGCGAGGGCCAGGCCTTTTTGTGCCGCTTCGGCGGCCTTCTCAAACTGGCTGAAGCGGGTGTAGAGGGCCACCTGTTCCACAACGTAGAGCACTTCGTTGGGCGCCATCGACACGGCTTTCTCGATGTCGTTGAGCGCCTGTTGGTAGAGGCGGCATCGCATTTCGGCCTGCTCGCGGATGTAGAAGAATTCGGCGGTGGCCTTGCCGATGACCAGCCGCTCGTATTCGTTATAGTCGGCCACGGCCTCGCGATACTTGCCCATGGCGGCTTTCATCTGCGCGCGTTGGAACACATAGGGGGCCGCCTTTTCGGTGAGGAGCGTGCCGAAGAAGTTCACCGTGCTGTCCATCAGGGCAAGGGCTTCGTCGTTGGCGCCCATCAGCTGCTTGGTGCGGGCTGCGCTGAAGAGGCTTTCGGCCGAGCGCAGTTCGGAGTGGTTCACGCGGTCATAACACTCGTATGCCTTGGGATAGTTCTGCATGCCGAAGTAGATGTCGCCTTGTGTCTGGACGTAGATGGGCAGCGGGTTGAGCCGGATGGCTTCGTCGATGTAGCCCAGGGCCGTTTCCATGGTCCATGCCGGATGTTGCACGCCGTTTGCCACCGCCTGATAGACGGTCTTGCAGGCGTTGTAGCAGGCATCGTCCTTCCGGCTCGACACCTCGATGGCCTTTTCGATGTCGGCCTCGGCCTGCTTGTAGTGTTCTTCTTCTTTCCTGTCGATGTAGAAGGCGGCCCGGCGCAGATAGCCCTCGTGGCTGTCGGGGAACTGGGCCACATAGTCGTTGATGAGAGCCAGATAGGCGTCGGGTTGCAGGTTGTTGCCGGCCATGAGGAGATAGACCTGTGCGTCGTCTTCCTTGTCGGGGAGCCCCTTGCGGATGCCGATGCTGTTGAGCGAATAGTCCATCAGCGAGAGGGCGTTCAGCGTCAGGTTGGCGGCAAAGGCGGCGTCGAGCGCATAGCTGTCGGCCGATTGCGCGGAGGCCGATTTCTGAATCATGCCCAGCACTTCGCCGTTGGCGTTGGTGATGGGGCAGCTCACGGTCTTTTCGTTGGTCGGCATGTGGAGCGTGTAGTAGTGGTAGCTGCCTTCGACCTGTGTGCAGGCGTCCACCGTGCCCCGCTCCAGCGTGTTTTCCTTTCGGGAGGCATAGGGTAGCAGGAACACGGTGCTTCCCACGGCGGCGGGTTGTGAGGCCGGGGTGACGACGTCGACCTCCTTGTCGGTCTTCACGCGGAACTTCACGACGTCGTACATCGAGTTGGCGCCCAGGATGCAGTCCACGGGAAACTCTTTGCCGTCGGAGTCGATGACCACGGCCCGTTGCGCCCCGTCGAACAGGCCGTAGTCGGACACGGCGGTGCCGTCGGCCTTTACGAAGAAGCCGTTGCCGGTGTTCATGATTTTGTTGTCCTTATCGTAGGTGACGACGGAGATGACGGCTTTGCGCGCCTTGTCGGCCCATTTGGGTGTCTGGGCGCCGGCCAGCGAGACCAGCAAGGCAAATGCGGAGAGGAGTAATGTTCTCATAATGATTAAGGGATGTGATGATTGGTTGTTTACGTTCGTTACTGACCGAGGTTGCGTTGGCGCACCGCTTCGTAGATGAGGATGCCGGCCGCCACGGACACGTTGAGCGAACCGATGTGGCCGTATTGGGGTATCTTCACCCACTCGTCGCACTGCGCAAGGTGCTCGTAGGGGATGCCGGTGTCTTCGGCTCCCATGATGATGCACACGGGGTCGGCATAGCGGGCCTCGGTATAGGCGTAATCGCCCTTTTCGGTGGCGGCCACGATGTGGAATCCGCTGGCCTTCAGATAGTCGATGGTGCTCAGTATGCTTTGCTCGCGGCAGACGGACAGGGTGTGAAGGGCTCCGGCCGAGGTCTTCATGGCGTCGGCGTTGACGCTGACGCTGTTTTTGGCCGGGATGATGACGGCATCCACTCCGGCACATTCGCAGGTACGGGCTATGGCGCCGAAGTTGCGCACGTCGGTTATGCCGTCGAGCAGGACGAGCAGCGGGGTTTTCCCTTCCTCGAAAAGGGTGGGCACGATGTCTTCCACCCGCTGATAGCTCACGGCGGCCATGAAGGCCACCACGCCCTGATGGTTTTTGCGCGTGATGCGGTTGAGCTTTTCCGCCGGGACGCGCTGAACGGGGATGAGGCGTCCTTTCAGTGCGGCAAACAGCTCTTTGGACAGTTCGCCCTGCATGTCGCGCTTTACCAATATCTTGTCAATGTCTTTTCCGGCTTCCAGGGCCTCAATCACGGCCCGTATGCCGAATATCATTTCGCTTCGTTCCTGTATCATTCTGTTTTTGTCTGTAAGTGTTCGTGTGTTCTGTTGTTTTTATTCTCGTTGCCACCTCCGGACGTTGGTCATTGCTTCAGCAGGGCTTTGGCGTTGTTGATGGCGGCCTCGGTCAGCGTGGCTCCGCTCAGCATGTGGGCAATCTCTTCCACCCGCTCGTCGGGAGTCAGCTGGCGGATGTGGCTGGTGGTGCCTTGCTCGTCGTCCTCTTTGTACACCTTGTAGTGATAGCTTCCCAGGGCGGCAATCTGCGGCAGGTGGGTGATGCTGATGACTTGTCGTTTGCGGTTGCCCATCTCCTGCATGATGTGGGCCATGCGTTCGGCTATCTGGCCGGACACGCCGGTGTCAATCTCGTCGAAGATGATGGTGGGCAGCTTCACGGCTCCGGCAATCATGGCTTTGACCGACAGCATTACGCGGGCAATTTCACCGCCCGAGGCCACGGCGGCCACGTTCTGCAGCTGTCCGTTCTTGTTGGCCGAGAAGAGGAAGGCCACGTTGTCGGCGCCGCAGGCGTCCGGTTCCTTGCGCGGTGTCAGTTCGATGACGAACTGCACGTTGGGGATGCCCAGCGGGATGAGCCGTTCCTTCATGCCTTGCTCAATCTTGCGTGCGGCTTCGGTGCGTGTGCGGGTGAGCAGGGCGGCAATTTCGTTGACTTCGGCCAAGGCTTTCTCTTTCTGCTCCTCCAGTTCGGCCAGGCGGTTGTCGGCCGAGGTGATGGCATCCAGCCGCTCGCGATAGGATTGCTCGATGGCCAGCAGTTCGGCCAGCGTGTTCACCCGGTGTTTCTGCTGGAGGGTGTAGATGAGGTTCAGGCGGTCGTTCACCTGTTCCTGCCGTTGCGGGTCGAACTCCACTTCCTCGCTCTGGTAGCTGATTTCGTGCTCAATATCTTTCAGGTCGATGTAGCAGTTTTCCAACCGTTCCGACAGTTCCCGCGTGGGCGGGTAGACGTCGTTCAGTTCGTGCAGACGGTTTTGTATGTCCTTCAGCCCGGACAAGATGCCGCCTTCGTCGCCGGCCAGCACGTTGTCGACGTAGTAGAATCCCGACTTGATTTCTTCGGCATGGTTCAGCATGTCGGCTTCCTGTTCCAGCTCCTCCTGTTCGCCTTCCTTCAGCGCGGCTTCGGTAAACTGTTCCAGCTGGAAGCGGATGTAGTCCTCGTCGGCCTTGTTTTTTTCGGCTTGCTCGGTGGCGTCGGCCAGTGCCTTGCAACACGCCTTGTATCGGGCAAACCGCTGTTTGTATTGCGACAGCAGTTCGGCGTTGCCGGCGATGATGTCCACCACGTCGAGCTGGAAGCCTTCGGTGTTGAGCAACAGGTTCTGGTGTTGCGAGTGTATGTCGATGAGCATCTCGCCGAGTTCTTTCATTACGCTGAGCGGCGAGGGAGTGTCGTTGATGAACGCCCGGCTTTTGCCCGAGGCCATCACTTCGCGGCGAAGGATGCACTCGGTGTCGTAGGGCAGGTCGTTGCGCTCGAAGAAGTCTTCCATGCCGTAGTCGCCAATCTGGAAGTGGGCTTCGATGATGCAGCGCGAGGCGCCTTTCTTTATGGCTTTCGTTTCGGCACGCTGTCCGAGCAACAGGCCTATGGCACCCAGGATGATGGACTTGCCCGCGCCCGTTTCGCCGGTGATGACGGAAAAGCCCGACCGGAAGCGGATGTCCAGCGTGTCGATGAGTGCGTAGTTTTGGATGAATAGCGATTGTAACATGCGTTTTTCGTTTATGATATAAACTCTTGGCGCAGGCGGTCGATGATGTCTGCGGCTACATCTTTTTTGTTTTTCAGCGGATAGGCGACGGTTTGCTCTTCGTCGATGATGGTAATCTTGTTGGTGTCGTGGCGGAATCCGGCTCCGGCGTCGCGCAGGGAGTTGAGCACGATGAAGTCCAGATTTTTGCGGCGGAGTTTGCTTTGTGCGTGCGACTCTTCGTCGTTCGTTTCCAATGCGAACCCGACGAGTACCTGTCCGTCGCGTTTCATCCGGCCCAGGGCGGCCGCGATGTCGTGTGTCGGTTTCAGGTGCAGGGTGAGTCCGTCGCCTTCGCGTTTGATTTTCTGTTCGGCCACCTGCTCCGGAGTGAAATCGGCCACGGCGGCACACAGGATGGCGGCATCGGCCGTGGCAAACTCGCTCGTGGCTGCCCGATACATCTCTTCGGCACTTTCCACATCGATGCGGCGGATGCCGGGATGCGTCGTGCGAAGTTGCACAGGCCCGCTAATCAGAACGACCTCGGCGCCCCGGTTGGCGCAATCTTCGGCCAGCGCATAGCCCATCTTGCCCGATGAGTAATTGCCTATGAAGCGCACGGGGTCAATCTTTTCATAGGTCGGCCCGGCGGTGATTATGACTTTTTTTTTAGCCAGTTCGTCGCTTTGCGCAAAGAAGTCTTCCAGGATGCGGACGATGTTGTCCGGTTCTTCCATGCGTCCCTTGCCCACTAGATGGCTGGCCAGTTCTCCCTCACCCGGCTCGATGATGTGGTTGCCGTAAGAGCGCAAGGTGTCGAGATTGCGCTGCGTGGCCGGATGGGCGAACATGTCGAGGTCCATGGCGGGAGCGACAAATACCGGTGCCTTCATCGACAGATAGGTGGTGATGAGCATGTTGTCGGCCACGCCGTTGGCCATCTTGCCGATGGTGGAGGCGGTGGCCGGAGCGATGACCATGGCGTCGGCCCACAGGCCCAGGTCCACATGGCTGTGCCACGTGCCGTCGCGTTGCGAGAAAAAGTCGCTGATGACCGGTTTGCTGGTCAGGGCCGAAAGAGTGATGGGAGTGATGAACTCTTTACCGGCAGGCGTGATGACTACTTGCACCTCGGCCCCTTTCTTGATGAGGGCACGGATGAGGTAGGCGGCTTTGTAGGCGGCAATGCTGCCGGTAATGCCTAATACGATTTTCTTTCCTTTGAGCATGGAGCGGAATTATTTGTTGCCTTCGCGTATGCGTATTTTGGTGAGCATCTGTTTGGTGTTGAGCGTGAAGTCGCCTTGCAGAATCCAGCTGTAGTAGCCGGGGTCGCGTCGCAGCACTTCGGCCACGGGCATCCCTTTGTATTTGCCGAAGTTGAATATCTCTACGCCTTTGTCATCGTACACCATGCGTCCGGCAAAATCCACGTTGCGGTTGAAACTGGAGTATTCCGACAGGAAGGCGATGTCGTTTTTCAGAACGTCGGGGTAATGGTCGAGCTGAGCCTGGAGCACTTCGTAGGTGGCACGGGTATCGGCCTCGGCGGAGTGGGCGTCTTCCAGATTCTTGTGGCAATAGAATTTGTATGCGGCCGACAGCGTGCGCTGTTCCAGTTTGTGATAGATGACTTGCACGTCGACAAACTTGCGGCGGTTCAGGTCGATGTCGATGCCGGCACGCAGGAACTCTTCGGCCAGCACGGGGATGTCAAAGCGGTTGGAGTTGAATCCGCCCAAGTCGCATCCCGTGAAATCGCGGGCAATGGAGGCAGCCACGTCTTTGAAGCGCGGACAGTCGGCCACGTCCTCGTCGTGGATGCCGTGTATGGCTGAAGCCTCGTCGGGGATGTGCATTTCGGGATTGATGCGCATCGATTTGCTTTCTTCGTTACCGTTCGGGTAGATTTTCAGATAGCAGATTTCAACAATGCGGTCGGAGTTTATGTTGGTTCCCGTTGTCTCCAGGTCGAAGAAGATGATGGGATTCTTCAGGTTTAGTTTCATATCAGTAATTTTTAGGCGCAGTTAGGACACGGATGGTGCAAAGCGGCCAATCCGTGTCCTAGCGTGTATATATAATAAGGTGTGTCGTCAGTCATTGAGCATCATGGGCATGAGCAACATGAGCAGGTCGATGCCCTCTTCTTGCTGGACGGGAGTGATGACGCCTGCGCGCGAGGGGTCGGCCAAGGCGATGGTTACGTCCTGTCCCGGCGTGTTGTTCAGGATGTCGATGAGGAAGGGGGCTTTGAAACCAATGTTCATGGCGGCTCCTTCGTAGTCGCAATTCAGACGTTCCTCGGCCGAGGTTGAGAAGTCGATGTCTTGGGTTGAGATGTGCAGTTCGTTCTGGTCCAGGCGAAGCTTAACCAAGCTGCTCGATTGTGAGGAGAATACCGACACGCGGCGCAATGCGCTCAGCAAGATTGCACGGTCGATGGTGACGGTGTATGGGTTGTTTTGAGGAATGACGGAATTGTAATTGGGATAGCGGCCTTCGATGAGACGGCACACCATGCGATATTTCTCCAACGTGATGATGGCGTTGCGCTCGTCGAAGTCGATGGCCACCGTGCCTTCTTCCTTTGTCAGGATGTTTTTCAGTAAGTTGGCCGGTTTCTTGGGGAGTATGAAGGCGGCCTTTTCACTGCCTTTGACCGTCAGAATCTTGTTGCGCACCAGTTTGTGGCCGTCGGAGGCAACGAGAGTGATGTCGTCGGGCGTGATGTCGAAATAGATGCCGTTCATCACCGGGCGGAGCTCGTCGTCGGCTGTGGCAAAGATGGTGCGGTTGATGCCGTCGAGCAATCCGTTGGCAGGCATATCCACGTGCACGGCGTTTTCGCCCAACACGGCAGGTTGCGGGTATTCCGACGGGTTTTGGCCTATCACTGTGTATTGGCCGTTCATGTATTTCACGGTGATTTCCATCGTTGCCGGGTCGAAGTTGAACGTCAACGGCTGTTCGGGTATTTCCTTCATGGCTTCCAACAGCGTGCGGGCTGTGATGGCCAGACTCCCGTCGCTGTCACTGCTGGTTAGTTCGAGCGAAGTGACCATGGTGGTTTCGGTGTCTGATGCCGTAATGAAAAGTTTGTCTTTCTGAATGTCGAAAAGAAAACAGTCCATGATGGGCAGGGTATTCTTTGAGTTTATGACACGGCTGATGGCCTGCAAGTGACTCAGCAAGGTTGTGCTGGATACAATGAAATTCATATTGATGCGTTGTTTTGATGGTTCTATTTACAAGGCACAAAACTACGAAATTTATGTGTAACGTCCATATTGTAGTTCACGTTTTTTGCGTATGGTGGTTTATCGCCGTTCCGGTGGGCGGACTTTGCGGGCGGAATGCCGGGGTGAAATGTCTGCGAAGTGAAATGTTGGTGCCCGATGTGCAAAAAAGCATCCGAAAATTCGTTTAATTCCGCAGAATGGCGTACATTCGCGCATTGAAATTAATGAATCGTACGTTTATATGGAATTTACAGGAAAAATCATAGCCATACTCCCGCCCAAAGGAGGAGTGTCGAAGAGCACGGGCAATGAATGGAAGGCGCAGGAGTATGTTATTGAAAACCATGACCAATATCCGCGCAAGATGTGTTTCGAAGTATTTGGAACCGACCGCATCACGCAGTTTGACATAAAGGTGGGTGAGGAGTTGACCGTGTCGTTTGACATTGATGCCCGCCAGTGGCAGGATCGTTGGTTCAACTCGATACGCGCCTGGAAAGTGGAGCGTGTGGCCGGAGGCGCTGCTGCATCGGAGGCTGCTCCGGCTGCCCGGCAGGATTCCGTGGCTGCTCCGTTCCCTTCTCAGCCGGAAGCCCCGGCGGATTTTGCGGCAACCGATGATAAGGATGATTTGCCGTTTTAAGTCAGGGTCTGATTACTCGTTTATATGATAATGAATTATTGAGGTACATAACGATAGTATAGCGGGCATAGGAAGAGAGGTGCGGGATGAGTCGTGAAGACCATCCCGCATATTTTTTATATTCGCTTGACCATCACCCGATTGCGCTTCTTGTCATTTTCCCGTGTTTCTGTCCATATATCCGCTCGCGGGCGGCAATATGTCGGCTCGCGGGTGTGGATATGCGCGCTTGCGCGCGTTGATATTCCCGCTTGCATCGGGGCAATGCAATGTCGGTGAAGGTGGGGATGGATGTGCCGGCGGGATATGCCGGTTGCGAAAGTGCGGTCATAAGCAAAGCCGGGAACAAGGGAATTACACGCCCCTGTTCCCGGCTTTGTTGATAGTATGCAGGTGGTTTATTCTTTCAGCCAGCGGTCGAGCCAGGCGAAGAAGGTGCGTTGCCACAGGATGCCGTTTTGCGGACGCAGCACCCAGTGGTTTTCATCGGGATAGATGAGCAACTGGGCGGGGATGCCGCGCAGGATGGCCGCATTGAAAGCCGACATGCCTTGCGAGGCCAGTATGCGGTAGTCTTTCTCGCCGTGGATGCAAAGGATGGGCGTGTCCCAACGGTCGACAAACTTGTGCGGCGAGTTGGCAAAGGTGCGTTGGGCAACGGCGTTCGAGCGGTCCCAGTAAGCGCCGCCCATGTCCCAGTTGGCAAACCACATTTCCTCGGTTTCAAGATATTGTTGCTCGATGTTGAAGATGCCGTCGTGGGCAATGAAGGCTTTGAAACGGCCGTCGTGATGGCCGGCCAGCCAATACACCGAGAATCCGCCGAAGCTGGCGCCCACGCAGCCCAAGTGGTCGCGGTCGACGAAGGGCTCGCTTGCGAATGTGTCGATGGCCGTCAGATAGTCTTTCATGCATTGGCCTCCGTAATCGCCGCTGATTTCTTCAAGCCATTCGGAACCGAATCCGGGCAGGCCGCGCCGGTTGGGGGCCACGATGATATAGTCGTTGGCAGCCATCATTTGGAAGTTCCAGCGATAACTCCAGAACTGGCTGACGGGACTTTGCGGTCCGCCTTCGCAGTAGAGCAGGGTGGGGTATTTCTTTGCCGGGTCGAACTGCGGCGGATAGATAATCCATACGAGCATCTCTTTGCCGTCGGTGGTTTTCATCCAGCGTTCTTCCACGCGGCCCATTTCGATTTGGTCGAGTATGTGCTTGTTTTCCCGGGTGAGTTGGGCGACTTCCCCGTTTTCGGGATTGATGGCATAAAGGTCGTCCGGTGTGCTCATCGAGTGGCGTTTGCAGAGCAGGCGGTTGCCCATGAGGCTGACGCCTTCGTAGTCGTAAGTGCCTTCGGTCAGCTTCTTTACGTTGCCTTCGAGGTCGGTGCTGTAGACCATCTTGGTGGCATGCCACACGCCGGTGAAGTAGAGCGAGCGCGAATCGCTGCCCCAGCAATAGGAGTCTACGCCCGAATCGAAACTTTCTGTGACATAACGCTTTGTCCCGTCTGCCAAGTTGTATGTGCACAGGCGGTTGCGGTCGCTTTCATATCCGTCGCGGGCCATGCTTTGCCAGGCCACGTATTGTCCGTCGGGCGAGAACTGCGGGTTGGTGTCGTAGCCCATGTTTTGGTCGGCTTCTCCCTCGGCTTTGCAGAGGTTGACGGTCTTGCGTGTGGCTATATCATAGAGGTATATGTCCGAGTCGGTCGAGAGTGCATAAGCCTTGCCCGTTTTCTTGCGGCAGGTGTAGGCTATGGTTTTCGAGTCGGGACTCCACGCCAGTTGCTCAATGCCTCCGAAGGGTTTCATGGGTGATTCGTAGGGTTCGCCTTCCAACAGATCGGTCACGCCGCTGATGGCTTTCCCGTCGAAATCGGCCACGAAGGGATGGGGTATGCTGCTGACCCATTCGTCCCAATGCTTATACATGAGGTCGTTCACGATGCGGCCGCTGGCCAAAGGAAGGTCGGGATAGATGTCGGCCGTCGTCTGTCCATACTTTACTTGTGCGATGAAAAGCAGTTTCTTCTCATCGGGCGAGAATGCGAATCCTTCGATGTCGCCCCCGTCATAGGATGCAATCATGGTGCGGCCTGTGCCGTCGGGGTTCATTTCCCACACTTCGCTTTTGCCGTTGGCTGCGCTCAGGTAGGCCAGTTTGGCACCACCTTTAATCCAGCACGGACTGCCTTCGTTTCCCGCGCCTTGGGTCAGCAAGGTGTTTCCGCTGCCGTCGGCATTCATCAGATAGATGACGTTGTGGCTGCGGTTCTCGGGCACGCTGTAATAGGATACGGTGTAGGCAACCTTCTGGGCGTCGGGCGATATGGCCGCGCTGCCAATCCGTCCCATGGCCCATAGCGCTTCGGGGGTGAGTCTTCCGCCTTCGACTGTGATTTCCTGACGGCCGATGACGGTGCCATCGGCTTGTGTGTCGGTGCCACCTGTGCACGAGGCAATCAGCATGGCGGCAGACATCATTGCAATATGCGTCTTGTTCATGATATGATAGGATGTTATGTGTATAATGTTGGATGCAAATGTAAGAAAAGGCTTTGGGATAGCGCTTATATATTCCATGGTTTTTCAAAAGCAACGCGGACATATCGGGGGGGATAGGTTCCGATATGTCCGCGTCGGCTTATGCTTGATGTATGTTCTTATTGCGCGTCCTGATATTTGCTGTAGATGACGCTGAGTTTGATATCGTCGGATTTTAGCTTCATGAAGTTCAGTCCCAAGTCGTGCAATACGCGCACTACGACGGTTGAACTGCCTGAACTTTGCGTCACTTCCGTGATGGGCACCAGCACCACTTTGTTCCAATCGGGGTCGTCATCGTAGTCGGGATTGTCGCGACGTTGCCGGCGCAACGTGTTCACCAGTGCGGTGATGTTGGAGTAGGTGTATTGGTTGTTTGAGAAGTAAGCAATGTACGACGTTTGGTTGTCGGGCACTTTTTGCTCCTCAAAGAAGCTGTCCAAGTCGCATTTGCGCACCATCAGCAGCTCGGCGGGTGTGCCCATTTGGTAAGCAGATTCGTTGAGGTTGTTCTTGCGGTATACCGTCAGCGTGGCCGAATTGATGGTGTCGTTGAGCGATATGTCGTCGATGGGCAGAGTGACTTCGGGGAATACGCCGGCCGGAGTGAGCACATAGGCCACATCGTCCTCGCTGTTGAGCAGTTGGTCGATGTTGTCCATCTGGAAACGGTTTTCCTGCACCACTTCGGGGGTGGCAATGAACTGGGTGTAGGCGGTCACGAGCGAGTCGACCTTTCCGCTGGAGCTTTCCACTTTATAGTCGAAGTAAATGTCCAGATATACATAGTTGATGTTCAACACGGCGCCGTCGCCTTGCGTATGCTTCACGTAAAAGCCCGGGAACACGTTGCGTATGAACTCTTCGGAGTTCTTGAAGTGGTCGGGATTGTCGTAGTAGGCTTTTACGATGCGGTCGCCGAAGCTTTTGGGCAGGGGAATGGTGAGCATGTGCACCCCGTTGGCATCGAACAGCGAGTCGCCGTGTATCATGTCAATGGCCGTGTATGCTTGTTCGCACAGCGGTTTTGCCTTTGGGTTATAGAATTCATCGGGATTGAGGTTGGTGTAGTAAGTCTCGTCGGCCTCGAGCACTTTGGTCAGTTCGTGCACGGCCAGTTTCTGAGCGGCCAGCGAGTCGCCGAAGTAGGTAGAGTAATACAGGTTCAGCTCCACGGAGCGTGCTTCGGGATTGGCGGGGTCTTCCAGCAGTTCCTTGTCGGGGAACTTGAAGTTTTCGGGACAGTAGAACTCCGTGAGGAAGTCCGCCTCAAACCTGGTTTCTGTATAAGGGTCCGTATATTTGCCCAAATAGGCCGTCGTGGTGCGGGCCAATATCTTGTCCACCTTCATGGAGCCTATCTCTACCGGGTAATCGGTCTGAGTGCTGAGGGTAAAGTCGCCGTCGGGCATGACTTCAACACCCAGATTGGATGTGTTGTCGTCGCATGCGGCGAAAAGAAGCAGGGATGGAAGTATCGCCCTGCTGATGATGCTACTGATTTTCATGTCAGTTGTTGCGCTAGCAGTTATTGGTTGGGTTGTGATTCTTTATTCTTTGTCTGAGCCCCACACTTCATCATAGAAGTTGTTGCATGCTTCCTTGAACGCGGCTTCATCGCTCTGGTAATCCAGCACGGGGATGCTCAGGTTTCGGGCGTATTCGGCCAGTTCGGGGTTGCTGTTCTCGCTGTTCATGACCAGACCGTCGGAATAGGCGATGGCCATCTTTTCCAGGTCGAGACATGACTTGACACCGTTGAGCGTGTCGAGTTCTTTCTGTTCCAGCCCTTTCAGCATGGCGCGTGCGCCCAAGCCTGCGGCGATGGGGTGTTGGAAGTCGTTGCCATAGGTCGAATAGATGATTTTCGAATCGCGGAATGACGGTTCGTCGTTGTACGCCTTTTTTATATACATGGCGGCGAAGGCGCTCATCCAGCTGTGGCAATGAATGATGTCCGGACACCAACGAAGTTTTTTCACCGTTTCCAATACGCCGCGGGCATAGAAGATGGCACGTTCGTCGTTGTCGTCATATTCGTTTCCGTTTTCGTCGGCAACCATTTGGCGGTGGAGGAAATAGTCATCGTTGTCAATAAAATAGACCTGCATCCGTGCCGCTTGTATGGAAGCCACTTTGATGATTAGCGGGTGGTCGGTGTCATCGATAATCAGATTCATGCCCGAAAGGCGGATAACTTCGTGAAGTTGGTTTCTTCGCTCATTGATGTTTCCCCATTTCGGCATGAAGGTTCGGATTTCCCGGCCTTGCTCCTGAATGTATTGTGGCAACTCCCGTCCGGCTACGGATAATGGGGATTTAGGTACGTATGGGGTGATTTCCTGAGTGATAAATAAAACTTTTTTAGCCTTCATGTTTCGTTTTCCTTAGTCATAAATCTATTTGCAAAGGTACAAAAAATATGGCCCCGCAAGGTCGGCACCTATTTATTATTATTCTTTTTTAAGGTAAAAAGCTTACATTTTCTGCCTTCCCGGCGTGTTCTCTCCGGGCTTTATTTTGCCGGAAATCTGTCTTCTGTCTCTTCTTTTTATGTCTTTACCGGTGGCCTTGTCTCGGTCGGCAGGTGTCGGTTTGAGGCGTCCGGAGGATGTCGTTTCGGCGCGCAACTTCCTGTCGCATAGGAGAAAGTGTGGAAAATACATATTGCTTTTATTGTCAGTTCGTCAAATCAATGTAACTTTGCACCGACTTTCAAAGTGAAGGCCGATAAAGCTAATAAGTTAGAAATGAAACTAGTACACACTATTCAAGAATTGCAGGCTGCATTGAACGCAATGAGAGCGCAAGGTAAGACAATCGGGTTGGTACCTACGATGGGAGCTCTTCATGCGGGACATGCTTCGCTGGTGAAACGCTGCGTGGCCGAGAACGACGTGGCGGTGGTAAGTGTCTTTGTGAATCCCACACAGTTTAACGACCAAAATGACTTGTTGAAATATCCTCGCACGCTGGAGGCCGATTGCAGGCTGCTGGAGGGCGAGGGAGCGGCGTTCGTCTTTGCGCCGTCGGTCGAGGAAATGTATCCGGAGGCTGACACGCGGCGGTTCAGTTATGCGCCGCTCGACACGGTGATGGAAGGCATTCACCGTCCCGGTCACTTCAATGGCGTTTGCCAGATTGTGAGCAAACTGTTTGATGCTGTGAAGCCCGACCGTGCCTATTTCGGCGAGAAGGATTTCCAACAGTTGGCCATCATTCGCGAGATGGTGCGCCAGATGCATTACCCGCTGGAGATTGTGGGCTGTCCCATCGTGCGCGAGGCCGACGGTTTGGCGCTCAGCAGCCGGAACGCGCGTCTCTCGGAGGCCGAACGCGCCACGGCGTTGAACATTTCGCGCGCGCTTTTCCGCAGTCTGGATTTTGCGCGCGACCATACATTGGCCGAGACCAAACGTTTCGTGGAAGAGAGCATCGCCGCAGTCGATGGCTTGCGTCTGGAGTATTTCGAGATTGTGGACGGACGCACGTTGCAGGCCGTGTCGTCATGGGATGACACGGATTACATCGTGGGTTGCATCACGGTGTACTGTGGCGATGTGCGCCTGATTGATAATATAAAGTATAAGGAGAGCATCAAGTAAAGCGTAGGATTATGATGATTGAAGTATTGAAGTCGAAACTTCATTGCGTGCGCGTGACGGAAGCCAACTTGAACTACATGGGCAGCATTACGCTTGATGAAGATTTGATGGACGAGGTCGGCATGATAGCCGGTGAGAAAGTGGCGATAGTCGACAATAACAACGGCGAACGCTTTGAAACCTATATCATCAAAGGCGAGCGCGGCTCGGGCTGTGTCTGCCTGAACGGGGCCGCAGCGCGCAAGGTCCAGGTGGGCGATGTGGTGATAATCATGTCGTATGCCCTGATGGATTTTGAGGAAGCCAAGACCTTCAAACCGAAAGTCGCGTTCCCCGATGCCGACAACCGTATCGTGCGTTGACCCTTGTCTGACGGCCGGTTGACGCTCCATATTCGCGCTTGCGGGCGTCCATATCTCTGCTCGCGAGCGCCCATATGCCGGCTCGTGAGCGTGCATATCTTCGCTCGCGGCTGAAGTTAACATGAAAAAAGAGAGGACGCAACGTCCGGAGTGTGACAATCTCCGTCGACGTTGCGTCCTCTCTTTGTGTTTGTCCGTGCAAGGTCGGGACGCCTTACATCAGGAAGCCCAGCAGGATACCCGCAGCCACGGCCGAGCCGATTACGCCGGCAACGTTCGGGCCCATGGCGTGCATCAGCAGATAGTTGGTGGGATCGTATTCCAGACCGAGAATCTGCGAGATGCGTGCCGAGTCGGGCACGGCCGACACGCCGGCATTGCCGATGAGCGGATTGATGCGTTTGTGCTTCGGAAGTATCAGGTTGAATATCTTTACGAACAGCACTCCCGATGCCGTGGCAATGATGAAGGACAACGCTCCCAGCATGAAGATTTTGATGGAATCCCACGTCAGGAACTCGGATGCCTGTGTCGATGCGCCCACGGTCAGTCCCAGCAGCATGGTGATGGTGTCAATCAGCGGGCCTCTGGCTGTCTCGGCCAGACGACGCGTCACGCCGCTCTCTTTCAGCAGGTTGCCAAAGAACAGCATGCCCAGAAGGGGCAGGCCCGACGGCACCAGGAAGCAGGTGAGCAGGAGTCCCACGATGGGGAACATGACTTTTTCCGTGTGCGACACTCGCCGGGGAGGCGCCATGCGCATGACGCGCTCTTTCTTCGTGGTGAGCAGTCGCATGATGGGAGGTTGTATCACCGGGACAAGGGCCATGTAGGAGTAGGCCGATACGGCGATGGCTCCCATCAGGTTGGGAGCGAGCTTCGAGGACAGGAAGATGGCCGTAGGTCCGTCTGCTCCTCCGATGATGCCGATGGCGCCTGCCTGCATGGGGTTGAATCCCATCTCCAGCGCAATCATATATGCGCCGAAGATTCCAAACTGGGCAGCCGCTCCGATGAGCAGCAACTTCGGATTGGATATCAAGGCCGAGAAGTCGGTCATGGCACCGATGCCCAAAAAGATGAGCGGCGGATACCATCCGGACGTTACCCCCTGATACAGGATGTTCAACACGGAGCCTTCTTCATAGATTCCCACCATCAGTCCGGCTTCGGTGTTGAAGGGGATGTTGCCGATGAGAATGCCGAACCCGATGGGGATTAACAGCATGGGCTCAAACTCCTTGGCGATGGCGAGGTAGATGAAGAACAGTCCTACCAGGATCATGACCAAGTGTCCGGGCGTGGCATTGCAAAATCCTGTGTAGGTCCAGAAGTCTGCCAGGTTGTTAGCTATGAATGAGGCAAATTCTCCCATAAGTCGTGGTTTTTATCCTATGACGACAAGGTCGGTACCTTCAAGAACGGAATCGCCTTGCTTAACGTTGATGGCTGTGATTTTGCCGTCACGGTCGGCATTGATGTTGTTTTCCATTTTCATGGCTTCGAGGATGACAACGGTCTGTCCTTTCTTCACCTCGTCGCCTACCTGCACTTTGACATCGAGGATTACACCGGGGAGGGGTGACTTCACGCCTTTGCCGGATGCGTTGCCTGCTGCCGGAGCTGCCGCCGGTTGCGGAGCTGCCGGGCCGGCCGGAGCTGCCGCCGGTTTTGCGACGGGGCGCACTACGGGTTTGGGAGCCTCGGCCTTCTTCTCCATTTCCACTTTGTAGGCTTGTCCGTTGACTTCCACGTTGGCGATGTTGCCTTCGATGTCGCCGATGTTTACTTTGTATTCTTTGCCGTTGATGATATATTTATATTCTTTCATGATTATGTTGCTTAAAAATGATACGGTTGGTTGTTTAACTGTTTTTACGGGGAATGACGCGCAAGGCATTGTATTTGTCGCTCCACGGTGTGTGTACGCGACGGATGGTGAGCTTGTTCGACTCGATGTCGTGCACACCTCCCAATTCCTCGTGCAGAGCCATGGCGATGGCTGCAAATACTTCCTCGGCGCTTTTGTTCGTGTTTTCTTCTTGTTTCATGTTTACGGGTTGTTTTACGGGTTTGCTTTTGTTGAAGACGGCTTTTCCCAAGATGCGGAAAAAGATGTACAGGAGGATGAGTCCGCAGAACACGACCAGCATGGCGGTGAGCGACATGCCTATGCCGCTACTGTCGTGCACCTCGAACTTTTCGACCTTTTCATTCCTTTCAATGGTCTGGTTGTTGGTGCTCGGAGTGACGTATTTTGTTTTGCTCCCGCTCTTTATTTCCCAATCTTTGGATGCGTCTTGAACACGTGCGTATGATTCGTCGGGGTTCAGTACGGGGACGACAATCTCGTCCAGTAACTTCTTGCCGGAGTCATACAGTCCCACCCAACAGGGTTGTGTCGTGTTGAGTGTGAAGTTGGTGTGGAATGTGCCTCTGTTTGGCTTTCCGTCTGCCCAGAAAAGGGCGTGCTGGCGAGGCGATACCTTGGTCAGCACGTCTCCTTTCGGGACAATATAGGTGATCGTGTCGCCCGGTTGGTTGCTTACCTTCAGGAAGTAACCTGCCAGGTTCACGCTGTTGTATGATTTGTTGAATACTTCAATCCATGCACTATGAATGCCGTAATCATCCTGGAAGTTGGTCACATTGTTGGTCAGTACTTCGTTGATAAGGATTTTTGCCGTGCCGTCTTGCCGGGTGCAGGAAGCCAATCCTGTGGCAAGCAGCAGACCAAAAAGGAACATCTTGAGCTTATTCATATCGTAGCATGCTAAACTAAAGTATCGGTTGGAAATTACAGAGGGATGTTGCCATGCTTCTTGGCGGGGTTGACAACTTTCTTGGTTTGCAACTGTGCCAATGCGCGGATGATGCGGAAACGCGTGTTGCGCGGTTCGATGACATCGTCAATATAGCCGTATTTGGCTGCATTGTACGGGTTGGCAAACAGCTTGGTGTATTCGGCTTCTTTCTCGGCCATGAATGCTTTCGGGTCGGCAGCTTCCTTGGCTTCCTTGGCATAGAGCACCTCTACGGCTCCGGCACCGCCCATTACGGCGATTTCGGCCGACGGCCAAGCGTAGTTCATGTCGCCACGGAGCTGCTTGCAGCTCATCACGATGTGCGAACCGCCGTAAGACTTGCGCAGGGTGACGGTTACTTTGGGCACTGTGGCTTCACCGTAAGCATAGAGCAACTTGGCGCCGTGGAGGATGACACCGTTGTATTCCTGGCCTGTGCCCGGGAGGAAGCCCGGCACGTCTACGAGCGACACGATGGGGATGTTGAATGCGTCGCAGAAGCGGACGAAGCGCGCGCCCTTGCGGGAAGCGTTGCAGTCCAACACGCCGGCATAGCGGCAGGGCTGGTTGGCCACGATGCCTACCGACTGACCATTGAACCGCGCGAAACCGATGATGATGTTGGTTGCATAGTGCTTTTGCACTTCCAGGAACTCGCCGTTGTCAACGATGGCACTGATGACTTCATACATGTCGTATGCCTTATTGGGGTTGTCGGGGATGATTTCGTTCAGCGAATCCTCCATGCGGTCGATGGGGTCGGTGCATTCCACGTAGGGAGCTTCCTCCATGTTGTTCTGGGGAATGTAGCTGAGCAGTTTGCGAATCAGGGCCAAACCCTCTTCTTCGGTCTCTGCGGTGAAGTGGGTAACGCCCGACTTGGTGGAGTGAACGCTGGCGCCACCGAGGTCTTCCTGGCTCACATCTTCGCCCGTGACGGTTTTCACCACTTTCGGTCCGGTGAGGAACATATAGGAGGTGCCTTCCATCATCAGCGTGAAGTCGGTCAGTGCCGGAGAGTAAACGGCGCCGCCGGCGCACGGGCCGAAGATGCCCGATATTTGCGGGATGACGCCCGATGCCAGAATGTTGCGCTGGAAGATTTCGGCATATCCGGCCAAGGCATTGATACCTTCCTGAATACGTGCACCGCCAGAGTCGTTGATTCCGATGACCGGAGCGCCCATTTTCATGGCCAGGTCCATCACTTTACATATCTTTTGCGCCATCGTTTCGGACAGCGAACCGCCGAATACGGTGAAGTCCTGGGCAAACACATACACCAGGCGGCCGTCTATTGTGCCGTAGCCGGTCACCACTCCGTCGCCGGGGAATGATTTCTTTTCTTGGCCGAAGTTGGTACATCTGTGGCGCACGAACATGTCCAGTTCCTCAAAACTGCCTTCGTCCAGTAACATGGCGATGCGTTCGCGTGCGGTGTACTTGCCTTTGTCATGTTGTTTGCCGATGGCTTTCTCGCCGCCGCCCATGCGGGCTTGGACACGGAGTTCAACAAGTTCTTTGATTTTTTCCAATTGTTTACTCATAGCAGTGTTAATTCTGTCTAGGTTATTATGATTAAAATATATTTGTTGTTTTTATTTCTCACAGAGCTCGGTCAGTACGCCAAGGGTCGACTTCGGGTGCAGGAAGGCGATGTTCAGGTTTTCTGCACCTTTGCGGGGGGCTTTGTCGATGAGGCGGATGCCCTTTTCTTCGGCTTCGGCCAGCGCGTTGGCCACACCGTCTTCGATGGCGAAAGCCACGTGGTGTACGCCCACGCCTTTCTTCTCGATGAACTTGGCGATGGTGCTTTCGGGGCACGTGGGCTCAAGCAGTTCAATCTTGGTGTCGCCCACTTTCAGGAAGGCGGTCTTGACCTTCTGGTCTTCCACGGTCTCGATGTTGTAACATTTCAGGCCCAGTACGTTTTCGTAATATGGCAGGGCTTCCTCAATGCTGTTGACGGCTATGCCCAGATGCTCAATGTGTGAAATTTTCATGATGCTTCGTTTTAGTTAAATACTATTGGTGTTTAAATTGGCATAAAAGTAGTGCTTTTGAATTGAATACGGAAATATTTCCGCAATTATTTTGCAGTGTGGCCGGATGAAAGGTCGTGTTCAGATGTAGAATCGGGTTATCAGGCGGTTAAGCCAATTCCACCGGAAGCGGAACCATCGCCGGGTGCCATACTGGATGCCGCCGAAGCGCAGGATGAAATTGCGGTAGCCGTATTGCTGGAAGGGGAGGCCCACGTCCATGAACTCGATGTGGTCATAACCGTGCCGGTAGGCGTAGTCGATGGCGGCCCAAACGGCAAGCACTCCGGGGCATTGGCGCGGATAGCTCTTGCGCAGGCCCGCCGAGAACCACAGATAGGCGTTCCCGCCCGAAAACACACACACGGAGCCCCCGATGACCTTTTCCTTATACCTTATTATATATATGCGCCCGATTTCCCGGTCGGGATACTCCCGCACGAGTTGCAGGAAGAAATTCATGCCCGGAAAGTGTTTGCGTATCTTGGAGGCGTAATACTTCCGCAGCAGATGGAAGAACTCCTGCACCTCTTCCGTGCTTCGGGCTACATGGATGCTTGCCCCGCAGGCCAGCGCGCGTTTTATCTGCCGTCGGCGCGACGCGCTCATCCGCTCCATGGGCGGTTTGCTGTGGAGCGAGTTGTGGATGCGCAGCCAGTTGATGGGGAAGTACTTGTTCTGGCGGAACTCGCGGTAGGCGAACAACGGGTTGGACAGGTTGCGGAACTCGATGAGGAAACAGCGGCTCAGCGCCGTCCGGGTCAGCTCGCCGAGCAGCAGGCGGAAGAGGCTTTCGGCATGTTCGCCGGGAGCATATTCGCCCGTGCCGTACACCTCGCAGCGGCGGATGAGCGACGGCGGAAAAAGGCGGATGCTCTTGCGGATGACGCCCAGCAGTTTGCCCACGGCTTTCCCGTCGCGCCACGCGACGAACAGCAGGGGGGTGTATCCCGGCGTGCGTTCGCAGATGGTGAACAATTCCCGCGAGTGAAACAGGTTGTCGCCTGCCACCTCGGGCGGAATGTCGCGGCTCCGGCTGTATGTGCTTATGGTTATTTTTGACATCGGCTGTGGGGCGAGAGAGTTATCGTTCTTCGTCATGCTTGCTGACGAACGGATTTCCCGTGGTGAAGATAGCGAATGTCGGGGAAATATCCGCATCCTCAGGCTGTTAAATTTTTCATCCGGAGCAAACCGATGTCGGAATATTCCTCTGCACATCCCTTTCCGCCGGGTGCCGGTCGGGCGTGCTTGTCCGTCGATATGCACGGACCTGAGCGTCCATATGTCGGCTCGCGAGCGTTCATATGCCGGCTCGCGGGCGGCCATGTTTCCGCGTCCGGCGCTTCATTTTGGCGCGCGACTCTTGCCCAGTATGGAGGAATTTTTTGTTACTTTGCGTCATCGAAGCAATTGACATGACATTTATCCGATTCATCATAATCCTGATTTTGCTGCTGCCGACGGGCGTGTCGGGCACCGCCTTTTGCGCCGGTGAGGCCGATGGCGATACCCTGCAGCCTTATCTGCAAACGTTGCGCGCCGACCCCGACAATGCCGGGGCGCTCCGGGCCATGGGGCTTCATCTGCTGCATCATGCCGACTACGACGAGGCGCGGAAATACGGGCTGCGGTTGCTCTCCTTGGGCGAGCGGGGAGGGAAGGAGGCCGACTTTTGCACGCTGTGGGGACACATCATTGTGGCCCTGGCTGACACCGACACGCGCAACGCCACCGCAAGCTATGCCCACCTGGAGCAGGCGCGGGTCATGGCCGAACGCGCGGACGACCACGGGGCGCTGATGTACATATACAACGGCTTCGGCAACTACGCCCTGTTTATCAACTCCGATGTCTATACGGCCATTTCCTGTTACTTCCGTGCGCTCGGCGAGGCGCGGACCGTGGACGACCGCCGTCAGTATGCCATTCTGCTGGCCAATCTTTCGGGCGCCTATTACATGCAACGTGACGCCTCCGGACTGCAATATGCCGAGGAGGCCATCCGCATAGCCCGCGAGGATGACGAGCCTGTGCCGCTGTTCTACGGCACGATGCACGCGGCCCATTACTATCTGATGTCCGATTCGCTCACCACCCGTGCCCGGAAGGCCGTCGATGCCCTCGGCCGGATGTATGAGCAAGGCGGATTCGAGGGCCTTTCCGACCTCTATCTGCTGCGTGCCCGTCTGTGCGAACGCGAGGGGGATACTTTGCACGCGTACCACAACTATGCGCGTGCCATGGAGTGTTTCGGCACGGCCACCGGCTCCACGGTGACGGCCGTCTATCTGGCCTATGCCCGTCTGCTCCGTGCCGACGGCCACCTGAATTCGGCCATCAACGTGCTCGAATACGGAGTGACCGGAGCCGATACGGTAGGAAAACCGCTCCATCGCGCCCAACTGATGAAGGAACTTTCGTTGTGCTATCGCCGGGCGAAGCGTTACGACGATGCCCTGCGCTACGCCTATGCCTACGAGGACAACCTGGAGCGTCATTTCGATGCCGTGCGCGAGCGGGCCACGCAGGAAACGCGCATCGAGCACGACATCTACTCCCGCGAGCAGCAGATTGACCGCCAGCGGCTGGAGATACTCGACAACCGTTACAAGATTGCCCTCCTGAGCGCCGGGCTGGCCGTCCTGTTTGTGGCCTTGGGCATGGCCTGGTATTCGTACAAGAAGAAAAATCGTCTCTACAAGGCCATCGTGACGCAGAACCGCGAGCAGCTGCAACGCGAGCAGGCCCTGTTGCAACAGTTGGAGTCCCTGCGCGCCGATGCCTCTCAACCGGCCCCGGCACCTCTCTCGACCGACAAGCAGAACGACCTCATGAGCCGGTTTACGGCCCTGATGGTGGAACGACGCCTCTTCACCGACCCCACGCTGACCGTGGGTGCCGTGGCCGAAGCCTTGGGCACCAACCGCACCTATCTGTCGAAGGCCATCAACGAGTCGACGGGCAAAACCTTCACCCAGGTGGTCAACGGCTATCGCATCCGTCAGGCCGTGGCCGAGCTGTCCGACCTCTCTTCCGACAAGCCGTTGAAGCAGATTTCCGTCGACGTGGGCTTCAGTTCGCTCTCCACCTTTTACACGCTTTTCCAATCTACCACGGGCATGACTCCCGCCCGTTACCGCTCGAAGTTGAAGGAAGTATAGGCACTGATACAGAAACTTTTCCGTATCCGTCAAATTTTACGCATCCATAAAAAACAGGTTTCCCGTGCGGTGGTTTTTTGTGTTTCTTTGCGATGACAAACCGCGAGAACAAAATTCCATAACGTTAATATCAAATATCAATGAAACCATTAACCTGTTTATGTTTGGGCTTGGGCGTCATGGCACTGCCGGTGCAAGCCCAAGTGAAGGCCGGCGATTCGGTCGCAAAGGAGATAAGGAGCATCGAGCAACGGAGCCTCGTGGGCGTGGTGCTCGATGAGAACGGCGAGCCGCTTCCCGGTGCCACGGTGCGCGTCGAGGGCACGCAGACCGGAGCCATCACGGATGTGAACGGCAACTTCTCGTTCATTGCCGGAGTGAAGAACCCCACGTTGGTCATCTCTTATATCGGCATGGAAAGCGTGACGATGAAAGTCACCTCGAAAACCAAGTACATACAAGTCACCATGAAGCCGCAGGAGAACCTGATGGAAGAAGTCGTTGTGACCGGTTATCAGAACATCAAGCGCGAGAACGCCACCGGTTCGTATCAGACGCTTACGGCCAAGGACATGGACAAACGCTATACGGGCGACATCACCAGCAACCTGGAAGGTAAGATTCCGGGCATGGTGACGGTGCGCACCGACAGCCAGACGGCCACGGGCGAGGATGCCATCACCATCCGCGGCGTGGGTACGTTCAATGCCAAGCGGAGCCCGCTGGTCGTGGTGGACGGATTGCCCATCGAGGGCGGATTGGAGAGCGTCAACCCCTATGACGTGGAGAACATCACCGTGCTGAAAGATGCCGCTGCGGCTGCCATCTATGGCGCGCGGGCCTCAAACGGCGTCATCGTCATCACCACCAAGCGTGCCAAGGAAGACCGCCTCTCCATCGACTTCAATGCCGACCTCGTCATCAGCGAAAAGCAGGATTACAGCAACTACAACTGGGCTTCGGCTGCCGACATCATCCAGTTGGAGAAGAACAACTTCAACGCCATGCTCAATGAAGACTCCGACCTCATCCAACAACAGCTCGACGCGATGAACGGCGGGCGCATCTATACTCAGTCGCAGGTGATGCGCCTTTTGCTCCGGAACCACGAGGGTACGCTGAGCGATGCCGACCTCAACGCCACGCTCGACCGCTTGAGCCGGAACGACTACCGCAAGGAATGGCGCGACGCGCACGATCGCACCCAAATTACCCAGCAATACAACCTGGGCATCCGCGTGAAGGGCAATAAGCTCAGTTCGAGCATCGTGGCCAACTACAGCGGAGGCAACCGTGGCGTGAAGAAAGAGAGTGACGACTCGTTCTCTTTCTCCTACAATGGCGACTTGGAAGTCAATAAGTGGTGGGACTTGTCGTTTGGTGTCAACGTGCTCAACAACCGCTCAACCAGCCATGCCTACACCTCGTACAACCAAATCAACTCCTTCATGGCCTACGAGAGCATGTACAACGACGACGGCTCGCTGGCCCGCATGGAGGCCGATGTCTATCCCGGCGAATCGGCTTTCAGCAATGCCGACTATGGCCTGAAAGACCCGACCTACAACCTCGCGGAGGAGATGAACTACAACTTCAACAAGTATCGCTACTCCAACATCCGTGCCCACGTGAAGACGCTCTTCCATCTGCCGGTCGAGGGATGGACGGCTTCGGCCCAGTTCCAGTATGAGGACATCAACTCCCGCTCGCAAACGCGCTACAACAAGGAGTCGCACTACATGCGCAGCCTCTATAACCTCTACACGCACACAACACAGGTGACAGAGTGGGTGGACGACCCGAACTTTGACTGGGATGCAGCTTTCAGCGACCCGAATACCGATTGGTTCGACCCCAATCTGGGCATGATGGAGGTAACTCGCGACATAATCAATCACGCCGTGCCCGACGGCGACCTGCTCCAGACGTACAACACGTCGAGCCAGTTCTACACCTTCCGCGCCCAGACGCAGTATGCACATGAGTTCGGCAAGCATGCCGTCGACGTGTTGGCCGGCTTCGAATACCGCCAGACCCACACCAAGACTGACGACAACCTGCTTTACGGATACAACCATCAGACACAGACCAATCAGAACTTGCAGACCGATTGGGCTTTCCTCAACAACCCCACCGTAGGCGTGCTTGGCTCGAACTATACCCCCAGCTGTGCGCTGACCGACTTCGACACGAGCGATGTGCTCCACCGCTACTACTCCTACTATTTTACGGCCAACTACGTGTATAACAAGCTCTACAGCCTTTTCGCTTCCTACCGTGTGGACAATACCGACCTCTTTGGCACCGACCCGAAGTTCCGCCGCCGTCCGCTATGGTCGGTGGGCGCAAGCTGGAACATTCAGAACGAGGAGTTCATGAAGCCCTACACATGGGTCAACGCCCTCAAGCTGCGTGCCAGCTACGGTTTGACCGGTAACATCGACTCCGGTGCGACGTCCTATCTCACCGCCAGCTTTGGCACGAACGTCTACAACGGCGGCCTGGTGGGCTACCTCGACACGCCACCTAACGACCAGCTTCGCTGGGAGAAGACACAGACGTGGAACGTCGGTGTGGACTTTGCCTTCTTTGGCTATAGGCTCAACGGTTCGGTGGACTTCTACCGTAAGTTGGGTAGCGACCTCCTCACCATGACCGACCTCGACCCGACCACCGGCTGGACGTCGCTCACCATCAACAACGGTAAGATGAACAACACCGGTATCGAGTTGCAACTCGACGGACGCATCCTCCCGGCACGCAAGCGTGAGGATGTGGGCATCAACCTCGGCTTCAACATAGCCTACAACAAGAACAAGGTGACGAAAGTATCGCATAAGCCTGCGTCGGGTGAGGAATACCTCCGCGCATCGCTCCACGAGGGTTATCCGCTCAACTCCCTCTTCTCGATAGATTATGCCGGGCTGATAGAGAAAGACGGCACTTACTTCGTGGGTTGGCGCGACAAGGAGGGCGAGGTACACACCGAGTCGTACACCAGCGGTTCGTTTACCATCGAGGATGCTGTGTTCTCCGGCACTTACACGCCGACCATCAGCGGTGCCATCACGCCCGAAATCACTTGGAACGGTTTCTCGCTCTCGGCCATGTTCAACTTCTACGGCGGCCACTACATGCGTACCGGCAACGACGTTTGGGCAACCAACATTGGCGGTTCTGCAGGCTATAAGGCGAATTTCGGCATCGGTGCCGTGCCCAAGGACTACCTGCGCTATTGGAACGGAGACCCCGATGTGCCTGCCAACGGTTACATGACGATACACTATTCCGACATGGACGGCGGTATCTACCGCGACACCAACGTGGAACACGCCGGCTACATGAAGTTGCGCAACATCGTGTTGGGCTATAACTTCAGCAAGAGCGTCTGCCGCGCACTCCGACTCAACGACCTGCGCCTGCGCTTCCAGATGAACAACGTCTGCACCTGGGCACGCAACAGCAAGGGCCTCGACCCGGAAGCCGTCAACCCGCTGACGGGCACCAACCTCAACACCGTGCCGCGCAGCTATACCATGAGCGTATTCTTCAACTTCTAAACACCGACAAACACAATGAAAAAGATACTTACCCTAGCCACAGCCGCTTTGCTCACATTCGCCTCGTGCGATAGCAAGCTCGATATCGTCCCCCTGGGCATGACCACGCTCGAAACGGTGGACGACCTGGAAACCCTGCTCAACCAAGAGCCGATGCTCTATCTTGACGATAACGTCATGTCATACGAAATCTTGTGCAACAACATGTACCTTCAATGGGAGGGACTGCCCGACTACTTCGGCAACCATTACAGCCTCACATACGCTTGGTTCGCTTACGATGAGACAGTCGACCGTGCCGACCTTACGGCTGAGGACGGCGTGTACTCCTCGCTCTACGAGAGCATCAACTACATGAACGTCATCATCTCCAAAGCCCCGGGCGCCAGTGGCGACGACGCGAAGCGCAAGCAAATCATAGCCGAGGCCAAGGTGCTCCGCGCCTGGTATCACTTCCTGCTGGTGAACATGTATGCCAAGCAGTATGACGATGCCACGGCTGCCGAGACGGGAGGCATCCCCTATGTAGACAATACCGACGTGAGCGAACAGAAAACCAAACTCACCTTGGCCCAAGTCTACGAGAAGCTGCTGGCCGATTGTAGCGACGAAGTGCTTCAAGACCTCGTGCAGGGCCACGTGGACGACCCCTGTCGTTTCGGCCTCGACTTCGGCTACGGCGTGCGTGCCAAAGTGCTCTTTCAGATGAAACATTATGATGAGGCTCTGCGCTATGCCAACCTGGCTCTTGGCGTGAACAGCCGCATCGAAGACCGCTCTACCGTGAAGACCACCGGCGTGTGGACGCTCACCGAGACGGCCAGCAACAACTACTATGTCATCGTGGGCGGACAGGCCCGCAGCATGGGCGACTACTACGGCATCACCATCACGCCCGAAGTGGCCGCGCTTATCGACCCGAACGACTACGTGATGAAATACCACAACGACGGAATGCCCGCGTGGGATACTCCTTATCCGGAACTTCCCGATGGCGCCCTCCAGTGCCAGGTGAGCGACACGAAGTGGAACATGTTCGGCATCCGTTCCGAAACCATGTACTATCTGGCGGGCGAATGCCTCATCCGTAACGGAAAGATAGCCGAAGGACTGAGCCAGATAGACCGCGTACGCGCCAACCGCATCGAGAACTACACTCCGTATGTCAATCAGGCCTCCGGGCTCACCGAACAGCAGGCCATGAAGCTCCTGCAAGACGCCAAGCGCCTAGAGTTTCTCAACTCGTTTGAGAACTTCTGCGACCGCAAGCGCTGGAACTCCGAGGAGTATGCCGAGACGCTTACGCGCGACTGCGGAGAGTATGGCACGTTCTCCATCACGCCCGACTCGCCGCTGTGGGTGTTCCCCTTCCCGCAAAACGCCGTGCTTCACAACGAGTCGCTGACTCAGAATTATTGATATAAGGAATCGTGTAACACAGGATGAGAATGAAAAAAACGATTCTGATGGCCTTGGCAGCCCTGTGCGGGCTGCCGGGCCTTGCTCAGACCGAGTTTCGCAGCATGACCTGCGACGAGGCCGTGGCAGCCGCCAGGGCGGAAGGCAAAATGGTGTTCATGGACTTCTATACAGACTGGTGCGGCCCTTGCAAGATAATGATGCGCGACGTCTTTCCGCAGAAGTCCGTGGGCGATTACATGAACGCCCGCTTTGTCTGCATCAAGGTCAATGCCGAGAAAGAGGGCAAGGACTTGGCCCGGCTCTATAACGTGAAGGCTTATCCCACTTTCGTCGTCATCGACACGGATAAGGAAGTGGTGCTGACCAAAGTGGGCATGGCTCAGGCCGATAACTTTGTTGCCAAGATTGACCGTATGCTCGACCCGGACAAGTCGCCGGAGCGCATGAAGGAACGCTATGATGGCGGCGAGCGCACGCCCGGACTGGTTGCGGCCTATGCCGCCTGGATGGTGACGGACGCCCGCGAGAACCGCAAGGGGGAGGCTCCGGTGGAGGAGGCTTTCCGCATGGTGCGCGACTATTTCCGCAGTCTGGACGATGCGGGGAAGACGGCTCCTGACAATCTCTTCATCTATGAGAAATATGTCGTGGACCCTTCCGACGAAATGGCCCGCTTCATGGTGGCCCGTCGCGACGACTTTCCCGAAGCGTCCCGCCCGGTCATCGGGCAAGTCATGGCGGACATGTATCGCAACCGGCTGTATGCCTATCTGACGGGAACGGAACCTTACGACGCGGCGACCTATGAGATGGTCAAGCGCGAGGTCAACGAGCTGGGCTACAACCGCGATGGAGGCTATGACCTGATATTCCGCCTGATAGAATGTCATGCCAAGGGCAATCAGGATGCTTTTGTCAGTCTGTGCGAGCAGGTGTACGACCGCTTGCCGGAGGAGGCCCGCGCTTCGCTGATGTGCAACATGAGCCGGCTGATAACGACCGACGACGCGGCCGTCCGTCGGCATGCATCGGAATTCGTGCGCAGCAAACTGGCCGGCATGGAGGTCTCCCAACTCTATTTCACCGTGGGCGACCTGATGCAGCTGGAGGGATACGGCCATTAGAAGCCGGGCGACAGCAGATTTGAAACAACAGTGAATATCGTATAGTTGGTAGTGTGTTCGTAAGTCGCAAGACTTGCATAGTTGGTTCATTTTGAGACGAATGTGTTCGCAAGTTATCTCGCGGCGCATTCGTCTTTGTTTTTTCGCTTTCCTTTCCGCCGGATGCCGGTCGGGCGTGTCTGAGCGCCCATATGTCGGCTCGCGAGCGTCCATATGCCGGCTCACGGGCGTCCATATGTTCGCTCGCAAGCGCACATATGGATGCGTCCGGCGGTGGATTTATTCGCCGGATTGCGATGTATTTTGCGCGCAACTCTTGCCGTGTATGGAAAGAATATCTTTATCTTTGTGCAATCGTAACAGAATATATCATTAAGAGCGTATTTATATGGCAAACGTTATCAAACTGCGGAAGGGGATCGACATCAACCTCAAGGGGAAACCTGCCGGGGAGATGTTGCAGACCGACGACCCGCAGATATATGCTTTGAGGCCGGACGACTTTACGGGCGTCGTGCCCAAGGTGTGTGTGCGGCCCGACGAGCAGGTGAAGGCCGGACAGCCTTTGTTTGTAGACAAGAATCACCCGGAGGTGAAGTTCGTGTCGCCCGTGAGCGGCACGGTGCTGGGTGTGGACCGGGGCGAACGCCGGCGCGTGTTGCGCGTCCGGGTGCGTCGCGAAGGCGGAGAGGAGTATGTCGACCACGGCGTGCGCGACGTGTCGCGCATGTCGGCCGACGAGGTGAAAGCCTGGCTCATGGAGGCGGGACTGTTTGCTTTTCTGCGCCGGCGGCCCTATGACGTGGCGGCCACGCCGGAAGACAAGCCGAAAGGCATCTTCGTGTCGGCTTTCGACTCCGCGCCGCTGGCTCCCGATTTTGAATATGTGTTGAAAGGGCGGGAAGCCGATTTCCGGACGGGCCTGAACGCCCTCTCGCGCATGGCTCCGGTGTATCTCGGGGTGAGCGCGCGGCAACAGAGCGCGGCTCTGTTGCGGGCCAAAGGGGTGACCGTTACGGTGTTCGACGGGCCTCATCCGGCAGGCAACACGGGCGTGCAGATTCACCATGTAAATCCCATCAACAAGGGAGAACAGGTGTGGACGTTGGGCGCCGAGGAGGTTGTCTTCATCGGCCATCTGGCCCGCACGGGTCGCGTGGATTTGACCCGCACCATCGCCCTTGCGGGTTCGGAGGTCCTTGCTCCGGGATATGCCCGTCTGATGGTGGGCGCCGGGCTTTCCACCTTATTATATAGGCGTGTGGCGGACGAGCGTCCGTTGCGTGTAATCGACGGCAATGTGCTTACGGGACGTGCCGTGGCGGAGGATGACGCTTTTCTGGGCGCACATTCCACGCAGGTGACCGTCATCCCCGACGGTGGCGACGTGGATGAGTTCCTCGGGTGGATACGTCCGCGCCTGAACGACTTCAGCACGAGCCGTTCTTATTTCAGCTGGCTTTTCGGGCGTAAGCGCGAGTACACGCTCGATGCCCGCGTGAAAGGCAGCGAGCGCCACATGATTATGTCCGGCGAATACGACCGTGTGTTGCCGATGGACATCCTGCCCGAGTTTCTCATCAAGGCCATCCTGGCGGGCGACATCGACCGTATGGAGGCATTGGGCATCTACGAAGTGGCGCCGGAGGACTTCGCGTTGTGTGAGTTTGTGGATTCTTCCAAGCTGGAACTGCAACGCATCGTGCGCGAAGGGCTGGACATGCTGCGCCGGGAGAACGAAGGAGATTAGGAGTTAGTTGACAAGGATTTAGGGACAAGTTGACGAGGATTGGGAACAAGGAAATCCCCTCGTTCCCTCGTATCTGAACCCTCGTCCCTCAAAAAGAATAAACCAATGAAAGGATTAAGAAACTATTTGAACAAGATAAAGCCCCGCTTCGAGCAGGGAGGCCGTCTGCACGCCTTCCGTTCGGTGTTCGAGGGTTTTGAGAGCTTCCTGTTCGTGCCTCACACCACGGCCCGCACGGGTACGAACATACACGACGCCATCGACAGCAAGCGCATCATGTCGCTGGTGGTCATCGCGCTGTTGCCGGCTTTGCTTTTCGGCATGTACAATGTGGGCTATCAACACTTCACCCATGCGGCTGCATTTACGCAGACACCGCTCACGGCGGGATTCTGGGAAATGTTCCTCTACGGTTTCCTAGCCGTGTTGCCCAAGATTGTGGTGTCCTATGTCGTCGGTCTGGGCATCGAGTTCGTCGTGGCGCAATGGAAAGGAGAGGAGATTCAGGAAGGTTTTCTCGTGTCGGGCATGTTGATTCCGATGATAGTCCCGGTGGACTGTCCGCTTTGGACGCTGGCCATTGCCACGGCGTTTGCCGTCATCTTTGCCAAGGAAGTGTTCGGTGGCACGGGCATGAATGTGTTCAACGTCGCGCTGGTGACCCGTGCGTTTCTGTTCTTCGCCTATCCCACCAAGATGTCCGGTGAGTCCGTGTGGGTCTCGACTGACAGCATCTGCGGATTGGGGCATACGGTGGACGGCATGACGGCGGCCACTTCGCTGGGCATCGCTTCGACGGCAAAGGCGGCCGATGCCTATCCCGCTTTCTCGTGGGACATGGTGACGGGGCTTATTCCCGGTTCCATCGGCGAGACGAGCGTCATAGCCATTCTGATTGGCGCGGTCATCCTGCTGTGGACGGGTGTGGCCAGCTGGCGCACCATGCTGTCGGTCTTTGTGGGCGGCGCCGTCGTGGCCGGGCTGTTCAATGTTTCCGGCATTGATACGGCGATGGCTCACATGCCGTGGTACGAGCACCTCTGTCTGGGCGGCTTCTGCTTTGGAGCCGTGTTCATGGCTACCGACCCCGTGACTTCGGCACGCACCGAAACGGGCAAATATGTCTACGGCTTCCTGATTGGCGCGATGGCCATCGTTATCCGTGTGCTCAACCCCGGTTATCCGGAAGGCATGATGCTGGCCATCCTGCTTATGAACGTCTTTGCGCCGCTGATAGATTACTGCGTGGTGCAGAGCAACATATCGAGAAGAATGAAACGTGTGTCTACTAAATAAGAGGGAATATGGCTACAAAGAAATTCAGATGCAAAGTCTGTGGCTATGTCCACGAAGGGGATACGGCGCCGGCCGTATGTCCCGTGTGCAAGGCGCTTGCTTCCGAGTTTGAGGAAATGGGTGCGCCTGCCAAGAAGAAACTGGATACGAACAGCAACGTCTATACGCTGGTCTATGCCGCAGTGATGGTCATTGTGGTGGCATTTCTGTTGGCGTTTGTCAACTCGTCGCTCCGCACGCGGCAGAATGAGAACATCAAGCAGGACACCAAGAAGCAGATTCTGGCCGCGCTCCATGTCAATAACGTGACGGACGTGAACGCCGAGTTTGCACGTTATGTGAAGGCCGATCGCCTGCTTGATGCCGACGGACAACTGGGCGAGACGGTGCCCGAAGCCGATTTCGCCACTTCCTACGAGAAGGAAGTGAAGGAACGGGGAAGGTTGCATGTGTTCGAGTGTGAAGTGAACGGTGAAATGAAATATGTCATCCCCGTCTACGGCACGGGCCTTTGGGGAGCCGTCTGGGGCTATGTGGCGTTGGACGATGACAAGGATACGGTATTCGGCGTGTACTTTTCCCATGCCAGTGAGACGCCCGGCCTCGGCGCGGAGATTGCCGGCCAGCCGTTCTGGGATGAGTTTCCCGGTAAGCGCGTGTTGGACAATGCCGGGAGTAGCGTGGCCTTGGGCGTGATGAAGAACGGCAAGGTGGAGAATCCCGCATCGGAAGTAGACGGCATATCAGGCGGCACCATCACGTCCAACGGCGTGGATCAGATGCTGAAGAACTGCCTAGCCAACTATATGAAGTTTCTAACCATAAAAGAATAGGAGTGCGAAAAGAATATGAGCCAACTGTTTTCAAAGAAGAATAAAGAGGCGCTGACCTCGCCCATCGGGATGAACAATCCCGTGACGGTACAGGTTTTGGGCATATGCTCTGCCTTGGCGGTAACGGCCAAGCTGGAGCCGGCCATTGTGATGGGACTCTCGGTTACCGTCATTACGGCATTTTCCAATGTCATCATCTCGCTGCTTCGCCACACCATACCCAACCGCATCCGCATCATCGTGCAGCTGGTGGTCGTGGCCGCGCTGGTGACAATCGTCAGTGAAATCCTGAAAGCCTATGCTTACGATGTGAGCGTTCAGCTCTCTGTTTACGTAGGACTTATTATTACGAACTGCATTCTCATGGGACGGCTTGAGGCGTTTGCCATGACCAATGCGCCTTGGCCTTCGTTCCTTGATGGCATCGGCAACGGATTGGGTTATGCCTTGATATTGATTGTGGTGGGATTCCTGCGCGAACTGCTTGGTTCGGGTGCCATATTGGGCCATTCCGTCATTCCGCAAGCGTTTTATGACGCAGGCTATCTGAACAACGGACTCATGCTGATGCCTCCGATGGCGCTCATCATCCTAGCGTGCATCATCTGGTGGCAGCGCAGTCGTCACAAAGAGTTGCAGGACAAGTGACATCCGTCCCTCATAAACCATTCAATTAAGTAGAAGCTATGGAACATTTACTAAGTTTGTTTGTTCGTTCGATATTTGTCGACAACATGATATTCGCCTTCTTCCTGGGCATGTGCTCTTATCTGGCTGTGTCCAAGACCGTGAAGACGGCCGTGGGGCTGGGCATCGCCGTCACTTTCGTGCTCGTGGTTACCCTCCCCGTCAACTATCTGCTGCAGACCCGTGTCTTGGCTGCCGACGGTGTGTTTGGCATTGACCTCAGCTTCCTGAGTTTCATCTTGTTCATCGCCGTCATTGCCGCCATCACCCAACTTGTGGAGATGGTGGTTGAGCGTTTCAGTCCGTCGCTCTATGCGTCATTGGGCATCTTTCTGCCGCTTATTGCCGTCAACTGTGCCATCATGGGTGCATCGCTCTTCATGCAGCAACGCATCGTGAAGGGCGAGAGCGACCCGCAGTTCATCGGCGGGGTGGCCGATGCTGTTTCCTACGCTCTTGGTTCGGGCATCGGCTGGATGCTCGCCATCGTCGGGCTGGCCGCAATCCGCGAGAAGATGGCTTACTCCAATGTGCCCGCTCCCTTGCGCGGCCTCGGCATCACTTTCATCGTGGTGGGACTGATGGCAATGGCTTTCATGTGCTTTTCCGGACTTAAGATATAATGCTGACTAACGAAACTGTAACGACAATGGATACACAACTCATCATAGCGAGCATCGCGGTGTTTCTATCCGTAATGCTGATTCTGGTCATCGTGCTGTTGGTGGCGAAACGCTACCTCGTTCCATCCGGCCACGTGAAGCTCACCATCAACGGAGAGAAGACGCTGGAGGTGGAGTCCGGCTCGACCTTGTTAAATACATTGTCCGTCAACGGCGTCTACCTGTCGTCCGCCTGCGGAGGCAAAGGCTCGTGCGGACAGTGCAAATGTCAGGTGCTGGAGGGAGGAGGCGAGATATTGCCGTCGGAAATCCCCCATTTCAACCGCCGTCAGCGGCTTGACCATTGGCGTCTGGGCTGCCAGGTGAAGGTTAAAGGCGACATGAGCCTGCAGGTGCCCGAGTCCGTGCTCGGCGTGCGCGAGTGGGAATGCGAGGTCATCTCCAATCGCAATGTGGCCACCTTTATCAAGGAATTTATCGTGGCATTGCCTCCCGGGGAGCACATGGATTTCATCCCCGGTTCGTATGCGCAAATCAAGATACCGACCTTCGAGATGGACTACGACAAGGACATTGACAAGTCCCTTATCGGCGATGCCTATCTTCCGGCGTGGGAGAAGTTCGGCCTTTTCGGTCTGAAGTGCCGCAACGACGAACCGACCATCCGAGCCTACTCCATGGCCAACTATCCGGCCGAGGGCGACCGCATCATGCTCACCGTGCGCATCGCCACGCCGCCGTTCAAACCCAAACCGCAAGTCGGCTTCATGGACGTGATGCCCGGCATAGCGTCTTCCTACATCTTTACGCTTAAACCCGGCGACAAGGTGCTCATGAGCGGCCCTTACGGCGACTTCCATCCCATTTTCGACTCCAAGCGCGAGATGATGTGGATTGGCGGAGGCGCGGGCATGGCTCCGCTACGGGCGCAAATCATGCACATGCTCCGCACGCTGCACACCACCGACCGCCGGATGAACTACTTCTATGGCGCGCGTGCCCTCAACGAGGTGTTCTATCTCGACGACTTCCTCCAATTGGAGCGCGAGTTCCCGAACTTCCGTTTCCACCTGGCGCTCGACCGTCCCGACCCGGCCGCCGATGCTGCCGGCGTGAAGTACACGGCGGGCTTCGTACACCAGGTCATCTACGAGACTTACTTAAAGGAACACGAAGCGCCCGAGGATATCGAGTACTACATGTGCGGTCCCGGCCCCATGAGCCGTGCCGTGGAGCAGATGCTCGACAGCTTGGGCGTGCCCATGAAGAACCTGATGTTCGACAACTTCGGATAATCGCATAGTTGATTTTCCCGGCGCGAAATTGCGCGGATGGCTCGGATTCTTGTTAATCCGTGTTGTCCGCGCAATTTGCATTTGTGCCTTCATATTCCCGGTCGCGAGCGCCCATATGTCGGCTTGCGAGCGTCCATATGTCGGCTTGCGAGCGTCCATATGTCGGCTTGCGAGCGTCCATATGTCGGCTTGCGAGCGTCCATATGTCGGCTTGCGAGCGCCCATATGTCGGCTTGCGGGCGTCCATATGTCGGCTTGCGAGCGCCCATATGCCGACTTACGGACATCCGTTTCTGAAGATAATGGGCGGATATGGGGCGGACGTTGGCTGACGGTTACTAACTCATAGGTATTTTTTACGCTCTTTTTACCTATTTATGGGTATTGTCCGCCTTTGGGGTCTCTTCTACCTTTGCGCTTGTAAAGAAAAGCTAAAAACATCAAGCATGAAGACAAAAGAGAAAATCCTGTTATGCTCCTGCCTGTGGGCAGCCTGTGCAACCTGCGTCCCGGCAATCGGGGCGGACAACACCCGTTCCGACGCGACCGACGAACAGGCCGAGACACAGAAAACCGAAAAGAAGAAACGCTTTACCATAGGCGGATACGGCGAAGCGGTGTATTCGCGCAACTTCTACAGCGACAGCTATTTGCGCTACAACAGTGCCGAGGCGGCTGCTCGTGTGAAGGACGAGAAGCATTCGCGCTTTGACCTGCCCCACGTGGTGCTCTTCCTGGGCTATGACTTTGGCAAAGGCTGGTCGATGGGTGCCGAGATTGAGTTTGAACATGGTGGCACGGAGAGCGCCGTCGAGGTGGAGGAAGAAGAAGGAGGCGAGTATGAGAGCGAGATAGAGCGCGGCGGCGAAGTGGCGCTGGAACAGTTCTGGATACAGAAGTCGTTTTGCCCGGAGTTCAACATCAGGCTGGGACACATCATTGTCCCCGTGGGAGGTACCAACATGCACCACATGCCCACCGAGTTCTTTGGCGTATACCGGCCCGAGGGCGAGAACACCATCATGCCCTGCACGTGGCACGAGACGGGCATCAGCCTCTGGGGACAAGCCGGCGACTGGCGCTATGAGGCGTTGCTCATTTCCGGCCTCGACTCCGAACGCTTCGGCCGTCAGGGCTGGGTGCACGACGGTTCGGCCTCGCCCTATGAATTCAAGATAGCCAACCGCCTGGCAGGAGCCGCCCGTGTGGATAACTTCTCCGTCCCCGGCCTGCGCCTTTCGGTGAGCGGATACGTCGGCAATTCGTTCCACAACACGTTGCGCACGCCTAACGACACGTATGATGACATCAAAGGCACCGTCACCATCGGCTCCTTTGACTTCCACCTCGACCGCTGGAACTGGGTGGCGCGCGGCAGCTTCACTTACGGACACCTCACCGACTCGCGCACCATCACGCAATATAATCAGGGATTCTCCAACGACTCCCCTTCGCCCAAGCAGTCGGTCGCTTCGGATGCCATCGCCGCAGGCGTGGAAGTGGGTTACGACGTGTTCTCCCAAATCCGCAAGCTCCGCGAGAAAGGGCAGAAGTTTTACGTGTTCGGACGCTATGACTACTACGACTCCATGTACAAGACCGCTTCGTCCATCCTCGACTACGACTACTGCGGCCGTGCCCGCGTGGCCGTCGGCGTGAACTATTACCCCATCAAGGACATCGTCATCAAGGGCGAATATGCCGTGGGGCTGATGAAGTCGTACTTCAACGACGAGCCGTCGCTTTCGTTCGGCGTGGCCTATTCGGGCTTGTTCGACATCTGACAGATAATCAATGACTAAAACATACAATCTTATGAACTTGAAAAGACTTATGAAGACGCCGCTCTGCGTAGCGGCAGCCGGCCTGCTGACATTCAGTATGGCGGCATGCAGTGACAATGACGATGATTGGGACGGCTCCTCCGACCGCGAGACAGCTCTTCGCCTGGTGGTGGCGGACTACACCGCAAACACCGTGATACCCACCTATGAGGCGTTGGCCGACGCGTCGGTAGACCTTTACAATGCCATTTACGCCATGCATCAGGCCGGGGCAGGCAATGTGACCGAAGCTCAGGTAAAGGCCGCAGGCGATGCCTGGCGCGTGGCCCGCGAGTATTGGGAACGCAGCGAGGCGTGGCTTTACGGCCCGGCAGGCGACTACGACGTAGACCCCCACATCGACTCCTGGCCGCTCAATGCCACAGCCTTGCAGGCTCTTCTCGACAACCCGACTGAGATGGCCAAGATGGATGCCGAAGGAGTATATATTTCTCAGACGATGGACTATGGCATTCTGGGTTTTCATGCTTTGGAATACCTTCTTTTCCAAGTGGAAGGCACGGGCATGAGCCAGACTTCCGTGCCGCATGACACGGACTACACGGCCGAGGAGCTGAGCTACATCACCGGCGTGGCAGGCGACCTCCGCAACCAGTGCATCATCCTCGAAGCGGCTTGGCGCGGCGAATCGAACATCTCTCAAACCAAGCAGGACATCCTCGACAAGGTGCGTGCCACGGGCGAGACCATGACGGGCAACAACAAGAACTGGTCTATCGCGCTTGACGACCTCGCCGCCGGCACATGCTATGCCAATGAGATGAAGAATCCCGTGGAGGGAAACAACAGCGATTTCGTGAATTTCCTGGCTGCGGCGCAGACCATGATTAGCGACGGCATACAAAACATAGCCAACGAGGTGGGTAACGTCAAGATTGGCAACCCTACCGGTATGGGAAGCGGAGAAGACTATGAGTACGACCCCGGTTACATCGAGTCGCCTTACAGCTTGAATTCCATCAATGACTTTCAGGGAAACATCATCTCCATTGAGAACGCCTACATGGGTTTCCAGCCGGGCAAGAGTTACAATGCGGGCGAGACTTACATCAAGTCCAGCACCCATACGCTGAGCGCCTATGTGGCCACCTTCAACCCGGAGCTTGACAGCCGTGTGCGTGCGGCCATTGCTGCGGCCTACGACGCTATCGGCCAAATGGCGGAACCGTTTGCCTACACGTGCAACAGCGCGAATGGCTATCAGGCGCAGAATCGTGCGGCCATCGAAGCCTGCAACGAGCTGAATGACATCTTTGACGAGGTGCTCCGCGCGCTTCAGGAACAACGTTGAGCACGCATGACGGATATACAGAAAGAAACGAACTGAAATAATGACGACATGAGACGTAACAGACATTACTTCTGCCCGGCCATGCTTTTGGTATTGGCCGGGTTCGTCGCTTCCTCTTGTGAGGACGACGACAACAACGGCGGAGGCGGCGGAAACGACACGACCGACCTCCCCGAGTGGTACTACACCGGCGGCGAGTTGGGCACGGCTTTCGTGGCCACGCAGACGGCTTTCGAGCAGCCTACTCCCGTGGTGGATGCCAGCGCCACGATGACCAACTCGTTCAACCGTGGCGAGCAACTGTTTGAAAAACCTTTCAACAGCAATGCGTCCGGCGTGCGCCACGGTCTAGGCCCGGTTTACATCCGCACCTCGTGCCTGCACTGCCATCCCGGATACGGACACGGCAAGAGCCAGCCCGACGGTTCGTTCAACACCATCGCGACAGGCAACGGCTATCTGCTGGTGGTCTACAATCCGGAGACGAATGCCTACGTGACGTGGTTGGCAGGCATGCCCCAGACCAAGGCCGTGGCTCCGTTTAAAGCCCCGCTCGACGAATCGCAAATCACCATCAAGTGGCACGACTATACCGACCAGTGGGGCAATGCGTTCCCCGACGGCGAGAAGTATGCCCTGCGTTATCCTTCGGTGGACATTCCCCGCTCGGCTATCTATGTGGCCAACAACGGTTACGAAGTGGGCGACTATGAGGTGCGTTTGGAGTCCACCATCGGCATCTATGGCACGGGTCTGCTCGATGCCATTTCCGATGAAGACCTTAAGGCTGAATACATCAAGCAGGAAGCTGACGGTTACCTGAAGAACGGATTGAATCCGGCCATCTTTGCCAATGGCGATTGGGTGGGACAGTATGCCAACACCGCACAGGGAGGCGACGGCACGAAGTATCCCTATCGCTACACGTATGCGTTGAGCCGTGGCCCGCTGCAGGACGCTGCCGGAGCGAACGCCTTCTGGAACATTACCAACGCCACGCGCAGCGACCGTCGTTTCCATTACCTCGACGCTGCCGGAAGCTATGCCGACATCTCTTCCAAAGACCCTGACGTGCAGGCGGGATTCCGTGCTTACATCCGTCAGATTGACCCGGACGAGACGAATCATCCGGAGTGGCATACGAAGCTGGACGACGGCGTGACCTACGACGAAGAGGCCAACATCAAGGCTTATCTGACATCCAAGTCGCTCGACGTCGAGGTGTCCGACCAAGACTACATCGACCTTATGGTGTGGCACCGCGGTCTGGCTGTTCCTGCCGCCCGTAATGTGGACGACGAGGCCGTGTTGCGCGGGAAGGAGCTGTTCGAGGAAATAGGATGCGCTTACTGTCACAAGCCCAGCTGGACGACGGGTGACGATGAGATTCGCGACCCGGCACGCTTCTTTGTGGGCGAGAAAGCCGACAAGCTCCCCCGTTACCCGCATCAGAAGATATGGCCTTACACCGACATGATTCAGCACAAACTGCATATGCAGAACGACATACGTACCGGATGGTGTCGCACTACCCCGCTTTGGGGACGCGGTTTGCACCAACGCTGCACCGGAGCCGAGTTTGCCGACCGCTTGCATGACTGCCGTGCGCGCAATGTCATCGAGGCTGTCATGTGGCATGGCACGAGTGTCGAGAGCGATGCCTACGAAACTGTCGTGAAGTTCCGTCAGCTGGCCAAGGAAGACCGTGACGCCATTGTGAAATTCCTGGATTCTATTTGATGATAGAGACGAGGTTTCAGAGACAAGGGGACGAGGAATGTCCTCTTGTCAACTCGTCCCCTTGTTCACTCGTCAACTCGTTCCCTTATGAAAATACTTAGTTTCGGCCTTTTGGGCCTGTTGACAGTCGTCCTCGCACTGGCCACTGTGGTGGAGCAAGTGTGGGGAACGGCTGTTTCCATACCATATATTTACGGTGCCCCGTGGACAGTCGTGTTGTGGGGCATTGTGGCGGTGTCGGCCATTGGTTGGCTCATACGGAGGAAGCAGTGGCGCAGGCCGTGGGTGTTTGTGCTGCATCTTTCGTTGGCGGTCATTCTGCTGGGCGCGCTGGTCACCTGGCTGTCGGGCGAGCGGGGTAGCGTGCACTTGCGCCTGGACGGCGACGGCGTGCAGGCATTTCGCAGCGACGACGGGCAGACTTGTCGTTTGCCTTTTACGGTCGCTTTGTCCGGCTTCACCGTGGAGTATTATCCCGGCACGCATGCGCCGATGGATTATGTGAGTCGTGTGCAGGTGACAGACGGGCATACACGTACCGGCGGTTCGGTGTCGATGAACCATGTGTATACGTATCGTCATTACCGTTTTTACCAGTCGGCCTATGACCGCGACGGGCAGGGCGCGACGTTGGCTGTGTCGCACGACCCATGGGGAATAGGCATTACTTATGCCGGGTATGCTTTGCTGTTGGTGGGATGGATCGGGCTTTTCCTGTCATCTGGTTCGGAATTTCGTCGGTTGCTCCGCCATCCGCTTCTGCATCGAGGAAGTGTGTTGGCCGTGTGTCTTTTGTGTGGCACGTCACTGTCTGCGCGGACATCCGGGGAAGCGCCCCGTGTGTTGCCGACCGAGGTGGCTGAAGCGTTCGGCCGCCTGTATGTGTACCACAACAATCGCATCTGCCCCTTGCAGACGTTGGCCCGTGAGTTTACGCAGAAGCTTTGCGGACGTGCCACCTATCGCGGATACACCGCCGAGCAGGTGTTCACCGGCTGGTTTTTCTATTATGATGACTGGAAGTCGGAGCCTGTTATCACCATCAAAGGCCGGGTTGCCCGCGAGGCATTGGGGCTGGCGGACAGCCGGGCTTCGCTGGCTGATTTCGTGGGACCTGAGGGCTATAAGCTCGACACGTCGGGCGAGGGTGTTTCGGCTGCCGAGCGGAAGACGTTGCGGGAGGCTGATGAGAAGTTCCGGTTGGTGAGCATGTTGGCCACGGGTAACCTGTTGCGCATCTATCCTTATCGTTCTCCAGGCAGTGGACGTGTGGAATGGCTCTCGATGGTGGACGACCGTCCGGACGGCATTGATGACGCGCAGTGGCTGTTCATCCGCAAAGGCATGGGGTTGGTGGCTGAGCAGATAGCCCGTGGCGACCATGTCCGTACGTTGGAGTTGCTGCACAAGGTGCGTGCCTATCAGGAGCGCGAGGCGGCAGGCGTGTTGCCTTCTCCGGCACGCTTTGAGGCAGAGCTGTGGTATAACAAGTTGAAATCCGGCCGTCTGTTTGCTTTTGTCTGTCTGGGCGTGGGCTTGTTGGCCTTTGTGGTGCACGTGCGCCGCATGGTGGACGGGTCGGTGCAGATTCATCGCGGCAACCGTGTGTTGGGCATCGGGCTTTGGCTTGTGCTGGCTTATCTGGTCTGCGTCATTGGCTTGCGTGGCTATGTGGCCGGACATGTGCCTTTGTCCAACGGTTATGAGACCATGCAGGCGATGGCCGCTTGCACGGTGGCATGTACGTTTGTGTTGCGGCGGCGTTTTGCGTTGGCTTTGCCGTTCGGCTATCTGTTGTGCGGCCTGTGTCTGCTGGTGGCCATGATGGGAGAGGGCAATCCTCCGGTCACGCCCTTGATGCCCGTGCTTTCATCTCCTTTGTTGAGCTTTCATGTGGCAGCCATTATGGTGGCCTATTCGCTGTTGGCATTCATCTTGCTTAACGGGGTGACCGCCGAGGTGCTGCATCGGACACGCGGCGACCATCGGAATGAGGTGGAGCAGCTCTATGTGCTGAGCCGCTTGTTGCTTTATCCGGCTGTGGCGTTGTTGGCTGTCGGCATTTTTATCGGAGCGGTGTGGGCCAATGTGTCGTGGGGACGTTATTGGGGCTGGGATCCCAAAGAGGTGTGGGCGCTCATTACGCTGTTGGTCTATGCTTCGGCGTTGCACGCAGGGTCGCTTCCGCTGTTTCGTTGCCCGATGGCTTTCCATCGCTTTTCCGTCATTGCCTTCCTGAGCGTGCTCGTCACTTATTTTGGCGTGAATTTCCTTATGGCGGGGCTTCACAGCTATGCCTGAGAGAATATGAAAAAGGCTGCATCCGCAGGTCGAAAAGACTTTCTGACGGATGCAGCCTTATGGGGTAACCGGATGTGGTGTCCGGTTTTTATTTCAGCTTGGCTATGCTGTCTTTCAATGCGGCAATTTTGCTTTCGGCATCGGCTTGTTTCTTGCGTTCCATTTCGACCACTTTGGCCGGAGCGTTGTTGACAAACTTCTCGTTGCCCAGTTTCTTCAAGACGCTTTGGAGGAATCCTTCCTGATATTCCAAATCGGCTTCAAGTTTCTTCAGTTCTTCCTCTGTGTCAATCAGGTCGAGAAGCAGGATAAAGTATTCTGTCGTGCCTACGAGGAAGGAAGCTGCATTCTCCGGTTTTTCCGAGGGAGTACCCACTTCGGAGATGTTGGCCAGCTTCATCACGGCAGCTTTGTGGGAGACGATGGTGTCGTCGTCGCCCATGACAAGCAATTCGAGCGCCTGTTTGGGCGAGATGTTGCGTTGGGCGCGGATGTTGCGTATGTTGGTCACCACTTCTTTCATGCGTTCCATGCTGCTGATTTCTCCCAAGGCGCATTCCATGTTTGTGCCTTCGTGCTTGTTGAGCTGGGCCGTCATGATGCTTTCCCCCGGACGGCGTTCAGCAAGGTGTTGCCAGAGCTCTTCGGTGATGAACGGCATGAAGGGGTGGAGCATCGTGAGCAGTTCCTCGAAGAAAGCCAGCGTGCGTTCGTAGGTCTGCCGGTCGATGGGTTCGCCATAGGCGGGCTTTACCAGTTCCAGATACCAGCTGGAGAACTCGTCCCAGAAGAGACGGTAAACAGCCATCAACGCTTCGCTCAGGCGGTATTTGCCGAAGAGGTCTTTGAGCTCGTCGTTGGCTTTCGCCAGCAGAGCCTCAAACCATTTGGTCGCTATGGCGGCATATTCCGGTTGTTCCGTGTCGGCCACCTGCCAGCCTTTTACCAGGCGGAAGGCGTTCCATATCTTGTTGCAGAAGTTGCGTCCCTGTTCGCAGAGCGATTCGTCGAAGAGGATGTCGTTTCCGGCAGGGGCGGCCAGCATCATGCCCATGCGCACGCCGTCGGCTCCGTATTGGGCGATAAGTTCCAGCGGGTCGGGCGAGTTGCCGAGCGATTTGGACATCTTGCGTCCCAGCTTGTCGCGCACGATGCCGGTGAAGTAAACATTCTTGAACGGCATCTTGCCTTCATACTCATAGCCGGCCATAATCATGCGTGCCACCCAGAAGAAGATGATGTCCGGGCCTGTCACGAGGTCGGAAGTGGGGTAGTAGTATTTGATTTCTTCGTTGCCCGGATGGTTGATGCCGTCGAACAGAGAGATGGGCCACAGCCATGAGGAGAACCATGTGTCGAGGCAGTCCTCGTCCTGACGGAGGTCGGCCATGGTAAGGCCAGCATTGCCTGTCTTTTCCTTGGCCAGTGCCAATGCTTCTTCTGCCGTTTCGGCCACCACATATCCTCCTTCAGGGAGGAAGTAGGCCGGGATGCGGTGTCCCCACCAGAGCTGGCGGCTGATGCACCAGTCCTTGATGTTCTCCATCCAATATTTATAGGTGTTCTTATACTTGGCGGGATAGAATTTGATGTCGTCGTTCATCACGGCTTCCAGGGCCGGCTTGGCCAGATGCTCCATCTTCAGGAACCACTGCATGGAGAGCTTCGGCTCGATGGGCACGTTGGTGCGCTCCGAGAAGCCCACTTTGTTTGTGTATGCCTCGACCTTTTCCAGCAGTCCTGCGGCTTCAAGGTCTTTCTCGATTTGCTTGCGCACGTCGAAACGGTCCATGCCGACATACATGCCGGCGGCTTCGCTGATGGTTCCGTTGTCGTTGAAGATGTCGATGCTCGGCAGGTTGTATTTCTCGCCCAGCATGTAGTCGTTCACGTCGTGTGCCGGGGTTACTTTCAAACATCCCGTACCAAACTCGATGTCCACATATTCGTCTTCGATGACCGGAATCACGCGATTCACCAGCGGGACGATGACTTTCTTTCCCTTCAGCCATGCGTTTTTCGGGTCGTTGGGGTTGATACACATGGCCGTGTCGCCCATGATGGTTTCGGGGCGGGTGGTGGCCACAATGGCGTACTCAGCCCCCTCAACTCCCCCCGAGGGGGCTACATAATATTTAAGGTAATACAGTTTGCTGTGCTCCTCCTTATAGATAACTTCCTCGTCGGAGAGGGCTGTGAGAGCCTTCGGGTCCCAATTCACCATGCGCACGCCGCGATAGATGAGGCCTTTGTTGTAGAGGTCTACGAATACCTTGATGACGCTGCGGCTGCGCTCTTCGTCCATCGTGAAAGCCGTGCGGTCCCAGTCGCACGACGCGCCCAGCTTGCGGAGTTGTTTCAGGATGATGCCTCCGTGTTCCTCCGTCCAGGCCCAGGCATGTTTCAGGAACTCGTCGCGGGTGAGGTCGGTCTTCTTGATGCCTTCCTGCGCCAGCTTGTTCACCACCTTGGCCTCGGTGGCGATGGATGCGTGGTCGGTGCCCGGCACCCAGCAGGCGTTCTTGCCGGTCATGCGGGCGCGGCGCACCAGAATATCTTGAATGGTATTGTTAAGCATGTGTCCCATGTGGAGCACGCCGGTGACGTTTGGGGGCGGGATGACGACGGTGTACGGTTCGCGTCCGTCGGGTTTTGAACTGAAAAGTTTGTTGTCCAGCCAATACTGGTACCATTTCCCTTCCACGTCTGCGGGATTGTACTTACTTGCTAATTCCATTTTTATTATGCGTGTTGTGTTATGAATGTGTTTTGTTTGAACAGGTTGCAAAAGTAACAAAAAAGCAAAGTATTACCCTTATCGACGGACAGAAAAAATCGTACTCAGCGCGGATATGCCCGCTCGTGTCCGTGCATATGGACGCTCGTCAGCGGGGATATGTTCGCTTGCGAGCCGTGATATGGGCGCTCGGATGGTGCTATTACCCGGCTTCGTTTGATGTCCTTCAGATGACTTTTTTGTACCTTTGTCGGCGAAAGAATCTCAAAAACAAACGATACGATGCATACACGACAAGAACAAATGGAGGCATTCGGACGCTTTCTCGACATACTCGACGAATTGCGCGTGAAATGCCCGTGGGACAGGAAGCAGACCAACGAGAGCCTGCGCCCCAACACGATAGAAGAAGTCTACGAACTCTGCGACGCCCTGATGAAGGACGACGAGCGGAACATCTGCAAGGAGCTGGGCGACGTGTTGCTCCACATTGCCTTCTATGCCAAGATTGCCGACGAAAAAGGGCAGTTTGACATCAAGGACGTGTGCGACAAACTGAGCGACAAACTCATCTTCCGCCATCCGCACGTGTTTGGCGAGGTGAAGGCCGACACGGCCGAAAAGGTGTCGGAAAACTGGGAACAAATCAAGCTCAGGGAGAAGGACGGCAACAAAAGCGTGCTCAGCGGCGTGCCCGACGCGCTGCCTTCGCTCATCAAGGCTTACCGCATACAGGACAAGGCCCGCAACGTGGGTTTCGACTGGGAACAGCGCGAGCAAGTGTGGACGAAGGTGAAGGAGGAGATAGGCGAGTTTGAAGCCGAAGTGGCCGGTATGGACAAGGAGAGGGCCGAGGCCGAGTTTGGCGACGTGCTTTTCAGCCTCATCAACGCGGCGCGCCTCTATAAGATAAACCCCGACAACGCGTTGGAGCGCACGAACCAGAAGTTTATCTGCCGTTTCAATTACCTTGAAGACCACACGCTCAAGGCCGGCCGCAAGCTGACCGACATGACGCTGGCCGAGATGGACGCCATCTGGGAAGAGGCCAAACGGAGCGAGGCAGGAACGGGTGAGGAAAAGTAGGGAAGATTTGTCGGGCCGACGGAAATTCTTTGTCTTTTTTCTATTGTACTTAAAACATTCTTCTTACTTTTGTGTCGGAAATCACAGAATACTATACAAAGCAACGATAATTTAAAAAACTACAAAACTATGGTAAGTTACAAAGATTTAGGGCTGGTGAACACGCGTGACATGTTCGCCCGTGCCATCAAAGGCGGATATGCGATTCCTGCGTTCAACTTCAACAATATGGAACAGATGCAGGCCATCATACAAGCAGCCGTGGAAACCAAGTCGCCGGTCATCCTGCAGGTGTCAAAAGGCGCGCGCAACTATGCCAACCAAACGCTGTTGCGCTACATGGCCGAAGGCGCCGTGCAATATGCCAAGGAACTGGGCTGCGAGCATCCTGAAATCGTGCTTCACTTGGATCACGGCGATTCTTACGAACTCTGCAAGAGTTGCGTGGATCTGGGCTTCTCTTCTGTCATGATCGACGGTTCCCATCTGCCCTATGACGAGAACGTGGAGCTGACCCGCCGCGTGGTGGAATATGCCCATCAGTATGATGTTACCGTGGAAGGCGAGCTTGGCGTGCTGGCCGGTGTGGAAGATGAAGTGCAGGCCGAACATCACACCTATACCCGTCCGGAAGAAGTGGTGGACTTCACTTCCAAGACCGGATGCGACAGCCTGGCCATCTCCATCGGTACTTCTCACGGCGCTTACAAGTTCAAACCCGAGCAGTGCCATGTTGACCCCGCTACGGGTCGTCTGGTTCCGCCTCCTTTGGCATTCGACGTGCTCGACGGCGTGATGCGCGAGCTTCCGGGCTTCCCCATCGTGCTCCATGGCTCTTCTTCCGTGCCTCAGGAATATGTGGACACCATCAATCAGTATGGCGGCAAGCTCGAAGCTGCCATCGGCATCCCCGAAGACGAGCTTCGCAAGGCTGCCAAGTCGGCTGTCTGCAAAATCAACATTGACTCCGACAGCCGTCTGGCCATGACTGCCGCCATCCGCAAGGTGTTTGTGGAGAAACCGGCAGAGTTTGACCCGCGCAAGTATCTCGGCCCGGCTCGCGACGAGATGAAACGCCTTTACATGCACAAGATTGTGAATGTGCTTGGTTCAAACGACAAGTTGGCTGAATAAAATCGTATTTGACAGATTTCTCAACGTGCAATCGAGGAGGAGAAGGTGTGCCCCAAAAAGCACACCTTCTTGCGTATTGTATGGGTGGGTGCAGGGTAAGAAAAACCCTCCAAACAATCGGGTTTGGCCGGTGTTTGGAGGGAATGTTTTTTTGTGTGCGTTTTATTGGCAGATGTCATGAATGCGGTTGTAGGCTTCTTCTTGCTCTTCGGGTGTCTCGCAGTAGGTCACCACGATGAGCTTCATGCCCGGTTTCCATAATTCCCGCACTTTGGCTTCCACCAAGTCGGGGTCGCCCACGATGCGTGCATTGAGCACCACGCCCGTTCCGGCGAAAGTATCGGCATAGCCGTCGGTCGGGTTGGCTCCCGGGTCGGTCGCTTTGGAGAAAGCGCCATCGGCCATACGGATGTTTTCGATGCGGACAATGTCGGCTTTCTTGTCGCTCCAATTGCCGCAGGAGTGGAACACGGTTCCGCCGAATGCATTGCCGGCTTTGACCATGGCCGGGACGGCCATGTCCACGTAGAGGTCGGGGGACAGCATGGTGACGGTGTCGTCGCTCATGCCCAGGCCGTCGAATGTGCGGCTGGAAGCAAAGCCGTGTCCGGGTTTGACGAGTGCGTCGCCGATGAGTTGTTGCTGGGCACGGGTGAAATCGATGAGCAGGTCTGCTGTTCTGTCCATTGCCTGTTTCATGGACTCCGGGTCAAGATAGAAATCCATGTAGAACTGGCTTGAATCGATGATGTTGCTCAGGGTGTTCAGGGGTGACTGGACATCGCAGTACGACATTGGCACGCGTCCTTTGGTCTGTTCCAGAAAGTATTCCACCATGTTGAGCGTGTGACGTCCTATTTCCGTTTCAGCCACGGGGCGGAAAGGGGCGGCCAATAGTTCGGCCGTCGATGCGAATTTGCCGTCGACAGCCGGGGCCAGGTCTTTTTCCCACACGTAGCCGAATCCGTAGGCCGAGGCCACTGTGCCCAAGCCGTACCAGGGTTCCAGGAAGTTGGGTATGTCGGCTTTGAACTTCATGCTTTGTTGCAGGGCGCCGAGTTGCCATTGGAGCGAGTGCTCCATATTGCAGCAATCGCCGGCAAAAACTTGTTGCACGCGCATGCGGCGGTAAACCAATACGCCCGACGAGGCTTCCCAGAAGGTTTTGCAGCGTGCATCGAGTTCGGCTGCATAGTCGGCATAAGCGTCGATGTTGAATTGTTCCGGCGTCAGCGGAGTGACGGCCGTTGCCTGTGAGTCGGCCAGGCTGGAGTTAAATTCGTCTTTCATCGTCAGTCTCGTGTAATGTGGGTTATTTGAACATGGTTTGTCTGCATTCCTCGGCAATGTCGTAGATGGCGCACACCTGTTCGTCGCGCACCTTGTCGTCCATGTTGATGCAGCAGATTCCGGTCAGGTACGGGTCTTTCGAGGCGGCCACGCGTTCGCGGATGGCTTGCTCCAGCTCTTCGCGGTTGAAGTCGTTCAGGCTCACGGGGTCGAGGCGGATGTTGAAGAAGGTGCCGGGCAGCGCTTCGCGCAGGAGCTTCACATCGCCTCCCCAGCCCAAATCAAGGAAGTCGAGATGAGGCACGCGGGCGAAGTTCTCGGCATGGCGGTGCGGGTCGCGTCCGCAGTAGTGGATGCCGTAGGGACGGTATTTCTCGCTCCACGCTGCGTCGATGGGCAGAAGGAAGTCGTGATAGTCTTCCGTTGAAATCATGGTGTGCGAGCACTCCGAGTGCAGATAAAGCGGTCCGTCGAGCAGGCGTGCCAATCGGTTCACGGAGATAGAGGTCGTTTTTGTTTCGCTATATATATAGGTAAAGAAGCGTTCGATGACGCGGCCGATGGCGGCAAAGTAGGCTTTGGTTTTTTCCGGTTCCATCACCATGTCCATCAGTACGCTTTCACCTTTAAGGTCTATGGCTATATTGAGCACGCCGCCCCAGTTTATGTCGCCGCATACGTATCCGTATTTGGCTTTCAACTCGCCGATGAGCTTTTCTAACCGTTTGAAGGCAGGGCTGCGGAAAGCGCCCTCTTCGTCAATCTCGAATCCTTCGTGGTGGGGGCAGATGACTTGCGGGGCAGAGTTGGCGGTGTATTCTATTCCGCATCCCAGCATTTCCGACACCAGATAGCCGGCAGCCAAGTGCACGGCGCCTATCTGAGGAAGGTCTTTGTCGTGGTCGGCTCCCAAGCCGTATTTGCCGAAGCGGTCATAAAGTTCCTGTTCCATGCGGCGTTCGTCTTCCACGCGGCGTTGGGGATTATAGAAAAAGTCTTCGTCGAAGACGATTCCTGTATGCTTGTTCCACCAAGACGGGTGAAACACGATGTCTACGGGTAATGGTTTTGTGCAGATTGGTTTCATTTGATATTATGTGTATTATGGTTGTTTTATGTTGCAAAGGTAGAAGTCCTTTTGATGGTCCTATCGTTCGAGGTCGCGTATCAGGCAGCGGATAAATTCCGGTTCGCGAGCCAGTTCGCCTTCTTGTTCGGTGCAGACTTTCCCGTCCGGCAGTATGAAGTGTACTTGGTCGAACGTGATGTGGCGTCCGTCTACGATGCGGATGAGCGAGTCCGGACATTCCACAGTAACGTTTTTCAGCACCATTCCGTCCACGTCTTGCAATAACATCAGTTTATTGGTCCGGGCGGTGACGTTCTCTATCCAAACGTTTTCTACGGGTGTTTCCGGAATGCCTTGTGCTTTGATGAATTGTGAGCCGGACTCGACGATGATGTCGCGTGCGGTAATGTTTTTATAGGTCGGTGTGAGCGGGGTGATGTCGCGTGCCGGTAGCCGGATGGCCAGGTCGCCCACGAACGTCTTGCTGCCCAGCATATCCCATACGAAAGGTTGGCCTGTGAGGCGCATGCGGATGCGTTCGTATGTCAGGTTTTCACCGCCTCCGCCACGGTTCCGGCGGGTTTTGAAGCGCAGGCCGGTGCCGGTACCGTCGAACACGCAGTCGTGTACATACAGGTTGCGAATCATGCCGGCGGTCTCGCTTCCGCAAGTGATGCCGCCGTGTCCCTTTTCAGCCAGACAGTGGCGCACCACGATGTTCTCTGACGGGCGGTTCACGCGCAGACCGTCTTCGCAGCGTCCGGCTTTCATGGTGAAGCAGTCGTCGCCGCAGCTCAGCGTGCTGTATTCAATAAGCACGTTGCGGGTTGATTCGATGTCGATGCCGTCGCCTCGCGGTATGCCCACTGAGTGTACCGTAATGCCACGGATAATCACGCTGTCACAATACACCGGAACGACATTCCAGAAAGGAGTGCTTTCCAGTGTCACCCCTTCGATGAGCACGTTTTGGCAGTTGGTCGGGGACACGAACATGGGCAGGAACACGGAGCCTCCGCGCTTGCCGTCGTAGACACGTTCGTTAACCGGCGAATCGGGGTCGATGTAGTTTTCCACCACGTCGCCTTTCATTTGGCGTTCCTGGATTTCGCAGTCGCGGGCCGGGCCTACAAGTTTGCCTTTCCCGGTGAGGGCAATGTTTCGCTGGCCATAGGCATAGATGAGTGCTCCCAAGGAATACACTTCCACACCTTCGTTGCGGGTGAGCACGGCCGGTTGGTAGTCTTTGATGTCGCCGCTGAAGTGCAGTTCGGCTCCCTCCTCCAGATGCAGGTTGACGTTGCTTTTCAGTTCGATGCGTCCTGTGTTCCACACGCCGGCAGGCACGATTACGGTGCCACCGCCTTTTTTATTCACGCGGTCGATGGCTTTCTGGATGGCACGGGTTGCCATCTTGCCTTCTTTGGCTCCGGTGTCGGTGATGGGCAAAGTAAAGTCGGCGAATTGCGGGCGTTGAAGTTGCGGCATGTCAAACGGAGCTTCGATTGGAGCTATTTCAGCCGGCATGGCTTGCGCTCCCACTTGCTCGCGGACGGGGATGACATTCTGGGCAGCTGTGTCGGAAACGGGAGACATGGTCAGCATTCCCGACAGAAGAAGTAGCTTGCCAATGGAGAATAATGCGTGCTTAGTATTCATAATAATATCATGTTAAGTAAAACTCGTGCCAAAATTAGAGAAATATTTGCGGTAACGTGACGTTTTTTGTCGGATATTTTATAGATTTGTCCGCGATAATACGAATTAGCCTTAATTTTAAATTGAAATATTATGGAAAGCTTATTGAAAAGTCCCATGAGCGGCATTATTCCGCCGCTGGTTACTCCGTTGAAAGACAATGATACGCTCGACATCGAAGGTTTGGAGCGTCTGATTGAACATTTGATTGCCGGTGGCGTACACGGTCTCTTTATTCTTGGAACGACGGGCGAGGAGCAAAGTCTGAGCTATCACCTGCGCCATGAGATGATTCGCGAAACGTGCCGCATCAACAACGGTCGCCTGCCGGTGTTGGTCTGCATTACCGATACTTCCATTGTGGAGAGCATCCGCATGGCGCAGATAGCTGCCGATTGCGGCGCATCCGGCGTAGTGTCCGCACCTCCTTACTATTTTGCCCCGGGCCAACCTGAATTGGCCGAGTTCTATGAGGATTTGGTACCCCAGCTTCCGTTGCCCGTATTCCTATATAATATGCCGTCGCATGTCAAGGTGAGCTTTGCGCCTGCCACCGTACATCGCATAGCACAGAATCCGCGCGTGGTGGGATTTAAGGACAGCTCTGCCAATGCCGTCTATTTCCAGTCGGTGATGCACATCATGAAGGACCGTCCCGACTTTGCCATGTTGGTCGGTCCCGAGGAGATGACGGCCGAGCAAGTGCTCATGGGTGCTCACGGCGGCATCAACGGCGGCGCCAACATGTTCCCCAAACTTTACGTTGATATGTACAATGCCGCCAAAGCCGGTGATTTGGAGACATTGAAGCGTCTGCAACCCATCATCATGCAGATTAGTTCTACCATATATACCATAGGTCAGCACGGGTCGAGCTATCTGAAAGGCTTGAAGTGCGCCTTGTCCATTTTGGGCATCTGCGACGACTTTGTGGCTGCTCCTTTCCACAAGTTCAATGCACCCGAACGTGAACGCGTACGCAAGGCATTAGAGGCTTTGCCTTTGTCTTATTAAAATCAGGGAAAGCCGTATGCATATTGTTGACCTTATTGTATTTTTGGTATTTACCCTCGGCGTAATGCTGTTGGGATGTTCATTCTTCAAGAAGAAGACCTCTTCCGACGAGTTTACTTCTGCCGGCCGCAGTCTGCCGGGTTGGGTGGTAGGTATGTCCATCTTTGCTACTTACGTAAGTAGCATCAGTTATCTGGGCAATCCGGGCATGGCGTTTGCAGGAGACTGGAACGCGTTTGTGTTTAGTCTTTCTATCCCCGTTGCTTCCTATTTTGCGGCCAAATACTTTGTGCCGTTTTACCGTAATCTGGGCAGTGTGTCGGCCTATAGCTTTTTGGAGGAGCGTTTCGGTCCGTGGGCACGCATGTATGCCTCCATGTGCTACCTCCTGACGCAGATTGCCCGCATGGGCTCCATTCTTTTCCTGTTGGCATTGCCGATGAACAGCCTCATGGGGTGGAATATTCCTTTGGTCATCGTGGTGACGAGCATTGCCATCATCGTGTACTCCATGATGGGAGGAATGAAAGGCGTCATCTGGACAGAGGCCATGCAAGGCTTTATCCTCATTGGCGGTGCATTGGTGTGCTTGTTTGTGCTCTTGTTCAAGATGCCAGAAGGGCCTATGCAGACGTTCGAGATTGCCATGCAGGACAATAAGTTCTACCTCGGCGACCTCACGACGAATATTGACACCTCTACGTTGTGGGTGTGTCTGATATACGGTCTGTTCATCAACCTGCAAAACTATGGTATCGACCAGAACTATGTGCAGCGTTATCTCACGGCCAAGAGCGAGCGTGAGGCTAAATTCTCCGCGCTTTTCGGCGGTTACCTGTATATCCCCGTGTCGGCCGTATTTTTCCTCATCGGAACGGCGTTGTATGCATATTACAAGGTTTATCCTGACCTTCTTCCGGCGGATATCGCGCAAAAGGCTGACTACGTGTTTCCATATTTCATCGTGCATGAACTTCCGGTGGGCGTGACGGGATTGCTCATTGCTTCCATTTTCGCTGCCGGCATGAGCACCGTGGCTACGAGCGTAACCAGTTCGTCCACCATTATTCTGACCGACTACTACAAGCGTTTCCGCAAGAATGCTTCCGACAAGGAACAGCTGCTGGTCCTGAAACTGGGCAGCTTGTTGGTCGGTGTGCTGGGCATTCTGGTGGCCATCGCTTTCCTTAACGTGAAGAGCGCGCTCGAAGCGTGGTGGGTGCTTTCATCCATCTTCAGCGGCGGCATGCTGGGCTTGTTCCTTTTGGGTTACATGTCGCGCAAGTATGTGCATAACTTCGATGCCATCTTGGGCGTGGTGTGCGGTGTGCTGTTTGTGATATGGATTGTCATCACTCCGCTTGTGCATGACTATCTGTCCATCGTCTTCGGTACGTTGCTCATCTTCTGCGTAGGCTTCCTGAGTGCCAGCATTTGCAACCGTTTCCGCAAGAAATAATAAAGAGAATGAAGAATGATGAATGAAGCATGAAGAATCAGGTTCCGCATGGCTCTCGTTCATCATTCTTCATTTTTCATCCTTCATTTCTCCAGTGGTCGATGAGCCTTCTGGCCAGGCTCACTTTGCCGGGAATATTGGGCATGTTTTCTTTTGTGAAAAAGTTTCCGGCGCTTAACTCAGACTCTTGCAACTTGATTTCGCCGCTTTCATATTCGGCCGTGAAGCCCACCATCAGGCCGCAAGGGTAAGGCCATGGCTGGCTGGCAAAGTAGCGGATGTTTCGGATGCGGAGTCCGGTTTCTTCCATCACTTCGCGTTCCACGCATTCCTCCAGAGTCTCTCCGGTTTCCACGAAGCCGGCCACCAGTCCGTAATAATCTCCCCGGAAATTGCGGGCATGTACCATCAGCGCCTCGTCGCCCCGCGTCACCAGCACGATGATGGCAGTGGCCACGGTAGGCCAAATCTCCTTGCCGCAGTGGGTGCAACATTTGCTGATGGCGGTATGCCATTTCATCGGCATGCCGCATGCCGGACAGAAGCGTGAATTCTTATCCCAATAGATAAGCTCCTGTGCTTTTCCGGCTTTGAGATATTGGCTGTGTAGAAGCACGTCGAACGAGGCGCGCAGGCCAATCATGGCGTAACGTTCGTCTTCCGGAATGGGGGCGGAAAGCGAATAAGCATTAAACATCTCGCCGTCGAACATGGAGAGTTCATGAATATGCGTCCATGCAGGTACGGGCGTAGGAGGTTCTGACCGGTAAGGTATGGTTAGTTTTCCTTCTTTCTTTTCCACCAGCAGCTGGTCGTTGAAGAATACGAACCAGAGTCTTTTTTCGTGTTCCATAGTGTGCATTGTGTGTGATTGAGATACGTGGTGCAAAGGTATTAAAGCAGGTTGTGCTGTCATCTCATTTATCAGAGGTTTTTTGGTGGGAAAATGTTAAAAGCCGCGACGTGCATATTGAACGATTAAAAAGGCCGTATATTTGTGAACCGACGACAAAAGGCAGACTTTTGGGCTTATGTGGTTGTTTTGAGATAAACCAATTATTAATCATCAATACAAAACGAAAGACATTATTATGGTAAGTTTTACATTGTGCCTGCTGGCACTCATAGCAGGTTATTTCATTTACGGGCGTTTTATGGAACGGATATTCGGGCCGGACGACCGTCAGACACCGGCCGTCACCCGGGCCGACGGAGTGGACTACATCCCTTTGCCCACGTGGAAGATATTCATGATTCAGTTTCTCAACATTGCCGGGCTGGGGCCTATCTTCGGAGCTATCATGGGCGCCAAGTTCGGCACGGCTTCCTATCTGTGGATTGTGTTGGGAAGCATTTTTGCCGGTGCGGTGCATGACTATCTGGCCGGAATGCTGTCCTTGCGCCATGACGGGGAAAGCCTGCCCGAAATCATCGGACGCTATCTGGGCATGACCACCAAACAGGTGATGCGGGTGTTTACCGTGATACTGATGATATTGGTGGGCGCCGTATTTGTCGCAGGACCGGCGGGATTGTTGGCCAAGCTCACGCCCGAGGTGCTCGACACCACATTCTGGATTGTCGTTGTCTTTCTGTATTACATCCTGGCTACGATGTTGCCCATTGACAAGATTATCGGTAAGATATATCCTTTGTTTGCCGTCGCGTTGCTTTTTATGGCTGTGAGCATTCTGGTGATGCTGTATGTGCATCATCCTGCGTTGCCTGAGATATGGGACGGCGTGCAGAACACGCATCCCGATGCGGCCACGTTGCCCATCTTCCCGATTATGTTCGTCAGCATAGCCTGCGGCGCCATAAGCGGATTCCATGCCACGCAGAGCCCTTTGATGGCGCGGTGCATGACGAGCGAACGCCACGGCCGGCCGGTGTTCTACGGGGCAATGATAGCCGAAGGCGTCGTTGCGCTTATCTGGGCTGCCGCCGCTACTTATTTCTTTCATGAGAATGGCATGGGTGAGACCAATGCGGCGGTCATTGTGGACGACATCACCAAAGGCTGGCTCGGCACGGTGGGCGGCGTGCTTGCCGTCATCGGCGTGATAGCGGCTCCCATTACCAGCGGTGACACGGCGTTCCGTTCGGCACGTCTCATCGTTGCCGACATGCTAGGAATGGAGCAGCGGAGCATCCGTCGCCGTTTGTACATTTGCGTGCCCATGTTTGTGCTGGCAGTCGGGCTGTTGCTCTACAGTCTTCGCGATGCCGACGGGTTTGACATGATTTGGCGATATTTCGCATGGGCCAATCAGGCGTTGTCCATATTTACCCTGTGGGCAATTACTGTTTACCTGGTGCGCGAACGGCGTGGAGGTTATTTCTGTGTGACATTGTTTCCGGCTTTGTTCATGACGGCCGTGTGTGTGACCTACATCTGTGTGGCGCCCGAAGGTTTCGGCATTCCGGTAAACAGCACGGCCTTTATCGGCATTCTGTCGGTGCTGGCGGCTGCATGTTGGTTTGTCATGTGGTATCGGAAGGTCAGGAGATGAGTTGACAAGTTGACGAGGGGACGAGTTGACAAGGAGAACGCTATATTGGTAAATCCTCGTCAACTTGTCCCCTCGTTCCCTTGTCCCTTGTTTCCTCGTCAACTAATGTTAAAGCTTCGCGGACTCTTGAACTTCGCGGAAAGCATAGGGTCTATCGAGTAAACAATCAGATGAAGCATGGATGAAGAGATTTTGAAAATCGCTCATGTGGATAAGGAAAGAGGTTTCAGATGTTTGATTGAACGCTATCAAGAGCCATTGTATTGGCATATCCGCCGGATGCTTCCGGGGCATGACGATGCTGAAGATGTGTTGCAGGAAACGTTTTTGCGCGTCTATCGGCATTGGAATTCCTTCAAGGGAGAAAGCAAACTTTCGACATGGCTTTACAAGATAGCCACGAACGAGACGCTCCGCTTCATTGAGAAGAACAGACAGACGCTGCTGTCGCTGGATGAGATGGGGCGGGAAAGTCTGGCCGATGTTCCGGATGAAAGTCCGGATGATGACAACAGGGAACGCCTGGCGCTCCTGCAAAAAGCCATCCGGCAACTTCCGGAGAAACAGCGGTTGGTGTTCAACCTGCGTTACTATGACGAGTTGGACTATGCCGATATTTCCGAGATATTGGATACGCAGGTGGAGACGTTGAAGACCAATTTCTTTTATGCCAAGGAAAATATTAAGAAATACATACAGAAGCATTATGAAAGACTTTGATTTGATAGATATCGGTAAGCAGATGCCTTATCGGGTTCCTGAAGGCTTTTTCAAGCAGTTTCCCGACCGCATGATGGAAAGAATCCGCGCAGAGCGTGCCCGTCGCCGGCGCAGATGGGGTTTTTCTCTGGGAGCGACTGCCGTGGCAGCCTTGTTTGCCGGCGTCGTGTTTTTCGGAGGAATGGGAAGAGATACGGAAAATCCGGACACCCTCTCCGTGTCGTTTGCCGACAAGATGAATGCCTACATCAGTCAGCTGTCGGATGAGGAACTGGTCGAACAGTTTGATTATTATGCGGCAGATGTCACGCTGACATTGTATGAAGAAGAGTGATTATAAATCCTAAATACATCAGATTATGAAAAGAAGAATCGTTATGTTGCTGTCAGTCGTGGTGTTGCTGACAGGGAGTCTTTCGGCTCAAAATGAAAAGGATGCCAAGTCGCGTCCCGCCAAGCGTCCCGATTTTGCCGAGATGCAGCTGAAACAGGTGCTGGATGCACTGATGCTCGATGATAAGACGGCGGCCGAGTTCACGCCCGTCTATAAGGACTATCAGAAGGAGATGAAGGACTGTCGCCTGCCGCGCATGAAAAAAAGGGGCACAGAGATGACCGATGACGAGATTGCCAAGGAGATAGAGAGCGAGTTTGCCCAAGGCCGTAAGGTGATAGACGTGAAGGAAAAGTATTACAAGAAGTTCAAGAAGATACTGACCATGAAGCAGATTCGCAAGATATACAGTCTGGAGCGTTCCAACATGCGCCGCTTGGGCTGGGAGATGAATCGCCGTCAGGGTCACAAAGCTCCTCCCATGCCCCGGATGCATAAAGGCGAGCGGATGGCTCCGGGCAAATAAGAATTGGTATAAATAGAGATTGTAGGGAATGGCAGTCCCGACATGGCAGGCATGTGCCTGTGGTGTCGGGGCTGTCTGTTTAACCCCGGTCGTCATCAGGCTGATATGGACGGTCTTGAGCGTCCATATGGAGGCCTGCCTCCGGGCATATGTCCGCTCGTGACTGTGCATATGGAGGCTCGCGTCCGTGCATATGGGCGCGGCTGTGCCGGTTTGCTTCCCTTTGTCCCAAAGGCTAATCATTCGGGAGGGGGTTGTACATCCGGCATATTTACGCTAACTTTGGGCGCAAAATCAAGAACGAATCTGACTATGCGACATAGAAGTTTATTGCGATGGCTGATGTTGGGTTGCATCCTTTGCATCGGGCTGTGTTTCTCTTCCTGCACGGAGGAAGAGGACGGGCCGGTCCCTACGGAAAAGACGTTGTTCATGTACTTTCCGTGGTCGAACAATCTGACGGGATATTTTCGTGATAATGTGGCGGATATGGAGACGGCCATCAGCCGTCGCGGATTGAGGGGCGAGCGGGTGCTCGTGTTCTTCTCCACGAGTTCGGATGAGGCCGAACTCTACGAAATCACCTGCCGTAACGGGAAGTGCGAGCGCACGGTGTTGAAGAGCTACACTGCGCCTGCCATCACCACTGCGGTGGGCATCACTTCCATTCTGAACGATGTGAAGCGTTTTGCGCCTGCACCGACATACGCCATGACTATCGGTTGTCACGGCATGGGCTGGGTTCCGGTGGAGGCGGGTCGCTCGCGCGTTGCGTCGGACTTCAAATACCATTGGGAGGCGGAGGACGGCCCGTTGACCCGCTTCTTCGGCGGCACGGTGGAAGATTATCAGACGAATGTCACCACGCTGGCCGAAGCCATAGCGAATGCCGGGATGCATATGGACTTCATTCTTTTCGACGATTGCTATATGGCCACGGTGGAAGTGGCCTACGACTTGCGTCATGTGACCGATTATCTCATCGCTTCCACCTGCGAGATGATGGCCGTGGGGATGCCCTATGACCTGATAGGGGAATATCTGTTGGAATCTGATTATAAAGCCGTGTGTGATGGTTTCTATGATTTCTATTCCGTTTACAGCACGCCTTGCGGCACGTTGTCCGTGACCGATTGTTCGCAGCTGGATGTCATGGCCGAATTGATGCGCGAGATAAACAGCCGTTACACCTATACGGGCCGTGCTGAGGACGAGTTACAGGACCTCGACGGCTATCGCCCCACCATCTTCTACGACTTTGCCGACTACGTGCGTCACCTCTGCAAGGATGAGACACTCTTGGCTGAATACGAAGCACTCTTGGCGCGCACGGTGATATACGAAGTGCACACCGACGAGTATTTTACAGTATTGAGTAGTGCCGGGACCGACGGAAGAGGTACTTATCCCATCTACACAACCTGCGGTCTCACCATCTCCGACCCCAGCACGGGCCATCCGAAGGCCACCGTGACCCAGAAAGAGAATACCGCCTGGTGGAAGGCCACCCACGATTAATCAGCTTCTCCCTTGAAGACGCGCGACATCCATCTGAAGCTCATCGAGACGAGCGACATCCATGGGAACTTCTTCCCCTATAACTTCGTGACCGATCAGCCGACCGAAGGCAGCTTGGCGCGTGTCTGCGCCTTGCTCGAAAAGATGCGTGAGAAGTACGGGCAGCGGCTCATCTACATCGACAACGGTGACATTCTTCAGGGACAACCCACGGCCTATTATTATAATTTTGTCGACACGCAGACGGAACATCCCGGTGCGGCGATGCTCAATTACCTGCGTTGCGATGTGGGTAACATGGGCAACCACGACATCGAGGCCGGACATGCCGTCTACGACCGTTGGGTGCGCGAATGTCATTTTCCCGTATTGGGCGCCAACATCATCGACGTGCATACGGGCGAACCCTACTTGACTCCTTACGTGATGTTTGAGCGGGAAGGCGTGCGCATCGCCGTGTTGGGCATGATTACGCCCGCCATCCCCATGTGGCTGCCCGAAACGCTGTGGAGCGGCCTGCGCTTTGAGGACATGGAGGAGTGTGCCCGTCGTTGGATTCCGCTCATCCGTGAGAAGGAACGTCCTGATCTGGTGATAGGCGTGTTTCATGCAGGCAAGGAGTCGGTGCGTCAGGTGGATTTCTATAACGAAGATGCCACGATGGACATTGCGCGGAATGTGCCGGGCTTCGACGTGCTGCTCATCGGGCACGACCATCGCCGCTACTGCGGCACGGTGACCAACGTGGAGGGCCGGCGGGTGTGGGTTGTCAATCCCGCCAACAACGGCGTGATGGTGGGCGATGTGGACATCCATCTGTCAAAACTGGGCAGCCGTGTGGTGAGGAAGAAGATTACGGCCAAGCTGACCCGTGTGGGGAACTATGGCGTGAGCCGCCCCTTCATGGACTGTTTTGCCGGCGTGTACGACACTGTGGAGGACTTCGTGTCGCGACGCATCGGAACGGTGGCCGAGACGATGAGCACCGAGCCTGCCTACTTCGGCCCTTCGGCATTCATTGACTTCATCCACTCCATGCAGCTGGAGCTGACCGGTGCCGACATTTCCTTTTGTGCCCCTTTGTCCTATGATGCCGAAATTCGTGCGGGCGACATGCACATGCGCGACATGTTTACCCTCTATCGTTACGAAAACATGCTCTACACCATGCGCCTCACGGGGCGTGAGGTGAAGGCGTATCTGGAATATTCCTACGCCTTGTGGACGAACCGGATGCAGTCGCCGGCTGACCACATCATGCTTCTCACGCCCATTGACAACGCGGGCAAACGCTTGGGCTTCCAAAACTTTGCTTTCAACTTCGATTCTGCCGCCGGCATCCGCTATACGGTCGACGTGACTCGTCCGCAGGGCGAGAAGTTGCACATCCTCTCCATGGCCGACGGTCGTCCGTTCGAGCCGGATGCCGTCTATCGCGTGGCCATCAATTCCTATCGCGGCAACGGGGGAGGGGAGCTGCTCACCATCGGCGCGGGCATTCCCAAGGAAGAACTTGCCTCGCGCATTGTGGACACCACATCCAAGGATTTGCGTTATTACCTTATGGAGTACATCGGTCGGCAAGGTGTTGTCCGTCCGAAATCTCTTGACCTTTGGCGTTTCATTCCGGAGGAATGGACAAAGGATGCTATCGAGCGCGATCGCCGTCTTTTGTTCGGACGATAACGGTTGTGCCGTCCTCCATCCATTTGCCTGCGGGTTATGTATTGCTTTTCCTCAAGAGAGGAGGCGCATCAGAACAGTTCGCAGTTCTGCCTGTATTCCTGTCCGAAGCGGTCGGTGACGATGACGGTCACCGTTTTTGCCTTGGGCGAAGGTTTGGCGGAGAAGAAACTGAACCCGTTGCGCACGGGGAAACGCCAGGTGATGCGCTTGCGGCCTTGGGCAAATTCGTCTTCCAGATATTGCTTGTAGTCCGGGTCGAAGGAGCTGAATTGCTTCATCTCGCCTTTCTTCACGCCGTCTTCCATCCATTCCACTTTCCAGCCTTCGTCCCAGTTCCACACTTTCACGCAAAGCTCGTCGCAGTGCTCGGGCACGGTACCGACCGGATAGACGTGGAACTGATAGTCGCGGTCGCGGCCTGTGGTCTTGAAGTGCCAGCGCAGTCCGCTGCGGGGCGATGACTCAAACACCTGATAGCCCATGGGCGTGCCGTCCATGCAGTATTGGCTGTCCCACAGCCACCAGGCACCGCCGATGGAGGCCACCATGTGTTCCCGCACGTTGGGACGCAGGGCGATGTTGGAGTGGATGTGCGTGTGTCCGCTCAGGATATGCACTTCATAGTCGGCCAGAATGTCCATCAGCCGGTCGGCTCCGGGGAGCTTCTCGTTGCTGGTGTAGGCGTAGGCCGGGGCGTGCATGGCCACAAACACGCGGGCACCTTTGGGGATGTATTGCGTGTAGCGTTCCACCCACTCCAGCTGCTTGTCGTCCAGACGCGTGTCATACTGTCGGTTTCCGTGATAGTCTATGTTGTCCAGCATGATGTAGTAATCTTGTCCCAGGTTAAAAGCGTAATATGTCGGGCCGAAGTTGGCGCGGTAGACGGCTTCGCTCTTGTAGTTGTCCGAGCATGTCTCGTCGTGGTCATGGTTGCCGATGAGCGGATAGACCGGGTATCCCAGCTTCTTGAGCCCTTCCTTGTAGCGGCCATACGTCTCCGGGTTGTCCCACACCATGTCGCCCAGCATGATGGCCGCCACGGGGATGTGGCGTTGCTTGTATTCCTCGCCATATTGTTTCAGCTCCGGGAAAGCCTCCGTTTCCAGCCGTTTGTAGGCATGTTCGCTGCCCGGCTGCGTGTCGCCCACGGCGAAGAGCGCATAGCTGCCCCCGGGCACGCTGTATTCAAACAGGTCGAAGTCAAGGCTTTTGGCTCCCAATGGCTTGTAGAAGGCCGGCGTGCCGTCGGCGTAGGAAGCCACATAGCCCGAAGGCGTGACGATGTAGATGAAGTCGGCGTCGTCTTGTGCCGACATGGCGTAGGCTCCATCCTTGTCGGTGATGGTAAAGTTGGTTCCATCGGTCACCACCACGCCGGGCAGTCCTTGGCCGTTGCTGTGTACGCGTCCTGTCACGTCTTTTGCCATGATGCTTGCGGCAGAGGCAATCATCAGGCTGAATAAAAGCATATGTTTCATTTCGTGTTCGGTTTTTGGTTTGGTTTATTGGTTTGTTGCGACGCAAAGGTAGGCTTCACGCGTGTCATTGCGGTTACGTTGTTCCTACAAGTCTGCTACATCTGCGACGGCCCGTGAGCGGGCATATGGATGGACGTGACGCGGCATATGTTCGCTCGTGTCCCGTGATATGTTCGCTCGCGGGCGGACATATGGACGCTTGGGCGCAGGCGTGCCGTCCGTGGCGCGTGGGCGTGTCTTCCCCTTCTATATTATTAAGGTATAGGGGGGATAGATGCGAAATGTGTTTGTAATGGTTTTGTGCTTGCGATGTAATGCGCGCGATACACCGTTGTTACACGCAGTCTCTACTTTTGCGGCGTGAAAGATTCCTAAACAAACCAACACAATTATTATCGAAAATCGTATGAAATGGATTCTCTTTTGCGTGCCCCTTCTTTTGGGCAGCGCGAGCCTGATGTCGAGCTGCAAGGACGAAGTCCGCTACACGGCTCTTCAGTCAATCCCCGTCAAAGGCGTCAGCCTTCCTTCTTCCATCACCGTCACCCAGGGAAATCCCCTCAAGCTCACCGGCAGCGGCGTGCAGGTGACCGACTTCCTGCAACTCAAAGGCAGCGGCGCGCAGGGCGCGACGTATGAACTGCAGGTGACCGACGTGACCGATGGCAGTTTCAGCGTGATGCTCCCCGACGGGTTTTCCGCCGGGACGTATGTCCTGACTCTCATGCGTGGCGACCAGACCTTGCCCTTGGGCACCGTCAGCATACAAATGGAATATGTGCAGGTGCCCGTGCCCGACCGTGATGGCATGACCGTGAAAGGGCGTGTGTCATGCAACGGACTGGGTGTGGCCGGCGTGGTGGTTTCCGACGGATACGAAGTGACCGCCACCGATGAGGACGGCATCTACTACCTCCCCTCTGAGAAAGCAAACGGCTACGTGTTCATCTCCGTACCCGCCAATTATGAAGTAGACTGCGTGACCGGCAATGAACCCCAATTCTTCAAGCATCTCACCGCTGCCGCCACGGTCAGCGAGCAACAGGACTTCGTGCTTCACCGCGTGGACAACACCAACCATAAAGTGTTCGTTATGGCCGACTTCCACCTGGCCAACCGCACCAACGACTTGGCGCAGTATGACAACTTCGTGGAGGACGTAAACGCGCAGATTGCCGTTGAGGCTGCCGACGGAGCACGCGTATACGGACTTACGCTGGGCGATCTCACTTGGGACCTCTACTGGTACAGCAACAACTTCCGCTACCCGCAGTTCTTGGAGCAGATACACCGCGTGGACTGCCCCGTGTTCAACATGCCGGGCAATCACGACAACGACCCCTACATGGCCTACGATTGGAAAGCCGAGCAATCCTTCAAAGACGACGTTTGCCCCACCTACTATTCCTTCAACCTCGGAGAAGTGCACTATGTGGTGCTCGACAACGTGCAGTATCTCAATACCGGAGCTTCCGAAGGCACTGTGGGCGAACGCAACTATAACGGATACATCACTCCGGAGCAGATGGCCTGGCTGGAGAAAGACCTCTCTTACGTGACCGACAAGACTACGCCCATCATGCTCTGCATGCACGTCAACCTTCACCGCAATCCTTGGTTGCTGGGAGCTACCGGCACGGTGCTTGAAGGCGTGACGCTCAAAAACGGCGCTGCCTTGAAGAACGCCCTTGCCGGTTTTGAAAACGTGCAAGTGCTCACCGGACACACCCACATCAACTTCACCGTGGAAGACGGAAACATCATGGAGCACAACACCGCCGCCGTGTGCGCCACCTGGTGGTGGACCGGAAACACAGGCTATGCCAACAACCACATCTGCAAGGACGGAAGCCCCGGCGGCTATGCCGTGTGGACTTACCGTGGCCGCGATGCCGAGTGGTACTATAAAGGAACGGGCCTCGACCGCGACTGCCAGTTCCGCGCCTACGACCTCAACGAATGCCACATCACGGCAGCCAAGTATGCCCCCGGCAGCACTGATGAGAAGTTGGCTTCCTATGCCGGAACCTACGCTTCCAAGCGGAGCGACAACAAGGTGCTCATCAACGTGTGGAACTGGGATGCCGATTGGACGGTGGAAGTTACCGAAAACGGCCGGCCCCTCGAAGTGAAGCGCGTGAGTGCCGATGACCCCCTGCACATCATCTCCTACGAGGCCAAGCGGCTCGACAAAGGCTCCACGCCTACGTCCAGTTTCGTGACCGAACAGACGTCGCACATGTTTGAAGTCACCGCTTCGGCTCCCGATACGCCGCTCGTCATCACCGTGACCGACCGCTTCGGCCGCCCCTATACCGAAACCATGGAGCGTCCCAAGGCCCTCAGTTGCGACATGCGTTGACAGCCGGGCGTTTGCCGCCTGATGGCAGCGCCAATGCTACGCAATCCATGTCCCAACCAATATTAACCCATCCATAAACAACCTACATAACAATGACTATCACAAACAACCGCATGCGCAAGGCAGCCCTGCTTTTCACCGGCGCGCTGCTCGCCTTGCAACTTTCCGCCCAGGAACAAAAAGCCCTGACCGGAACCATCTATGAACCCGATGGCAAGACGCCCCTCATCGGTGCCGTCATCAAAGTAAAAGGCACGGCACAGGGCACAGTGTCCGACATCGACGGACATTTCCACCTCTCCGTGGCCGATGCAGCCGATGCCACTCTTGCCATCAGCTATATGGGGTACAACGCTCAGGAGATTAAAGTGGGCAGCCGGGCCGACTTTCGCATCATTATGCAGGAAGCCTCGCATATGCTTCAGGAAACCGTGGTGACCGCCCTCGGCATTACCCGCGAGCAGAAGTCGCTGGGTTACGCCGTATCGAAGCTCGACGAAGACGAAGTGACGAGCAACCTTTCCGGCAACTGGCTCAATGCCCTCGATGGCAAGGTGGCCGGACTCACCATGTCCGGCGCAGGTTCCGGCCCGATAGGCTCCTTGCGTGTGACGCTCCGTGGCGACCAGTCGCTCAACTATGGGTCAAACGAAGCCCTTTTCGTCATCGATGGCATTCCCGTCTACAGCGGTACGTCGGAATCGGGTAGCGGTTCGTCTTATAGCAATGCCGATGCGCCTGTGGATTTCGGTAACGGCGCAAGCGACATCAACCCCGACGACATCGAGTCCGTCTCCGTGCTGAAAGGCCCTGCCGCCACCGCTCTTTACGGTTCGCGCGCAGCCAACGGCGCCATTGTCATCACCACGAAGAAGGGACGGACGGACAAGGGCATAGGCGTCAGCTTCAGCTCGTCCGTAGTATGGGAAAAGGCAGGCTACTGGCCTGACTTCCAGACCGAGTACGGTTCCGGTTCGGATGCCGGACTCGACCCCTATTGCCTCTGGACGCTCACGCCCGAACAGGCTCCGGACGGCATTGCCGTGAAGCAGCACATCTCCCGCTATGCATTCGGCGAGAAATACGACCCCAACAAATTGCGTTACCAATACAATGGAAAGAATTGGGAAACCGGCGCTTTGGTAAAGACGCCGTGGGTATATCAGGACGATTGGTACACGGGACTTTTTGAGACCGGACTCACGTTTGACAACTCCGTCACCATCGAAGGCAGCAATGGCAAGGGCACCAGCGCGCGTTTCTCCATTACCGACCGTCGTAATGACTGGATTCTGCCCAACACGGGCTACAATCAGGAAAGTTTCTCCCTTTCGCTCACTTCAGAACTGAACAAATATCTCACCCTCAATGCCAAGGCCAACTACTACAAAAAGGGCAGTGACAACATCCCCGTGGCAGGCTACGGTTCCAGCTCGGTGATGTATCAGCTCATTTGGGGCTATACGAACAACAGCATGGACTTGTGGCGCGACGAGTATTTCTCCGGTCGCTACACACGTGAGAATTATGAGAACACCAGTGGTGCGGGTGGTTCCTGCCTGGTTTATCCGTTGGCTTCGTCGTTCAACCCCTATCGTACGCTTTATGAAGGATTGAATGGTCTGGACAAGAACCGCTTCTTCGGAAACATCAGCCTGACGGCAAAAATCTTGCCCGACCTGCAGCTGACGGTGCGCGGAGGCGTGGATTATGTGGATGAGTTCCGCACGCAGCAACGCCCGAAATATTCGGAGCGCGAGGATGGTTTCTACCGTGAGCAGAGCTTGCGCAACTATGAGTCCAATATTGATTTTCTGCTTCGTTACACGAACAACCGTTGGTTTGACGAGCGGTTGGGGTTCTCGGTGGCTTTCGGCGGGAACCAGATGTTTCGCAAGGCATTCAACAACCGCATCACGCTGGAAAAGCTCGACGTGGAGGGCGTGTACAACATAGCCAACGTGCCCGCCGACTCACGTCCGGACATCTACACTTACCGTTCCGAGAAAGCCATCAACAGCCTCTACGGTTTCGCTTCGTTGAGCTGGGATAACATGTATTTCCTTGACATCACGGGCCGTAATGACTGGTCGAGCACGTTGCCCCGTCACAACTGTTCTTACTTCTATCCATCCGTGTCGGGAAGCGTATTGTTGAGTGAAGTGTTCAACTTCCGCGAGCGTGCTCCGTTCATTGATTTCCTGAAGGCGCGGATCTCGTGGGCCAATGTGGGTAACGACACCGATCCTTATTCGCTCGACCAATATTATTCCACTACGAACTACTCCGGCGGATACCGTCTGCCCGGCTCTATCCCCGACCCGAACATCAAGCCTGAGAACGTGGAGAGCTGGGAGGCCGGTCTGGAAGGTAGCTTCTTCAAACGCCGCCTGACGTTCGATCTGGCACTCTACACATCGAGCACCACTGACCAGATAGTGAGCGCTACGCTCGACCAGATTGTGGGTGCCACGAGCATGAAGATTAATGCGGGTGAGATTCAGAACAAGGGTATCGAGGTTTCGCTCGGCGTTGTGCCTGTCCGCACCAAGGACTTTACCTGGTCAATGAACTTCAACTGGTCACGTAACTGGAACAAGCTTGTCAGCTTGCAGGACGGCTGGGATCCTGAGACTCCGCTTCAGACGAGCATGGGTACCACCATCGGCAGCCGCACGTTCGTCTACTCTTACGTGGGCGAGGAGATGCATGTCATTTATGGTAAAGGCTTCCAGCGTGCTCCCGAAGGTTCCTATTACATGGATGAGAACGGGAATAAGGTAGACTGCTCCGGCATGCATCTGGTAGATGCTTCCACAGGTTATCCTATCTTGGACAACAGCGCGACACGGCGTATCGGCAAGGTTAACCCTGACTGGCGTGGCGGCATGACCCAGACGTTGCGCTACAAGGACTTTACCCTGTCGGCCACCTTCACCGCACAAATGGGTGGAAATGCCTTTTCGGTGACCAACTTCTCATTGGGTTATCAAGGCAAGCTGAAGAACTCCCTTCCGGGCCGATATGACGGGCTGGTGCATGAGGGCGTGAACGCCATTGAGAATCCGGATGGCACCATTACCTATCAGAAGAACACCACCATCACGCAGGACATCGTGGACTACTATAACAAATACATTTGGGTGCGCGACAACACCGAGGCCAACACCTTCAGCACCGACTTCCTGAAGCTGAAGGAGATGCGCCTGAACTACGACGTGCCCACCAACTGGCTGCAGCAGAAACTGAAAGTGGTGCGCTCCGCCAGCCTGGGCGTGTGGGCCACAAACCTGTTCTGCATCACCAGTTTCCCAGCCTACGACCCCGAAGTGGGCATGATGAACGGCACCAATATATATAAAGGTATAGAAACCGTGGCCTTCCCGATGACCCGCTCTTATGGCGTGAACCTGAAACTGGCCTTCTAACCCAAAACAACGAAAGTAACAAAAACATTATGAAGACAAACCAACTGATATTGGCAGGCTGTCTGCTCGCCGGAGCATTGATGACTGCCTCCTCATGTACGAACAACTTTGAGGAATACAATACGAATCCCAACCGTATGACGGTGGGCGACATAGAGCCGAGCCGCATGCTGGAACCCCTTATCTATGACGGTTCGCGTGAATGGCAACGCTACACGCGCTATTGGAACGGTGAACTGATTCAGTACACAGCCTGTACTTCCAGCAACGTGCGTCAGGAACACCGTTACTTCATCGGCGACCAGGACTTCAAAGGTCTGTGGAACTTCTATGCCGGGTATGCCAACAACACCATGCATATGTATGACTTGGCCGAGGCGAAGGGCGAAGAGGCTATCATGGCCATGGCCTTGACGCTGAAAGTGCTGTTCATGTCCAACCTGACGGATATGTTTGGCGACATTCCCTATGCCGAAGCTTTTCAGGGACGCGAGGAGGGAGGTACCCGTAAGCCTAAGTATGACTCCCAGCAGGAAGTCTACGAGCAGATGATGGCTGACCTGGAACGTGCCAACGACATCTATGCCACGAATCCCTCCATGCTCGATGCCGCCCTCGACGGCCTATACGGTGGTGATATGCAGGCATGGCGCAAATTCAACAACACGCTCTATATGCGTTTGCTTTGCCGTGTGGGAGGCCGTCAGGAGATGAACGTCCCGACCCGTATGCGCACCTTGCTGGCCGACCCGGTGAAGTATCCCATGTTTGAGTCCAATGACGACAATGCGCGGGTGAACTATAGCGGCATTGAGCCTTACGTGGGCTACTACGACGGAATGAATGCCAACGACTTCACCCGTTCCATGTATAAGATTACGCGCCAGGTCATCGACATGACCGTCATTACCGAAAACGGCGTGCAGCTTTATGAAGACCCGCGTCTGCGCATCATGGCACAGAAGTCCGGCAGCCGTTGGAAAGGCACCATCGGCGGCTGTACGAACGCGCAGCAGAGCGAAGCCAACAGCGGAGCGGCTTATCTGAACTACGGCGTGTTGGGACGTAACACCAATCCGTCCTTCTTCATGTGCTATGACGAACTGCAGTTTATCTTGGCCGAGGCTGCCCTCAAGGGGTGGATAGACGGCGGGGAAAGTGCCGCCCGCACATATTATGAAGCTGCCGTCACGGCTTCGTGTGAGAAGTGGGGCGAGTTTGCTTCGTTTGTGGAACTGGCGGAAGGCGAGGAACCGGCCGACATCACGCCGGAGGATATTGAGGAGTTCCTCAGCTCCGACTTGGCTTCCTGGGACGGACATGACAGCAAGCAGCAACTCATTGGCGACCAGAAATACCTGGCTCTCTTCTGGATGGGCATGGAAGCCTACCATGAATACCGCCGCACGGGCTATCCGGAGTTGACCATCGGCGAAGGTACCATCAATGACCACATCCTGCCCACACGCTTCGCCTATCCGGTGAACAGCGTGGCTACCAATGCCGATAACGTGCAGGTTGCCCTGGACCGCATGGGTGGGGAAAACGACATGAAGACGCCTGTGTGGTGGAGCAAACAGGCTATTGCCAACAACTAATAAACAAACGAAGAAACAATGAAACGAATAGACATTTTCCATCAGATGGCGGCTGTGCTCTGCCTGGCATGTGCCTCCTTCATGTGCTCATCTTGCGAAGATGAGGAGACCGTAGCGTCCTACCTGACACTGGAGGACGAATATCAGACTACTTTCACTCCGACAGCCGACGGCGACGAGTATCGTATCACGGTGCGTTCCAACCGCCCATGGCAGGTAGTCAAGAAAGACGGTGAAGCCGACTGGGTGCGTCCTTTCCCCGATGAAGGCGAGGCCGACGGCATCTTTACCCTCATTGTGGAGGAAAACCCCACTTTCGAACAACGCCGCACGGAATTGGCCTTGGTGGTGGACGGCGAGGAATATCCCGTGTTGCTCACGGTAGATCAGGAGGCTGCCGTGCCTCATATCAATGTGGGCGACGGTTCGGGTACGGTCAGCATTGCCGCAGCCGCAAGCACTTTCACCCTGACTTCTTCGGCAAACGTGGAGTGGACTTGCATGATAGATGAGGCTTCTGCTTCGTGGTTGACCTACAATGGCATCGACGAGGACGGCGTGCTGTCATTCACCGTGGCTGAGAACCGGGGTGTGGAGCGCACGGGTATCATCCACTGCGTGTCGGAAGCAGAACCTTCGGCCAACGTGGACGTCAAGGTGGTGCAGGCTTCCAACAGTGTCATCCTGCAAGAAGATTTCAGCTGGCTGGCATATGGTTCGGCTGTACCTTATGAAACTGAAGGCGAGACCCGCTACGACAAATGGACAGCCGATGAGCAGGCTCGCGGATGGACTTCATCTCCGGCAGATGCCAGTGGCGCTCCTTGCCTCTACGCTCGCCAAGGCTTCGTGAAACTGGGTAAGACGAAATATGCCGGAGACCTCATATCGCCCAAACTTGCAATTGAAGGCACGGCCGATGTGCGGGTAACGTTCAAGGCTTGTGCGTATGTATCGGAAGGCGGAACGAAGGACGACAACGAGCTTTATGTGTCCGTGCTGGGTGCAGGCCGGGTGGAAGGAGCCGACGAACCTTATATCATCGACAACTATCCGAATTCCAAGAACCTGGAGTATGGTGCCGACTATAATGTCTGGGCGCCGGAGATTGCTGAACGCAGCTTCATCATCCGTGGCGCGACGAGCGAGACGCAAATCAAGTTCATGGGCGGAAAGGACTACAGCCTGGCTGGCGTAGGTAGCGAGAAGAACCGCATCTTCCTGGACGATATTCTGGTGCAGATTATTGAGTGAGGGGACAAGTTAACGAGGAGACAAGTTGACGAGTCTACAAGGGGGCAAGCCGGCGAGGAGAAATCCTCCCGCTTGTTCCCTTATTTATTCCTCATCTCCTCGTCCCCTTCATCACAACTTTGTCAGGAAGCGTGCGCGGTCTACGATGTAGCGCACGTGCGTGCCTTCGCCGATGAGTTTGTCGCCTTCGCGGGCCGATACGTGGAATGTCAGCTTCCGCCCGTCTATCTCCGTCAGTTCGGCAGTGGCTTCCACGGTGGCACCCAGCGGCGAGGGTTTCACATGCGTGGTGTCCATGCGGCTGCCTACGGTGGTGCTGCCTTCGGGCAGTTGTCCGGCCACGCACAGCATGGCGGCGTTTTCCATCAGTGCCACCATGGCGGGGGTGGCCAATACATCCATATCTCCGGAGCCGAGGGTGGCGGCGGTGTTGGCGTCGGTCACGGTGGTGCGGCTCGTGTGGGTCAATCCGGTTTCTAACATAAAGCGAAAATTTAAAGTTTGTCGGCGCAAATATAAGCAGAAAAGTTTTGGCGGTTTGAAAATAACGCCTACTTTTGTCGTGCATTGGTTCGCAAACCTTTTCAGGGGAGCGATTAAAAGGGAATCAGGTGAGAGTCCTGAACAGTCCCGCTGCTGTAAGTTTATATGAATCGTGAGGGCAACCACTTTTGCCACTGGTCGGTGACGACCGGGAAGGCGCCGCTCACGGAAACGAGTCAGAAGACCTGCCATGCTGCACCAAAGGTATTCACCCCTCGAGGAAAGAGGTGAAGCACGTGACGAATGAACAACTCGACTTATGGAAATCACGGCTGTCGGCACACTCCGGCTCCTGACGTGCATATCCGTGTACTTATCAGGGAATAAGTACGCTTGATTCGGATTTACGTTAAGATTATAATAGATTGCATAAACTCTGCCAAGTTTATCAGGAGTGCCCGGCCGAAGTGATTCGCCCGGGCATTTTGTTGCCGTATGGAGGGGTCGGAAGCCGCCATATTGCGAGCCGGCCGCAGGCATATGCCGGCGTTCGGGCGTCCATATGTCGGCGTTCGAGCGTCCATATGGACGGACACGCCGCGTCATATTGCGGCAAAAATGCTTGAACTTAGAGGTCATTAGGCCGATTTGGGTTGAAATAGTCCCCCTTTCCGTTTCCGTTCTTCGCCGAAAGCGTTTACCTTTGCCTGTAAACGCGATGGCTTATGAAATCCCGATGTCTCTTGTTGGTGTTTTGGTGGCTGATGCTTCTGGCTGGAGTCGCTTCCTGCGGGCAGATGGCGGAGCGTGGCCGCGCCACGTTGGCCGACTCGCTGAATGCGGTGTCCTACCGCTATCACTACCGCAACCTGGATTCCTGCCGCGCCTATGCCGTGCGGGCATTGGCGCAGGCCGACGGCGACCCTACGGCCATGGCGCAGGCGTGGAACAACCTGGCTTTTCATGCGTTCATGCAGATGGATTTTGAAGGTTCCAAGGCATGGCTGGAGAAAGTCTATGCCTCATGCCGCAACGAGATGGAACTGCTCGTGGCCGACGTGGGGATGATGAAGATTTGCCAGCGCACGTCGGCCAACAAAGAGTTTTACGACTATCGTAACAGTGCCTTGCGTCGCATGGAGCGCATCGGGGAGGAAGAATCCGGTCTGCGCCCTGCGGAGCGCATGCGGCTGCTTTTCGCCCGTTCGGAGTTTCACATCGTCTCCAGCATATACTTTTTCTATCTGCAACAGCTTCCCCAGTCGCTGGAGGAGATAGAGGCTGCGCGGTCTCCGGCTCTTCCCTACGACCGTGGGCAATGGCTTTACTATCTGTACATGAAGGGCTCGGGCGGTTTGTGCACGGGTGCCGATGCTGAAGAGGTCGCCGTGAGAGAGTTCGACTATCTGGGCCGCTGCATGGTCGACGGAGAAGGCTATGTCTATTTCGAGGCCAACTGCCTGCAAGCCTTTGCCGAGGCGTTAAGCGACGAGCGGCGCATGGAGGCCATGAAGCGTCGGCGGGCTTCGCTGCTCGGCGTGCTCAATCCTGACGGCGTGCCCGACTCGTTGTTGCCCACCCGCCTGGCGCAGCAGGCTTTGGCGCGCTTTCGTGCCTACGGCGACATCTATCAGATAGCGGGCGCTTACCGCACGATAGGGACTTGCCTCATCCGTCGCGGACGTTATGCCGAGGCGGTCGATTCCCTGCAACGTGCGCTCGACTATGTGACCTACCATCATTACCATTATTACGACTGTGCCGACCCGGTGCATCACTTGGCGGCCTATCATCCGCAGGACAGCATCCCGCTCGAACTTTGCTGGATGGGCGACCGCGAGGTGCAGACCGTGCCCGAATGGATAGCCCGCATCCGCGAGCAACTCAGCATCGCTTATGCGGGCATGGGGCTGAAGGCGCAATCGGACTATAACCGTAACATATATCTGGATATTCTGGACGTAACCCGTCAGGACAAGGAGCTGGAGAGCCGCTATGAACGGCTGGAGCGCGAATCGGCCCTGCTGAATGCCTGGCTGTGGGCCGTGGTCGTGGTGTGGGTGATGGTGAGCGTCGTGTTCGTGGTGCTCAATCGCCGTTGGAAACGCAACAACGCCCAGCATGTGGAGAAGTTGAAGCAGGCCCTGGAGTTTTGCCGCCGCTTGCTGGCCGTTGTGCCGGGCGAGGAGGTCGGCGAGGCCGATGTGCCTTCTTGCTTGTTGGAGGCCATGCAGGCCGACCTGCGGCAGCTGTTCGGTTGCGGATTTGCGTTGGGCGGGGAAGAAGGGGCTTTCAGGCTGATGCCCGAACGCCGCTTGTCAAAAGACGAGCAGGCGTTGCTGGAGGTGATTCGTCCTTACTGGGAACACGCCGTGCGCAATGCCCGTTACTTTGTCATGCTGGGAGACGAGCAGCAGCAACTGGCAAAGGAGAAGTATATCCACGAACAGCACATCGTGGACAACAAGCGCCGGAACATCGTGAAAAAGGCGTGCGTATCCATCGTGACGGGCATCGTCCCCTACATCGACCGCATCATCAACGAGGTGCACAAGCTGCTGACCCTCGGCTATCTGGCACGTCCCGACGTGAAGCGGGAAAAATACCGCTACATCGACGAGCTGGCCACGCGCATCAACGAGTATAATGAGATATTGGCCTTGTGGATAAAGATGAGGCAGGGCACGCTGAGCCTGAACATCGAGACGTTCGGGCTGAAGGAACTGTTCGCGTTGCTGGCCAAGGGAAGGAAGGCATTCGAGGCCAAGCATCAGAAGCTGGAACTGCTCCCGACGGATGCTGTCGTGAAGGCCGACAAGGCATTGACGCTGTTTATGATAAACACGCTCATGGAAAATGCCCGCAAATACACGCCTGAAGGCGGACACATCGAGGTGAAGGCGGTGGAGGCCGATGATTATGTGGAGATTTCGGTGAAGGATGACGGACGGGGACTGTCACGCGACGATGTGCGGCGCATCGTGGAGGAGAAGGTGTACGACTCGGCAACCATCGGGATGGGCGGAACGGCGGAAGGAGATGAAGCGTTGCGCCGTGCCAAAGGGAGCGGCTTCGGGCTGATGAACTGCAAGGGCATTATTGATAAGTACCGTAAGACCAGCGATATGTTCCGTGTGTGCACTTTTGCCGTGGACAGCGAGCCGGGGCGGGGCAGTCGTTTTTATTTCCGTCTGCCGCGCGGAGTGCGCCGGGGTGCAGTCATTCTGTTGTGCTTGCTTTGCCCGGGCTTTTCTGCCTGCGATTCGCCGGTCGGAAATGAAGAGCCGGCTTCTGCCATATCCTATTACGATGCACATTTGGAACGGGCTGCAGCCTATGCCGACTCGGTCTATTATGCCAATGTGTATGGCGAATACGGTTTGGCGTTGTCCTATGCCGATTCGGCCGTGTGCTGTCTGAACAGCCATTACGAGGAGAAGTATAGTCGTCCGGCTGTCCTCATGACGCTTCGGGGCACGGGCGATGCGGCGGAAATAACATGGTGGAACGAAGCGTTTGATACGGACTATCACGTCATATTGGATATCCGAAACGAGGCGGCTGTGGCAGCTCTGGCGTTGAAGGACTGGGATACTTACCGATACAACAATGCAGCCTATACCTATTTATATAAGCTGCTCAGCCGCGATGCTTCTTTGGAGAAGTATTGTGTGGAGATGGAGCATTCGTCCGGCAATACGATGGTCAGCATCATTTTGTGTGCAGTTCTGTTGGTCGTGTTTCTGGTAGGTTACTATCTGCTTTATTTCCGCCACCGCATGCTTTATCGCTTCAATCTGGAACAGCTGCTTCAAGTGGAGCAGGTGATGCTTCACGCATCGACACGTGCACTGGAAGCCGGAACCGACTGGCGGACGACATGGAAGGAACTGCTGCATGAGGCTTTTGACGGAATGAGCGACTTGGTGCCTTTGCGCACGTGGGGCATAGCTGTCAGTCGGGAAGACGGACAGCGGCCGGAGAGCGTGTTCAGCCCTTTGCTGCCGGCTTATGGCGGCGTGACGCATTGGATGGATGAGTGTTTTGCTTCGCGCCTGAAGGTGCAGTCGGTCGATGGCTGTGTGGAGTGTTTCCCGCTATTGGCCGAAGAGGCGGGAGCGGAACGTTGCTTGGGCGTGTTTGTCGTGCAGGCTGACCGAAGATTGAGGCCGGAAGAAACGTTGTTGTTGGAATTGCTGGCGCGGTATGTCGGCATTCTGGTGGTGAACAACACGATTCGGGTGGGCCGGTCGTTCCGCGATTTGGAACTGATGCGCGATGATAAGGCAAGGGCGCGCCGGGAGGAGAATGTGTTGCATGTGCAGAACATGGTGCTGGACAACTGTCTTTCCACCATCAAGCATGAGACACTTTACTATCCCAACCGCATCAAACAGATAGCCGACCGGTTGCTTGCAGGCGTATCGACGGAAGAAGAAGCGGAACAGGTGAAAGGAATGGAGGAATTGGTGGGCTACTATAAAGGAGTGTTCACTCTGTTGAGTTCCTGTGCGGTGCGTCAGCTTGAGGATGTCACGTTCCGTCGTCAGACGGTACCGGTGTCATCCTTTACGGCTTCAACGGAAAAATATGTGAAACGCAGGAATAAGAAAGCGGCTTTCATGCTAGCTTTGCAGATGGAAGCCGAGAACGTACAAGTGACGAGTGACGCTGTGCTCCTGACATTCCTGCTGGAAAACTTGGTGGATGCGGCTTTTGCCCATCCTGAAACGGGCGATTTGCATTTGCAGGTGAAGCGTGACGGTGATTTTGTCCGCTTTAGTTTTACCGATAGGCGTCGTGCCTTCACACAGGAGGAACTGAACGACTTGTTTTATCCTGATTTGGAACGGATGAAGGGACGTGACGGGCAGTTGACGGGTACGGAATATTTGGTGTGCAAGCAAATAATCCGTGAACACGATGAGTTTACGGGAAAGCGCGGTTGCCGCATCAATGCCGAGCCGGCTGAAGGAGGAGGATTCACCGTGTGGTTCACGGTGCCTTGCGCCCATAGAACTCAAGGACTTTAAAACTAAGAAATCAAACGCGATATGGATAGGAAATACAAAGTTATCATTGTAGAAGACGTAAAGCTGGAGTTGAAGGGTACGGAAGAGATATTCCGTAACGAGATTCCGGAAGCGGAGGTAATAGGCACGGCCATGACAGAGAAGGACTTCTGGACGTTGATGGGGCAAGAGTTGCCCGATATGGTGCTGCTCGATTTGGGATTGGGAGGTTCCACTACGGTTGGCATTGATATTTGCCGTAACATCCGCAAGCGTTATCCTGCGGTGCGAGTGCTCATTTTTACGGGTGAGATACTGAATGAGAAATTGTGGGTGGATGCGCTTGATGCCGGAGCCAGCGGCATCGTGCTGAAGACAGGCGAGCTGCTTACCAAGACCGAAGTGCAGAGTGTGATGGAAGGCAAGCAGTGGGTATTCAATCAGCCTATTCTGGAAAAGATAGTGGCGCGTTTCCGTCAGTCTGTGTTACATGAGACAAGAAGACAGCAATCGGTCATTGATTATGATATCGACGAGTATGATGAACGTTTGCTCCGTCATTTGGCTTTGGGGTATACGAAAGAGATGATAACCAATCTGAAAGGCATTCCATTCGGGGTGAAGTCTTTGGAGAAAAGACAGAATGATTTGGTTAATCGCTTGTTTGCTTCCGATGAACGAAGCGGGGTAAACGCCGTGCGCTTGGTGGTGCGTGCGCTGGAACTGGGCATACTCAACCTGAATGAACTGGAGCCCGATGAAGAATAAGCGTTGGACGTGTTGTTGGGCTACGTTGGCCGTTTTGATTGCAGGCGTTTGCCTGATGGTCGGTTCATGGATCGGAAGTCTGTATGAATTGCCTATACAAAACATGCTGAGCGCGGAGGGGATACGCTGGACATTGCAGCGTCTGTTGCCCAATGTGGAAGCATCGCCATGGTTTACGCTTTTTATCCTAGTTATAGGATTGGGCGTATTACGTCAGTCCGGATTGGTGCAGGCAGTGCGTTCGTCCTTGTCCGGACGGCGCAGGCCGATGGCTTTGTCGCGCAAACGCCGTCAGGCGTTGGGGCTGGCATCATTGTGCTTTGCGTTTTACGTGTTGGCTTTGTGCTTCCTTACATTCTCCCGCCATGAAATGTTATTGGGCATCACCGGCACGCTCGCCCGTTCGCCTTTCATGGCGGGATGGCCTCTCTTGTTTGCCATGGGGCTGATATTGCCCGGTGGCGTTTACGGATTGGCTTCAGGCACGTTTCGCGGCATTCCGGATTTGTTGCGGAGCTTTTCTTCCTTGTTTGCGCCTATGGCCGATTTCTTTGTCTATCTGTTTTGCGCGGCTCAGTTCTTGGGCATGTTTACCTACACATGTTTGGATGCCTGGCTGGGCATATGGATGGATGTCCTGTCTGCTTGTCTCTATTATCTTCCGTTTGTGCTTGATTTGCTTTTCCTTTGGCGGGTGGCCGATGGGCAGGTACGTCCTTAGGGGTCACGCAGCCTTTGAACTCTTATGGCTGATAGCCAAATAGACGAAGTAGAGCACAATGAGGCCAATGATGCCGAATACGATATATTTGAATATGTCGTTGTATTCTGTCACTTTGGCCATGAGCACATCAAGCGGCATGGCTTTCTGGAAATAGAATCCGGCAGTGGCAAGCACGGTGTTCCAGATGCCTGCTCCCAGCGTGGTGTATATTAAGAATGTGGAGAGCTTCATTTTGGCCAATCCGGCAGGGATGGAGATGAGCTGGCGTATGGCAGGCAACAGGCGGCCAACAAACGTGGAAACAGCTCCGTGTTTGTCGAAGAACACTTCGGCTTTCTTTACTTTGTCCACATCGAGCAGGCACAGGCGTCCCAGGCGGCTGGCGGCGAAGCGGTACACGATGGGGCGGCCTACGAAATAGGCCAGATAGTAATTGAACAAAGCGCCGATGTTGGCTCCCAAGGTGGCAAACACGACCACCAGGACAACGTCCAGTTCGCCTTCGGCCGCTTTGTAGGCTGCCGGTGTCACCACCACTTCCGAGGGAAAGGGGATGAATGAACTTTCGATAGCCATCAGCAGGGTTATCGTCCAATAATTCAAGTGGTCCAGACACCACTGGATGTAAAATGCTATAGAACCCATGAGTCTTGTGTCGTTTTAAGTGTTATATCGATCGAACAGCTGTTTCAGGAAAGGTTTCATTTCCTTAGGCAGCAGGTTGTTCGGCAGATGTCCGTAGAATGCCTGATGGCATTCGTTGTAATCGTCTTCGTTGTTTTCGGGGTCAATCTGGGCAAGGTAGCTGTGGTAGAGCAGCGGATAGTTCAGTTCCAGACAGCAAGCGGCCATGTAAGGCAGATGGTCGCGTACTTCCTGAATGTTTTCTATGCGGTGATAGTAGTCCAAGGCCTCGGGATACAGTTGACCGGCGAAGTATTGGAACCCGATTTCGCCCAAGAAGAAGTCTCTGTCTTGTTTGGACACCTTGAGCAGGGCCTTTTTGAAATAGTTCTCGGCTTGTGCTATGTTGTCATCCTGCATGAGCAGACTGCCGTAATCCAGATAGAGGATGCCTTCGTCGGGGTGGAGCGGCAACAGGATGTCGAGCACCTCGCGCGCCTTTTGGTAATAGCGTCCGTCAAAGAGCATGTCTACGGTCTCCATGTATTCGTCATATGGCGTTTGCGGGTCGCGCAGCATGTCCCAGTCGATGGTGTGGTCCGTGACGGAATCGTCAAACGGAAGAGGAAGCTCCGGCGTGAAGTTGACTTTGTCGCAGAGCACCTCGATGTAGTCGAGCATCTTTCTCAGCTCCGGTTCTTCCGGGTGGCGTTGACAGTATGCTTCCAGAAAGTCTTTCCCTTTGTCTCTCAGTGTCTTGTTGTCAGTAATCATGTAGGCGAGACTTCTCTTGAAGAGCGCGCTTTCCCTTTTCGGATCAATGGCTATGGCAAATTCATAGGCATCGATGGCTTTGTCCACCTGCTCCTTTTGCAGATAGAGGTCGGCCAGCTTTTCCCACAACTGAGGAGAATGAGGCGCCTTGTCAAGCTGGCGCTCCAATGCTCTGATGGAATCTTTTGTATTCATGTGTAAGGGTTTTGACAAGGATTAAATGCAGAAGACACAAGAGGGCATGTCGTCCGTCGGGAGAGTCCGTGATTGGCAACTCCGGTGGCGGCATGTCTTCCCGTGTCTTTGCGTTGGTATCTCGTTTTGCCAAGTTTCCTTGGGGTTACTTGTTGGCATTCATCTTGCCCCACGTGTCTTTCAGCGACACGGTGCGGTTGAATATCAGATGTTCGGGCGTGGAGTCCTTGTCCGGCGTGAAGTAGCCGATGCGCTGGAATTGCAGGTAGTCCAGCGGCTTCTTTGCGGCGGCATATTTCTCCACATAGCAGTTGGTCAGCACGGTGAGCGAATCGGGATTCATCATTTCCTTCATGGCTTCCAGCGGCGAACAGTTTTTGGCTTCGCGGATGGCGGCCATCTCGTCGCGCGGGTTTTCCACTTTCCACAGGCGGTCGTAGAGGCGCACTTCGGCGGGCACGCAGTGGGCGCAGCTCACCCAGTGCAGGGTGCCTTTCACCTTGCGGTTGCTTTCGGGCATTCCGCTCTTGGTTTGCGGGTCGTATTCGCAGTAGATTTCCTCGATTTCTCCGGCATCGTTTTTCTTGCATCCCGTGCATTTCACGATGTAGGCATTCTTCAGGCGCACTTCCTGTCCCGGCGTCATGCGGAAATATTTCTTGGGTGCGTTCTCCATGAAGTCTTCGCGCTCCATCCACAGTTCGCGGCTGAACTCGATGGTGTGCGTGGGCGAGTTGGGGTCTTCGGGATTGTCGACGGCCTCCATTTCCTCCACTTGTCCTTCCGGATAGTTCGTGATGACGAGCCGCACGGGGTTGATGACGGCCGACACGCGCGTGGCACGTGCGTTGAGGTCTTCGCGCACGGCGCTTTCGAGCAGCGCCAGGTCGTTGAGCGCGTCGTAGGTGGTGTAGCCTATCTTGTCGACGAAGCCCCGGATGGACTCGGGCGAGTAGCCGCGGCGGCGGAATCCGCAGAGGGTCGGCATGCGGGGGTCGTCCCACCCGTTTACCAGGCCTTCCTTGACCGAGGTAAGCAGGTTGCGCTTGCTCATCAGCGTGTAGTTCAGGTTCAGCTTGTTGAACTCGGTCTGGCGCGGGCGGTTGTCATCCAGGTCCTTGCCCTCTTTCAGCCAGTCGACGAAGAGGTCGTAGAGCGGGCGGTGCGACACGAATTCGAGCGTGCAGAGCGAGTGCGTCACGCCTTCGAAGAAGTCGCTTTGCCCGTGGGCGAAGTCATACATCGGGTAGGCTTTCCACTTGTCGCCCGTGCGGTGGTGCGGGGTCTTCACGATGCGGTATATGATGGGGTCGCGGAAGTGCATGTTCGGGTTGGCCATGTCGATTTTGGCGCGCAACACGGCGGAGCCTTCCTCCAGCTCGCCGCTGTTCATTTTCTCAAACAGGGCCAGACTTTCCTCCACGGGGCGGTTGCGATAGGGGCTTTCCACGCCGGGCTGGGTGGGAGTGCCCTTTTGCTCGCTGATGACCTCGGCCGGTTGTTCGTCCACGTAAGCCTTGCCTTCTTTGATGAGTCGTATGGCGAAGTCCCACAACTGTTGGAAATAGTCGGACGCATAGTATTCATGTCCCCACTTGAAGCCCAGCCATTGGATGTCTTCCTTGATGGCATCCACGTATTCGGTGTCTTCCTTGGTCGGGTTCGTGTCGTCAAAGCGCAGGTTGCACACGCCTCCGTGTTTGGCTGCTATGCCGAAGTCCAGGCAGATGGCTTTGGCGTGTCCTATGTGCAGGTAGCCGTTGGGTTCGGGCGGAAAGCGGGTCTGTACTCTTCCTCCGTTCTTGCCTTCTTGCAAGTCTTTTTCAACCATTTGCTCGATAAAGTTCAAGCTCTTCTTTTCCACAGTTTCAGGCGTTTTTTCACTCATAGTAAAGTCATTGTTGTTAAATCGGTAGCAAAAGTAGTGATTCTTTTTCGTATGCTGTTCATCTGCGCATGAATAAATGAACGGGATTTGCTGATTTTGCCGTCGGATTGCGCCCTCAAATGCCGGGCTTGAGCCGTGATATGGACGCTCGCAAGCCGTGATATGTGCGCTCATGAGCCGGAATATGGACGCTCGCGGGCGGGAATATGGGCGCTTGCGGGGGTGCTTTGTCCGACATTTCCGGTCTCCGATGCGCCGGTGAACGCTTTGTTACTTTATCCGTTCCGGCGGTTACATCTTTACTTTTTCCGGATGTCGGACGGAAATGGTTTATTCGGCTTTTTCCCTTTCGTTCGGAGTAATATTTTTTCGGATACTGATTTTGTCCGGGCGGTTTTTTTGCTTTTCTTTGGTTACTCGTTCGGTCGTTTGGGGAGTAGAGTTGTTAAAACAACACTTATTGCGCGGAAATATGTTTTTTAACATGGAAATATATTTGTGTAGTCTGAAAAAAGGTCGTTCCTTTGCATCGTTATCCTGAAAACAATCTTTTTACCTTAAAAAAACTAATACCTATTGAAAACTTAGAAGCAGGCCCTTTGTGAAAAGGGCCTGCTTTTTTCTGCCTCCGTGTCATGTTCCGCATTTCTCCGCGGCGGGACGTCTTTTGTTGCGGCAAATAAGTTTGTTGATACATTTTTAAGAGGTTCATATCGTACTGAGTACATGAGCCGTTGTATTTTCAACTTACAACGAAGTTTGCCGTTCGTGTGTTTTCGCTTGATTTTAGTTAAGGTTAAGTTTGCAGGCGATAGTGTTATTTAAAATTAATATATCCTTTGGCCTTTATGGATTTGTCCGGGAACGATTAATTTTGTTGATTCATACTTCGTAACAGAGACAAGGTACAGAGATGAAGCATTGGATACACAAGTTATGGATGGCTGCGTTGTTGAGTGTCGTGGCCGTTTCTCTTGATGCACAGATACGCGGCGTGGTGACCGACTCGCTGACGCGTGAGAAATTGCCCTACATTTCCATCTCTTATAATAATAAAGGTGTAGGACGCACGGACAACAGCGGCGACTATTACGTCCGTGTGGGCGATGATTGGCGCACGCTGACCTTCTCGGCCGTAGGCTACAAGACCAAGACCGTCTCCATCGTTCCCGGCGAGACGCGCAGGCTCAATGTGCAACTGGTGCCCGACAACATCCTGCTGGACGAAATGGTGGTGCGTCCGCGTCGTGAGCGTTATCGCAAGAAAAACAACCCAGCCGTCGTCATGATGCGCAAGGTGATTGCCGCCAAACAGAAGAACCGGCTGGAGGACAATGACTACTACCGCTACCACAAGTATGAGAAGCTGAACATCGCGCTCGACGACGTGAAGCCCGAATCGCTGCAGAAAGGCGTGCTCAGGAAGATGCCTTTTCTCGTCGACCAGCTGGAGGTGAACCTTGAAGGAAACAATCTGGTGCTCCCCGTGTCGGTGAAGGAAACCTCCTCGCAGGTGCTCTACCGCAAGCAGCCGCGCAAGGAAAAGACCATCGTGGAAGGCATGCGCTCGTCGGGCATCGATGACCTTTTCCACATGGGCGACGTGGTGGACGGCGTGCTTCAGGACGTGTTTGCCGACGTGGACATCTATGAGAACAGCATCTACCTGCTTCGCAAGAAGTTTGTCAGCCCGATTGCCGACGGCGCCATCAACTTCTACAAATATTATATCATGGACACGACCTATGTGGAACGGGAGAAATGTTTCCACCTCACCTTCGTGCCCCGGAACTCGCAGGACTTCGGTTTCACCGGACACCTGTACGTATTGGCCGACTCCTCCTATGTGGTCCGCCGCTGTGTCATGAATCTGCCCAAGCACACAGGCGTGAATTTCGTGGAAGACCTTTCGCTCCGCCAGGACTTCGAGCGCATGCCGAACGGCTATTGGGGGCTGGCCGTCGACGACATGTCCACCAAGATATATCCCTTCAAGAAGCTGCAGGGAGCCATCGTGAGGCGCACGACGCGCTACTCCGACTTCTCCTTCGCGCCCATTCCCGACGACGATTTCGGCAATGCGCGCCGGGTGGAGACCCGCCCCGACGCCTACCTGAAGAACGACGACTATTGGCACGAGGCGCGTTCGCTGCCGCTCACGTCCAAGGAGGCCGACATGGACAACTTCGTGAAGGACCTGCAGAACACGCCCGGAGCGAAATACGTCATCTGGGTGTTGCGCCTCTTTGCCGAGAACTACGTCGAGACCGGTTCGGAGGACCGGCCCAGCAAGTTCGACGTCGGGCCGCTCAGCACCGTGGTGTCCAGCAATTATGTGGACGGACTTCGCCTGCGTCTGGGCGGAACCACCACGGCAAACCTCAACCCGCACCTCTTCTTCAAGGGCTATTATGCCTATGGTTTCAAAGACCGCCGCTCCAAATACATGGGCGAGGTGGAATACTCCTTTGAGAAGAAGGCCTACATGCCCTTCGAGTTTCCCCGCCATTCGGTGGCTGTGTCGTATCAGTCGGACGTGATGTCGCCCCTCGACAAGTTCCTCACCATGGACAAGGACAACATGTTCGGCTCGCTCCGCACCACCGACGTGGACCAGATGATGTACTTCCGCAAGCTCATCCTGCGCTACGAATACGAATCCTTCGGCGGGTTCTCCACCAAGCTGGAGCTGCGCCGCAACGTGGAAAAGGCTGCCGGCAAGCTGCAATTCCTGCGCGCCGACGGCATGGCCACGCCCGTGCCCCGCCTCACCACAGCCGAAGCGTCGCTCACCCTGCGCTACGCCCCTCACGAAACCTACATCAACACCAAGCAGTCCCGCCATGTGGTCAACCACAACGCGCCGGTGTTCACGCTGGGCCACACCATCGGCCTGAAGGGCGTTTGGGGCGGCGACTACAACTACCACCTCACCGAAGCGTCCGTTTACAAACGCCTCTGGCTCTCGTCCTGGGGCAAGATGGACGTCACCCTCAAAGCCGGAGCGCAGTGGAACCGCGTGCCCTTCCCCCTGCTCATCATGCCGCCCGCCAACAGTTCCTACTTCCTCCAGAAGGGAAGCTTCAACATGCTCACCAACATGGAATTTCTCAACGACCGCTATGCCTCCATCGACATCGACTATGACATGAACGGGAAGCTGCTCAACCGCATCCCCCTCATCCGACGGCTGAAGTGGCGCGAGCATCTGGGCGTGAAAGCCTTCTACGGAACGCTCACCGACAAGAACAATCCCTACCTGCGTCCCGACGGCGACCTTTATCTTTTCCCGGCGCGCGACGGACAGACCACCAGCTTCATCATGGAGCGCGGCAAACCCTACGTGGAGCTGATGGTGGGCGTGCACAACATTTTCCGCCTGTTGCAGGTGGACTACGTGCGCCGCCTCAACTACCTCGACCATCCCGGCGTGCGCAAGCATGGCGTGCGCCTGGCCCTGAAACTGACGTTCTGATAACACACATATATAATAAGGTATAGAAAAAGACAACTATGGCACAACCCTTGGCTGAACGCATGCGTCCGACGACGCTGGACGAATATATCGGGCAGACCCACCTCGTCGGGCCCGGAGCCGTCCTGCGCCGGATGATAGAGGCCGGACGCATCCCGTCATTCATACTGTGGGGGCCGCCCGGAGTGGGCAAGACCACGCTGGCGCAAATCATAGCCCACCGGCTCGAAACGCCGTTCTACACCCTGAGCGCCGTCACCAGCGGCGTGAAAGACGTGCGCGACGTCATTGAGCGGGCACGCAGCGGACGCTTCTTCTCGCAGGCAAGCCCCATACTCTTCATCGACGAAATCCACCGTTTCAGCAAGTCGCAGCAAGACTCCCTGCTGGGCGCCGTGGAAAAAGGCATCGTCACCCTGATAGGGGCCACCACGGAGAATCCCTCCTTTGAGGTCATCCGCCCGCTGCTCTCGCGCTGCCAGCTCTACGTGCTCCACCCGTTGGAGCGCGAAGACCTCCTGAAGCTACTCCGCCGCGCCGTGGAAAAAGACACGGAACTGTCCAAACGCCGCATCGAACTGCGCGAGACCGACGCCATGTTGCGTTACTCCGGCGGCGACGCGCGCAAGCTGCTCAACATCCTGGAGCTGGTGGTCGAGGCGGCCGACGACGACCCCGTGGTCATCACCGACGCGAAAGTCGTGGAGCGCCTGCAGCAGAATCCGCTGGCCTACGACAAGGATGGCGAGATGCACTACGACATCATCTCCGCCTACATCAAGTCCATCCGGGGCAGCGACCCCGATGCCGCCCTCTATTGGCTGGCGCGCATGATTGAGGGAGGCGAGGACCCCAAGTTCATAGCCCGCCGTCTGCTCATCTCCGCTGCCGAGGATGTCGGCCTGGCCAATCCCAACGCCCTGCTGCTGGCCAACGCCGCTTTCGACGCCGTGCAGAAGATTGGCTGGCCCGAAGGGCGCATCCCCCTGGCCGAAGTCACCGTCTATCTGGCCACCAGCCCGAAGAGCAACTCCGCCTACATGGGCATCGACGCCGCGCTGGACGCCGTGCGCCGCACGGGAAACCAACCCGTGCCCCTGCACCTGCGCAATGCTCCCACCAAGCTGATGAAGGAGCTGGGCTATCACGACGGCTACAAGTATGCCCACGACTACCCGGGCCATTTCGTCCGCCAGCAGTATCTGCCCGACGAGTTGCAGGACATCCGCCTGTGGCACGCCCAGGACAATGCCGCCGAAGCGCGCCTGCACGACCGCATGACCGCCCTCTGGGGCGAACGCTACAAGGAGTGAACCGTGGTAAAACAACCGTACACTTCCGGAATCACGCCCGCCTCCTTGAAAAATCACGGCCGTGATTCGAAAAAAAGACGGCCGTCTACTCGGAAAATCACGGCCGTGTTTGTGCAGAAAGACGGCCGTGATTTGATGGAAACACGGGCATGTTTTTTTGGAAAGACGACCGTCTTTTTTCAGAAACACGACCGTGTTTTTCCGGCCGCCCGCCGAAGGAAATGCGAGGAAACAACTAGAAACGACATAAAACACTGATAATATGAAGATTACCGTACTCGACGGGTATTGCCTCAATCCGGGCGACCTGTCATGGGAAGCATTGGAAAAGCTCGGCGACGTCACCGTGTACGACCGCACGAGCAGTGATAAAATATTTGAACGTGCGCGGGGCTCCGAGGTGCTCCTGACCAACAAGACGCCGCTCGACGCCGACATGTTGGCCCGCCTGGAGGGCCTTCGCTACGTGGGCGTGCTGGCCACGGGCTACAACGTGGTGGACATCGAGGCCGCGCGCCGCCTGGGCATCACCGTGACCAACATACCGGCCTACAGCACCGACTCGGTGGTGCAGACCGTCTTCGCCCACATCCTGAACATACTCTACCGCATCCCCGACTACACACGGCAGGCGCGCAGCGGCGAGTGGGCCGCACGGGGCGACTTCAACTACTGCCTTTCGCCCATCATGGAGCTGAGCGGCAAGCGCATCGGCATCGTGGGGCTGGGCAACATCGGGCGCGCCGTGATGCGCGTGTCGCGGGCTTTCGGCATGAAGGTCTACGTGTGTACGTCGGTCGACATCGACCATATCCCGGCCGGAGCGGTGAAGGCCGACCTGCCCACGCTGTTCCGCGAGTGCGACATCGTGACGCTCCATTGCCCCCTCCGGCCGGACAATGCGGGCATGGTGAACTCCTCGCTGCTGCGCCTGATGAAGCCCACGGCCATACTCATCAACACGGCGCGCGGCCCGCTGGTCAATGAGGCCGACCTGGCCGCCGCGCTCAACGACGGAGTGCTTCGCGCGGCCGGAGTGGACGTGCTGTCCACCGAGCCTCCCACGGCGGACAATCCGCTGCTCGCGGCCCGCAACTGCTTCATCACGCCTCATCTGGCCTGGGCCTCCGTCGATGCCCGCGAGCGCCTGATGGGCCTGGCGGTGAACAATCTGGAGCAGTATCTCAAGGGAAACCCCGTGAACGTGGTGAAATGACGCAATCTTAATCTGACGACATCTATGGACCTATTTGCATTTCACGTGCCTACGTTTGTCGAGGTGATTGAGTTCATCGGAACGTTCGCTTTCGCCATCAGCGGCATCCGCCTGGCCTCGGCCAAGCAGTTCGACTGGTTCGGCGCCTATGTGGTGGGCGTGGCCACGGCCATCGGAGGCGGAACCATCCGCGACCTGATGCTCAACCTCACGCCGTTTTGGATGACCAATTCCATCTATCTCATCTGTTCCGCGCTGGCGCTCGTGGGCGTCATCCTGTTCGGGAAGTTCCTCATCCGCCAGCAGAACACGTTCTTCCTTTTCGACGCCATCGGCCTGGCGCTGTTTACGGTGGTGGGTGTGGAGAAAACGCTCGCGCTGGATTTTCCGCTGTGGGTGGCCATCATCATGGGCACGATTACCGGTGCGGCGGGCGGCGTCATACGCGACGTGTTCATCAACGAGGTGCCGCTCATCTTCCGCAAGGAGATATATGCCATTGCCTGCGTGGTGGGCGGTTTGGTCTACGGGCTTTGCCTGAAGCTGGGGTTCGGCCTGGTGCTCACCGAGATAGCAAGCGGCGTGAGCGTGCTCCTGGCGCGCATTCTGGCTGTGAAATATCATTGGGCTTTGCCGGTGCTGAAAGGCGACGACGGACAGACGGGCATGCCGCTTTAAACCGACGGGGCTATGGGAAACAATCTGTTGAGCGAACGCTTGGTGTACAACGGCGAGAGCCGTACGCCCACGCATCTGCATCTGTGCGCCTACGACGCGGCCGCGTGCGAGGAAACGGCGGCGGAGCGCTTTGAGGACCTGCTTCCGCATCTGGGCGGAGGGCGCACCCTTTGGCTGCAGGTGCACGGCCTGCGCGACACCGACACCGTGCGCGACGTGTGCGCACACTTCGGCATCGACTTTCTGACGATGCAGGACATTCTGAACGTGAGCCATCCGAGCAAGATTGAGGAGCGCGAGGCCTACAACGTGGTGATAAGCAAGCTGTCGGCCTGGCCCGACGAGCCGGACGACGACATCCGCCAGACGCACTTCTGCCTGGTGCAGGGAAACGGCTTCGTGCTGACGTTTCTGGAGGAAGAAAGCGACTTTTTCCGCGACGTGACGCAGGCCATCCGCGCCAACACGCTCCACATCCGCGAGCGACACGCCGACTATCTGCTCAGCGTGTTGCTGAACGGGCTGGTGGGCAACTTCCTCTCGGTGGTCTCCCGCATCGACGACGCCTTGGACGAACTGGAGACTTCGCTCTTCGACGACGACCGTGAGCGCGATGCGGGTGTGGGCATCCGCCTGTTGCGCAAGCGCTATCTGTTGATGAAACAGACGGTCTATCCGCTCAAGGACCAGTATGCGCGCCTGTTTCATGCTCCTTCGTCCGCCCTGTTCCGGCGGGGGACGCGCGCTTTCTTCAGCGACGTGAATGACCATCTGGCCTATGTGGCGCAAACCATTGACAGCTGCCGCGAGACGCTGTCGGCGCTGATGGACCTCTATGTGTCCAACAACAGCCTGCGCATGAACGACATCATGACCCGCCTCACGGTGGTGTCGACCATCTTTATCCCCCTGACCTTCCTGGCCGGAGTGTGGGGGATGAACTTCCGCTGGATGCCCGAGCTGGATTGGCGTTACGGCTACCCGGCTGCTTGGGGGCTGATGCTCGCGACGGGCGTGGCGGTCTACGTTTACCTGAAGCGCAAGAAGTGGTAAGCCGGCGAGCGTTGTGTTTTCCCCCGTCCGGGCCTCCATATCTCCGCTCGCGTCCCTCCATATGGCCGCTCGCGGGCGTGGATATTGCGGCTCGCGAGCGGGAATATTGCGGCTCGCGGGGGCGTTTGGAGGGACATGTTTCGACGGTCATTCTCTTTTTTGTTAGCCGTTTATGATGTTTTGTCTCCTCTTTTTCCCTATATTTGCGCCGTCATAGCCATGTTTATAACAGAATAGGAAAAGAAATATGCTGATTGCTGTAGATTTTGACGGGACTATTGTAGAACACCGTTACCCCGCCATCGGCCGGGAGATACCTTTCGCAATAGAAACCTTGAAGCGTCTTCGCGACGAACGCCACAAGATTATATTGTGGACCGTGCGCGAGGGCCGCCTGCTGGATGAGGCTGTTGCCTTTTGCCGCGAGCGCGGGCTGGAATTCTATGCGGTTAACCGCGACTATCCGGAAGAAGAGGAAGGTCGCAACAATCATTATTCGCGGAAACTGAAAGTCGACCTCTTCATCGACGATCGCAATCTCGGAGGATTGCCCGACTGGGGCACCATATATGACATGGTGCACAACCGCCTCACCTACGAAACTCTGCTCGAGCGTGAGTCTTCCGACGAAACGCCCAAGAAGAAGGGCTTCTTGTCCAAGCTCTTCAAGTAATCCATGTGAAAATAAAAGCTGACTTATGAATATACGAAGACTACTAACCTTATTCTCTGTCACAGTTTTGCTGGCAAGTTGCACCTCATACAAGAACGTGCCTTATCTGCAAGACCCCGAAACTGTGAATCAGGCAGTTCAGAATGAACCGCTCTATGATGCCCGCATCATGCCCAAGGACTTGATATCCATCACCGTGAACACTACCGATCCCCAGGCGTCCGCTCCCTTCAATCTGACCACGCAGACGCCGCTGAACGCGTCGATTACCAATATCAACACGACGAGCGCGCCCACGCTCCAGCAATATCTGGTGGACAACGACGGGCAGATTGACTTCCCCGTGCTGGGCCGTCTGAAAGTCGGCGGCCTGACCAAGCGTGAGGCCGAAAGCATGATCCGCGAGCGGTTGGTGCCTTATCTGAAGGAGACCCCCATCGTGACGGTCCGCATGACGAACTACAAGATTTCCGTCATTGGCGAAGTGACCCGTCCCGGCACGTTCACCGTGAGCAACGAGAAGGTCAATGTGCTCGAGGCTTTGGCCATGGCCGGTGACATGACCGTCTACGGCGTGCGCGACAACGTGAAGCTCATCCGCGAGGATGCCGATGGCAAACGCGAAATCATCACGCTCAATCTCAACAAGGCCGACATCGTCCTTTCTCCTTATTATTATTTGAAGCAGAACGACATTATCTACGTTACTCCCAACAAGACGAAGGCAAAGAACTCCGACATCGGCACGACGACTTCGACGATGATTTCGGCGACCTCCATCCTGGTGTCCATTGCCAGCCTGATAGTCAATATTGTCAGATAAGTTGACGAGTAAGAAGAACCTAAAAGCAAGTAACAATGACAGACGAACAAACTCCCCTTCAAGAGAGCAAAGAAGAAAGCATAAATCTGTATGAGATAATATTCAAGTATCTGGTCTATTGGCATTGGTTCGTGGTCGGAGTCGTGGTCATGATTGTTTTGACATGGATTTGGCTGCGCTATCAGGCTCCGGTCTACAACGTGACGGCCTCCGTGCTCATTCAGGAGCAGGACCAGCGCAGCGGCGGCGCGTCGTCGACCAGTCCGCTGGCCGCCATGCAGGATTTGGGCATGTTCTCCATGAGTAACAACTTTGACAACGAGGTTGAAATACTTCAGTCGCGTACGTTGCTGAAGAAAGTCGTCACCACGCTCGGCCTTTATACCAGCGTCTCTCAGAAACGTGTGTTTGGTTATGACATGCCCTTGTACAAGAAGTCGCCCATCAGCGTGTTCATGACGCCGGGAGAAGCCGAGGAACTGTATGCTCCCGTGGAGCTGGACCTCAGCTATACGACGGACAAGAAGCTGTCCGTCAAGGCTACCTATACGCTCGACGAGGAGTCGGACGAGGAGACCATGAGACAGGACTTCGACAAGTTCCCGGCAGTGCTGACTACCCCCGTGGGTATCATATCTTTCATGGTAAATGACTCCATTCCGGTGGAGGAGGACGTGGATTTGAAGGCTTACATCAATTCGCCTGTGGCTGTGGCCAAGTCATATGGCACCAACCTGACCGTTGAACCCACCTCGAAGACAACCACCATTGCCAAGCTGTCGGTTCAAAACACCGACCGTGCGCGTGCCATGGATTTCATCAATTGCCTTGTGGCGCTGTATAATCAGGATGCCAACGACGAGAAAAACGAAGTGGCCGAAAAGACGGCAGAGTTTATAGAAGAACGCTTGCTCATCATCAATGACGAGCTGGGCAGCACGGAAAGCCGCTTGGCCGACTTCAAGCAGCGTTCCGGCCTTACCGACCTGGTGAGCGATGCTCAGTTGGCTTTGCAGGAGAACTCCAAATACAATCAGCAGCGTGTGGCCAACGAGACTCAAATCAGTCTCGTCACTTTCCTGCGCGATTACATCAACAATCCGGCCAACCGGAATGAGGTAATTCCCAGCAATGTCGGTTTGGAGGACAAAGGCCTGAGCACGGCCATCGACCAATATAATGCACAGTTGGGCGAGCGCAAACGCTTGTTGCTGACTTCCTCTGAAGAGAACCCGGCCGTCGTGAAGCTCGATGCCAATCTGGAAGCCATGCGCCACAGCGTGCAGACGACCGTAGCCAGTGTGTTGCGCGGCCTGGAGATAACCAAGAAGGACCTTGACCGCCAGGCACGCAAGTTTGAAGGACGCATCAGTCAGGCTCCCGAGCAGGAGAAAGAATTCATGAGCATTTCCCGTCAGCAGGAAATCAAGGCTACGCTTTACACGATGTTGCTTCAGAAGCGTGAGGAGAACGCCATCACTCTGGCTGCAACGGCCAACAACGGACGCATCATCGAAGAAGCCCTTCCCGACAAAGACCCCGTGTCGCCCAAGAAGAAAATCTTCTATCTGGCCGCGCTCGTGCTGGGGCTGGGCATTCCGTTTGGCATTATCTATCTGATTGACCTGCTGAAGTACAAGATAGAGAATCGCGGAGACGTGGAGAAGATTACGACCGTGCCCGTCATTGGCGAGATTCCGGTGTGCAAGAAACCTGAGCGGGGAGCCATTGTGGTGCATGAGAACATGAACGACATCATGGAGGAGACATTCCGCGGTTTGCGCACCAACCTCCTCTTCATGCTCCGTCCCGACGAGCGTGTTATCATGTTCTCGTCAACCATGCCGGGCGAAGGCAAGTCGTTTGTGGCCGGAAACTTGGCCGTGAGTCTTGCCTTCATGGGCAAGAAGGTGCTCATCATGGGTATGGACATCCGCAAGCCCGGCCTGAACAAGGTGTTCAACCTTTCGCGCCGAGGCATGGGCATCACCAGCTATCTGAGCGACCCCGAGCATGTCGACCTGTTTGAGATGGTGCAGCATTCCGACATCAGTCCGAACCTCGACATCATTCCCGGCGGCCCCATACCGCCTAACCCCACGGAGCTGGTGGCCCGCAATACGCTGGATGACGTCATTGCCCGTTTCAAGGAACGTTATGACTACATCATCATGGATACCGCTCCAATCGGCATGGTGACCGACAGTGCCATCATTTCGCGTGTGGCCGACATGTTGGTTTACGTTTGCCGTGCGGATGTCACTCCCAAGGGCGGATTCGGCTACATCAACGTTCTTCAGAAGGAGAACAAGATACCTCATCTGGCCACGGTTATCAACGGCATCGATATGACCAAACGCAAGAACAGCTATGGCTATGGTTACGGACAGAAGTACGGTTACGGCTACGGAAAGTCTGGTTATGGCTATGGTTACGGCTATGGCTATACGGATGTGAAGAAGAAGTAAACCACCGTTTCACCAATACAGACGGCTAAAACAAAAGAGGATGGCTCGCGCGAGCCATCCTCTTTTGTTGTTTGTGTTGTGTATCAATCGGTTATTATCCTTCTTATGGTCGCGTCCGTGCGCCCATATGCTCAGCCGTGAGCGGTCATATGCCCGCTTGCGAGCGTCCATATGTTCACATACGAGCGTCCATATTCAGCGACAAGTGGCGGCAATTTAACCAATCAGGTCGATGCTGCGTTTGATGAACTTGCTCAGGGCTTCGCCTTTCAGCATGTTGTTTTGCAGCAGGGCCAAGTCGACGAGCTGGTGTATGATGCTGTTCTTGCCGGCATAGTCGGACAGAATGGAATCCTTCTTGGCCCTTTCTTCGCTCATCTTCTTCTCGACCTCTTCCAGCGCGTCTTTGTCGGCTGTCGCGATTTCGTCGTCTTTCTTGCCCTCTTGTGCCTTGTGAAGCTCTTCGTGGCGCTTCTCCAGGTCGGACAGCGTGAGCTCCAACGGAGTCAGGTCGGCGGCACATGTCGCTTCGGAATCTTCCAGCACGTTCTTGACGAGCTTGTTGTCGGTGTTGACCACCACGTTGAACATGTCGGGCATTTCGCCGTAGAAACTCATGCCCGGCTGGATGCGTGCCATTTCTTTCATGCGGCGCATGTATTCGCTTTGCGTAATCAATATGGGAGCCACATTCTCGCCCAGGGCCTGTGTCTCGACATTGAATTCCACCTTGTCTATCCGTGGCATCTGGCTGCGGAACATGGTGGCAAGCATTTCGCGCTTGTTGCCGTCGAGCGTTGTTTCATGCACTTCGTCTTTGACGATGAGACGGTCTATCACGTCGCTGTCCACGCGGGTGAAGCGTGTCTTCTCGTTCTTGCGCTCCAGCAGGCTGATAAGGGCCACGTCCAGCTGGCCGTCCATCAGCAACACGTTGTAGCCTTTGTTTTTGGCGGCTTCGATGTAGCTGAACTGTTCTTCCGCATTGTTGGCATACAGATAGATGAGGTTGCCTTCCTTGTCGGTCTGCTCGCCCTTTGTCAGGTTCTGATATTCTTCGTAGGTGTAGTAATGGGCATCGGTGTCTTTGAGCAGGGCGAACTTGTTGGCTTTGTCGTAGAAGTCTTCCTCTGTCAACATGCCGTAGTGGATGAAGATTTTCAGGTCGTCCCATTTGCTTTCAAAGTCCTTGCGGTCGCTGTTGAAGATTGATTGCAGACGGTCCGATACCTTTTTCGATATGTAGGTCGATATTTTCTTGACGTTGGAATCGCTTTGCAGGTAAGAGCGCGACACGTTCAGCGGGATGTCCGGCGAGTCGATGACTCCGTGAAGCAACGTCAGAAAGTCCGGCACGATGCCTTCCACGGAATCGGTCACATAGACCTGATTGCAGTAGAGCTGAATCTTGTTCTTTTGCAGGTCAATGTTGCTCTTGATGCGCGGGAAGTACAGGATACCCGTCAGGTTAAACGGATAGTCCACGTTCAGATGAATCCAGAACAGCGGCTCGTCGGACATGGGGTACAGCTCGCGATAGAAGGCTTTGTAGTCTTCGTCCTTCAGCTCCGAAGGTTTGCGGGTCCACAGCGGAGTCGTGTTGTTTATCACGTTGTCTTCCTCGGTCTCCACCTGCTTTCCGTCTTTCCATTCCTTTTTCTTTCCGAAGGCCACGGGGATGGGCAGGAAGTGGCAATATTTTCTCAGCAGCGAGGAGAGGCGCGATTCCTCCAGAAACTCGCGGCAGTCGTCGTCGATGTAGAGGATGATGTCCGTACCGCGGTCGGCCTTTTCGGTTTCCTCCAGAGTGAATTCCGGACTGCCGTCGCAGGTCCATTTCATGGCTTGGGCATCTTCCCGGTAGGAACGGGTCACCAGTTCCACTTTCTTGGCCACCATGAATGCGGAGTAAAATCCCAGTCCGAAGTGACCGATGATGGCGTTGGCGTCGTCCTTGTATTTTGCCAGGAAGTCATTGGCTCCTGAGAAGGCTATCTGGTTGATGTACTTGTCGATTTCCTCAGCGGTCATACCCAGGCCCCGGTCGGAGATGGTGATGGTGTCCTTGTCTAGCGACACACGGATGGTCAGGTCGCCCATTTCGCCTTTCATTTCGCCTTTTGAAGCCAGTGTTTTTAGCTTCTGCGTGGCATCGACGGCGTTGGAAATCAGTTCGCGCAAGAATATTTCATGATCGCTGTACAGGAACTTTTTGATGATGGGGAAGATGTTCTCTGTCGTAACCCCGATATTTCCTTTTTGCATAGGTCGTTTAAGTTTATATTGTTTTACGCTATGCTTCGAGTGTACAAAAAAAATGCCAGGCGTTGGTGCGCCTGACATTCTGACATATTGTCTGTGTGTCTCAAACTTGGGACGGTACGTCTGCCGGTATGCTTGCGAATGACAGTTTGTCTTTGTTTGCTGCATCTGTTTTGACCGTCAGCGTGCTGCCCGGCGCCGGTGACTCGTTGACCAGCAGTTCCGACAGGCCGTCTTCCAGATAGGTCTGGATGGCGCGTCTCAGCGGACGGGCGCCGAATTGCAAATCGAAGCCGTGGTCGGCAACAAATGCTTCGACTTCTTCGGACATATTCAGGCTGTAGCCCATGTTTTCCACTCGCTTGACGAGCCGGGCCAGCTCCAGTTTCACGATGCGGCGGATGGCCGGACGGTCGAGCGAATCGAATGTGATGATTTCGTCGATGCGGTTCAGGAACTCCGGCGCGAACGATTTGTTGAGCGCTTTCTGTATCACGCCGCGTGCATATTCCTTGTCGTTGTCGGAGCGCAGTTGGGCCGAGAAGCCTATGCCGTGGCCAAACTCTTTCAGTTGGCGCGTGCCGATGTTTGACGTCATGATAATCACCGTGTTCTTGAAGTCGATGGTCCGTCCGTAGCTGTCTGTCAGCCGTCCTTCGTCCATGACCTGGAGCAGCAGGTTAAATACGTCGCCGTGTGCCTTCTCGATTTCGTCAAGCAACACGATGGAGTAGGGACGTCTGCGTACTTTTTCGGTCAGTTGGCCGCCTTCTTCATAGCCCACGTATCCGGGAGGCGCCCCGACAAGACGCGATACGGTAAACTTCTCCATATACTCGCTCATGTCGATGCGTATCAGCGCATCGACTGATCCGAACATATATTGGGCGAGTTCTTTGGCCAGCAGGGTCTTGCCCACGCCCGTAGGACCGAGGAACAGGAAGGTGCCGATGGGGCGGTTGGGGTCTTTCAGTCCCACGCGGCTGCGTTGTATGGCGCGCACCAGCTTGTCCACGGCCGAATCCTGGGCGATGATGCGGCTCGTCAGTTCCTCGCGCATTCCCTTCAGGCGTATGCTTTCGGCCTGGGCCATGCGTTGCACAGGCACGCCCGACATCATGGACACCACGTCGGCTATCTGAGCCTCGTCCACCACCTCGCGGTTGTCCCTCAGGTTGTTTTCCCATGCCCGTTTCATTTCGTCCAGTTGGGCCTGCAGGTTTTTTTCCTTGTCCCGGTAGTTGGCGGCCAGTTCATAGTTCTGGGCCTTCACGGCACTGAGGCGCAGTTGCTTCAGTTGGTCGATCTGTTTCTCCTGCTCCTCGATGTCTTTGGGCACGGTGATGTTTGTAAGATGTACGCGCGAGCCGGCCTCGTCCATGGCGTCGATGGCCTTGTCGGGGAAATTGCGGTCGGATATGTAGCGGTCGGTCAGTTTGACGCAGGCCGTCAGGGCTTCCGGCGTGTAAGTCACGTTGTGGTGGTCTTCGTATTTGCCCTTGATGTTCTGCAGAATCTGCAGGGTTTCGTCGGCCGTGGTGGGTTCGACGATTACCTTTTGGAACCTGCGTTCCAGGGCGCCGTCTTTCTCGATGCTTTTCCGATATTCGTCGAGTGTCGTGGCTCCGACGCATTGTATTTCGCCACGGGCCAGAGCCGGTTTCAGCATGTTGGCCGCATCCATGGAGCCCGGAGCCGAGCCGGCTCCCACGATGGTATGTATTTCGTCGATAAACAGAATCACGTTCGGATTGTCCTTCAACTCCTTGAGGATGCCGCGTATGCGTTCCTCGAATTGTCCGCGATATTTTGTGCCGGCCACCACGGCGGTCATGTCGAGCGCGACGACGCGTTTGTCGAACAACATGCGCGACACTTTCTTCTCGACGATGCGCAGCGCCAGCCCTTCCACGATGGCCGATTTGCCGACTCCCGGTTCGCCTATCAGCACGGGGTTGTTCTTTTTTCGCCGGCACAGGATTTGGGCCAGGCGTTCGATTTCCTTTTCGCGTCCTACCACGGGGTCGAGTTTACCCTGTTCGGCCGCTTTGGTCAGGTCGAATCCGAACATGTCGATGGTGGGCGTGTCGTTGGCCGCGCGGCGGGTCTGCGTTTGCGCTCCCGGGCCTGCGTTGTTGCCATTGTTGGGCGAGGAAGCCTGTCGGGGCATGTCCTCCTCGTCTTCGTCGTAGCCGCTGAGACCGGCACTTGTGTCGGCTTGTTTCAGCGACAGTTCCTCGAATACGAGCGCGTAGGTCACGTCGTTTTTTTCGAGAATCTGTGCCGCCAGATTGTCATGCTGTTTCAGTATGGCAAGCAGCAGATGTTCGTCGCCCACGACTTCCTTTTTCATCAGCCGGGCTTCCAGAATGCCCAAGCGGAGGATGCGCGCACTGGTCTCGTCGAGCATCACTTCGTTGAACGCCTCGGACTTGCGCGAGGGAATGCCGGTGTCTTCACGCTGTATGCGGTTTTCTATCTCGTTTCGTATGTTTTCTATGTCTACGTAAAGTTTATTTTGCAATATGTCAATCGCTTTGCCCGAACCTTCCTTGAACAGGCCCAGCAATAAGTGCTCCGGTCCCACATGGTCGCTGTGGAGGCGGATGGCTTCCTGTTTACTGTACACTAATATATCTGACACTTTTTGTGAAAATTGATTGTTCATGTCTTTTTACCTCTCAGATTATCATGTTGCAAATATAGCGGATTTCTCTTTAGTTTGTTGTATCTTCTTCATCCTATGTACAAATAGTGTACCAAAAAAGCGTCCCGCGGCGTCTGTCCCGGGTGACAGTCGGGGCCGTTGAGCCGCCATATGCACGGACGCGAGCGCCCATATGTCCGCTCACGAGCCGCCATATCTTCGCTCACGGGCGTCCATATTCCCGCTCAAGGCGGTTTCCGTTCCGCTCCCGGGCTCGGTCCTGTCGGTTGAACCCCAATCGGTCATCAGACCGCATCAGGTACATTATTGTTCCGGGGGTGAAGCTCTTTAGGCATCTTGCCCGCTTCTGTCGGCATTTTGCCTTCCGTGCCGCCTCGACGTAGCCCGCTACGCCTTCGGCGACGCGGAAAGCAATCTGCAAGACACAAGCAGGCAATCTTCCTAAAGTCTAATGGCCGATTGGGGTTAAAAACGCTTGTTGTTTTTGGGACAAAAATGTTCGCTGTTTCGCAAAATTGTCGTATTTTAGCATGACTTTTACGAGATGTATAATTAATATTCATTTAAATGCTTGAACAAGACAGAATTATAAAGGTTAATATCGAGGAGGAAATGAGGACCTCGTACATTGACTACTCCATGTCAGTCATTGTGGCGAGAGCTCTTCCGGATGTGAGAGATGGTTTCAAACCCGTGCATCGTCGTATCCTGTACGGCATGATGGAACTGGGCAATACGTCGGACAAACCATACAAGAAATCGGCCAGAACCGTGGGCGATGTTTTGGGTAAATATCACCCGCACGGCGATTCTTCGGTGTATGGCGCCTTGGTGCGCATGGCGCAGGATTGGGCCATGCGTTATCCGCTGGTCGACGGGCAGGGTAACTTCGGCTCGATTGACGGCGACAGTCCGGCTGCCATGCGTTACACCGAAGCCCGCCTTAAGAAGCTGGGCGAGGAAATGATGCAGGATCTTTACAAGGAGACGGTCGACTTCCAGGACAACTTCGACGGCTCGCTGCGGGAGCCTACCGTCATGCCGACCCGCATCCCGCAGTTGCTCATCAACGGAGCGTCGGGCATCGCCGTGGGCATGGCCACCAACATTCCGCCCCACAATCTGTCGGAAGTCATCGATGCCTGTGTGGCATATATCGACAATAACGACATCGACACCGACGGGCTGATGCAATATGTCAAAGCTCCCGACTTCCCGACGGGAGGATACATCTACGGCATCAACGGTGTGCGCGAGGCTTACGAAACGGGACGCGGACGCATCGTCATGCGTGCCAAGGCCGAGATTGAGACCGGCGACACGCACGACAAGATTGTCGTCAACGAAATCCCCTACAATGTCAACAAGGCCGAGCTCATCAAGAGCATTGCCGAACTGGTCAACGAGAAGAAAATCGACGGCATATCCAACGTGAACGACGAGACCGACCGTGAAGGCATGCGCATCGTCATCGACGTGAAGCGCGATGCCAATGCCAGCGTCGTGTTGAACAAGCTGTTCAAGATGACGGCCCTCCAGTCGTCGTTCAGCGTAAACTGCATCGCGCTGGTGCACGGCCGTCCGAAGACGTTGAGCCTGAAGGACTGCATCAAGTATTTCGTCGAACATCGCCACGAGGTGGTCATCCGCCGCACGAAGTTCGACCTCCGCAAGGCGAAAGAGCGTGCCCACATCCTGGAAGGTCTGATTATCGCATCCGACAACATCGACGAGGTAATCCGCATCATCCGTGCGGCCAAGACCCCCAACGACGCGATAAACGACCTGATGGCCCGTTTCGCCCTGAGCGAGATTCAGGCCCGCGCCATCGTGGAAATGCGTCTGCGCCAGCTCACCGGCCTGATGCAGGACCAGCTCCATGCCGAGTATGAGGAAATTGAGCGTCAGATAGCTTACCTGGAAAGCATCCTGTCCGATGATGAAATGTGTAAGAAGGTCATCAAGGACGAGTTGGTGGAGGTGAAAGAAAAATATGGCGATGCCCGCCGTTCGGAGATTGTCTATTCTTCGGAGGAGTTCAATCCCGAAGACTTCTATGCCGACGACGAGATGGTCATCACCATCTCCCACCTGGGCTACATCAAGCGCACCCCGCTGGCCGACTTCCATGCACAAAACCGTGGAGGCGTGGGCGCCAAGGGAAGCGACACGCGCGACACCGACTTCGTGGAAAACATCTATCCCGCCACCATGCACAACACGATGCTCTTCTTCACCAAGAAAGGGCGTTGCTACTGGCTCAAGGTCTATGAAATCCCCGAAGGCACGAAAAATTCCAAAGGCCGGGCCATACAGAACCTGCTCAACATCGAGCCCGATGACATGGTGACGGTGTTCATCCGCGTCAAGACGCTCAACGATGCCGACTACATCAACAATCACTACCTGCTCTTCTGCACCAAGCAGGGCACCATCAAAAAGACCCGCTTGGAGCAATACTCCCGTCCGCGCCAGAACGGCGTGAACGCCATCAATCTGGCCGAGGGCGACAGCGTGATTGAAGTGCGCATGACAAACGGCGACAACGAAATCATCATAGCCAACCGCAACGGACGCGCCATCCGTTTCCACGAAAGCGCAGTGCGCGAAATGGGACGTACGGCAACTGGAGTGAGAGGCATCACGCTCGATGAGGACGGAAGCGACGAGGTCATTGGCATGGTATGTATCAAAGACCCCGAGCACGAGTCTGTCATGGTCGTTTCGGAACAAGGCTATGGCAAACGTTCCGACATAGAGGATTACCGCAAGACGAACCGCGGCGGCAAGGGTGTGAAGACCCTGAACATCACGGACAAGACGGGCAAGCTTGTTGCCATCAAGTCTGTGACCGACAAGAACGACCTCATGATAATCAACAAGTCCGGCATTACGATTCGCTTGAAAGTGGCCGACGTGCGCATCATGGGCCGGGCCACTCAGGGCGTCCGTCTCATCAATCTGGAGAAACGCAACGACCAGATAGCCTCTGTATGCAAGGTCAATACAGAGGAAACCGACATCAGTAGCGCCGATGATGAGAACGAATCTCGACAAATAGAATAAAAACCACTGAATAACTATTAATTATCAAACAATTATGAAAAAAGTATTATTTTCTGTAGCACTAGTGATGGCTTCGTGCGCAGTGTTCGGTCAAACCAAGACTGTAAGAGAGGCCAAGAGACAAGCCGATGCCAAGAAATTCGCAGAGGCTGAGCAATTGATTAATGCCGCCTTGGAAAACGAAGAAACCAAGAATGCAGCCAACACATGGAATGTGGCCGGTTACATCCAGCAAAAAATCAATGAAGAAGAGAACACCAAAGCCTATCTGAAGCAACCTTTCGACACGGTGAAGATGTACAACAGCACGTACAAGATGTTTGAGTACTTCACCAAGTGCGATGAGTTGGAGCAGATTCCCAACGAAAAAGGCAAGGTTAAAATCAGATACCGGAAGGCCAATTCCGCCACGATGCAGCAGAATCGCCCGAATCTGATTAACGGCGGCGTGCTCTATTTCAATCAAGGAAATGATGCCGAAGCCTACAAGTACTTCAGCATGTACATTGATTCGGCCGAGTATCCCATGCTCAAGGAGGCCAACATTGCTGAAACCGACAGCATGATGCCTACCATAGCTTACTATACGGCTTTGGCTGCCACCAAGATGGCTCAGGCTGCCGAAGAGACCGATAAGGCTGCCGCCGCTGCCAACTACAAAAACGCATTGAAGTATGTTGACCTGGCTTCCAACGACAAGGAAAACGGTCAGTATGCATTGGAATTCAAGTCGACGGCTTATAAGGCATTGGGCGACACGGTACAATGGATTGCTTCTTTGCAGGAAGGCATGCAACGGTTCCCCGAACATTCCTTCTTCTTCGGCAATCTGATTGATTACTATTCTAATTCCGGTAAGTATGCCGACGCCATTAAGTTCGCCGACGACATGATTGCCAAGAACGGTAACTCCGATTTCTATCAGTATGTGAAGGGATACCTCTATCAGAACATGAAGGATTATGCCAATGCCGAAGCAGCCTATAAGCAGGCTATCGAGCTGAAGCCCGACTACGTGGAGGCATACTCTAACCTCGGATTGTGCTATTGCCAGCAAGCCATTGCCTATGGCGAACAGGCCGTTTCCGACATCGACGATCCCAAGTATCAGGAGGAGCAGGCTAAAATCAAGAAGTATTATGAGGACGCTCTTCCTTATTATGAGAAAGCCCGTGAGCTTGCTCCCGACAGACAAGACTTGTGGTTGAACGGTTTGTATACCATATATTACAAGCTGAACATGGGTGAACAGTTCAAAGAAGTTGAGAAACTCATGCAGTAATATGACAGGCGGACTCCTTTCTTAACATAAATATGCCGTGTGAACACGGTGCGACTATGTTGGCCATGGTTCACACGGCATTTTATTTATGAATGAATATGTGTCATTATGGAGAGAGTTATACTTAATCTTGTAGTGGTAAATATTCAATAATAGAGAGGGCAATCATCACCTTAACCAAAGTTCTATGAAAAAGCAATTTATTAATATTGCATTGTTGTCAATCGTATTATTGCTCAATGCATGCCAACAAGAACAGTTTGAAAGCAATGGTAATACATCCTCCTCGAATGTGGAGGTGGTATTTACGTCTCAAATCATTTCCAGAGTTGTTGATGACAAGTGGGAAACCAATGACGGCATTGGTGTTTTCATGCTCAATCACGGAGGAAGCCTGTCCGATGAGTCGATAGTCAATAACGCCATCAACATGAAGTATGTCTACGGTGAGGATGCGATGTTTAAGGCGGCTACGGAAGCCGATCGGATGTTTTATCCTTCAAAGGGAGCGGTGGACTTTATAGCTTATCATCCCTATCGGTCTGTGGAGAACTATGTGTTGGAGATGGACATCACTCGTCAGCAAGACCAGTCGGCCATAGACCTTCTGTACAGCAATAACCTGCAGAATGTGCAAGCCACGGAAGATGCGCAAAATCTGCACTTCAATCATCAACTCTCTCAGCTGGTGTTTAAAATCCGTGCAGGGGAAGGCCTCGAAGAGGAGGATTTGAAAGATATCAACGTCTTTGTTAAGGATATCCCGACCCGTGCTTCGTTTGCGCTGACTGATGCGCAACTCACGCCGGACAATAAGACGAACAAAGATGTTAGTGCATTTATGCAAGGGAACGATGCCATGTTTATAGTCTTTCCGGGGGAATCGCGCAACAAGGAGATTGTTGCCATATTACCATCCGGCGAACATAATTTCCGTATATCCAATGAGGATGATGTGTGGCAGCCCGGATATAAATATACCTATACCCTTGTTTTGAACAAAAACAACAGCAGCCCGGCACTGAAGGCCACCATAGAGCCGTGGGAGGAGGTGGACAGAGGTGAACCGGACCATATTGAAGACGAATTCATTGCGTTGCCTTGGGATGGTTCTTCCGATTGCACTTGGTACAATGACACCGATACAGAGTTTGAGTTGACCACAGCAAGTGACTTGAGCGGACTGGCCAAACTGGTCAATGCCGGAAACACTTTTGAAGGGAAGACTATCGTTATGGCGCGTGATTTGGACCTGAACAATCTCCCGTTTGCTCCTATTGGCAGCAGTGAGCATCCTTTTGCGGGTACATTCGATGGGCAACAAAACAAAATCGTGGGATACAATCCTCAGTTGACCGACGACGCTCCAACTCCTATGGTGGCTTTGTTTGGAGTGAATGAGGGGACGATTGGCAATCTCACTGTAACCGGCAGTGGAACAGTGAACTACCGGACGGCCGAAGCGAAGCCCATCGTTGTGGGAAGCATTGTCGGAACGAATAAAGGGACGGTAGAAGGATGTTGCAGTTATGTGAAGACGAAGCTTGTTGTCGATGTGTCGGCCAAGCTGGAGACGGCTTTGGGCGGCATCGTTGGTGTGAATCAGGGTAAGGTTTCCGATTGCCGGAATTACGGCGTACTGGATTACCTAACGGACAATAAAACGACAACGGCATTTGTCGGCGGCATTGTCGGACTGCTGAAGGAAGACGGCATCATCAGTCAATGTACGAACTACCAGAATCTGAAAACACAAGGAACGACGGTTGCCATGGGCGGCATCTGCGGCGAACGCGGTGCCAACAAAAGTACCAAATCTGAGGTGAGGGCACAGATCGTTTCGTGCAGCAACAATGGCGATGTGACTATTGAGGCTGACGGAGTCAAAGGTTATGTCGGTGGCATCATCGGGCAGGTGAACGATTGGAGTACGATAACATCTTGCACGAACAGCGGTAATATTTCTTCTTCCTCTGTGGCGGATTCGGCAGTGTATGCCGGTGGCATCGCCGGACGTGTCGGGCGTTGCGTTTTGAAGGGGCATTATAACCGTGGAAACGTATCAGTTTCAAGCGCATCGCCTAACGCATATGCAGGCGGCATTGTGGGATATCTCTCGGTCGATAGCGAATTGCATACATCAACCCACGCAACGGAGGCAACCACAGAGTCGAGTTCAACTAAGTATCGAGGAGGGCTTGTGGGTTATAAGAGCATTAAGGAAAGAGTGTTTGTTTACGGTTGCAACAACAATCTCGGGAATCCCCGGAAGTGGATTGGTTCCGCATCGGGAAATGACCTCAAAGGAGAGGTGGACACGAGCGGGCATGACGACTGACATGCTGATGCACGTTATATTTATAGTCGGAAGGCTGTCTCGATAATGAATGGGAGGCAGCCTTCCGTGTTTGTTCAGGAGTATCGTCTCGGATAGCGGACAAAGATGCAAATCAAGGCCATGAGCCCCATGCAGAAGGGGTAGTACAGGTAGCGGATGATGCTCAGCGGAGAGAGGGAAGCCAGTTCGGCAGCCATGAGCATCTGCGCGCCGTAGGGGATGAGGCCCTGCACCAGGCAGGAGAACGTGTCGAGGATGCTGGCGCTCTTGCGGGCGTCCAGGTGGAAACGTTCCGCAATGCCCTTGGCGATGGGGCCTACGGTGATGATGGCTATGGTGTTGTTGGCCGTACAGCAGTTGGCTATGCTCACCAGAGCGGCAATGGCCAGTTCGGCGCCGCGTTTGCCGTTCACGTGGCGGGTGAGTATCCGGATGATGTACTCGATGCCGCCGTTGTGGCGGATGACGGCCAGCATGCCGCCTGCCAGCAGGGTGATGATGATAAGTTCGCTCATGCCGCTGATGCCTTGTCCCATGGCGCCGAACCAGTCGAATACGTCCATCTCGGTGCCGACTATCCCGATGACGCCGGCGGACGCGATGCCCAGCAGAAGCACCACCATCACGTTGACGCCCATGACGGCCGTGGCCAACACGATGACGTAAGGCACAACCTTAATCCATTCCACATCCTGAAGCTGTTCGGGCGCCTGCACGCGATATCCTTCCACGATGTAGAGCAGAAACACCAGAATGGCGGCGGGCATCACGATGCGACTGTTCACCTCAAACTTTTCGCGCATCTTGCAGCCCATGGTCTGGGTGGAAGCTATCGTGGTGTCGGAGATGAACGAGAGGTTGTCGCCGAAGAAGGCTCCTCCCACCACGATGGCCACCATGAAGGGGAGGGACACGCCGGTCTTCTCGGCCAAACCGATGGCGACGGGAGCCAGTGCCACGATGGTTCCCACCGAGGTGCCCACGGAGATGGAGATGAAGCAGGCAGCCAGGAAGATGCCGGCCAACAGCAGTTGGTCGGGCAGGAGGTGGAGCGTGAGGTTCACCGTGGCATCCACGGCGCCCATGGCCTGGGCCGACTGTGCGAAGGCGCCTGCCAGGATGAATATCCATATCATCAGCATGATGTTCTTGTCGGACGCGCCCCGTGAGAAAAGGGTCACCCGTTCGCCCAGAGGCATGCCGCGTGTGATGAGCAGGGCATAGATTGACGAGATGACGAAAGCCACGGTGATGGGCACCTTGTAGAAATCGTTCACCAGCAGGGAGGTGACCAGATACAGACAGAGGAAGACGAGCAACGGGCTTAGTGCCCACAGACTCGGCTTCCTCTGTGTCTTAGTGTTTGTGTTATTGCTGTTCATTTGCGCTCGTTTGTTGAAAATGAGCCGCAAAGATAACGCTTTTAATTGACAATTGTCAATTGTTCATTATCAATTGTCCGTTTGTTACAATGTCACGCCGTTCTTGAAGATGGCAATCTCGCGATAGCCCTTCTTCTCGTTGTTGGTCAGCTCGCCGCTGGCCACCTTGATGACGTAGTCCACGAAGCGGCGGCAAGTCACCTCCATCGGTTCGTTTTCCACGATGACGCCCGCGTTGAAGTCAATCCATGTCGGTTTGTTCTTGGCCAGGTTGGAGTTGGTGGAAATCTTCATGGTGGGGACATAAGTGCCGAAAGGCGTGCCGCGTCCGGTGGTGAAGAGCACCATGTGGCAACCGCACGAAGCCAGCGCCGTGGAGGCCACCAGGTCGTTACCCGGAGCCGAAAGCAGGTTCAGTCCCTTCACCTTCAGGCGTTCGCCGTAGGGCATGACACCCATCACATAGCTCTTGCCGCACTTCTGCGTGCATCCCAGCGCTTTTTCTTCCAACGTGGAGATGCCTCCGGCTTTGTTGCCCGGCGACGGGTTTTCGCCCACAGGCTCGCCGTGAGAGAGGAAGTACGACTTGAAGTCGTTGATCAGGTGTACGGTCTGGTTGAACAGGTCTTCGTTTTTGCAACGGTTCATCAGGATGGTTTCGGCGCCGAACATTTCGGGCACTTCGGTCAGCACGGATGTGCCGCCCTGGGCGATGAGGTAGTCGGAGAACATGCCCAGCAACGGGTTGGCCGTGATGCCCGAGAAACCGTCGGAGCCGCCGCATTTCAGGCCCACGCGCAGTTCCGACAGGGGTACGTCCTCGCGCACGTCCTGGCTGGCCACGGCGTAGAGCTTGCGCAGGATGCGCATGCCTTCCTCTATTTCGTCGTCCACTTTCTGGCTCACCATGTATTGGATGCGTTCGGGGTCAACCTCGCCCACAAACTCCTTGAACACGTCCGGCTGGTTGTTCTCGCATCCCAGACCCACCACGAGCACGGCTCCTGCGTTGGGGTGGAGCACCATGTCGCGCAATATCTTCTTCGTGTTCTCGTGGTCGTCGCCCAGCTGCGAGCAGCCGTAGTTGTGCGGATAGGACACGATGGCGTCCACGCCCTTGCATCCGGTCTCCTGACGGAGCTTCTCGGCCAGCTGGTTGGCAATGCCGTTCACGCAGCCCACGGTCGGGATAATCCAAATCTCGTTTCGCACGCCCACGTCGCCGTTTTTGCGGCGGTAACCTTTGAAGGTGCGGTTTTCATGGGCGATGCCAAGTTCCACGTTGACCGGGTTGTACGTGTATTCCAGCAGTCCGGCCAAGTTGGTCTTGATTTGCTTCTCGTTAATCCAATGTCCCTGTTTTACGGGCACCAGCGTGTGTCCGATGGGGTAACCGTATTTGATTACCTGGTCGCCTTCGGCAAAATCTTTCAGCGTGATTTTGTGTCCGGCGGGGACGTTTTCGGCCACGGTGATGGTCACGCCGTCCACGGTGATGGTTTCGCCGGCCTTGAGTTCCGATATGGCTACGGCCACATTGTCGGCAGGGTTGATTTTTAAGTACTTAGTTTCCATTGTAATGTATTTCTTTAAGTATGTGTTTCGCAGTATGCTCCTATGAGGGTACGAATATAAACATTTATTTCCGAAAGGAAACAATTTGTGCCGGCAAATCGCTAAAAAAGTCGAACATTGCAAGACGTCGCACTGTCTTAGGTAAAGAATGACGACATCAGCATGAAGCGTAACCTCGGTCCCCGTCTTCCGGACTTTTGTCCGCAATGTGCTGACCGATTGCATGTTGTCTGTGTGCCGGAGGAGACATGTCATGGCTCGCGAGCGTGAATATGGACGCTCGCGGCTGTCCATATTCTCGCTCGTGTCGCGGCATATGTGCGCTGCCGCGCCTTCCCGCCTGCCGTGCCGGGAGAGGATATGCGGTGTGAGAAAAGATTACAATTCGTGCGAGGCGGGGCATTGTGTTTTGAACGAGATTGACTACTTTTGCCTAACTAGAAAAAATAGTTTGAGAAGTCTATGAAAACTTTAACGAGATTTTGTCGTCGCAGCGCAATCACCGCGGCGTGTTTATTGGGGCTGTTGGCTATGCCCCAAGTCAGTGCCCAACAGCCCTTTGTGGTGGAAGGCGAATTGACGGGAGTGCCGGACGGAACGGTCTTATTGTTGTCGGAGCGACAAGGCAACGTAAGTCAAAACGTGGCTTGCGACACATTGTGCGACGGGCGTTTTCGCTTTCAGGGAATGGCTTCAGGCGTTCAGCTGTTCACGGTGCGTTTGTTTGATGAAATATTGGTTGCAAACATAGTTAATCTGTGGGTGCAAAGCGGTGATTCCGTACGCATAAAAGGCAATGGAGAATGTGGGTTTGAGTGGCAGGTAACGTCGACCAATCCGATGCAGGCGGAAGAGACTGCATATATTCGTGCTGCGATAGAGGAATATCGCTTGATGGATAAGAACTTGGCCGTGTGCGGAGAGCTTGACCGGAAGATACGGCAAGTACCGGAGAGCCAGCGGCAAGCATTGGAAGATAGTTTGAAGAATTTTAGCGAACAGCTGAATTCGTTAAGTTGCCGGGGCACAGCAAAACAGTTTGCTTTGCTGAAGCAACGTTATTTAAAGGATGGAAAGGTAAAGCCTTTATCGCCTTGTGCGGAGCAGATATTGTTTTTTGCAACAGCGAATGCTGTCTATGGAAAAGACGGCGTGGATGCCGATGAAATGCGCGCTTTTTACAATATGATACCGGAAGAAAGGAGGCAATCGTATGACATGCAGCAGGTTGGTGCGCTCCTTTTTCCCACTGAAGTGGTGAAGCAGGGCGACACGATGTACGACGGAGCCGTGCTCTACGACCTGCAGGGCGGGCAGCATCGTCTGTCGGATTACAACAAAGGGAAGTATCTGTTGCTGGACTTCTGGAGCAGCGGGTGCGGCCCGTGTATTGCAGCATTCCCCGAGTTGAAGGAGGTCTCGGAAGAGTTGAAGGATTCGCTGGTCGTGATAAGCCTGAGCGAGGATGTCGAGCAGGTGTGGAAAGCAGCGTCCGAACAGCATCACATCACCTGGGAAAACCTGAACGACTTGAAAGGCCGCACGGACGTCTTTGCCCATTACGGCATTAATGCGATTCCTTTTTATGCCATCATTTCCCCCGAGGGAAAGATAGTAAAGACCTTCACCGGCTATTCCCAAGGACGCATCAAGCAGAAGCTGTCCGGCATCTTCCCGCAATACAAGAACCGGGTTGTCCGTCATCCTTTTGCGATACAGGGTCACGTCGGAGACATGAGCGACGGCAGTGTGGTCACATTGCTTTCCGAGCAGGGAGGCGCCATGGTGAAGGTTGCCACGGATACGATAAGGGGTGGTTTCTTTTATCTGGAAGGCATTGACGAGAAGAATCATCAATATGAATTGCAGGTTGCAAGAAATGGCGAAGGAGGCGGCGTTACATGGCGTGGTTTATGGATACAGCCCGGTGATAATGTGGTTATTCAAGGAGACGGACAGTACCTCAAAGCTTGGGACATCCGTTCGGACAATCCTTTGCAGGCAGAACAGGCGGTTTATGACAAGGCGGCACTGGATGAGGCGGTGAAGGTCGAGATGCTGAACATGCAGATGCATGCCGTGGGCGCCCGCTTCAATAAAGCAGCTCCGGATGAGATTCCGACATTAAGGGATAGCATGATGCTTCTGGACCGCCGTAAAGACGCGTTGGAGGATGAGGCGATGGCTAGGCAGTTTCTTGCCATGAAGCAATATTATATGGCGGGTGACACGATTGCGCCATTGACACCTTGCGGGGAATCATTGTTGAAGAGCATAGCTTATGCGGTGCGCTACGTGAAGGATTTTCCGGTTGCTGAAGACGTGCGTGCGTTTTATAAGCAATTGCCCGAATCGTACAGGCAGACTGCTGTTGGGGAAAACATAGGTGTCATGCTTTTCCCGCCTGAAGTGGTGAAGCAGGGCGATAGGATGTATGATGGAGCCGTGCTCTACGACCTGCAAGGCGGACAGCATCGTCTGTCGGATTACAACAAAGGGAAGTATCTGTTGTTGGACTTCTGGGGCAGCGGGTGCGGCCCGTGTCTTGCGGCATTTCCCGAGTTGAAGGAGGTATCGGAAGAGCTGAAGGATTCGTTGGTGGTCATCAGTTTGAGCCAAGATTCCAAATATTATTGGGAAAAAGCTTCAGCACAACATCAGATTACGTGGGTCAACTTAAATGATTTCAGGGAAAGAGCCGGTATATTTGCACATTACGGAGTTGTGGGCATACCCCATTATGTCATCATCTCTCCCGAGGGCAAGATCGTAAAGACCTTCACCGACTATTCCAACGGGCGCATCAAGCAGAAGCTGTCCGGCATCTTCCCGCAAGAT
>CALUJS010000002.1 GCA_944321015.1 uncultured Phocaeicola sp. | reverse complement strand
TATTTGCCATAGGAAGTAGATGAGTTGGTAGCTCTCCACTAAGATAGACATTTTGCTCCTTAGTGGCTACTTCCTTTATTTCTTCATCTTTATTTAGGACAATATTGCATTGAAGTAAAAAAATACGGATTCTTGTTATACAGTTTTAGGATATATTAGCTACATTTGCCCTTACAGAGAAAACTGCTAACCCAAAGACTGCAATTATGGAAGACTTGACTATTCTCATAGCGGTAATCGCACTGTCGGTGTGGCCCATCGTGTGCTTCTTTTATTTCAGGCGGAAGCATCAGGCGTTGTTGGAACGGCTCGCGGAAAAAGACCTGGATGACATCCCCACGCAAGACTTGGTCGTGACCGTGCTTCAGGCCATCGGCTGCCAACCGGCGCTGAACGAAGAGAAGCATATCTGCTTCAAATATCAGGGCGAGGACTTCTACATTGCCACGCAGGAAGACAGCCGCTTCATCGTCATCTGGAATCCGTGGTGGGGGACGAGCGAGGTGAACAACAACGCCCTGCCCTATCTGAAGGAAATCGTCAATCTGGTCAACGTGGATTCCATCGTCACCACGGTTTACACCACCGACGAGGAACAGAAACACATCGGGTTCCATTCCAAATGTCACATCATGTTCACACCCAAGGAAGCACCGCTGGACGAATATCTGAAAGTCGTGCTCGACCAGTTCTTTGCCACGCACGATGTTATCAAAGACAATTTCAAACAGCTGAGCATGGCGTCTTCCGACACGGAGAAAGAGAAACGGGTACGCGTTAAAGGCTTTGCTTCGTACAAGGAAGGCGGAACACCCGTCACCCTCGACAATGTGGATGCTTGAATCTTGCCGGCCGCGCGTCGCAGGCGCCGGCTTCTTATGACTGAAAATGAAAGACGAGACTGAATTTGACGAAATATTTCGCGCTTATTACGCGCAACTGCTCATTTACGCACTACAACTAATCAACGACGAGGAAGAGTGTCATGACATCGTGAACAGCGCCTACGAATACGTGTGGGCCCATTTTGCCGACGTGGAACGCTCCACGGCAAAGGCTTTCCTCTATGCTGCGGTGAAAAGCAAGTGCATCGACTACCTGCGCCACCGCGACACCCACAACCTGTACGTGGAGTTCTGCCTGAAACAGGCTGAAGAAGAAGGACCCGAAGAGGAAGAGGCCGCGTGGGACACGGATTATCGCATCGTGTGCGTACGCGAACTGATGCGCACGATGCACCCCACGACGCGCTATGTGCTGGAGGCCTGCTATCTCGACCGGAAGAAATACAAGGAAGTGGCCGGAGAGCTGGGCATCAGCATGAGCATGGTGAAGAAACATCTGTCCAAGGCACTGCGCCTCATTCGTGAAAGATTACTAAAAAAATAGCATTTTGATGTCCGTTTGGGCTACTTATACGTATAAGGAATAAAGAGAGTACAAATCGTATGGACGAAGACAAGCATCTGGCAGACGAAACACGGTGGGACTTACTGGAAAAGTTGCCTGAAAGCAGACCGGAAGACGAAGCGGAAGCAAAAGAGCTTCTGCAGGATTATCGCGACCTGAAACTTCTGGCGGCTGCATCGCGCGTGGAAAGTCGGCAACTTGACGTGGAAGCGCGTTTGGCGGCGTTCCATGCCGAAGAGCGGCGCCGCAAACGGTTGCGCATGTGGCGACGGGGACTTTCCTGGGCCGGAGTCGCGGCCGTATTGGCAGGCGTGCTGATGTGGGCATGGCCGGACATGCAGGGCGGCACGGGCAACGAACCTGTCGTGGTGTTCCTCTCCGACTCGCTTGCTCCGCGCCATCCGCAATTGCAGGCCGAGGCGGCCAAGGGGACCACGGGAAAAAAATCATCCGCACGCGCCAAGGCTTGGACACAACCCAATCCGAATGAAATAGACTATCACACCCGGCAAAACCTGGAAGCAAACGCGCAGGACTTGCCGGAACGACACAGCCTGACCGTGCCACGCGGCCAGACCTTCAAACTGACGTTGTCCGACGGCACGGAAGTGTATATGAACACCGACAGCCGCCTGATTTATCCCAGCCGCTTCACGGGAAAGGAAAGAAGCGTCTATCTGGAAGGCGAAGCATACTTCCACGTGGCCAGGGACGAACGCCACCCGTTCGTGGTGCGTACGTCGACATTGGAGACGCGCGTATTGGGTACGGAGTTCAACGTGTCCGGTTATGCCGGTTCGGAACCGGAAGTGACCCTGATTGAAGGCAGCGTGGAGGTGACCGGTGCCGGACGTCACGAAGCCATCCGCATCACCCCCGGCGAGCAAGTGGGCCTGCAGGCCGACGGCAGCCTGTCGGTGCGCAAAGTCGACGTTTCGCCCTACGTACACTGGAAGGAAGGCTATTTCTATTATGACGACGTAACGCTGTTGGAAATCATGAAAGACCTGGGACGCTGGTACAACGTGTCCATCGTGTTCTGCAACGCCGATGCCATGAACGCGCGCCTTCACTATGCGGCCGACCGTAGAAAGGATCTGCAACATGCCGTCACGCTGCTGAACCGCATGAACAAATTCAAAGTCACGCTCAAAGCCGACGGTCGCCTTTATGTGGAGTGACCATCTCCCGACGAAATTCCGGTCAAGTTGTCATGCGGCTGTCAGGGAAAAACATTCTTTTACTAAAACATTCTCAAAAAGGACATGCCCGGACGGCTTGTTCCCTTTTTATCCCTTATATTTGGCACATCATTTGCATTCTTTGCATGAGAAACCATTTATTAATCAAAAACATAACAAACGAAAAACTGAGAACCTATGTATTGGATACTGTTTATTGCCATAGCTGTCATCAGCTATCTGGTGCAGGCTAACCTGAAAAACAAATTTGAACGTTACTCGAAGATACCGACCGAAAACGGCATGACAGGACGCGAGATAGCCATGAAGATGCTACACGACAACGGCATCTACGACGTGCAGGTGACGCATACGCCGGGCATGCTGACCGACCACTACAACCCTGCGAACAAGACGGTGAACCTGAGCGAAGGTGTGTACAACAGCAACAGCGTGGCGGCAGCAGCCGTAGCGGCCCACGAGTGCGGACACGCCGTGCAGCACGCACGGGCCTACGCGCCGCTGCGCATGCGTTCGGCCTTGGTGCCCATTGTGCAATTTTCTTCAAGCATCGTGCCTTGGATTCTGCTGGTAGGCATGTTCATGATAAAGAGCTTCCCCGGACTGATGCTGATAGGCATCGTGCTGTTTGCCATGACTACACTATTCAGTTTCGTCACCCTCCCGGTGGAGATTGATGCCAGCCGCCGTGCCTTGGCCTGGCTGAACAACGCGGGCATCACCACGGTGCGCACGCACGACAAGGCAACCGATGCGCTCCGCTCGGCGGCATATACTTATGTCATCGCGGCGCTCAGTTCTTTGGCAACCCTGCTTTATTATGTGATGATTTATCTGGGCGGGCGCAGAGATTGACACGGCCCAACAGAGCGGAAAAAACGTAAATAGACCAACCGACATTATAGCGAGGAGGACGCGTCAGAACAATATTTTCCCGACGCGATTTTATACGGATGGCGCAGACAAACAATTAATAATCTGTGTCATCCGTATTATATATAATCAACCACATTGTCCGCGCAATATATTTACGATGTGCCGACACTTTGTTGGGGCGGACCGGCGTGTCCGCCCTATGCCGGTACATGTACGGGGGTGTCACGCACGGATGAAGAGGGACGGCGAAGCTGTCCTACAATCGCTAACCGCTGTGTGGCGCGGAATGCGCCACCTGCGGGAATGCGACGAAAGAAGGGAACGACCTTGAAGAGGTCGAACGGGTGGTAAGAAAGGGGCTTTGTTATGGTCGACTGCCTTCGGGGTCGTCATTCTTCGTAAGGTTGCCGCAGGTGACGCTTCGCGCCACACAGCGGTTACAATCGTGGAACGGTTTCACCGTCCTGCTTGGTGGCGTGTCTGTCCGACGTGGGTATATATACGGGGTAACACGCACGGTTTTAAGGAATTATCAGCATCCTCAGCGTAAAACCGCGTCTAAAAAAATCACATTGCGTGAACAGGGCAGACACATCGGTCTGCCCCTACATCGACGCGCGGCATGTTTCCGGGTTGTGTCGGATGTGCGTTGTTGGGGCGGACCGGCGTGTCCGCCCTATGTCGGTACATGTACGGGGGTGAAACGCACGGATGAAGGGGGACGGCGAAGCTGTCCTACAATCGCTAACCGCTGTGTGGCGCGGAATGCGCTACCTGCGGGAATGTGACGAAAAAGGGAACGACCTTGAAGAGGTCGAACGGGTGGTAAGAAAGAGGCTTTGTTATGATTCGACCACCTTCGGGGTCGTCATCCTTCGTGATAGGTTGCCGCAGGTGCCGCTTCGCGCCACACAGCGGTTACAATCGTGAGACGGTTTCACCGTTCTGCTGCCTGGCGGGGTATCCGTCTGATGCGGGATGAACGGATACAATAAGGGAGGGTGTGCCAAAATCTTTAGACGCGGATGACGCAGAAAGCGCTATTTTTAATATTCATCCGAGTCAGAATTGGACACACCCTCCCGCTATTGCATGGAGGAGAGATTTATTCTTCTCCCAACAGCAGCTCCATAATCTGACATGCCGCCTTGGCTACGGAAGTGCCCGGGCCGAAGATGGCAGCCACGCCGGCCTTGTAGAGGAAGTCATAGTCTTGCGGCGGAATGACGCCTCCGGCAATGACGATGATATCTTCGCGGCCCAGCTTCTTCAGTTCCTCAATGACTTGCGGAACGAGTGTCTTGTGTCCGGCTGCAAGGGATGACACACCCAAGATATGTACGTCGTTCTCCACGGCTTCGCGAGCAGCTTCGGCCGGAGTCTGGAACAACGGTCCCATGTCCACGTCGAAACCACAGTCGGCATATCCTGTAGCCACGACCTTGGCACCGCGGTCGTGTCCGTCCTGTCCCATCTTGGCAATCATGATGCGCGGACGACGGCCTTCTTCTTTGGCAAAGCGTTCGGTAAGCTCGCACGCCTTGTCGAAATCCTTGTCTTTTTTGCTTTCTGATGAATACACGCCTGATATAGTTCTGATTATTGCTTTATAACGTCCTACCACTTTCTCACATGCATCGGAGATTTCGCCCAACGTCGCACGTACACGGGCTGCCTCTACGGCCAATTCGAGCAAGTTGCCCTTGCCGGTCTTCACGCATTCGGTGATGGCATCGAGCGCCTTGTCGACATCGGCCTGGTTGCGACCTTCGCGCAGGATGCGCAGGTTCTCGATTTGCTCCTGACGTACAGCCGTATTGTCGATTTCCAGAATGTCGATCGGCTCTTCCTTGTCAAGACGATACTTGTTCACACCCACGATGGTCTGTGTGCCGGAGTCGATGCGGGCTTGCGTGCGTGCGGCAGCCTCCTCGATACGCATTTTGGGAATGCCGGTCTCGATGGCTTTTGCCATACCGCCCAACTGCTCGATTTCCTGAATGTGCTCCCATGCCTTGTGGGCTATTTCGTTGGTCAGCGACTCCACATAGTAAGAACCTGCCCACGGGTCTACGTTCTTGCAGATATTGGTTTCTTCCTGAATGTAGATTTGGGTGTTGCGGGCAATGCGGGCGGAGAAGTCTGTCGGAAGAGCGATGGCCTCGTCGAGCGCGTTGGTGTGCAAAGACTGGGTGTGTCCCAATGCGGCAGCCATGGCCTCGATGCAGGTACGTCCCACGTTGTTGAACGGATCTTGCTCGGTGAGCGACCATCCCGACGTTTGCGAGTGAGTGCGCAGGGCAAGCGATTTCGGGTTCTTCGGATTGAACTGTTTTACAATCTTTGCCCACAGCATACGCGCGGCACGCATCTTGGCTATCTCCATGAAATGGTTCATGCCGATGGCCCAGAAGAAAGAGAGGCGCGGAGCAAAGGCGTCGATGTCGATACCTGCGGCCACACCGGCACGAAGGTATTCCAGACCGTCGGCCAAAGTGTAGGCCAGTTCGATGTCGGCTGTCGCACCGGCTTCCTGCATGTGATAGCCGGAGATGGAGATAGAGTTGAACTTCGGCATGTTCTTTGAGGTGTACTCAAAGATGTCGGAGATGATTTTCATGGAGAAGGCAGGCGGATAGATGTAAGTGTTGCGCACCATGAATTCCTTCAGAATGTCGTTTTGGATGGTACCTGCCATTTCCTCCAGCTTAGCACCCTGTTCCAGTCCGGCATTGATGTAGAAAGCCATGATGGGGAGCACGGCTCCGTTCATGGTCATGGATACGGACATCTTGTTCAAGGGGATGCCGTTGAAGAGCACTTTCATGTTCTCCAGCGAGCAGATGGATACGCCGGCTTTGCCCACATCGCCCACCACACGTTCATTGTCGGGGTCATAGCCTCGGTGGGTCGGCAGGTCAAAGGCGACGGACAGTCCCTTTTGGCCGGAAGCTAGGTTGCGGCGATAGAAAGCGTTGGACTCTTCGGCTGTGGAGAATCCCGCATATTGACGGATGGTCCACGGGCGGAAGGTGTACATCATGGAGTACGGACCGCGCAGGTAGGGCGGAATGCCGGCAGCATAGTCCAGATGCTCCATGCCTTCAAGGTCTTCTTTGGTATAAACAGGCTTCACGTCGATGTGTTCCGGAGTCTTCCAGTTTGTCTCGATTCCGTTAGCCTTTTGCCATTCCCGGCCGTCTTGCGGCTGGAAACCGGCATATATGTCGATGTTTTTGAAATCTTTTCTCATAGCGGATTGTTATTTAATGCCTAACTTCTCGTTGTATTCTTTCAAAGTATCCAGCACGTTGACACGCACGTGGATGAAGTTCTCGATGCCGGCGGCTTTCAGTTCGTCCATGCAGGCAGGAGCACCGGCAACCACGAACATGGCGCGGCCGTTTAATGCCTTGAATGCCGGGATGGCATATTCTGCATATTCATCGTCGCTGGAGCAGAGCACCACGATGTCGGCCTTGGCGGCCAGGGCAGCCTCAACGCCTTCTTCCACCGTCTTGAAGCCGAGGTTGTCAATGACCTCATAGCCGGCACAAGCCAGGAAGTTGCAGGAGAATTGCGCGCGGGCCTGACGCATGGCCAAATTGCCGATGGTGAGCATGAATGCCTTGGGACGGCGACCCGACTGTTCGGTCTGCAGACGCAGGGCTTCGAACTCGCTGGCTGCGCGACTCATGTTGAGCGTGGCAAACGGATGTTCGCATGTGCCTTCGTGGTGATGACAGCAAGCACCGGCCTCGACGGGACGCTTGTCGCCGGCCTTTTCGTTGAAGTTCGGATATTGATTGGTTCCCAACAGGATTTCCTTGCGCTTGGACACGGCAATGTGACGGGCCTTTCCGCTCTCGTTGATGTCGGCCTGCACGCGACCGGCCTTGACGGCTTCCAGGAATCCGCCCTCCTCTTCCACTTTCAGGAAGATGTCCCATGCCTGCTTGGCTATGGACACGGTCAGATTCTCAATGTAATAAGAGCCTCCGGCGGGGTCTACCACCTTGTCGAAGTGGCATTCTTCCTTCAACAGAAGCTGCTGGTTGCGGGCCAACCGCTCGGAAAATTCGTCCGGTGTTTCATATGCCTTGTCAAACGGAGTGACGGTGATGGAGTTGACTCCGGCCAAGGCAGCGCTCATGGCTTCGGTCTGCGTGCGGAGCAGGTTCACATGAGCATCATAGAGGGTGAGGTTGAAGGTCGAAGTCTCGGCATGGGCCAGCATCTTGCAGGCACAGTCGCACTTCGGCTCATATTGCTTCACGATGTCGGCCCACAACATACGGGCAGCACGGAACTTGGCTATCTCGAGGAAGTAGTTCGAGCTGATGCCGAAGTTGAATTTGATTTTCCCGGCAACGGCATCGACGGACAAACCGGCTTCGGTCAGTTGATTCAGATATTCATTTCCCCAAGCCAGCGCATAACCCAGTTCCTGCGAGATGTAGGCTCCGGCGTTATTGAGCGACAAAGCGTTTACGCCGATGCAGCGGTAGTGGGGAAGCGCGGCCATGATTTCCACCAGTTCCTTGGCGGTGGCGGCAAAGTTGGTAAAGTCCTTGCCTTTGGTCATGATTTTCTCCATCGGGTCGTAATTGACGGAACCTTTGAGTTTGTCGAGGTCATAACCTTTGCCTTGGAAGTAGTCGACCAGAAGACGGGCCAGTTCCACCGTGTGACGCTGGCAAGTCGTGAAGTTCAACTCTACGCATTCGGGGCAAATGCCGTCAAGCAAAGCAGCCACATAGTCGGCACTCAGGTCTTTGGCTTTGAGGCGGAATCCGAGCGAGTCCACACCGCGTCCCAGGATGTCGAGTGCTTTCTCGTTAGCAGCCTTCACATCGTCGACCACGATATCCTGACGGATATACCATGCGTTGTTGTCCTTTTTGATACCGCGTAGATAGGGGAATGTTCCGGGAAGGGCATCCGTGGTTTTCAAACCTTCCAGGTCTTCTTTGCGATAGAAGGGTTTTACTTTAAAACCTTCGTTTGTTTTCCAAACGAGTTTCTTTTCAAAGTCGGCGCCTTTCAGGTCCACCGTGATTTTGTCCATCCACTCTTGGGTAGAGGTCGGGGCAAAGTCTGAAAAGAGTTTCTCTTTGCTATCTGCCATAGTTTATCTGATTAAGATTATAAATATGTGTCTAAATGCTGCAAATATAGTGATTCTATGGCAGAAACAAATTTTTTCTCTCCTTTTTCTACATGCAAGTTCCTCTTTTCACTGTCATTTTGTACACGGCATCTTGCGAGGAGACAAACCGCCATGCCGACGGCTTTGGCACAGCGGCCTGTGTTTTGCCGTTAGCAGGGATGTCGTGTCTATACCATAATTATATATAAGTCTGAGGTGCAAGAAGCCTTGCAAGAGGGCGGCTTCATCGGACATTCATTTTGTGAACTACTGTAATTCACCATATAAAGTACAGTAGTTCATATAGTGAATTACAGTAGTTCGCCATGTCTAGTTAATGGCGAGGGGCGGGCAAGGCAGCACAATCAGTCAGCATTGTCCACCACGCGCAGCATGTCGAAGTAATAGCCTTCTGCAATTTCTGCGCCCTTCGTTACACTTCCTGTGGCAATGTCATAGATGTAGATGCAAGGATTGCTGTCGGCGGTGTTGACCCCGATATAAGCCTTCCCGTCGACAACGACCGTGCGCTGGGCAAAGCGCCCGCCGCTGTAAGGAATCTCCGAGCCGTTGCACGACAGGCGTTCACGCTGGCCGGTCGTGAGGTCGAGGATGCTGTAATAATGGCTGTAGTCGTCGATGCCCGTGCCCTCGGCATCGGTACGTGCGTAAACCAACGCTTTGTTGCCTCCCAAGTATTGCACGGTGAGCAGTTTGCCGTCGGCATTGGGATAGCCTTCGTAAGTGGGGTCAAAGTCTGTTTCTCCGGCATTGATGCGGAGCAGGTGGCCTTGCTCCATGTCGTTGGCATCGGTAAAGGCTGCCAGATAGAGGTTTTCGTTTTCATCGTACATCACGCAGCTCTGCAACAGTTCGCCATAAGCGCTTCCGGCCATTTCCCCGGCAAGCGCGTTGACTTTCGGCGTGCCTTCCACACTCATGGTTGCCGGATTGATGATGGCCGTAAGGAAGTTGGACGTAGCTTTGCCCGTGCGCCCCGATTTGTCTTTGCCGAAGTAGAAGTAATAGAGCTTGTCGGCCTTTTCATTATAGGTCAGGATGCCCGATGCCGTGAACACAGTGGCCCCTTCGGGCAGAGACAGGTTCAAGGTGCCTTCGCCGAGGATGGTCATGTCGTCGGCATTCAGCTTTGTCCAGACGATTTTGTTGGCATCACCATTGGCTGCCATGATAATCAGCGTATGGTCGTCCAGCCAAGCATGGGTGTAGCTGCGCACTTTGTAGGTGTTCTGCACGAACGGTTGCTCTTGAACGACTTTGACGGAATTGCCCACGACTTGCAGCTTCGTGAAGCGGTCGTTCGACGAGGGCACTTGGTAATAATACTTTCCACGCGCTATAAGTTCCATCGAGTAGGTATTGTTGCCGTTGGGATCGCGAAACTCCACGCCATCGTTTTGGATGTCTATCAGTTCGGCAGCCGCAGTCAGGTCGCTCACGCTTTTCACGATGGTGCCATCACCTTTGTTCATGCCGCCGTGCGCGCCGACAGTCATGAAGATGTCAAAGTGGTAAGTCCGGGCATCAGGAGAGGGTGATGGGTCGTCCGGTGTTTCCGGAGTGCCCGGCACATCGGGGTCGCCCGATGGGTCGTCATCAGAACAAGCGGTAAACGACAGAGCCATAAAGCTCATCAGGAACAAGCCGCATAGCAGGCTTGGCAGAAACTTAATCTTCTTCATTTTTTTGTTTTTATTTTAATGGATGAATAGTCTGAATTTGGCAAAGAAGGCGCGCCCCGGCTTTTGCAGCTTGTAATTGTCGTAGGCCAGCTTGTCCAGCAGGTTGCTGCACTCCAGCGAGAAGTTGTAGCGTCCGCCTTTCCACGAATAAGTGAGGGTGGCGTTGACAATGTGTTGCGCGGGAATGCGGGCCTTGCTTTCGCGGGCTCCGTAGGCTTCCCAAGTGAGGAAATACCAGTGCACCCACTCGTAGGAAACATCTAGCCGTAAGAAGGATGATTCTTGGAAAAGATTATGAAATGTATATCCCGCTTCGGCATTGCCGAAGATCCATGGGCGGTTGGGCACACGTTTTTTATAAGTGGCCGATGGCTTTCCGTCCGTTTTGTATTTCCGTTGGTCGCGTGCGTCCTGATAACTTATGTTTGCAGAAAGCTGGAGTCTACCGTCCCAATCGTAGCGCATTTCACCCTCTACGCCTTTAATGTGGACGGCTGGTACATTTTCGTATTGCATTAAGCCTTCTTTCTCTGACACGCTGGCTTGGATATAGTTGTCCACGTACCGCATAAAACCGTTGGCTTCATATGAAAGTGTATGTCGGTGTGCAGGGCGCCATGTCCCGAAGAATCCAGCATTTACATTGTGGCTGTTTTCCGGTTTCAGGGCGACATTGGCATAAACGGTCGTTCCGTTGCCCAGCAGTTCGCGCGCCAAAGGCAAACGCACGCTTCGTTCGTAGGATGCCTTTATGGAGAAAGGCTCGATGAGTGTGAATCGTGTACTTGCGCCCCCGCCAAAGTAATTGTTTGTATGCGTTCCGGCCATGTTTTCCGAGCCAGTCTGCCAATATAGGTCAGTTTGTCTTACTAGCAAATGATTGATATAGTCTTTAAGGAAAAAAATGTTTTCCAACTTTCCGTTAAAAAGAGCCTGATGGTAGGATAGCCCGAGCACGTGTTTGACGAGTATGTCATTGGCTGCTTCGAAGTCTTGGTCAACTTCGTCATAACGGTCGTTTCCCGTACGGTTCAGGAGATAGTTCAGGTTGAAGCTGTGATGTTTGTTTAGTGGATAGTCCAAATTAATACGGGCGATGGTGAGTGGACGTTTATAGTGGCGCATGGAGCGTCCGCGCCCTGTGATTTCATTGCGTGAACTGACTATGTAGTTGCCGTTCCAGTCATATTTGCGGTAGGCGGTGTCCACAGTCAGCGAGTTGTCCCAGGTATGTGACAGGAAAGCATTCATTTGCAATTTCTTTGTCAGGAAATCCCGTTTCCGGTAACGGGCAGTGACAGCCCAGGCATCAGATTTCCGTTCGGCCATACCGTAAACTTTGCTTTGCACGGAGCCGGTTTGTAGCTCTTTTTCTTCTTTGGAGTAAGAGACAGAGACAAAGAACGCATCTGCCCAAGATTTGTTGGTCACGCCTATTTCTATTTGTGCCAGTGCAGAGAAATAATCGTCGTGGAAACGGCGGCGGTTTTGTGGCAAATATTTGCGGCTTTCCTCATCCCATACTTCAACTCCTTTCATCATATAATCGTTTTTGGAATAATTGATGCCTAAAGTCGGCCGGAATATCAGCCCGGTTCTGCTTTCTGTGAATTGTGCGTTCAGGTCACCTTGGTGCGTATGGAATGAACCGATGCCATAAGACACGTCAAGATAATTGTTTTGTTTTTGGGATGTGATGAGATTGACCGCTCCACCCAATGCGTCAGCGCCTAATGAGGCTGGTACTACGCCTTTATAGATTTCGATGCGGTCAATAAGGCTTATTGGCAGGTTGGCCAGTGTGACCGCACTGCCTTTAGTGTCGAGTGGGACTCCGTCTACGAAATAGCGCACTGAGTTGCCCGACATGCCATTGATGGAAAGGTCGAAGTCCGAACCTAAGCCGCCATCCTGTCTCACTTTGATGCCTGTAGCACGATTGACCAGATCATTTATGTTGTTCAGGGAACTGGCGCGTGAGCGGATGTCGAGTGCACTGACGGCGAATGCTCCTTCGCGTATTTGTTGGTTTAGTGATTTTCCATACACCTCCACCGAATTTAAGGCTATGGCATCTTCCTTTAAACGGAAGTTTAGCCGGGTGTCACGTCGCAGGTCGAGTGTTTTGCTTTCCGGGTGGTATCCCATATAAGAAGCCGTAAGGACGTGTTTGCCTTTGCTTAGCTTCAGTTTGTAGCGTCCGTTACGGTCTGTGCGCGTACCTTGCGCCGTGCCGTTCACTATGATGGTGACTTGTTCCAGCGCGTTGCCGTTTCGGTCGGTTACTTTTCCCGACACATTGAATAATTTCTGTCCGACAGCTCCCGTGCATACCAAGAGCAGTGAAAAGACGATACTGATAGATAGTTTCATGCCATTCTGTAATAATTCTGTTTGAATGGCTTTCGGATAAATAAATTGCCGACAGGGAGACAAGGAGTGTATAGAATACTCCGGCTCGATGGTTTTTACAGCTTTATTACCCGAAAGCTTGAAAAACAAATATATGTCTTGGCAGGTCTTCTGACTTATTCCTGTTTCAGGAAGCCTTCCCGTCTGCGATGTGCGGACAGTGGCATGAAGGAGTGTTCTCCTGAAACATTTGGATGGAATTCACAGCAGCGGGTCTGTCCGGGATTCTCACCCGGTTCCCTTTTCACGCATTCCTCCGTAGTGATGGAGGTATTCGCACCAAAACGCAGCAAAGGTATGAAAAAAGATGTAAGGCATCCAAATAAAAAGTTTGTTTTTTGGCAGAGTCTTTGTTTTGGCCTGATTTGGGTAAAAAAAGTCTGGGTAACTTTGGGTGGTGTCGTAATGTTTGCCTAATTTTGGGGCAATTTTAAAAAAACATAATAAAACAACAAAAGAACATATCATGAATTGGTTACAAGCTTTGTTTCTTGACCCGAATTCAGTGGCTCACATTGTGCTGCTATATGCGCTCGTCATTTCAGTCGGCGTACTGCTGGGCAAGATTAAGATTTTCGGAATCTCCCTGGGAGTGACCTTCGTGTTGTTCGCCGGCATTGTGGCGGGGCACTTCGGGTTCACGGGGAACGAATCCATCCTGTCCTTTCTGCAGGACTTCGGATTGATTCTGTTTGTTTTCTGTATCGGTTTGCAAGTCGGACCGTCGTTCTTCTCTTCGTTCAAGAAAGGAGGCGTATCGATGAACCTCGTTGCCGTGGGCATCGTGGTGTTGAACATCGTGGTGGCTCTGGCCTTGTATTACGGACTGAACGGACGTGTGGACATGGCCATGATGGTAGGCATCCTGTGCGGAGCGGTAACGAACACTCCGGGACTTGGTGCGGCCAACGAGGCACTGCACGGCATGAACTATGACGGTCCTGAAATTGCCATGGGTTATGCCTGCGCCTATCCGCTTGGCGTGCTGGGCATCATCGGTTCTACCATTGCCATCCGTTACATCTGCCGGGTCAACCTGCAGAAAGAGGAAGAAAAAATCGCGCAGGCGGAGGCTGAGAACCCGCACATGAAGCCTTACTTCATGCACCTGGAGATGCACAACGACGCGCTGAACGGCAAAACCCTGTCGCAAGTGAAAAACTTCCTGGGACGCGACTTCGTGTGCAGCCGCATCCTCCACAACGGGCATGTGTCCATCCCTACCCGCGAGACGGTGTTCCACATGGGCGACCAGCTCTTCATCGTCTGTGCCGAAGACGACGCCGAGCCTATCATTGCGTTCATCGGCCCGAAAGTAGAAGTCGACTGGGAGAAGCAGGACATGCCGATGGTGTCGCGCCGCATCCTGGTGACTCAACCGAACATCAACGGCAAAACGCTCGGCGAGTTGCACTTCAGCAGCATGTATGGCGTCAACGTGACCCGTGTCAACCGCTCGGGTATGGACTTGTTTGCCGCACGCAACCTGACGCTGCAGGTGGGCGACCGCGTGATGTGCGTGGGTCCGGAAGATGCCGTGGCGCGTGTGGCACACTTGCTGGGTAACCAGTTGAAGCGTCTCGACCACCCGAACATCGTGACCATCTTCGTGGGTATCCTGCTGGGCATCCTGCTGGGCAGTCTGCCTATCGCCATCCCCGACATGCCGACACCGTTGAAGCTCGGTTTGGCGGGCGGTCCGTTGGTAGTGGCCATCCTGATTGGCCGTTTCGGCTACAAGCTCCACTTGGTGACCTATACCACGATGAGCGCCAACCTGATGTTGCGCGAAATCGGCCTTGTGCTCTTCCTGGCCAGCGTGGGCATCAAGGCGGGCGCCAACTTCGTACAGACTGTGGTCGAAGGCGACGGCCTGCTCTACGTGGGTTGCGGATTCCTGATTACCGTCATCCCCTTGCTCATCATGGGCATGGTGGCCCGTTGGAAATATAAGATGAACTATTTCACCCTAATGGGTCTGATTGCCGGTAGCAACACCGACCCCCCTGCCTTGGCTTACGCCAACCAGGCCTGCAACTACGATGCGCCGTCAGTAGGTTACTCTACGGTCTACCCGCTGGCCATGTTCCTGCGCATCCTCACTGCACAGCTGCTAATATTGTTCATGGCAGGATAAGGAGCCTGGTAAGGGAACAAATAAGACTGACGAGTGGACAAGATGACGAGGAAAAGCACCAGAAGCGTCCCGTCTCCTTGTCCACTCATTTTTTGTCCCCTCGCTCCCTTGTCCCCTTGTCAACCCGTTCCCTAAAACCCGTAAACAACATGAAGAATTACCGTTATCTGTTCCTTGATTTGGATGGCACCCTCACCGACTCGGCTCCCGGCATCGTGCGTTCGGCCCGGTACGCCCTTGACTCGTTTGGCATCCGGGTGGACAATCCCGAAGATTTGCTCCGTTTCGTAGGGCCTCCGCTTGAAGATTCGTTCATCGATTTCTATCACTTCACGCCCGAACAGGCCGATGAAGCAGTGAAAATCTACCGGAAGCGTTACGAAACAATAGGAGTATATGAGAATGCGCTCTATCCGGGCATTGTGGAATTTCTGGACGCGGCACGCGCCGCCGGAAAAGTATTGATGGTGGCCACGTCGAAGCCCCAACGCATGGCCGACCTGGTGCTGTCGCACTTCGGCATTGCCGACCGCTTTGCCTTCGTGGGAGGACGCGACGACCATGCCCACCGCACCAAGGAAGAAGTCATCCGCTACGTCATGCGGACAAACGGACTGACCGACACGTCGGACATCGTGATGATAGGCGACCGCAAACATGACATTCTGGGCGCCCGCGCCGTGGGTCTGGATTCAGTGGGCGTATTATACGGCTATGGCAGCCGCGCCGAGTTCGAAGCCGCCGGAGCCACCTACATAGCCGACGACCTGCCGGCACTGACACGCTTACTCCTCGGCTGAGGAAGGCGCGTCCTTATCCGTCAGATATTCGGCACGGAACATATCAATAAACAACAAGAAGAGCGACACAATCAACGGCCCGAAGATAATGCCCATGAAACCGAAAATGGGAAGACCGGCCACAACACCGAAAATCGTTATGAGCGGGTGAATGTTGGCCATCTTCTTCTGCAAGATGAACCGGATAAGATTGTCACACTGGGCAATGATGATGCCTCCGTATCCGAGCAAAATAAGCGCGCTGACCCAGTCGCCTACGAGCAGAAAATAGACCGATATGGGGACCCATATCAAGGCCGTGCCCACAATGGGGATGATGGAGGCAAAAGCCGTAAGCAAAGCCGCCAGGAACGGATTGGGTGCGCCGCTGAGCAGATAACCGCCCAATGAAATGACGCCCTGAATGATGGCCAGCAACGGTATACCGATGGCATTGGAACGCACAATGACCTGTATCTTCGACAGCACTTCGCGTTTATCGGCCGCGCTGAAGGGCAACAGACTCGAAATATAATGCTCCATCTCCCGCCCCGCGTGAAGCATAAAAAACAGCAACATGATGGCTACAAACAGGTTGATGACAGCATCGCTCACTCCGCTCATTACCGATTGCCCGATGGACGACGCCTGAGACACCACGAAGCGCATGGTATTCTCCGAAAGCAAGTCGAAACCGGTATATTCCTTAATGATTTCCACAGCCTGCTTGGTCGGCCGTATGATGGCCTGCGCATCAAAATGCACCCCCGACACCTGATTGACAATGGCCCAACCGAAAAGTGACAGCGGGATAAGTATAAACAGCGTCGTGCCAATGGTTACCAGCCATACAGCCAACGACTTGCTCAGCCTCTTCTCCAGCCGGTAAGTAAAGTTGCGCAACAGAATGAAAAGTGTAAAACCTCCCAGAATGCCATTCATGAAAGGCTGGGCCTGACGAAAAAGCAAAATGCCCAGACCGATGATAAGGATGACGAGCGAATATTTCCAATAGCGTTCTTTCATAACAATGTCCGGATAAGAAATATGTACCGGGACAAAGGTAGACTAAAAAAAGGGTTTACCCAAGCACCACACTCTTTTTCCGGGCTCTCAATCGAAACTCCACTTCAAAGCCAACGTCGGAATGGCATAAAATCCGTCACGAAAACTGAAGTCGTAAGTCAGCTCGATTTCAGTACCCACGCTCAGATTAAACTGACTGTCGAAGGCTTTGAACTTGTTTAGGTTGAGCCAGAACTGCGGTTCGCTCATGAAGATGAAGTAACCGTGAGGATTCTTTTCGCGCCAAAAGTCGGCAAAGCCGCTGCACGTGAGTTTGCCCCCGACGCAATGCGCATACCATGTGGCGGTAACTTGGAAATTGTTCGGGTCTTCATGTTTCTGGATATACTTGTACATGATGCTGAGCCCGAATCCGCCGGTGAAGTCGGCATTGTTCCACGCATAAGAGGGGCCTGCGAGATAGGCATTGTCAAACGACACCACGTTGCTCAGCCCGCCGTTGTACTCGAAATGGGCCGCAAAGGGAGCATCCCAGAATTTCAGCTCACGGGATATCTCCGTGTAGGCCGAAGCCAACCCCTTCCGGGTCCAATCGAAGTCGACAAAGAAATAACTGCTACCCCATTTGTCAGCTTTCATATATTCCACGGTGCCGGTGAGCAAGGGGCGCGATTCCTCATCCAATTCACTGTAAATGCTTCGTCCGAAGTCGTAATGCAGCTGCACGTTCTGTGCAACCGCGCGGAAGGCCATGCAAAGGAACAGGCCCAACAAGAGCGTCTTTTTCATCATTGTGTTGTTGTAGTTGAATTTAGTATTGCTTATAATAAGAACTTTGTGCTGAACAACAAGGCCATCACATACATCGGGATGGAAATCTTATCGCGCTTTCCACAGAGCAGATTGATGACCACATAGCTGATAAAGCCTATGATTATGCCGTCGGCAATGCTGTAAGCCAGGGGCATCAACACGATGCACAAGAAAGCGGGGAGAGCCTCGGTATAGTCATCGAGAGCGATGTGCACCACAGGACTGAGCATCATCATGCCAACGATGATGAGCACGGCCGAAGTGGCCGCCGCCGGGATGGAGAGAAACAGTGGCGACAAAAACAATGCAAGTCCCAGACAGACGGCCGTAGTAAACGACGTCAGCCCCGTACGTCCTCCTTCGTTGACGCCCGCAGCGCTTTCGAGAAAGGTCACGATGGTGCTCGTACCCAGCAACGCGCCCGCCGTGGTGCCGATGGCATCGGACATGAAAGCCTGTTTGGCACGCGGAAGTTGACCATCCTTCATCATGCCGGCCCGAGTGGCCACACCGATGAAGGCCCCGATGGTATCAAACAAATCCATGAACAACAGGGTACAGACGACAATAATCATATCGGCGCTCCACAGATGGGTAAAATCCAGCTGACAGAACACCGGGGCCACGGACGGCGGCAGATTGCACACACCCTGAAAGGAAGTAATCCCCATTGGAATGCCGACAGCCGTAGTGATGAGTATCCCCCACAGCAATCCGCCGCGCACACGATGAACCAGCAAGACAAGCGTGACGGCCATGCCGATGATGGCCAACAGCGGAGCGCCCGACGTGATGTGTCCCAGGGAAAGCATCGTAGAGGGATTGCTCACCACGATGCCGGCATTCTGCAATCCGATGAAAGCGATAAACAGCCCGATGCCCACCGTAGTGGCATACTTCAACGATTCCGGGATGGCATCGACTATCATGGTGCGCAGATTGCTCACCGTGAGCAGGATGAACAGAATGCCTTCGACAAACACCGCCGTCAGCGCAAACTGCCAGCTGTAGCCCATGTTCAGACAGATGGTGTAGGCAAAGAAGGCGTTCAGCCCCATACCCGGCGCCTGGGCAAAAGGTAGCTTGGCCCATACCGACATGATGACCGTAGCCAGAATGGATGCCAAGGCCGTGGCGGTGAACACCGCTTCGCGATTCATACCCGTGGAGCTGAGTATCTCCGGGTTGACAGCCAGAATGTAGGCCATGGTAAGAAACGTGGTGATGCCCGCAAAGATTTCCGTCTTGACGGAATGCGTTTTGGGGTCGAAGCCGAAGAGTGTGGTCAGTAGTTTCATAACGTCTGCAAAAAGTCGTGCAAAGGTAACGTTTTTCTTTTTTAACCCTTCTTCTCCCTTTACTTTTTATGCCCGGATATCCGCGGAGCGTGATTTCGTCGTAACTTTGCACCCCGTTTGGAAGATGAGTCGACGAGTTGACAAGGGAACAAGCGCGCGAGGCGCGTGGCCCGGCTTGTGGCAACCTTGTCCCCATGTCCTCGTTTCCTTGTCTGCCGCAACCTTGCTCCCTAAACAAACTAAACAATTACATCATGTGGTTACTATTGGCTTTTCTCTCGGCTGTTCTGCTGGGCTTTTATGACACCTTCAAGAAAGAATCATTGCGCGACAACGCCGTGCTGCCCGTCCTGTTCCTGAACACCCTCTTTTCCAGTCTGATATTCCTGCCTTTCATCCTGCTGTCCGATTGGGGCGACAGCCTGCAGGGCACCATCTTCCATGTGCCGGAAGCCGGTTGGGAAGTACACAGGTACGTGCTGCTCAAATCCTTCATCGTGCTCTCGTCGTGGACGTTCGGCTATTTCGGCATGAAACACCTGCCGCTCACCATCGTGGGACCCATCAACGCCACTCGTCCGGTGATGGTGCTCATCGGCGCCCTGCTGGTGTTTGGCGAACGGCTGAACCTGTACCAATGGGTCGGCGTGCTCATGGCGGTCATCTCCTTTTTCATGCTGAGCCGTTCGGGCAAGAAGGAAGGCATCGACTTCAAACACAACAAATACATCCTCTACGTGGTGCTTGCCGCCGTGACGGGCGCCATCAGCGGCCTCTATGACAAATACCTCATGGCCCCCGTGAGCGAAGGCGGACTGGGGCTGGACAGCATGTTGGTGCAGGCGTGGTATAACATTTATCAGTTCTTCATGATGGGCGCGGTGATAGCCCTGCTGTGGCTGCCCAAGCGAAAGACAACCACCCCCTTCCGCTGGGACTGGTGCATCATACTCATCTCCGTATTCCTCTCGGCGGCCGACTTCGTCTACTTCTATGCCCTCAGCCTCGACGGAGCCATGATTTCCATCGTGTCGATGGTGCGACGCGGCAGCGTGGTGGTATCGTTCCTGTGCGGCGCCATGTTCTTCCGTGAAAAGAACTTAAAAAGCAAGGTCGTCGATTTGGCTTTGGTGCTAATTGGCATGGTTTTCCTATATTTGGGCTCAAAATAACAACGAAAACATGAAACACAGCATACTATTGGCTTTTTCGCTCGCATGGCTGATCTGCAACTGCGTGCAGGCACAAACCATGAAAGAACTCTTCGTCCACATGCCCGACACCCTTTCGCTGGTGATGACCGATGTGAACCGGGCCGACTGCGTTGACTTCCTTGACAGCAACATGAAGGCCAGCGTGACCAATCGCTTCAACCGCACGTCGGAAGTGACCCGCTTGACCGACGACTACCTGCGGGCCGAAGTCACGGAAAGCAGCGTGTGGGAGATGCGCCGACTGCCGACGGGCGACTCCACCGCAGTGATTTGCTTGGTGAAGACCGTCAAAGGGCCGGTGGAGGACAGCCACATACGCTTCTATTCCACCGCATGGCAGGAACTCCCCACGGCCGACTATCTGCCCGCGATGCCCTCGGCCGACGATTTCTTTCTCACCCCGGCGCCGGAAAAGGCGGACAGCCTGAAACAACTGCGACTGAAGGCCTACATCACCTTCATCAAGGCATCGCTCTCGCCCGAGGGAAACAACCTGTCGTTCACCTATACCACTCCGGACTACATGAACCGCGACGACAGGGAAAAGATAATCCCCTATCTGCGCCGCTCCCCCATCGTCTACGTGTGGCGGAAAGGACGCTTCGTCTGCGACCGGTAACCTCGTTCCTCGACATTCAATCACAGACACCGGAGCCGTCATATATCCGGTCGCGAGCCTCCATATGGGCGCTTGCGGGCCTCCATATGTCCGCTCGCAAGCCGTCATATTCCCGCTCAAGGCGGCTATCTTTTCGGCAAAAAACATAAACCTTATAAAATTTCAGGCAGATAATTGCATAGGTTGGAAAAGATAGCTACCTTGGCTCTCGATAAAGCATCATCTTGACAGATTGCTTACAGGTTATATATTAATAAGGTATATATGAAAAAGACATTGCTTATCGTGCTGATGGCTTTCGCGGGAATCACCGCAAGCATGGCACAGGACTTGGGTTTTATCGTGAAAGGAGGCATAGGTATTTCCAACTTCACGGGTGATTTGAACGGCAGTCCCCTCTTCTCGTGGAAGATGGGCGTAACCGGCGACTTTGCCGTCAGCGACTTTCTGGGCATACAGCCGGGACTGATGTTTACCCGCAAGGGTACAAGCGACCCTGAGAACATCGGCGACGCCACGGTCAACGCCTATTATCTGGAGGTGCCCGTGATGGCGGCCTACCGCATACCGCTTCCGCGAACGATGTTGCTGCTGAACGCCGGACCCTATCTGGCTTGCGGCGTGGGCGGAAAGACCAAAATCGACATGCCCGAAGGCGGGACATATGAAGTCGACACGTTCGGTTCCGAGGGGTTGAAACGGTTTGACTTCGGCATGGGGCTGGGCATCGGGTTCGACTTCGAGCACATCACGGCGGGAATTGAAGCCGACTTCGGCTTCCTGAACGTGGCCGACTCGCCCAGGGCAAAGGCACGCAACATGTCGGCCCACATCACGGTGGGGTACCGCTTCTGAGCATTTTTTTAATTTTGCCATAACAATAAGACGGCGGGGCAACGGCTTATGCGAATAAGTCTCGGCCCTGCCGTTTTTCGTATTCCCGACATCGGTACGGATGGAAATATGTGCTATCTTTGCAGCCCAAAATCTAGAAAAGACATTTCATCATGATGGATTGGATTAATGACACCCTGCTGGCCCACTCGGCATTGCAGGCGGTGGCGGTCATTTCGCTGCTGTCGGCCGTGGGACTTACGCTGGGACGTATCCGCGTGTGGGGTGTGTCGCTGGGCGTGACCTTCGTGTTTTTCATGGGCATCCTGGCCGGACATCTCGGCTTGTCGGTCGACGCCGACATGCTGACCTACGCCGAAAGTTTCGGGCTGGTGCTTTTCGTCTATGCCCTGGGGCTGCAGGTCGGACCGGGCTTCTTCAGCTCCTTCCGCACGGGAGGCCTGCGGCTGAACATGCTGGGAGCCGGCGTCGTACTGCTGGGCACCGTCATGGCGCTGGCCATCTGCCGGATGACCACGGTGTCCCTGCCCGACATGGCCGGCATCCTGTGTGGCGCGACGACCAACACGCCGGCCCTGGGAGCCGCACAGCAGGCTCTGAAACAGCTGGGGCTCGACAGCAGCGGCGCAGCCCTGGGTTGTGCCGTGACCTATCCGCTGGGCGTAGTGGGAGTCATTCTGGCCCTGGCCGTATGCCGCAAGCTGCTGGCGCGCAGGCCGGAGGCTGCCACATCGGATTCCGACGAGCATAACCAGACGTATATCGCGGCCTATCAGGTGCAGAATCCCGGCATCTATGGCAAAAACCTGAAAGACGTGGCATCGCACACGATGTGCCGCTTCGTCGTGTCGCGTCTGTGGCGCGACGGCAACGTGAGCATCCCCACCTTCGACACGGAGCTGCGCGAAGGCGACCGCCTGCTAGTCATCACCCAGGAGCGCGACGCCTCGGCCCTGGCCATGCTCTTCGGCCGTCAGGAAAATACCGACTGGAACAAGAAAGACATCGACTGGGACGCCATCGACAGCAAGATGGTGTCAAAGCGCATCATCGTGACCCGGCACGAGATAAACGGCAAGAAGCTGGGCTCCCTGCGCTTGCGCAACGCCTACGGCATCAACATCACGCGCATCTACCGTTCGGGCATCCAGCTGCTTGCCACGCCGGATCTGGTGCTTCAGGTGGGCGACCGCCTGACCGTGGTGGGCGAGGCTCCGGCGGTGCACAACGTGGAGAAGGTGCTGGGCAACGCGGTGAAAAGCCTGAAAGAGCCCAATCTGGTTTCGATATTCATCGGCATCACGCTGGGACTGGCCCTGGGCTCCATCCCCATCCCGGTGCCGGGCGTGGAACTTCCCGTGCGGCTGGGCCTGGCCGGAGGCCCCATCGTGGTGGGCATTCTCATCGGCACGTTCGGCCCCAGACTCCACATGATAACCTACACCACACACAGCGCCAACCTCATGCTGCGCGCGTTAGGACTGGCCATCTATCTGGCCTGTCTGGGTCTGGACGCAGGTGCCCATTTCTTCGACACGGTATTCCGGCCGGAAGGGCTGTTGTGGATTGGCATCGGCTTCGTATTGACCTTCGTGCCGGTGGTCGTCATGGCACTGCTTGCCTGCCGCATGTGGCGGATGGATTTCGGCGCGGTGAGCGGCATGCTGTGTGGCAGCATGGCCAACCCGATGGCGCTCAACTATGCCAACGACATTACGCCGGGCGACGCCCCATCGGTGTCCTATGCCACCGTATACCCGTTTTGCATGTTCCTGCGGGTCATTGTAATCCAAGTGCTCCTCATGGCTTTTTTGTAACAGGAATGTAACTTTGTAACACGATTGTAACATGTGTAACATTGTCGATTGGCGAGGATGACGTATCTTTGCAGCGTGATTTTTATAATAATACATCTTTTTTATGGAAACTATTTATTTAGGACTAGTCATTTTCCTATTCATGCTGGCCGTGTTTGACCTGTGGGTCGGAGTCAGTAATGACGCCGTGAACTTCCTCAACTCGGCGATCGGCGCCAAAGCCGCCACCTTCCGCACAATCATGACCATTGCCGCCATCGGTATCTTTTGCGGAGCTACAATGAGCAGCGGCATGATGGACATTGCCCGACACGGCATCTTCCGGCCGGAACAGTTTTACTTCGACGAACTTATGTGCATCTTCCTGGCCGTGATGGTGACCGACATTATCCTGCTGGACATCTTCAACTCGCTGGGCCTGCCAACCTCCACCACCGTATCCATGGTGTTCTCTCTGCTGGGAGGAACTTCGGGCCTCACCATCATCAAACTGGCCCACGACACCACCGGCCTCAGCCTGGCCGACCTCATGAACACGGAAAAAGCCCTATCGGTCATCATAGCCATCTTCGTTTCGGTAGCCATAGCTTTCTTCTTCGGCACCGTCGTCCAATTCCTGGCACGTCTCATTTTCACATTCAACTATAAGTCGCACCTCAAATGGCGCATAGGCCTGTTCGGAGGCATCGCCGCCACGGCCATCTGCTACTTCATGCTGGTAAAGGGTGTACGCGACATGAGCTTCATGACACCCGACATGCAACACTATCTGGACAGCCACAGCATGGAATTCATCGTCTTCGGTCTCATAGGCTTTACATTGCTCATGCAAATCCTGCATTGGATGAAGGTCAACATATTCAAGGTGGTTGTGCTGCTGGGCACGTTCGCCCTGGCCATGTCGTTCGCAGGCAACGACCTCGTCAACTTCATCGGTGTGCCCTTGGCCGGATTCTCCTCCTATCAGGACTATATGGCCGCAGGCGGAGGCGACGTGACCACGCACATGATGGGCGCGCTCAATGAGTCGGCCCACACGCCCTTCTACTTCCTGGCAGCCGCCGGCGTCGTGATGGTCATCTCGCTGACCACCTCGAAAAAAGCGCACAACGTGGTGAAGACCTCGGTCGACCTGGCCCGTCAGGACGTAGGCGACGAGATGTTCGGTTCCTCGCGCATGGCCCGCACCATCGTCCGCACGGCCACCAATGCCTACCACGCCATTATCAGCGTCACTCCGGTATCGCTCCGCACATGGGTCGGCAAGCGTTTCAATCAAGACGAAATCATCCTGGCCAACGGCGCCGCATTCGACCTCGTGCGTGCCTCGGTCAACCTCGTGCTCGCCGGCTTGCTCATTGCCTTGGGTACTTCGCTGAAACTGCCTCTCTCAACCACCTACGTGGCATTCATGGTGGCCATGGGTTCCTCGCTCGCCGACCGCGCCTGGGGGCGTGAGAGCGCCGTGTTCCGCATCACCGGCGTGCTGTCGGTCATCGGCGGCTGGTTTATCACGGCCGGAGCCGCTTTCCTGTTCTGTCTCACCATCACCCTCGTCATGTATTTCGGAGGCGTGGTTGCCATCGTCATCATGATTGGCGTGGCCATCGCCCGCCTGATTTACAGCCACAAGAAATATAACAAGAAGCTGAAAGCCGAGGTGCCCGACGACTTGTTCCGCCAGATTGTGGCTTCCAAGGACAAGAAAGAGACCCTGAACCTGCTCTGCCGTCACATTGCCGACAATCAGTCCATCTACCTGGACTTCGTGGTTAACACCTACACCCAAATCACCGACGGCTTTGTCAACGACGACCTCCGCAGCCTGCGACGTGCCGACGCGGCCCTCCGTGCAGAAAAGAGCACGCTGAAGAAAATGCGCCGCAAGGAGATGGTGGGCTTGCAACGCATTGACAAGGAAATCGCCATCGAAAAGAACACGTGGTTCCATCTGGGAAGCAACAGCTGCCAGCAAATCATGTACTGCTTGCGACGCATCTGTGAACCTTGCGAAGAGCACGTGGACAACAACTTCAAGCCCATGCCCAAGGAGCTGGTCAAAGAATTCATCCCGCTGCGCGACACGCTGGTGTTCCTGCTGAAGCGCACGCATGAGGTCATCACGCAAGGACATTATGACGAAGTGGACGAGATACGCGCCGAATGCGACCGCCTGAAAGAGGCACTCTCGCGCACCCGCAAACTGCAAATGAACCGCATGCAGGACGAGAAAAGCAACCTCACAGTGTCATACGTCTATCTGAACATCTTGCAGGAGACGCAGGAGTTGGTAAGCTCTTTACGCCATCTGCTGCGTGCGGCACGCCGCTTCCAAACAAACGAATACGAGGCTTCGGAAGAGAATTAAGCTTCGCCGAAGCACTGACACATCCGAAAGCAAAAAGAATCAAGCACAGGCCACAACGGCGGTGCTTGATTCTTTTTCTTTGTACCCCTTCCCCAACCTTCCGCCGAACATTCAAGTATCTTCCACGGAAGGTTTAAACATCTTCGGGCAACAATCAAAAAAAGCGGCTCCGAAGAGCCGCCCAATACATGCGTGTCCTTAAATGCGCTCCAGAACAAGCGCGATGAGATTATCAATATCGCCCTTATAGTCGGCGTTGGCCTGCCCGGCATAGCGGTTGGCCACGACCATACACGTCGTCACGGCGCGATGCCCCAACAAACGGGCCAGTCCGGCCACGGCCGAGCTTTCCATCTCGTAGTTCATGATGCGCCGTCCGCCGTGGACAAACCGCTCGACCTTGGCATTCTGCTCCGGATCGGCCAGGGAAAGACGCAGGCTGCGCCCCTGAGGCCCGTAAAATCCGCCGGCCGAAAGCGTAATGCCGCGCGCCATGTCCTTTCCGGCTATCTGTTCGGCCAAAGCGGCATCGGCATGAATGGCATAGGGATGAGCCGTGCACTGCGAACCGGTCCACCCCATGTGAGCCAGGAAGGCTTGTTCCAGATCCGGGTCGCACACATCGTCGCGTCCGGCGTAATAATTCAGCAGGCCGTCCAACCCGATGGATATCTCCGAACAGATGAACGTGCCCAACGGCGTATCCGGCTGCAATCCTCCGCAGGTGCCTATGCGAACGATGTCGAGCGAAGAAGGCTGTTCTTTCAAGCAACGGGTGTGAAGGTCTATGTTTGCCAATGCATCCAGCTCGTTCATCACGATGTCGATGTTGTCACACCCTATTCCCGTGGAGACCACGCTGATGCGTTTTCCGCGGTAACACCCCGTGATGGTGTGAAATTCGCGACTTTGCACATCGCATTCGCGCGTTTCAAAATGGGAGGCCACAAGCGAGACGCGCCCGGGGTCGCCCACCAGAATGACGCGCGAGGCCAATTGCGCGGGAAGCAGATGCAGATGAAACACGGAACCGTCTGCATTGAGAATCAGTTCCGATGCTGCTATGGGTTGTTTCATGGTTTTTCGTCTTTTAAAGGTGTTACAATCCCGGCTGTTTACTTGCCGGGCTGCGTGGTCGCGGAGGTCTGCTGTGCGGGATGGGCAATGTTGTCGCGCATCCGGGTGTCGGCCTCGATGTTCTTCATGCGATAGTAATCCATAATGCCCAGATTGCCCGAACGGAAGGCCTCCGCCATGGCCTTGGGCACTTCGGCTTCGGCCTGTATCACCATGGCACGCGCTTCTTCGGCCTTGGCGCGCATTTCCTGCTCGCTGGCCACGGCCATGGCGCGACGCTCTTCCGCTTTGGCCTGCGCTATGTTCTTGTCGGCGTTGGCCTGGTCTATCTGAAGGGCCGCGCCGATGTTGCGCCCGATGTCGATGTCGGCAATGTCAATGGACAGTATCTCAAAAGCCGTACCGGCATCCAGCCCCTTACGCAGCACGAGTTTGGAGATGGAATCAGGATTCTCAAGCACCGACTTGTGATTTTCCGACGAGCCGATGGACGACACAATGCCTTCGCCCACGCGGGCCAGCACCGTGTCCTCGCCTGCCCCGCCCACCAGCTGACGGATGTTGGCACGCACCGTGACACGGGCTTTCGCAATGAGCTGAATGCCGTCTTTTGCCACTGCCGTCACGGGCGGAGTGTCGATGACCTTGGGATTGACCGACATCTGCACGGCCTCGAACACATCGCGTCCGGCAAGGTCTATGGCCGTTGCCATTTGAAACGACAGCTCGATGTTCGCCTTGGCTGCCGACACGAGCGCATGTACCACCTTGGCCACATGTCCGCCTGCCAGATAGTGGGCCTCCAGACCGTCGCGGGTGATGAACTGCAATCCGGCCTTGTGGGCTTCGATGAGGGCCTGCACGATGACGGCCGGCGGCACATTGCGGATGCGCATGAGGAACAACTGCACCAACGAGATGTGTACGCCCGAGGCCTTGGCCGACAACCACAACAGGAAGGGAATGTAGTGCAACACAATGGCCAGGAAAATGATGACGCCTACGATGAGGACTACAGGAATGAGCATTTCCATAGTAAAGAGTGTTTTTATGGGTTAATGATTGATGAATGTTCTGCTTGAGCTTCGACAAAGGGAACCACGAGGATGATGCCGTCGTCCACACGGCTCACCACGATGGGGGTGCGCTCGTCAATAAAGCCGTCGGCCGACTTCACTTCCACGACGTGTCCCTCTATCTCGGCATTGCCGATGAGCGCCAGGCGGGTAAGCGCCGTGCCGCGGTCGCCCGGACGAGGCTGATAGGCTCTGTCGTCGGCCACAGTCGAAGCGATGTCTTCGGTGAGGGCCCGCCGCTCGATGGCGTGTGAACGAAACACCCACAACAGGATGCCGCCACCGGCCACAAGCGTAACAAGAAACGTTGCCACACACGCTTGCGTTCCCAAATGAACGTAAGCATAGACGTTGGCAAAGATAAGGCAGATTGTGGCTCCTATGCCGGCGATGCTGATGCCGGGAAAGAGATAGACTTCGGCCACCAACAGGATGAGACCGACGACTAAAGCGGTTATAATAAGCAGTAAGTCCATGAGCTGAAAGTTTATCGGTTCGTATGTGCTATTTCGGTATTGCGCGCCTTTATCTCCAAGGCTTCCAACTCGCCGCTCTTCTGCTCCAAACGGCTTTCCAGGTCGAGTATTTCGGGAGACAGGCGCGCCTTGTCGTTCTCTGGAGCCGAGGCATAGCGAGCGCGCAAGCCGTCGAGCTTGTCACCTAGCGCAAACAGCTCTTGACGCATGCGGAGATATTGGCGATAGAGGCGTTGCGCTTCGGGCGAACGGAAATCGTCCCAACGGTAATACGTGCGGGCATCGTCGACGACAAACTCAAAATCGTGTTGCACGTTGGCGGACACCTGCGCGCCGACCACGGCCTCCAGCCGGGCAAGGGCTGCCGCGGCCACATCGGGCTCATCCCAGGTGGAACGTATGTTGTCCAAGCGGGCGCGGGCTATGACGAGACTGTCGCCATCTTGCTCGTAATCAAACGTGCGGCGGGATTCATTGGGGACAAAAACATACACACACACCTTCCCCTCCGGTTGATAACGGTCGGAGGCGAACCAACCCAGATTGTTGTATTCGTCGATGACCATCATGTAGTCATTGGCGGGCGAATTGTAGGGCATACCCAAGTTCTCGGGTTTCAGGAAGCGGCCCGTTTCCGTGTTGAGCCGGGTTACAAAGATGTCGTATCCGCCAAGCGACTGACTGCCGTCGTTGGCGAAATAGAGCGTAGTCCCATCGGCCAGCACGTAGGGATAGTTGTTGTTGCCGTCGTCGGGCAGGCCGTCCAGCGGACGGGGAGCAGTCCACTCGTCGAGCAATTTGTCGCTGGAGTAGAGCGTGGTGCGCGCGTTTCGGGCAACAGACAGGTAACGGCGCAAGCCCAGCTCGTTCTCATAGGTCGCGGTGCTGTCCTTGCCCGTCAGGGTGCCGCTTTCCGGGTCAATGCGGTAAGCAGAAAGGAAATCGGCCTTGTCCACCACAAAGCTGTCTACCACGCAGACGCGCTCCGTGCCCTTGAGCATCAGCGAGGCGGCCCGCGCACGGGCCAGCGTGGCTTCGGCCTCGGCCGTGTCGCGCTTGCGCGCGCTCAGCAACTCGACGTAGTTCTCCCCCGTTTCCACGGCGTCGTCATAACGGTAGCGGTTCATCTGAAGCTCGATGAGATAAGGATAGGCATCGAGCACTTTGCGCTTCACCGCCTTTTCCAGATAGGGCATGGCCAGCGAGTCGCGTCCCGTCTCCATGCAACATGCGCCATACCAATAGTTGTAGTTGGCATTGGACGGACTTTGCTTCACCAGCTTTTGAAATGTGGGAATGGCCTCGGCATACTTACCCTGGCGGAACAGTTCGCGGGCCTTGCCGAGCGTTTGCGCGCCGGACACGACGGAGCCGGCCAGGGCCAGCAGACAGAGCAGGTATTTCTTCTTCATGATAAGTCGTTCTTTAGTCGATATAAACACTGTCCAAAAGTACGAAGATTATCCGAAATGCTGTAATTTTGCAGCCTGTTTTTGAAACGTACCCCATAATGGCAACACTCACCACTGAAGACAAACTCCTGCGGCGCATCCGTCAGCGTCTGGCCAAAGGCATGGTGCAATACGGCCTGATTGACGACGGCGACAAGGTGCTTGTGGCCCTGTCGGGCGGCAAGGACTCGATGGCGCTGCTGGAACTGCTGGCCCACCGCGCGCGCATCTTCAAGCCCCGTTTCTCACTGCTGGCCGCTCACGTGAGCATGTCCAACATCCCCTATCAGGCCGACTTGGACTACCTGCGCGACTTCTGCGCGGAGCTGGGCGTACCTTTCATACACGCGCGGTCGGGCTTCGACCCCTCCACCGACACCCGCAAATCGCCCTGCTTCCTCTGCTCGTGGAACCGGCGCAAGGCCCTGTTCACGGTTGCCAAGGAGCACGGTTGCAACAAGATTGCCCTAGGCCATCACATGGACGACATCCTGCAGACGCTGCTGATGAACATCACCTTTCAGGGCGCATTTGCAGCCATGCCGCCCAAGCTCGCCATGCGCAAGTTCGACATGACCATCATCCGCCCGCTCTGCCTCGTTCACGAAAGCGACCTGGAGGAGCTGGCCGCGCTGCGCGGCTATCGCAAGCAGATGAAAAACTGCCCCTACGAAACGCAGTCGAACCGCGCGCAGATGAAAGAGGTGCTCCGACGGCTGGAGACGTTGAATCCCGAAGCGCGCTACAGCCTGTGGGGCAGCATGACCAACATTCAGGAAGAATCATTACCATCTAAATCCAATCACACATTATGACCGGCGTATACACCATTTTACTGCTCGTGGTATCCAACATCTTCATGACCTTCGCATGGTACGGGCATCTGAAACTTCAGGAAATGAAGGTCATCTCCAACTGGCCGCTCTTCGGCGTCATCCTGTTCTCGTGGTTCATTGCCTTGGCCGAATATTCCTGTCAGATTCCGGCCAACCGCATCGGATTCTCGGGCAACGGCGGACCGTTCTCGCTCATGCAGCTGAAGGTCATCCAAGAGGTCATCACGCTCATCATCTTCACCATCTTCACCACGGTGTTCTTCCGGGGCGAGTCGCTCCACTGGAACCACCTGGCCGCTTTCTGCTGCCTGATTCTGGCCGTCTACTTCGTGTTCATGAAATAGCGTTCCCCCCAAAAACTTATTCCGACCCCTCTCCTGCATTTTTGCAACACCGCCGACGGACGTCGGCGAGCCGCTGCATTTTTGCAACGGCCATCGACGGGCTTCAATGAGCTCCTGCAATTTGCGGCGGCATTTCGACGGGCATCGATGAGCTCCTGCAATTTGCGGCGGCATTTTGACGGGCGTCGATGAGCTCCTGCATTTTGCGGCGGCATTTCGACGGGTGTCGGTGAGCTCCTGCATTTTGCGGCGGCATTTCGACGGGCGTCGGTGAGCTGCTGCACATTTGCAACAGCACTTTGACGAGCTTCAAAAAGCCGCCGCACACTTGCGACAGCACTTTGACGAGCTTCAAAAAGCCGCCGCACACTTGCAACAGCATTTTGACGAGCTTCAAAAAGCCGCCGCACACTTGCGACAGCATTTTGAAGGCCTTCAACGAGTTCTCGCACATTTGCAACGGGATGCCGTCGGATGGCGGAGCACTCCCTCAGACCCGGCCGTCATCCTCCTTGGGCAACGTCAGCCTCAGCACCACATAGCCCAGGATGCCGGCCAGCACCGTGCCCGCCAACACGCCCAGCTTGGCCTGACCAAGCAACACCGCGTCGGTTGCGCCAAACGACAGATTGGCAATGAAGAGCGACACCGTGAAGCCGATGCCTCCCAACAGCGACACCCCGGCCACGTTGCGCCAGTTCATGCCCTGCGGCAAGGCGGTCGCGCCGCTGCGCACGGCTAACCAGGTGAACAGGTAGATGCCCGCAAACTTGCCCAGCACCAGACTGACAGCCACGGCATAGGTGGCCGGGCCCGCCATGGCACCGTCGCCGCCCGCGAGCGTGATGCCGGCATTGGCAAAGGCGAAGAGCGGCATGATGAAATAGTTCACCATGCCGTGCATGCGGTCTTCCATGAACTGCAACGGAGAGATGACCTTGTCCGACGCCGACTCGATGCTCTTCAGGATGTCTATCTGATGGGGCGTGAGCAGGATGCTGCTTTTATCGAAATGGGGAAACTCGGCCACGTTGTCGCGTATGCGGGCTATGTATTTCTTCACCTCCAGGCAAGGGATGGAGGGGATGGTGAAAGCCACGAGCACCCCGGCAATGGTGGCGTGGACGCCCGACTGCAGGAACAGATACCACACCACGATGCCCGCAAGGCAATAAAACGTGCGCGACATGACCCTCATGCGGTTGGCCGCCACCAACACGGCCAGCACGCCCACGGCCGCCCACAGGTATCCGGCCGCCAGATGCGACGTGTAACCGAACGCGATGACAAGGATGCCCCCGATGTCGTCCACCACGGCAAAGGCCGTAAGGAATATCTTCAGGCTCAGCGGCACACGCCGTCCGAACAGACTGAGCACGCCCAGCGAAAAGGCGATGTCGGTAGCCATGGGAATGGCCAGCCCCTTGGCTGCCGGACTGCCGGCCGTCATCAGAAAGTAAATCAGCACGGGGACAATCATGCCGCCCACGGCCGCAATGATGGGCAACAACGCCTGACGCAGGCTCGACAGCTCGCCCACCAGCACCTCGCGCTTGATTTCCAGCCCCACGGAAAAGAAGAACACGGCCATCAGCGCATCGTTGATAAACGCCATCAGCGTGAGCGGCTCGCCGTGGTGGCTGAACAGGTTGAACCCGCCCACCTGCAGGCTGACGGGATGACTCCAAAAAGCATGATAGGCGTCGGCCCAAGGCGAATTGGCCACCACCATGGCCAGCACGGCCACAACGACCAGCACCATGCCGCCATTCACACGATGGCGCAGAAAGCTGAGAAATGCATAATCGAACGTTTTGCGTATAAGCTTGCTCATAATCGGATAATTTGTCTGCAAGATAAGCATCTTATCCGCAATCTCCAATCATTCCCTCCGGATTCTGCAAGAAACGTCCGATTAACACAGAATCCCAACAAGCATGTCCCCCAAAGGAGGAAGCGGCATCAGCTCTGCGGCGTAAAGCAGAGGAGCGCTTCGCAGCGTGAAGAGCGGGAAACTGTTTGAGCGAAGCGAGTTTTTCCCGCTTAGCGGAGAAGCACTCCGGAGCAGCCGCAGAGATGCAGCCTTGATTTTTTCTTTTGGTTCGTTTTCTTTTGCATCAAGGCAAAAGAAAATGAACACCCCCGGGCACCCGCAAGCGAACATATGCACGCTCACGTCCGGGAATATGTCCGCTCACAAGCGAAGATATGCACGCTCGCGGGCAGACATATGCACGCTCGCGACGCCGCCAACAGCAAAATTCAACCAACAAGATTACAGGAAACGCTCGCACCACCCCTTGAAACGGTTCACCCCCTCCTCGCCATAAGGAGCCAGACTGCGCAAAGCCTTGTCCACCGTCTTCTCGCGCTCCAAGTGGGTCTTTGAAAAGAACTTGTCAGCAAAACATATCACCTGCTCCTCCAAGCTGACGGGCACCATGTCGCGCCGGGGCACCGGAAGGTTCTCGCGCACAATCTGCTCCAGCGACAGCCCGGCCCCGGTATGACGCTCGCACACCAAGGCATGACGCGGATAGCCCTCGGCACGAAGCAGGTCGGCCCCCAGCGAACCGTGACAGATGTAAGGCGCCGTGCCCCGGCAACAGATGTCGGGCGCATCGGTCAGGAAGATGCCGATGTCGTGGAGCAACGCGCCTTCCTCCAGAAACGCCGTGTCGAGCCCCAGCTCCGGATGCCGCGCGGCCACCCCGAGCGCCTTGTCGGCCACCGAACGGCTGTGCGTCAACAGGATATGTTTCAACTCATCCTCCGCAGGATAATATTTGTCAATGATTGCAAGTGCGTCCATAATACCAAAGTGTATTTGATTGCCTGCAAAGTAACATAAAAAACTCCCTCCCGACAAGATGTCTGGCGGGAGGGAGTGAGGAATGAGATTTAAGAGGAATGGAGTATTTTTGTCAGCAAATTACCGTAAATCCCCCAATTTATCAAAATACGCACTATTCGCATCATTAGCGCCAAACGCACTTACACAATGATATAAAATATTTGGAAATGTATGAGTTACTTCACCCGTAGCAATATCTATAAAAGCCACACTTCCTTTTCGCTCTTCAGGACTACTTTCATCATACAATACTACAATCAAACGAGTACCTCGAGCAGATACTGCTATTTTCTCAACATTTCCCAATCCTAGGGCTGAAAGCTTGTCGCTAACAAGTATCGGCTCGCCAATCGTAAATGTATAGTTTTTATAGATATCATTGCCACTATTGTAGAACAAATAATAATTTGACGAACCCACCAAACCAAGCGCATAAGCCGTGTTCTCATCCAATCCATTGGGCAACGGATATTCATTCTTGGCCACAAACTTCGGATCTGCTGTCATCCAAGTCTTAGTAAACGAATAAACACATAAGCCCTCGGGAGCTGCACAGAACACATTGCCCTTATGAGCACCTCCATAAACATCCGTTATTGTAATCACAGGTTCCTCAATTACAATATTATCTTCGGGTTCTACGACTTTATCCCATGCATTGGAATTGGGAATAACACCCAATATTTCATCTTCTGCACTATAAGCCTGAATTGTATAAACCTTCTTACTTAGTTCATCAAAAACCCATGAGAATCCAGAAAGGGCACCTCCCATTCCTACAGCAGGGTGACTCCAATAATAATTCTGAAGATGCTGAGCCGGACGATAGAACTTACCATTGGTATAGAAAATAAATTGCCCGTTACTAATAAAATAAATAAACTTCTGTCCAGCAGCAGTCACTGCGCATTCGGGATTAAATTCATAGCCACTAGCCTGATCTATAAAGCTACCATTATTAAGCAAATATAATGGCGTGAAAGTGGTTGTATTGGTCACAATGCCCGGATGATCTGCATCATGTGTAAGAAAGTAAAAAGTCCATTCAGAAATATTTGATCCATCAGACCTTTGCGCAAAACCACCATATAATTGTACAGGGTCTTTTCCAAAAGCATAGTTTTCGATACCGGTCGTGTATTTGACATCATCTAATGTCGCATCATCATCCGACTTAGCTTGAATATATGCCAACTCGGTGTCGCCATTGTCTGTTCGAGTCAGAAAATAATAACCATAGTTGAACGCATTGTTAATGCTGATGGTAAACGTTCGCCGATATTGCATACCATTATTATGATCCGTAATCGTCAAAGCACAAAGCTGATTACCATATTCCAATGGTGGCAGGTCTATATCCAGATTACGTTCAGTAGAAACTTCAGTCTCGCCGATTGTCCAGGAATAACTCAAATTGCTGGAAGCCTCGTCAAGTATAGTGATGGTGGGAGTAATCGAAATATGCGACCCGGCTTCATAAACCGCATCAGCCTCTATGGGCTCAATCGTCACTTCGTTGATTTGTGTGTAGTCGTAGTTTCCCTCATCCTCGGCACATGCTCCCATAAACAAGCCGAGTGTAAGTATCGTAACATATGGAAATGTAAATCGTTTCATAATCACAATTATTAAGTATTTTACGGAAGTTTAATAGCCGGGAGCGACGTATCTCCGTTAGGATAAACATCGTTCAGCTCAAAATATTCTTTCAACTCGGCAGCATACAAAGCCAAAACAGGATACCAGCTTTGATATTGTGTCGAGTTAGACGGCATGTTGTTCCAATAAAGCTGCTCTCCATTATCAATATTGGTATTATGGTCAGCTCCTAAAGGATAGAGTTCAATCCATTTACGATAAACCTCCGGATAATAAGAGCCAAACACACCTGTCCATCCGCGCCACCAGCTAGGCTCGGCCAAAACATCGGAAAAAGCGACCTTGACTTCTTGCAATGTACCATATCCCGCAGCAAAATACTCGTTGGGAATAATGCGGAGATAAACCTGCATCCAACGCTCGGACAAAGCCTTCGTGCGCTGCACGTCGATAAAGATGGTATCTGCCAATTCTCCGGCTTTAATGGAACGGTTGTCAACAACAGAGGGGTCCCATTCCGCACTTGTGGCCGTGGTGATGTCGTCCACAATCTCCACAGTATAAGGGCGATCATAATCCGTTGCCATTCCGATAGTCTTAACCACCACTTTAAGTGTGTTGCTCGTTACCGTCTCCGGATAGATAGCGAAAGAGTAATAGATGCTGTCCTCACGAAATTCGGAAGATGTTCCATCGGCGTTAAGAATATAAGGAACATCAAAATAAAGATAACTGGTTGCAGTATCAAACGAATCAATATCCTTATTGTCACATGAAGCAAATACAGCCAGCAGACAAAATATGCTGAAAGCATTTGCCAACCGATGCGTTAGTAATGTATATAGTCTTTTCATAAATCAATATATTAAATGTCATTCAATTCTGAGTCGTTTTTTCAATCCCTGCAAATTCATACTCATCGTCAGGTATCGGCAACACGAATATATTATCATTCGGTTGAACCGTTCTACCGGCCACGGTATAAATCGGATAAAACAGTCGTTTATACATCAAAAACATACGTCCATCGCCAATGAAATCCTTGCGAGCCTCACGCACCAAATATTCCAACAAGGTTTCATCATCTGATACGTTCTCCAACGGAGTCAAATCACGGGTAGTACGCACATCATTTAAATATTGCAATGCCAACGTATTGTCTACTCCTATTTGAGTTTCACAAGCAATGTAATAGATTTCAGACAAACGCATGATAGGAATTTCTGGATAATAAGCATAAGGCTCTGTCATACCCGGACGCTCCGTAGCTTGCTTCACTTTCATAAAATCCATATTTCCATGCTCTGTATTTCCAATAAACCAGTATGTATAACGAATATCGGCTCCATTATCCGGAGTACGATTATAGATAAATGTGCCTAATGCTTCATAACGGTTATTATCTATATTGATAGCACCTTTGTCTTGACTGGAATATCCACCTCCCATACCAAAATAAGTATCAGTCATATCATACAGATTATTTACATAGAAAGCACCAAGCATTTCAGTGCTGAAATTGTAAACGCTAGAAGCATTGTTATTCATGATATTTTCTTTATCTATCAACGAAATGATGTCTTCTGTCTCTTCCATCACCCGTGTAGCATACTTATAAGCTGCTGTTTTATCTTGACGCAACATCTCCAAACGTGCCATCAAACCGAGTGCGCAGAAGTAATTCATGCGGGCGCCACGGTAGTTGAGCACATCCTGATAGTCCAATACAGAGTTATTCAAATCGCCTTGGCGACCAACTTCCGGATCGCGAATAGGATCATCCGCAAGCAATTCCAATGCACGGTTTAAATCATCGGCTGCTTTCTGCAATACGACTTCTCCCGTATCAAAACCTTGACTTACGTTGTTGTAGTTTGTGCGGTATGCAATAGCAGGTTTCTGCAAGTCGGCTGTCGTATGAATCACCGGACCAAATATCTCAAACAATTCCATATGAGCCAAGGCACGCAATCCGTAAACTTCTCCCAACAAGAGATCGTAATTGGCAATGTTCTCTTTGTAAGGTTCGGAATAGTAAATAAACGCATTGCATTGTGTGATGGCCTGATACATGTTAGACCATACATTATTGAATGTTCCTATTACATTCTGGTCTGTATAATCATATTGAGTCGCATTGTAATAATTATGATCTGGTATTGTTGATAAATCCCAATATTGTGCTAATACATCCATTAGTCCGTAAGACAGTGTTTGTCCATATAAAGCAGAACCGGACATCGTGTAATATATGCCACCAACAACAGAGTTGCACCCTTTAGTCGTGGTGTACAGATCCTCTGCCTCGATTTGTCCCTGCGGAGTGACATCCAGCCAGTCGTTGCAGGAAGGGAATAACGTCAGGCAGGCAACGGATAATATAGATAATAACTTTTTCATGTTCGTATATCAATGTTACGAGGTTAAATACTGAAGTTTAAGCCAAAGACAAAGCTCCGGGCAAACGGATAATCCAGACCACGTTCTTGTTTCACGGTAGACAAGTGGAACAGGTCGTTGGCATAGAAGGACAGACGCAGGGTGCTGATTTTGTACGGTTGAATCCACTTCTTCGGGAAGTCGTAGGACAAAGAGAGCGAAGTGAAATCCAGGTAATTGTCGCGTTGTACGAAGCGGGTCGAAATGTAGGTCTGGCCGTAGTCGCGGATGTTGCGATAGAGGGCGTGTTGGCCGGGAGTTGTCCAACGGTCGTTCAATACGCGGCGGTCGGCATTGGTGGCCGGATTGACACCCTCCACGCGAGAGGACAAGGTAGAGTTGTATACATCGCCACCCACGCTGTACTGGAAGATGGCATTCAGGTTCCAGCCTTTCCAATAGAGATTGGTCGAGATGTTTCCATAGACATCCGGTTCAGTATCGCCGCAAAGTACTTTGTCGGCTGCATCCCATTCGTAAGTCAGGGTACCGTCCTTCTTCACATAGATTTCCTGACCGGTAGCCGGGTCAATACCCAAAGAGGGAACGGCCTTGATGGCACTCAGCGATTCGCCTTCTTCATAAACAGCACCCGGAATCTCCTTTTCCTGATTGTTTTGGTCGTTCAGTCCGCGCAACTGGTTGTTAATCTTGGTCAGCTTGTTGCGGTTTTGCGACGCCTGCACGTTTACACGCCATTCGAGATCGTTAGCCGGGTCGCGCAGAATGGAGGCGCCCAAGTTGAGTTCCCAACCACGGTTGGAGATTTCACCCAAGTTGGCCGTGAACGAATTGCTGGGGAAACCAAGCGAAGGAGCTACGGTGATGGTGGTCAACATGCCTTCGGTGCGTTTCCAATAGTAGTTGAAGGTCAACGACAGGCGGTTTTTCCACAAGCCGAGGTCAAAACCGATGTTGGTGCTGTATTGGTTCTGCCATTTCAGGTCGGGGTTACCATAGCCCATCAAGGTAGCCGGGATGAGTTGGTTGTACAGACGGCCTGTCTGATATTGGTACATAGTCTTGGCTTGGTAGGCAGAGAACTCCTGATTACCGGTCACACCGTAGGAGGCACGGATTTTGAAAAGGTCAAGGACTGAATTGGTCGACCAGAAATGTTCTTCGTGCACGTTCCAACCGCCACCGACACTCCAGAAGGGCGCCCAACGTCTGTCGGCACCAAACTGTGACGAACCATCGTAACGGCCGGAGAGGTCGAGGAAGTAACGGTCGTCATAGATGTAGTTGAAGTTGGCCAGCATACCGATGGAGCGGACGGTACTTTCACTGCTGCCCGGACGGCTGTCTTCCATAAACTGAATGGCAAATGCCGGGTCGGAATAGCGGTCATCGGCAAAACCGGTGGCCGTGAACGAGTGCGAACTTGACTCATTCTGGTTGATTTCGGCACCACCTCCGAAGAAGAACATGTGTTTGTCTACCTGTTTGTTGTAGTTTACGGTAAGTTTACCGCTGTAATTCAAGTATTCGCCGTCGCCCAACGTAAGTTCACCGCGCTCGGCAAGATCTACCGGAGTATAAATGGTAGCTTCAGGGTCATTCGGATCATCGCTTGCAGTCAAGAACTCAGAGGAGAACGGCGAGCGGTAATAGTCGCTGCTGGTGTTGCCTTTCTCGATGCGGAACTGACCAATCACACGCCAGCCGTTGCCGATAATCCAGTCGGCACTCAACTCGTCGGCGAAATACTCCGTGTCGCTGAAACTGCGGTTGGGCAGGGCGGCTTCGTAGAGCGGGTTGGGGCTGCCGTCGGTCAACGTGGGGACGAGTTGTCCGTTGGCATCCCAAGGACGTTCATACGGATTTGCAGAAGCGTAAGTGCTGTAACTTCCATATGGAGAATCATACGAATGCGTGTTGGAGTAGCTGGCGTAGTTGCGGATGATGATTTTATCCTTGATGCGATATTGCAAGGTGAAGCCCAGGCCGTAGCGGTCACGCCCGGATTTCTTCATGACACCCTTGTTCTTGTCAAAGTAACCGTCGATGCTGTAGATGACGTTCTCGGCACCACCTTCCACCAGGAGAGAGTGTGTCTGGCTGAACGAGTTGGTTACCGGTTGGGCAAGCCAGTCGGTATCTACGCCTTCGAGCACATTCTTATATTTATTGTAGTATTTCTGCTGACGGTTGTAGGTTGTCTGCAAATCGCCTTCCACCGGGTCGTAGAGTCCGGCCAGGCGTTCGTACTCCAGCTTCTCGCTGGCGTTCATCAGGTCGTAGTCCGTAAGGTCGGCAATGGCGACGGTCGGCTTGAAGTCGTAGGTCACGCGCAGTTGTCCGGGTTTCGGCTTCACGGTTTCGATGACAACTACGCCGTTGGCTGCACGCGAACCGTAGAGGATGGTAGCCGAAGCATCCTTCAGGATGGTGATGCTCTCAATGCGGTTCACGTCCATGTCGTACACCTTCTGGGCTGTGGTTTCAAAGCCGTCGAGGATGAAGAGCGGGGCGGACGAACCCTCCTGGAACGAGCCGCGACCACGGATGGTGAAGTCGGGCAGCGCATTGGGGTTAGAACCGGCCAGATTGTTTTCCGTGATTTTGAAGCCTGCATCGAGTGCGCTCAGCGTGGTGAAGATGTTGCCCGTGTGTACTTTCTGGAGGTCTTCTTTCTTGATGGTGGTCACGGCGCCGGCAAAGCCCTCGGTCTTGCGGGTGAAGTATCCGGTCACGACAACCTCGTCAATCTGGCGCGAATCTTCGGCCAGCGTGATGTCCATCGTCGGTTCGCCGTTATAGGCCACGGTCTGCGTCTCCATGCCGATGAACGACACAACGAGGCGGCATTGTTCGGGCACGCTCAGCGTATATTCGCCGTTGAAGTTGGTGGTACATCCGCGACTAGTGCCTTCTATGGAGATGTTCACACCAGGAAGCGGGTCGCCATTGGTGTCGACCACTTTTCCCTTAACGGTTTTTACCCCCCCCCTTCGATTTTCTCCCTGATGGAGGGTTACTGTGTTATTATCAATGCTATAACCAACCGATGTGCGGCCAAGAACCTGGTTCAGCACATCCTTCACCGTGGCATCTTTCACATTGATGGTGATGGGCGGAAGCTCCTTTGTCTGTTCGTTGTTGTAGACAAAGTTCATTCCGGTTTGTTCGTGCAACGCGTCGAAGAACACCTTCACGGTTGCATTCTGAAGTCGGAGCGTCACCCTCTTGCTGTCCGCCTGGGCGAAAGCAAGGAAAGGCACCATCCAACCAATGAGCAGGAGCAGAATAATTTTTCTCTTTCTCATGATGTTGATTACTTTAGATTATTGATAAATATAGATAGTTCGATTCTTGATTACGATGCGCAAGCCCACGGTCTGACTGATGGAACGCAGGATGGGCGACAACTTGCCGTAGCGATCCATGTTGCCGGTGAAATGCAGGTCGCGCAGGGCCGGATTGTCAAACACCACGTCGACGGCATACCAGTGCGAGAGGGTTTCCATGATGTCGCCCAGACTCTCGTTGTCGAACACGAAGCGGCCTTCGTGCCAGGCCACATAAGGCTTCACGTCCACAGGCTCGATGCTCAGGCGGTCGGACGAGCTGTCCATCCGCATCCGGTCATTGGGCTTCAGCATGTATTCTTCCTCCTCGTTCTGCACCCCGATGCTGCCGCTCACCAACACCACCTCGGTGACGTGTTTGGAATAGGTGTTCACATTGAACGACGTGCCATATTGGCGAATGGTCACGTCGCGGGTCATGACCTTAAACGGCCTGTCCTTGTCTGCGGCCACTTCAAAGTAGGCTTCGCCCTCCAGGTAGACCATGCGTTCCTTGTCGGAAAAGTGTTCCGGATAACGGAGCGTGGTATTATAATTAAGGTGTACGACCGTGCCATCCTCAAGCATGACGTAGAACTCGCCGTTTTCAGCCGTGCGGAGCACATTCTGCGAATTGTCGGACGAGGCTGGCTTTGCGACGTCGGACGAAGGCATCACGAGACCGCGCGGAGTGGTGCGCAGCCCGGTGCCCGACACATCGACGGCAACCTGCGCCAACGTCTCACGGTTGAGCACGATGGAATCGCCCGCAGCCGTCTGCAACACGGCGTGCGTGGTGCCCGGCATGATGGCGGCCACGGGTTCGGACGGCGCCTTGTCGTAATGCTTCACCCAGATGCTGCCGGCAATGATAAACAGGGGAACGAGACATGCGGCCGCAATCTGCATGTAGAGTTTTCTGCGCGAGGCGCGGCGCGTCTTTTTCAGGAAATCATGATAGGCGCGGTCGGCATTGATTTGACGATACGCGTCGTAACGCGCAGCCGAGAAGCGCGCCATGCGGATGCGGGCGTATTGCTCGCGGTGCGTCGGCTCCTCGTCGAGCCACGCATCCAGTTGCCGACGCTCTTCCGCCGACAGCGTTTCGCCCAGCAATTCCGCCGCGATAAGTTGTTCTATGTCTGTCTGTGCCATATGTCTTTTTTCGGTTAATCGTAATGGAAAGACGATTCATCGGCCCAAAAGGGGTACAACATTCTTGAAAATTTTTAGAGCGAGGTTAATTTTTAACACAAGGAGATGTCGACGCATACGTTTTGCCTTGATTTCTTTGGCGCGTTCCGCGTCAACTGCACCTATAAATACCACATCAGACACGTCTTTTCACATCCCGGCGCGGAAGACCGCTTTTTGCAGGGCTTAAGCCTGCATATGCACGCCCGCGAGCGGACATATGCACGCTCACGAGCCGACATATGGGCGCCCACGAGCCGGCATATGGACGCCCACGAGCCGGCATATGGACGCTCGCGGCCGTCCGGCCGTTAGCAAGAATTCCCTAAAAAACTGCCAAAATTGCAGTTATATTCCGCCGTTATTCGTACTTTTGTCTGCCAAATCAAAACAACCATGGTCGCATCTGAAATCCAACAAGTAAAAATGAAGTTCGGCATCATCGGCAACTCCGAGGGGCTGAACCGCGCCATCGACATAGCCATCCAAGTGGCGCCCACCGACCTGTCGGTGCTCATCACCGGCGAAAGCGGCGTGGGCAAAGAGCATTTTCCGAAGATAATCCACCAGAACAGCAGCCGCAAACACGGACAATACATCGCAGTCAACTGTGGAGCCATACCCGAAGGCACCATCGACTCCGAACTGTTCGGCCACGAAAAGGGAGCCTTCACCGGTGCCATAGGCGAGCGCAAGGGATATTTCGGCGAGGCCAACGGCGGCACCATCTTCCTGGACGAGGTGGGCGAACTGCCGCTTTCCACGCAGGCACGTCTGTTGCGCGTGTTGGAAACGGGCGAATTCATCAAAGTGGGCTCGTCGAAGGTGGAGAAGACCAACGTGCGCATCGTGGCGGCCACCAACGTCAACCTGACCGAAGCCATCGCCGACGGACGCTTCCGCGAGGACCTTTACTACCGTCTCAACACCGTGCCCATCAAGATACCGCCCCTGCGCGAACGCCGGGACGACATCTACCTGCTGTTTCGCAAGTTCGCGTCGGACTTTGCCGAAAACTACCACATGCCGCCCATCCAGCTCACCGACGAGGCGCGGCGTGTGTTGCTGGCCTACCCGTGGCCGGGCAACATCCGCGAACTGAAGAACATCACCGAGCAGATATCCATCATCGAAAAGAAGCGCGAGATTGACGCCGACACGCTGCAGACCTACATCCCCCTGCACGAAGACCGCCGTTTCCCCACGCTGGCTCCGCGACGCGCGTCGGGCCAGGCTTCCGGATTCGAGAACGAGCGCGAGATTCTCTACAAGATACTGTTCGACATGCGCAGCGACGTGACCGAGCTGAAAAAGCTGGTGCACGACCTCATGGCCGAACGGCAAGCCGGAGGCACGGGCAACATGCAGTCGTCCGTGCCCTACTATCCGCAACCGTCGCCTTCCGTGCAGCTCGTACCCGCCCCCGTGACCCGGATGCCCACCATCGACATATCCGTCCCGGCCAAGCCGGCAACGAACGCCGAGGTGCAGGACACCGCCGAGTATGCCGAAGAATCGCTGTCGCTGGACGACGCCGAACGCGAGCTCATCAAGAAAGCGCTCGAGAAGAACCACGGCAAGCGCAAGAACGCGGCCCGCGACCTGAACATATCCGAACGAACCCTATACCGTAAACTCAAAGAATATGACTTGGAATAAACTGTTGCGCCGGGGCGCCGCCACGCTCTTCGTGCTGCTCACGATGCTGTCGTGCACCGTGTCATACCGCTTCAACGGCGCGTCGATAAACTATGACAAGGTGAAGACCATCTCCATCAGCAACTTCGAGAACCGCGCCCTCTATCAGTACGGCCCGCTGGCCCCGCTCTTCAACAACAAGCTGCAGGATGCCTACGCGCAGCAGACGAAGCTCCGGTTCGTGCGCCAGGGCGGCGACCTGGAGCTGTCCGGCGAAATCACGGGCTACGATGTCTACAACAAGTCGGTGGCCGCCGACGGCCTTTCGGCCCAGGTGGAGCTGAGGCTGACCATCAACGTGCGCTTTGTGAACAACACCAACCATGCCGAAGACTTCGAGCAGAAGTTCACCGCCTCGCAGACCTACGACTCCACCCTGCAGCTCACCTCCGTGCAGGACGGCCTGCTGGAAGACATGACGAAGGACATCGTAGACCAAATATTCAACGCCACCGTGGCCAACTGGTAACCCGCGTATGGAGCCTATGACAGACCTGCAGACATGGATGGCCCACCCCGAGCGGCTGAACGCCGACACGCTCGACACGTTGCGCGGGCTGGTGGAGCGCCATCCCTACTTCCAGCCCGCACAGTTCCTCTATCTGAAGAACCTGAGCCTGCTGCGCGACCCTTCGTTTGCCGACGAGCTGTGCCGCTCGGTCATCTACATCGTCAACCGGGCGGAGCTTCACCGCTTCCTCCAGGCCGACGGAGACGGACAGCTCCCCCAAGCCGCCACCGACAACGAAGAACACCGCACACTGGCCATCATCGACGCCTTCCTCTCATCCATGCCCGAAGAGTCGACCTATGCGGCCATCGGCAACGGCATCGCCACCGACTATGCCTCGTACCTGCTGCGGCAGGAGCCTTCGCAAGCGGCTGCCGACCCCGAGGTGCCCCCCATGCGAGGCCAGACATTGATAGACCGCTTCATCCGGGAAGCCGAAGACGGATTCCCCTTCCATCACAAAACGGAGCAGGCCGACGTCACGCCCCCTCCCGGCACGACCCGCAACGAACGGCCTGCGAACGACGAGCCGGCGGAAGCCGAAGACGACAGCTATTTCACCGAAACGCTGGCCAAGATTTACATCAAACAGCAGCGTTATGGCAAAGCCATCGAAATAATTAAAAAGCTTAGTTTGAAATATCCAAAAAAAAGCACTTACTTTGCAGACCAAATAAAGCACTTGGAAGAATTGATTATTAACGCTAAATCCAATAACTAAAATGACCGTATTTGTAATATTAGTCTGCTTGATTGTTGTCGCATCCATCCTGATGTGCTTCATCGTACTGATTCAGAACTCAAAAGGCGGCGGCCTGGCTGCCGGTTTCGCTTCGTCAAACCAAATCATGGGCGTGCGCAAGACGACCGACGTGCTCGAGAAAGCCACCTGGGGACTGGCCATATTCATGGTTGTGGTAAGCGTAATCTCTGCTTATGCCCTCCCCACCGCCGGCCAACAGGACTCCGTGCTGCTGAACGAGGCACAGAGAGAAAGCCAGACCAACCCGCAAGGCATCCCCGGCTTCGATGCCTCCACGGCGACTCCCGCCGGGCAACAGGCTCCCGCAGAGGATGCTCCCGCCACGGGCGAGGCTCAACAATGAAGCAGGACAGCTTTTGTTTACATCCGTATCCCAATCCGTTGCCTTCCTTCGAGGGCGGCGGATTTTTTTATATCCCCATGCTAGGGATATTGACCGAAAGTCCGTACTTTTGTCTGCCGAATAACAATCTTAAAGCTATTAACCCATAAAAACACACATGCAATGAGCATCCCTTCCACCGCCCCCAAAGTGGGACACTACCGCTGGCGCATCATCGCCCTGCTGTTCTTCGCAACGACCATCAACTACATCGACCGCCAGGTGCTGGGCATGTTGAAGCCCATCATCACCGACGACATCCACATCTCCGAAGCCGACTACGGCTACATCGTCTCCGCCTTCCAGGCCGCCTATGCCATCGGCCTGCTGTTCATCGGGCGCGTCATCGACAAGTTCGGCACGCGCATCTCCTATGCCGTGGCCATCGTGGTGTGGAGCCTGGCGGGATGCTTCCACGCGGCGGCGCGCGGTCCGCTGGGATTCGGCATAGCCCGCTTCTTCCTGGGGCTGGGCGAGAGCGCCAACTTCCCCGCCGCCATCAAGGCCACGGCCGAGTGGTTCCCCGTGAAGGAACGCGCCCTGGCCACGGGCATATTCAACGCCGGAAGCAACGTGGGCGCCGTGGTCTCGCCCATCATCGTGACCTGTGTCACCGTGGCCTACGGATGGCAGGCGGCCTTCATCATCACCGGAGCGCTGGGCCTGGTGTGGATGGTGTTCTGGCTGCTGTTCTACCGCATCCCCCGGGAGGCCAAGAAGCTGAGCCGGGCCGAATACGACTACATCAACCAGGACGACAGGCGCGAGGCCGAAGCCGCCGCGCAGCAGGCCGCCCAGAGCCCCGGATGGTGGCAGCTGATGAAGCAGCGCAGCTCGGTGGGCATCTGCCTGGCGCGCTTCGTGTGCGACTGGGTGTGGTGGTTCTTCCTGTTCTGGACGCCCGACTTCATGGAGAAGGCCTACGGCGTGCACATCCAGCAGATGGTGCTGCCGCTCATCGTCATCTACACCTTCTCGTCGTTCGGCGGCATAGCGGGCGGCTACATCTCGTCGAAGCTCATCAACATGGGGCGCAGCGTGAGCTTCTCGCGCCGCACGGGGCTGCTCGTGTGCGCCCTGCTGGTCATCCCCGTGCTGCTCATCCCGGGCATGGACTCGCTGTGGGGCTCCATCCTCATCATCAGCCTGGCCTGCTTCGCCCATCAGGGCTGGGCGTCGAACATCTACACCGTGGTGTCCGACTACTACCCGAAGAGCAGCGTGGCCACGATGACCTCGATGTCGAGCTTCGCAGGCTCCATCGGCGGCGTGCTGGCCGCCTCGTTCGTGGGCAACGTGCTGGAGATTACGGGCAGCTACTTCGTGGTGTTCATGATTGCCGGCTTCGCCTATCTCCTGGCCTGGTGCTGCCTGCAGCTCTTCCTTCCGCGGAAGACCTTGGCATAGCCGGAGACACGCTTCACGCACATATCGTCTGAACGCCGGGGCGCGGCTCGATGCCGCCCCGGCGTTCTGTCACATCATCCCCCTTCGCACGGATGTCGATGCGGGGACGACCCCTGTCGCGCCGTCGCCGAGACCCGTGTCTGCACCACGGTCAGACGTACATCTCTCACTACGTCAGACGTACATCTCTCGATGCGTCAGACGTACATCTGACACACCATCAGACGTACATCTGACCGGGATGTAGACAGGTGTCGCGGAAGGGATGAGAGCGGTGTCTCCTCCGGATGGAGAAACCGCCGGACGGCGCGCTGTCAAACCGCAAGGCGACGGGGGACGGAGGCTGACAAAAAGCGCATCGGGCGCATTAAGCGGTGTGGAAAAGTTGCATTTCGCTAAAAAATCCATACCTTTGCATCGGCATGGGCCGCCCCGGACGGCGACGCGTGCCGGGAATAATGAAGTACGCACACATGGCCTTTCGTGAGGACACATTTCTACGGAGCATCAACCGGCAGGAGCCGCAGGCCTACCGGACACTCTACACGGACTATTACCGCTCGCTGGTGATGTATTGCCGGCAGTTCGTGCCCCGGCAGGACGTGGCGGAAGACATCGTGCAGGAGCTGTTCGTCAACATGTGGAACAAGCAGATGGTCTTCCTCTCCTATCCCTCGTTCAAGACCTATCTCTACACGGCCGTGCGCAATGCCTCGCTCGACTATCTGAAACACCAGGACGTGAAGCAACGCCACGCCGAGCAGTGGGCCGCCATCCGCCACGAGGAAGCGGCCGACGGGCCCATGTTCGACGAAGAGGTCTACCGGAGAATCTACCAAGCCGTCGACCACCTGGCGCCCAAGTGCCGCGAGGTGTTCCTCCTGGCCATGGAGGGCAAGCGCAACGAAGAGATTGCCGAGCAGCTCCACATCGCCATAGAGACCGTCAAGACACAGAAGAAGCGCGCCATCAGGCAGCTGCGCGAACGCACGGCGCTCCCCGTGGGCATCATCCTGCTCCTGACGGGAGGGTGGTGAGGCCCAACTCTTCGCGCCCGGTCCTTGAATCTTACGCGCGAATCGCTTATCTTTGCCCCACACTAGGGACGACACATCGACTAGCACAATGACAGACAACAAGAAAGTACTCGTGGGCATGAGCGGCGGCATCGACAGCACGGCCGCCTGCCTGATGTTGCAAGAACAGGGATATGACATCACGGGGGTGACCATGCGCACATGGGACTCTCCCTCGCAGTTCTCCACCCCCAGCCAGGACCTGCCCGACCACATCGTCGAGGCGCGCCGCCTGGCCGACCGCCTGGGCATCCCCCACCACGTGGCCGACGTGCGCGAGGAGTTCCGCCGCGTGGTGGTGGGGAACTTCGTCGACGAATATCTGAACGGGCGCACGCCCAACCCCTGCGCGCTGTGCAACCCGCTGTTCAAGTTCCGCGTGCTCACGGAGTGGGCCGACCGCACGGGATGCGGCCTCATCGCCACGGGCCACTATTCGCGCGTGGAGGAGGTCGAGGGCCATGCCTACGTGGCGGCGGGCGACGACGAGCGCAAGGACCAGTCGTACTTCCTCTGGCGCGTGGGCGAGGACGTGTTCCGCCGCTGCCTCTTCCCCCTGGGCTCGATGACGAAGGACGACGTGCGCCGCTATCTGCACCGCCGCGGCTTCGAGGCCAAGGCCCGCGAGGGCGAGAGCATGGAGGTGTGCTTCGTCGAGGGCGACTACCGCGACTTCCTGCGGCTCATGGTGCCCGACCTGGACGAGCGCATCGGCCCGGGCAAGTTCGTCAATGCCGCCGGCGTTCCCCTGGGCGTCCACAAAGGCTTCCCCTACTACACCATAGGCCAGCGCAAGGGGCTGGACATCGCCCTGGGCCGCCCGGCCTACGTGCTGAAGCTGAACCCCGAGAAGAACACCGTGATGCTGGGCGACGCCGACCGCCTCAAGACGCGCCACATGCTGGTGGAGCACCCGCGCATGGTGGACCCCGCGCGCTTCTTCGCCGAGCCGGAGCTGAGCGTGCGCATCCGCTATCGCAGCCGTCCCATCGCATGCAGCGTGCGCCCCGTCGACGCCGACCGCTGGCTGGTGAGCTTCGCCGAGGAAGCCTCGTCCATCGCTCCCGGCCAGTCGGCCGTGTTCTACTCGGGCCGCCGCGTGGTGGGCGGAGCGCTGATAGCGTCGCAGCGCGGCATAGGCATGTACATCGAACCAACACCCACGTTATGAGAAAGCACATCACCCTCCTCCTGCTCCTGTGCGCCCTGCTTGCCGACACGCTGTCGGCCGGGACGCCGCTCCGCCGCTACCGTGTGGAGCTGACCGACAAGGCGCCGACCGAGTATTCGCTCGCCCGCCCGCAAGACTTCCTTTCCTCCAAAGCGCTGGCCCGCCGCCAACGCCAGCATCTGGCAGTCGACTCGACCGACCTGCCCGTGCCCGCCGTCTACCTGACCCGGCTGGAAGCCGCCGGAGTGAAGGTGGTGGGCACCAGCCGCTGGAACAACACGGCCCTGGTGGAGACCGACGACACCACCCGCCTGGCCCTCGTCGAAGCCCTGCCCTTCGTGCGCCATATCATAAAGGTGTGGACGGCATCCGACAGCCTTCCCCCTCGCGACCCCAACCGCAGGAACCGCATAAGCCCCTCCGACACGCGGCTGGACGCCTACTACGGCGCGGCGCAGAACCAGACCGGGATGCTCGGCGTCGACGCGCTGCACAAAGCCGGATTCCGCGGCGAGGGGATGACCATTGCCGTCATCGACGGAGGCTTCCTCAACGCCGACGCCATCCCCCTGCTGAGGCACGTCGAGGTGATGGGCACGCGCAACTTCGTCCATCCGGGATGGGACGTCTATGCCGAGATGGACCACGGCACGAGCGTCCTCTCGTGCATGGCGGCCGACTCGCCCTACGTCATGGTGGGCACCGCTCCCGCCTCCGCTTACTGGCTGTTCTGCTCGGAAGACCCCGACTGCGAATGCCCGGCCGAGGAAGACTATTGGGCGCAGGCCGTGGAGTATGCCGACAGCGTGGGCGTGGACATCATCAACACCTCGCTGGGCTATTATGCCTTCGACGACGCCCTGGGGAACTACCGCTACCGCGACCTCGACGGACGCACGTCGCTGATGTCGGCCACCGCGTCGATGGCTGCCGACAAGGGCATGGTCATCGTGTGCAGCGCGGGCAACATGGGCGACAAGCCATGGAAGAAAATCACTCCCCCGGCCGATGCCGACGCCGTGCTCACCGTGGGCGCGGTGGACGCCCACGGCCAGAACACCAACTTCTCCTCGGTGGGCCACACGGCCGACGGACGAGTGAAGCCCGACGTGATGGCGCGCGGCGGACAGGCGGCCGTGATTCGCCCCGACGGACGGGTGGGCAGGGCCAACGGCACTTCGTTTGCAGCCCCCATCCTTTGCGGGGCGGTGGCTTGCCTGTGGCAGGCCTGTCCGCAACTCACCGCACGCGAAATCATCGACCTCGTGCGCGCATCGGGCAACCGCCACGACGTGCCCGACAACATCTACGGCTACGGCATCCCCGACTTCTGGGCGGCCTATCTCAACTCCCGAAACTAAGATGGAAGCACTCTCGCTATACGAACTGAACAACCTCGTGCGCCGCCGGCTGGAAGAGGCTATCCCCGACGAATACTGGGTGCAGGCCGAACTGAGCGACGTGCGCAGCAACGCCACGGGGCACTGCTACCTGGAGCTCATCGAGAAGGACGCGCGCGGCAACAACCTGATAGCCAAGGCGCGCGCCATGATATGGAGCCAGACGTACCGCCTGCTGCGCCCCTACTTCGAGCAGGAGACGGGTCAGGCGTTCGTCTCAGGCATCAAGGTGATGGTGAAGGTCGCAGTCAGCTTCCACGAGCTGTATGGCTATTCGCTCGTCATCACCGACATCGACCCGTCGTACACCCTGGGCGACATGGCCCGCCGCCGGCGCGAGATATTGGCCCGGCTCGAGGCCGAGGGCGTGCTGACGCTCAACAAGGAGCTGCCCATGCCCCTGCTGCCTCAGCGCGTGGCGGTCATCTCGTCGGCCACCGCAGCCGGATATGGCGACTTCTGCAACCAGCTCGCGGCCAACCCCCACGGCTACGTGTTCTACCCCCGCCTGTTCCCGGCCATGATGCAGGGCGAGCGGGTGGAAGGGAGCATCATCGCCGCCCTCGACCGCATCTACAGGCACGTCGACAGCTGGGACGTCGTTGTCATCATCCGCGGAGGAGGCGCCACGTCGGACCTCTCGAACTTCGACTCCTATCTGCTGGCCGCCAACTGCGCCCAGTTCCCCCTGCCCATCATCACCGGCATCGGCCACGAGCGCGACGACACGGTCATCGACGCCGTGGCCCACACCCGCGTCAAGACGCCCACGGCCGCAGCCGAATATCTCATTGCCCGCATGCACGAGTCGGGACAGACCGTGGACGACTGCGCCGCCCGCATCCGCCACAACACGCTCCTCAGGCTGGAGCGCGAAGAGCGGCTCATCGGAGGGCTGTCACACCGCATCGACTCGGCCACACGCTCGCGTCTGCTGAAGGAGAAGTACCGCACGGAGCAATGGACGCAGCGCATCCCCTGGCTCGTGCGCACGCTCCGCGAGAAGGAAGGCCATCGCCTCCAACTGCTGGAACAGCGCATCCGCGCCCTCAGCCCCGACCGGCTGCTGGCCCGGGGATACAGCATCACGCTGAAAGACGGCCATGCCGTGACCGACGCCGCGCAGCTCGCATCCGGCGACCGCCTGACGACCCGCCTGGCCAAGGGCGAAATCAGGAGCGTGGTGGAATGATTGTCCGCCCGCGAGCCTCCATATGTCCGGACACGGGCGTCCATATGCCGACGCACGAGCCTTCATATGCCCGGAAGCGGGCGTCCATATCGGGGCAAAGCCGATTCGGCACCAAAATTCCGTTTTTTTGACTGTTGCACACGTGCGGCAACCCGGCCAAGCCCTTGGAAATGCTGTCGCATGCTTGCAACAGCTCAATCAAGGCCTCGGAAATGCTGTCGCACGCTTGCAACAGCTCAATCAAGGCCTCGGAAATGCTGTCGCACGCTTGCAACAGCTCAATCAAGGCCTCAAATGCTGTCGCATGCTTGCAACAGCTCAACCAAGGCCTAGGAAATACTGTCGCACGCTTGCAACAGCCCGCCAAGGCCCAGGTTTCTGCTCCTGCACGTATGCAACGGCATCCGGACGTGGAAATTCAGGCGGGCGGACCCCCGCCACTACACGGACGCACTGCGAGTCATCCTCAAAAAAACACGACACGGGATGTGTGGCGAGGCGAAATCTTTTATGTACATTTGCCAGCGGATATTAACCTTCAAAATCATACCGTTATGAAAAGAAGCATCACGATTTTTCTGTTCCTGCTCGCCCTCGCTACGGGACTGCAGGCACAAACGCCGGACATTGCGAATTGCCGGCTGATGAAAGTCTGGGCCATATTGATGAACCAAGGCGATAAGGACTTTAGCCAAGCCGATCCTCCCCTGATGATAAACTTCGCCCTGTGCTACGGAGGGAAAAGCTCCGGCTACGTTTCCAGCGACTACATTTACCTGGTGGGCGACGATTCGGACACATGGAAACGCTATGGCTGCATGAGTTTCATGGACATGCCCCAAAAAGTAAGGCGAAGCAACGAAGCGCTGGGCAACAACACGCACATGACCCAATGTATCTTCTGGGGAGACGGCATCTCCTTGGGACTGAGCATGTCCCAACCCGGAAATGGCGCGAAACACGGGTCGGCAAACTATGTGCTGGTAAGCAAGGGCGGCAAGAACTACGTCAACTACATGGTCGTAACATGCGATTTCTACGACATCTCCACCGGGCAGGAACGCCTGGTGCTGGAGCAGCACGTCCCCGGCAACTACAATTACAACAGCGCGGGCAATCTGTTTCGCACGTTCATGAACAACATGTACGACTACTACAGCCGATGAGGCAATAAGAAACGCGGATGAGGCAGATTCTCCGATTGCTTATCCGCCTCATCCGCGTAAGTTCCGCGTCAAACAAAATCACAGCGTATCCCCGTCGTCCACGGTGTCGAGCTTCAGCTTGTCGCTGTCGTCGCGCTTGTCGAAATATTGCTTGCGCAAGGGATTGGCGCGCATTTCCCGGTCGCGCATCCGGTTGCGATAGATGTCGAGTGCGGCATAGACGGCATGACGGAACGAGGCCTCCGAGGCCACGCCCTTGCCCGCGATGTCGTAGGCCGTGCCGTGGTCGGGCGAAGTGCGCACGATGGGCAGGCCGGCGGTGAAGTTCACGCCTTCGTCCATGGCCAGCGCCTTGAAGGGGGCGAGGCCCTGGTCGTGATACATGGCCAACACGCCGTCGAAACGGGTCAGGGCGTCCGAGCCCATGAATCCGTCGGCGGCAAAGGGACCGAAGCACTGCACGCCCTTGGCTCTTGCGGCCTCCATGGCGGGGATGATGACTTCTTTTTCCTCCGTTCCCAGCAGACCTCCGTCGCCGGCATGAGGATTGAGGGCCAGCACGGCGATTCGCGGGCAGTCGATGGCAAAGTCGACCTTCAGCGAACGGTTGAAGACGGCTATCTTCTCCTCGATGAGTTCCTTGGTCAGCGTGGCCGAAATGTCTTTCACGGGAATGTGGGCGGTGACGAGGGCCACACGCAACTCGTCCTTCATCAGTATCATGAGGGCCTTGCCGCCACGGCCCGCACGCTCCTGGATGTACTCCGTGTGGCCGGGGAAACGGAATGCCTCCGACTGGATGGCGGCCTTGTTGATGGGCGCGGTGACGAGGACGTCGATGAGTCCGGCACGATATTCGGCCAACGCGCGTTCGAGCGCGTCAAAGGCGGCGCGTCCGGCTTCGGGCGAAGGCTTGGAAAACTCCACCTTGATTTCGTCGTTCGCACAGTTGACCACGCTGAGCTTTCCGTGGGCCGCCTCCGATGCGGTATTGATGATGCTGAAGTTGGCCTGCAGGTCGAGCGCCTTGCGATGATAGGCCGCCACCTTGGGCGAGCCATATATAATAGGTGTGCACATGTCGAGCATGACGGGGTCGGAGAAGGTCTTGAAGATGACCTCGTAGCCCACGCCGTTGATGTCGCCTTGGGTAATACCCACTCTTATCTTGTTTCGTTCCATATTGTTAATTGGTGTGTTTTGAGTTCTTACGTTTTTGAGTCTCTGCCGTGGACAACATGCCGCAAGCGGCAAAGATGTCCTCGCCGCGTGAGGCACGAATGGTGGAGAAGATGCCGTGCTGCGTCAGATAATCGCGGAAGGCAATCATGCGATCCATGCTGCTGCCCTCCAGGTCTACGCCGGGTATGGCATGGAAGCGGATGAGGTTGACGCGGCAGTCCAGTCCGCGCAGGAGGCGCACCAACGCTTCGGCATATTGCAGCGTGTCGTTCACGCCCTTGAACATGATGTATTCGAACGACAGGCGTCGCTGATGGCTGAAGTCGTAGTCGTGGAGCAGGTTCACCATGTCGGTGATGGAATAGGCGCGCTCGGCGGGCATCAGTTCGGCGCGCTGCTCCGGCACGGGCGTATGCAGGCTGATGGCCAAGTGGCAGTCGCTCTCCTCGATGAAGCGGCGCAGGCCCTTGCGCAGTCCGACGGTGGAGACGGTGATGCGCTTGGGACTCCAGGCATAGCCGTAGTCGGCCGTGAGGATTTCCAAAGCACGGAGCACGTTGTCGAGGTTGTCCATCGGTTCACCCATACCCATGAACACCACGTTGGTGAGCGTGTCGCGTTCGGGAAGGGAATAGATTTGGTTGAGGATTTGCGCCGGGGTGAGATTGGCGGTAAAGCCTTGCTTGCCCGTCGCGCAGAAGAGGCAGTTCATCTTGCATCCCACTTGGGAAGATACGCACAGCGTGGCCCGCTCGGCTTCGGGGATGTAGACAGCCTCGACGTAACGCCCTTCTCCGGCGGGGAACAGATATTTCACCGTTCCGTCAACCGAGTGCACGGCCTCCACGGGAGCCGACGCACCCAGTTCGTAACGCGATTTCAGGAGTTCCCTGTGCTTGAGGGAGAGATTGGTCATGCCGTCGATGTCGGCCACCTTCTTATCGTATATCCAAGCGGCAATCTGCTTGGCTGCAAAACGGGGCATGCCCAACTCGGCGGCCACCGCTTGTATTTCCGGCAATGTCATGCCCAGAAGTGTCGGTTTGTCGTTCTCCATTTCTCTAAGGATAGTAATTATCGTGGCAAAGGTAACAGAAAAAACAACGATATTCCGTATATTTGCGTCACTTTATAACGAAAATATCCCCTAACGGACACCCATAAAAAGAAAAGAACCATGAACACGAAACCAACTCTCTGTTGTTTCTTTCCTTATACAGACAGCGGCACCGCCGAAGCTTTCCGCCGTGCCTTGAAGGAGGACAGCCTGAACCTGAGCCGCGAATCCTGCGTCATCGAACAAACGGCTCCTCCCCTCTGCTCCACGGAGGGGTTGCGTGCGGCCGCTTATCTTGCGGGAGGATTCGACTACGTGCTACTCTGCACCCGTCCCGTGGCCGTCGAGCCGGGCTATCACATGCTGGAGCGGCTTGTTCAGGTGGCCGAGCAGACGGATGCCGGGATGGTCTATGCCGACCACTACGACCTCCGTGCCGACGGCACCCGCACGCCCCATCCGCTCATCGACTATCAGCCCGGCAGCCTGCGCGACGATTTCGACTTCGGCGCCCTCTGGCTCGTGCGGGGCAGCGCCCTCCGCTGCGGTGCGAACGACATGCCGGACTACCGTGCCGCCGCACTCTATCATCTCCGTCTGTGGATTAGCAGGCAAGGTGCCGATAATATCGTTCACCTGAACGAATACCTCTATACGGAACGCGAGATAGACGCCCGCACCTCCGGCGAAAAGCAGTTCGACTACGTAGACCCGCGCAATCGCGAGGCACAACTCGAAATGGAACAAGCGTGCACGGCCCACCTAAAGGCCATCGGCGCCTATCTGGCCCCATACGATTATGAAGATGTCCACACGTTCCCGTACTACTTCGAGATGAAAGCCTCCGTCATCATTCCTGTGCGGAACCGGGTGCGCACCATCGGCGACGCCATCCGCTCGGCCCTGTCGCAGGAGACGACGTTCAAATACAACGTCATCGTGGTAGACAACCATTCGACCGACGGCACTTCGGAGGTCATCGAACAGCTGCGCGCCACGGACGCACGCCTCATCCACCTTGTGCCCGAACGGGACGACCTCGGCATAGGCGGCTGCTGGAACATGGCTGTTCTGCATCCCGCCTGCGGACGATACGCCGTGCAGCTCGACAGCGACGACCTCTACAGTTCGCCCCACTCGCTGGAGACGATGGTTTCGGCTTTTGGGGAACAACAATGCGCCATGGTTGTAGGCACATACCGCATGACGGACTTCGACCTGAACACCATCCCGCCGGGCATCATCGACCACCGGGAGTGGACGCCGGAGAACGGACGCAACAACGCCCTGCGCATCAATGGGCTAGGCGCGCCCCGTGCCTTCTACACCCCGCTGCTGCGCCAAATGCTCCTGCCCAACACAAGCTATGGCGAGGACTATGCCATCGGGCTGGCCATCTCGCGCCATTACCACATCGAGCGCGTTTACGACGTGGTTTACCTCTGTCGCCGCTGGGAAGGGAACTCCGACGCCGCGCTGAGCATCGAGCGTGTCAACGCCAACAACCTCTACAAAGACCGCCTGCGCACCTTGGAACTGCAAGCCCGTATCCGCCACAACCTAGAGGAAACAAACTACGCCGATTTCTTTGGGGAACAACTGAGGAGATGGGAAGATGTGAGATCTCGTTACGACGAGCTTACGCGTTGCGAGACAAAACGTTTCGACAACGGACTTATCATCCAGCACAACCCCGCCCGCATCCGCTCCACGGGAGCAAAAATCGACCGACAGTCCGTGGCCGCCCGTCCCTGCTTCCTCTGTGCGGCCAACCGACCGAAGGAGCAACTGTCCATGCCCTATTCCAAACACTACGAACTGCTGGTCAACCCCTACCCCATCCTGCCGATGCACTTCACCCTGCCCCACCGCGAGCACACTCCGCAACGCATCTACGACCACTTTACCGATATGCTCGACATGGCACGCAGCTTGCCAGAGCTTTTCGTGTTCTACAACGGGCCTAAGAGCGGAGCTTCCGCGCCGGACCACCTCCATTTTCAGGCTGCCGCAGGCGGCTACGTCCCCTTGGTACACGAACTCGACAAGTGGCTGCCTTCCATGCCAGTAACAGACTGGGGTAATGGGCTTACCATCTCCTGCCTGCAAGGTTATCACTGCCCGGGATTGGTGCTGACCATTCCCGACGACCTCGGCCTGGAACATCAGGAGGTACAGTATCTGCTGAGGACATGCTACTATGCGCTCCCCCGGCAGGCGGGCGACTACGAACCCCGGATGAACCTCCTGGCTTGGGACGACAAAGAACGGAAAGAAACGCGCCTCGTCATTATTCCCCGCAGCAAGCACCGCCCCGCCTGCTATGGTGACGGCACGAACGGCACACGCACCATCAGTCCGGGCGCGCTGGACATGGCCGGCCTCATCATCACGCCCCGCAAAGCCGACTTCGACAGCCTCACGCCCGAAGAGGCATCGGCCATCCTAGCGGAGGTGGGCATCAGCCAGGAAGAAATGAAAGCCATAGAAGAACGATTGGGCTATTTCTTATTCGGCCTCACCCCAAAAGATCTACTAGAAGAAGAACTAGAACAAATGGAACAAAAAAATAATAAAGAATGACTTAACGGATACCTATGAAACAACCTCTCGTCAGCGTAGGCATCATCCAACATGCGCCGCACATCGACTTTACCCTGCACGGCATCTTCCGCACCGACACCGGCCGGCCGGTCAGCGGGACTCACCGGGTGACACTCGCCGAAAGCCCGCTCACGCTTACTCCCGCCGACGACAAAGCATGCTTCACCCTCCACAGCGTCACCATAGGGAAAGCCTTCCACTGGCAGCAGCAGGAAGACCAGACCTTTACCGGCTCGCTGACCATCCTCCCCGACGGAGACGGACTGACGGCCATCAACCGCTTGCCTGCGGAAGACTATCTCACCAGCGTCATCTCGTCGGAAATGAAGGCCACGTCCGCACCGGAATTTCTCAAGGCACATGCCGTGATAGCCCGCAGCTGGCTGCTGGCGCAAATGGAGAAACGCCACCACGCCGAAGCGCAGCCTCAACCGACAAGCGATATCCTCATCCGCTGGTATGACAGGGAAGACCATGAGCTGTTCGACGTCTGTGCCGACGACCATTGCCAACGCTATCAGGGCATCACCAAAGTGACCAATCCGGCTGTGGAGGAAGCCGTGCGCGCCACGAGAGGACAGGTGCTCACGGCCGACGGAAAGCTGTGCGACGCCCGCTTCTCGAAATGTTGCGGAGGCATAAGCGAGACCTTTTCCACCTGCTGGGACGAGCACGAATACAGCTACCTGCAACCCGTGCGCGACCTTGGCCCCGACGCTCCCCTGCCCGACCTGAGCCGGGAAGAGGAGGCCGAACGCTGGATGCGCACCGCGCCCGACGCATTCTGCCACACCCGCGACAAGCATCTCCTTGCCCAAGTGCTCAACACCTACGACCTGCCCACAACCGACTTCTACCGCTGGACGGTGCATTACACCCAATCCGAACTGGCCACGCTCGTCCGGGAACGGTCGGGCCTGGATTTCGGAGACATACTCGACCTCGTGCCCGTGAAACGCGGCGCATCGGGGCGGCTGTCCCTGTTGCGCATCGTGGGCACACGGCGCACGCTGACCGTGGGCAAAGAGCTGGAGATACGCCGCTGGCTGTCGCCCACCCACCTCTACAGCTCGGCCTTCGTGGTGGACAAGGAAGCGGGCACGCCCCCTGCCGGATTCACCCTCACCGGAGCCGGATGGGGACACGGCGTGGGCCTCTGCCAGATAGGGGCCGCCGTCATGGGACAGCAAGGATATGCCTACGACGCCATCCTGCTTCATTATTATCGTAACGCACAACTCACCACGCTATACACCTGACACATGAAAACACACCGCAATCCGTGGGCCTGGATTCCGACCCTCTACTTTGCCGAAGCGCTGCCCTATGTGGCCGTAATGACCATATCGGTCGTGATGTACAAACGGCTGGGCATCTCCAACGCCGACATAGCCCTCTACACCAGCTGGCTCTATCTGCCGTGGGTCATCAAGCCGTTCTGGAGCCCGTTTGTCGACCTGTTGCGCACCAAACGCTGGTGGATACTCGTCATGCAGCTGCTCGTCGGCGCCTCGCTGGCCGGAGTGGCCTTCACCATCCCGGCGCCTCATTTCTTCCAAGTCACCCTGAGCCTGTTCTGGCTGATGGCCTTCAGCTCGGCCACGCACGACATCGCGGCCGACGGCTTCTACATGCTGGCCCTTACGCCGCACGAGCAATCCATGTACGTAGGCATCCGCAGCACGTTCTACCGCATCGCGACCATTGCCGGACAAGGACTGCTCATCATGCTGGCCGGCTATCTGGAAATCAGCACCGGACAGATACCCCGCGCCTGGACGCTCACCTTCTTCCTGCTGGCCGCGCTCTTCATCGGCGCCTTCCTCTACCATTCCGTGTGTCTGCCCCGTCCCGCGGCCGACCAACCGGCAACGACCGGGAGCGTCCGCCAACTGCTGAGCGATTTCGTAGGCACCTTTGCCAGCTTCTTCCGCAAGGAGCGTGCATGGGCAGCCATCCTCTTCATGCTGCTCTATCGCCTGCCGGAAGCACAGCTGGCCAAGATGGCCAACCTGTTCCTCATCGACCCCGTAGCCCAAGGCGGATTGGGACTGACCACCAAGGACGTGGGCTTCGTGCAAGGCACGGTGGGCGTAATCGGCCTCACGCTGGGAGGCATCGTCGGCGGTCTGGCCGCAGCCAAAGGCGGACTGAAACGCTGGCTGTGGCCCATGGTGTGGGCCATCTCGCTGCCCGACGCGGTCTACGTGTACCTCAGCTACGCACAGCCGGGCGACCTGTTCGTCATCTCCTCGTGCATCTTCGTGGAACAGCTGGGCTACGGCTTCGGCTTCACGGCCTACATGCTCTATCTCATCTACTACTCCCAAGGCTCGCACCGCACGGCCCATTACGCCATCTGCACGGCTTTCATGGCGCTGGGCATGATGCTGCCCGGCATGATAGCCGGCGAGATGCAGGAACTCATGGGCTATCGTTCGTTCTTCCTGTGGGTGATGGTGTGCTGTCTGGCCACGTTCGGCGTCACGGCCCTGCTGCGCATCGACCCAGAATTCGGCAAAAAACAATAATCCCCCAATCCGGTTATCCGGCCTGATTCGAGCGTCCATATTCCTGCTTGCGAGCGGGCATATGGACGCTCGCGCCTGAACATATCCGCGCTCATGACCGGACATATGGACGTCCGGAGAGGGATTGCCGTGCCGGGAAAGCTCGTCCTACGGCCTTGGGATGGCCGAGCCTCTGTGTTAACATGACCAAAAAGCCTTTTTAGTACAACTTATAAGCCTTATTCGTATGTCTTATAAGGCTTATTCGTATGACTTAAAAGCCTTATTCGTACAACGAAAAAGGCTTATAATAGAAGTCTAATGACTGATTCGGGGTTATGATTGGGGATAAGACAAACCTCCGGTCGCAAAGTTTTCACACAACACCCCGTCTCCGGACACATTTGTACGGCAATGTATTTCTTCCTACTTTTGCAGGCAAACATTCAAAAATCCGACACGCCGCATGACAGGGGATAAACACGGGAACAGCACGGAAGATTCCAACAAGAAAGCATTCGAGGCATTCTTCAGGGAAAGCTACTCGACCCTCTACTACTATGCCCTCCACCTGATTCCCGAAGAAGAGACCTGCAAAGACATCGTGGGAGAATCGTTTTTCTACCTGTGGCAGCACATCCGCGAGTTCCGTCCGGAAAGCGCGCTCACCTATATGTATACCCACGTCCACCACCTGTGCATCGACCACATACGCAACACGAAACGGCGGGCCGCACACACGGTCTCCTACCTGCGCATGTTGCAGGAATGGAACACCGACGAACGCCGGGAAAGCGAACGCCGCATAGCCACCATCATGGAGCTGATAGCCCACATGCCGCCCCTGACACGCACCGTCATGGAAAAATGCTACATCGAGAAGAAGATGTACCGCGAAGTGGCTCAGGAGGTAAACCTGACAGAAAGCGGGGTGAGGAAGCATGTCATGAAGGGACTGGACATCATCCGGCAGCACTTCTCTGTTAAATATAAAAAAAACAGTAACCAAACGACCTGAACAGACGTAGTAATATAAAGCATGAAAAGCATCCTTATGAAAACAGACGAACATACAAAACCTGACATTCAGAAAGACCCGCTCCTGGAATACGAATGCGAGCAGGCCCTGCTGAGGACACGCTTCAAGCGTCCGTCCGAGGACGAGGAATGGAACCGGCTGGAAATGCGCATCCGGACAGCAGACGCTGCCCGGAAAAAGCGGCAAACCTTCCGGCGACGCGCGTGGGCAACCTGCATCGGCATAGCCGCCATGACGCTACTCATCGTTCTCATGCCCTGGCAACGCTTCGGAGAAACGGGACAAGACAAAATTGTTTTGTGTGACGCCCAACCTCCTGCCGACATCACCATCACCGGAAGCAGCGGCAACACCCCTTCACACACAGCCGTCATCCGCCCGGGACAAAACTCCGTCAAGCGACAGGGAGCCGTGCTCTCGGCCCGCAATGCCGACTTCACACAAGCGGAGACCGCTCCGGAGCATACCACCGTGGTCACCATCCCACGAGGGCAAGTTTATCAGATTGTGCTGAGCGACAGCACACGGGTGTGGATAAATGCTGACAGCCGCCTGTATTTCCCTTCGCGCTTCAGCGGCTCCACCCGTGAAGTGACGCTGGTGGGCGAAGCCTACTTCCGCGTGGCCAAGGACAAGGCGCGTCCCTTCATCATCCACACGCGCTCCATGACAACCGAAGTGCTGGGCACGGAGTTCAACCTGCGCGCCTATCCGGACGCCGAAACCCACGTCACGCTGGTGGAAGGCTCGGTCAAGATACAGATGCCGGACATCCGTCACGAAGTCATTCTCCGCCCGGGCGAAAACGTGGCCTATGCCGACAGCACGTTTGAGGTGACCCGCGTGAACACCCGCTACTGCGCCATGTGGAAGGACGGCGGCCTGTATTTCGACAACGTGCCGCTGAAGGACATCCTCCATGACCTGGGACGGCACTACAACCTGACCATCCGCATCGACGACGACCCCGCGCTGATGCAGCGGCGTCTGCACTTCGTGGTGGACCGTGACGAAACGGTGGAAGAAGTCATCGACAACCTGAACCTGTTCGGCTACATGTCTGTAAGCAAAAACGGGCAAACCATAACAATCCAACGAAAAAATTAGCTTTTTTTGGGACTAAACCGGCAAGTTCTTCGTAGTATAACAAACGAATTAATCAATTTTGTAAAACTATGAGGAACTTGTTTGTATTAGAAGAGAAAAACATCTTCCGGGCTATCGTGCTGCTGATGGCCGTGTGGGCGCTCTGTCTGCCGGGCCAAAGCATGGCACAGGAAAAGAAAGACGGCCTTACGCTGGAATGCAAGAACGAGCCGTTGCCGGAAGTATTGAAGAAAGTGGAGGAACTCTCCGGGTTCAAAGTGCTGTTCACGTATGACGACGTGCAGGAGTTCAAAGTCACGGTCAGCGCAAAAGACGTCACCATCAACGAACTGATGGACAGCGTGCTGCGCGATTTTACCCCCCCCCTTGAGTTTCGCATCCGTGGCAACAGCATCACCGTCACGCGCACGGCGGTAAGAGCCACTCCCGTCCTCAACCGACTGAAAGGAGTCGTGACGGACAGCTTCGGCAATCCCCTGCCCGGCGTGAACGTGCGCACCAACAACAACCTTGCCGTGGGCGTGACCAACGCCGACGGACAGTTTGAAATCAACCTCCCCACCGGTGCCAATGTCACCGAGGTCAGTTTCACATTCATCGGCATGAAGCCGGTCACGGTGAGCTACAAAGGCAAACCGCTCACCATCCGCATGCAGGACGACTCGCAGACCATGGACGAAGTGGTCGTGACCGGACTTTTCAACTACAAGGCTTCCAGCTTCACCGGTTCGGCAAAGACCTTCACCAAAGACCAGCTGCAGGCCGTGGGCAACCAAAACATCATCAAGAGCCTGGCAAACCTCGACCCCTCGTTCATCCTCGAAGACAACAACCTGAACGGCTCGAACCCGAACGCCTTCAACGACATCACCATCCGTGGCAACGCGTCCTTCACCGGACTGCAAGGCGAATATGAAGGCAACCCCAACGAACCGCTGTTCATCCTCGATGGTTTCGAGACCAGCAGCCAGACGGTGTTCGACCTCGACATGAACCGCGTGAAGTCGGTGACCATCCTGAAAGATGCCGCCGCCAAGGCCATCTACGGTTCCAAGGCCTCCAACGGCGTGGTAGTCGTAGAAACCATCGCCCCGGAACCGGGCCGCCTGCGCCTGACTTACACCGGCGACGTGGATGTGACAGTGCCCGACCTGACTTCCTACGACTTGTGCAATGCAGCCGAGAAACTGCAGGTGGAACTAAATGCCGGACGCTATACTTCATCATCTCCATCTTTCCAACAAGATTTACGAGAGCAATATAATAATCTACTCGGCAATATAGCCAGCGGCATTGACACCTACTGGTTGTCCCAACCACTACGCACCGGCGTAGGCCAGCAACACTCCCTCTACATGGAAGGCGGTGACGAACGTATGCGCTATAGCGCCACCATCGGCTATAACGGCATTGCGGGCGTCATGAAAGGTTCCGACCGTAGCACCATCTCCGGCAACATCAAGCTGTCTTACCGCTACAAGAACCTGTTGTTCAACAACTCGTTCTCCCTGACCGCCAACACGGCTGACGATTCTCCTTACGGAACATTCTCCGACTATGTATCGGCCAACCCGTATTACTCACCTTATGACGAGAACGGGAACTTGCGTAAAGTACTAGGCTATTATGAGACTCCGGGTAGCAACGGTTCACAAACCATATATTATAATCCGCTTTATAACGCATTCATTGGCACCAAGAACTTCTCCAAATACACCGAGTACACCGAGAATTTCTACATTGAATGGCGTGCCACAGACTATCTACGCTTCACCGGCCGTGTAGGCTACACCTATCAAACCAACAAACGTGAGGACTTCTATCCCGGCGATCATACGATGTTCACCGAATGGACAGGCGACAATTACTTCAAACGCGGCTCCTACTCCATCACCGATGGCGAATCGAGCACGCTTTCATCCGACATCACCGCCAACTACACCGGCCAGTTCGGCAAGCATATGTTGCTCGCCAATGCAGCTTGGAGCTTGAGTTCCACTACCTCCAACAGTCACGGCATGACCGCCTGGGGCTTTCTCAACAACCGCGTGGACGACATTTCATTCGCCCGTCAGTATGAAGAGAACGGCCGTCCTTCGGGTAGCGAAGGCACATCGCGTGACATTGGTATTACCGGTGCCGTGAACTATTCGTATGACGATCGCTATATGGCCGATGTTACCCTGCGCTACAACGGTTCGTCCGTCTTCGGTTCCGACAACCGCTGGGGTACCTTCTGGTCGGTCGGCTTGGGCTGGAACCTTCACAATGAGGAGTTCATCGAACGCCTGGGCTTCATCAACCTGATGAAACTCCGTGCGTCCTACGGTCTCACCGGCAACCAGAACTTCAATCCCTATCAGGCCAAGGCGACCTATAACTTCTACAGCGACGTGGTGTACGACAACATCGTGGGCGCTTACCTGATGGCCATGGCCAACGACAAACTGAAATGGCAGCAAACCGCCGACTTGAACATCGGCTTGGACTTGCAACTGTTCAACAACTTCAACCTCGTGATTGATGTCTACCGCAGCAAGACCAAAGACGCCCTGCTCGCCATGACATTGCCTACATCAACCGGATTCAGCTCCTACCAGGAGAACTTGGGCAATGTGGAAAACCGTGGTTTCGATGCCACCATGAACTGGCGTTTCTTCCACACCAACGACTCGTGGGCCTCACTGAACTTCTCCGTAGGACACAACGTCAACAAGATTACTGAAATCAACGATGCCCTGCGCTCATTCAACGAAGAACAGGAAGCCGACCAGGCTGAAAACAAAAACACAGCTCCCATCATCCGTTACGAGGAAGGTCAGTCCATGACCGCCATCTGGGCAGTAAAATCATTGGGCATTGATCCTACAACCGGACAAGAACTTTTCCTGAAGAAAGATGGCAAAACCACAACTTATACATGGAGTGCCGATGACTATATCGTAGGCGGCGACAGCAACCCGAAATACCACGGCAACTTCGGCCTCAGCGGCGAGTACAAAGGTATCGGACTTACTTGCTCCTTCAGTTACAAACTGGGCGGCGACTACTACAACCAGACCTTGGTAGACCGCGTGGAGAACGTCAATATTGCCAACAACGTTGACCGCCGCGTGCTGAGCGACACTTGGCAGAAAGCGGGAGACGTAGCCAAGTTCAAACATATTGGTAGTACTCCATCGACTACTTATGCGACAACTCGTTTCATCGAGAAGAACAACGAACTGCAATTCGCTTCCTTCTCCTGCTACTACGACTTCAAGTACCAGTCTTGGTTGCAAAAAATCAAGCTGGAACGCCTGAAGCTCTCCTTCTACATGAACGACCTTTTCCGTGTGTCCACCGTCAAGACCGAACGCGGACTGGATTACCCGTATGCACGTTCGTTCTCATTCCAATTATCTGCCACATTCTAAACCAACGTCAGACTTATGAAACATCTATATATAATAAAAGGTATATGCGCAGCCCTGCTACTGGCCGGAGCCACTTCCTGCAACGACTGGCTCGACGTGCAACCGGCCTCACAAGTAGAGGATACGGAACTGTTCAACTCCGAAAGCGGCTTCAAAGAAGCTTTGTCCGGAGTGTATTCATCTATGGTATCAGATAATACTTATACCAAAGAGCTACTCTTTGGCATGGTTGGTATACTTGGGCAAGAATGGGATAATTACCCCTCTACTTACCAAGACATAGTAGATTACAATTATTCTACAACCACACCTACAGCCATGATTGCAGCCATTTGGAGCACATCGTATAATGGCATTGCCAATGTCAATAATATACTGCAGCATATTGATGACAAACGTAACCTCTTTAGTTATGATAATTATCAAATCATCAAAGGTGAAGCTTTGGCATTGCGCGCCTTCCTGCATTTCGACCTATTACGTTGCTTTGGCGTAAGCTATGCACAAAACCCACAAATGCCATCTATCCCTTATTGTACGGAGTTAACTTACCGCGTTTCTCCCCAATTAACTGTATCAGAAGTGGCCGAACACATAGAAGACGATTTATTAGAGGCTGAAGAACTGCTTAAGGCAGACCCAATCTATACCGGCGAAACAATTACAGAGCTTATAGACAATGGTTATCTGATGAATCGCCAAGTACACTTGAACTATTATGCTGTCAAAGGCCTGCAAGCACGTCTATATATGTGGATGCAACGCTATGGAGATGCACGACGCTGTGCTCAAGAAGTCATAGACTCAGAGGTTTTCCCGTGGGCAAATGCGCAATCTATGCAAAATGGAGAAGATTATACTTGTGCTTCCGAGCATCTGTTTGGCCTGAATAATGTCAATCTGTCTACACTAGCTGACAATTATTTCAATGAAGAATACAACTCAGCCAGTTTTTCGTTAGTGCTCTCTTCTTTGCTTAGCAGTTATGACAACGACACCGATGACTACCGCTATTTGTCTTGGTTCCAAGCAGGAACCGGTGAATTGGTGGACAACCGTTATTTGACCAAATACTATGAATCCAGCTCGACTGATTCGTACTACCAGAACAAAATGCCACTAATCAAAATAAGTGAAATGTATTTGATTGTTTCTGAATGCGACTACAGAGATACGGGCAATGGACTTGATGCGTTAAACGAGCTTCGTCTTGCACGCAACGCAAACACCTATGAAACCCAGCCAACGGATTATTATACTGAATTAATCCGTGAATATCGCCGTGAATTTATAGGTGAAGGTCAATTGTTTTTCCTCTACAAACGTCTGAACAGAACTTCCATTATAGGCTCTGATGCCGACGCCATTGGAGAGAAAGTCTATACATTCCCCTTACCCTTGTCTGAGACTGAGGCATCACAACGTGAGAACAACCGATAAAACAAAGTCAACTATGAAACAATATTTATATATCCTATGTTTCGCAACCATTGCCTTGCTATGGGGTAGTTGCGATAAAAACGAGACTCCTGTTTTCGACACAAGTTACAGTGCTATCAACATCTGGTTTGGCACCGAAAGTTCGGTACTCGACAGTGTGACCTATAATTACTCTTATACATTAGAGAAAGATTCTGTCATGTTCCTATGTCGAGTAGTCGGACTACCTGTAGATTACGACCGCACATTTGTACTTGAAGCCTATGATGGTGATATTGATGAAGCAGCCGGTAGTTATACACTAGGGTCATATACCATCCCTGCAGGCGAATCAGAGGCAGAATATCCCATCTATTTTGATACGTCAAAGTTAACCGACAATCAATCTTTCACCCAAAATGACGGGCATTTGTATTTCCGGGTACAAGCCAATGAGCTGTTTGCTACCGGAGCAGACAACATGTCAACCCTGAAAGTTGTACTCCGTAATTATCTGGCACAACCGGAGGAATGGTATACACAAATTCCGCCCTACTTGACTTATCAACGATATTTCGGCGAATATAGTAAGACGAAATATCAGTTTATGATACAAACGCTGGGATTGGTTGATTTTCATATTGCCATGACTGCCAGCGTGCCGTATGACGAAGAAACAAACACCATTTCTAGCAGTTATGCTTCCTATCTGGCAGACAGAATGAAAGAAGCATTAATAGAATATAATGCCACACATGAAAAGCCATTGACGGATGAAGAAACGGGAGAAGAAGTTGTTTTTTAATTAAAAGATTACAGATATGTATCGATTTAAATATATTACCATAATATGTAGCCTCTTGGGGGTACTATTCAGCGCTTGCTACGACGACAAAGGCAATTATACCTACCATGAGCTGGATGAGATTACCATTGATACTACCGATTGCGGGATGCTTCCGGCATATGTGGTATCGCGTTTTGAATCGCTCACCATTGAGCCTAAAGTATATTATAACGGCCAGTTGGCCAACAACAATTCCGAGGCACCGCTTGATTACCTGTGGACTTTTTATATCGCTTCCACAGGCGCAGGACTAGATTACACCATAGACACCTTAGGACATGAGTGCATTTTCAATGCCGAGTTGTCACGCCCTGCCGGTTCCTATACCTTGCAATTAACGGTAACCAATCGCGAAACCGGACTACAATCTTACTTCACGGTTCCGTTCAGCATCGAAGAATCAATTACCGCCGGATGGATGATGTTATACGAATGTGCCGACGAGCCGGGCACGTCAGATGTCGGACTGGTAGTCAATAATCTGGTAAAGAAGAACATCATCACCGACAAGGAATTCTGGGATTTGTATGCCGCTTCGAGCAACCATCACATCGAAGGCAATCCGGTACGTATCCTACACACTGTGATGGCACTACCAAACGACTTGGTTATCGTTGCCACAGACCGGAATCTGGTCGGTGCCGACAACAACAACTTCAGTTCCGTACTCGAATTTGACGATTTCTTCTATGACAGTCCGGCCACACGCGACATTGTTTGGTATGGAGCCACCGGCGTAGGCACTACCGGAGAAATGTTGATTAACAACAACGAAGTGTACACAAACATAGCTACTGGGAACAAACGTAATACATTTTTTGGTGTACCACGAAACGGCGAACATGGCGAATTGGCTCCGTGGGGTAGCGATATATTAAACTATAACTACAACACGATAGTGTATGATCAAACAAACCAACGCTTCATATGCACCAGCCGTAACTCCATTGAGTTTACCTCGTTTGCCGGACAAGATTTGACAGCCTGCGAGTTTGATGTCAACAATGTAGGCATGAATCTGCTCATGGGCGATTGGGGACGCAACTACTACGATTATATGCTAATGAGCCAAGGAGACGAACGCTATCTGGCTGTAGCCAATTTCAATACGACTAACTCCAGCAGTCAAAACATCGGACTCTATTTATACAACATCTCAGCATCTCCTGAAATCAGACAGGCAACTTCCATGAGCGCAGCTTACGGAGGAGAGTTTATACTCTACGGAGCCGGTTCAAAAGTATACAACCTGAAGTACAACAACTCCACTACCGCTGAGGTGCTTTGGGAGGCTCCGTCAGCCGATGAAGAAGTAGTATGTGTTCGCTTGCAGAAATTCCATTTCAATACTCTATACATGGCAATGATGCCTAATCGTGATGCAATTTTACATATTGCTACGTGGAATGAAACTACGCAGGAAGGCAAGCTGTATCAATATCGTATAAATTCTGCTGATGGCAGCATCCAAAGCGAACCACGTGAATATACCGTTCCGGGCAAAGTGAAAGATATGGGATGGAAATATATACTTGAAATGTAACCACTAATAAGATCAGACATGACAATGCAGAAAAAACTAATCACACTGTTTACGTTGCTGGCACTTTGGTGCTTGAACGTATCGGTTAATGCCCAAGAAAACAAAGGCATCGCCTTCCTCCCCGAAGGCACGCTCTTCAAGGACGCCGTGGCCAAGGCGCAACAGACGGGGAAGATGATATTCCTGGACTGCTACACCTCGTGGTGCGGGCCTTGCAAAATGATGAGCAACACCGTGTTTCCGCAAGAGAAAGTCGGCGCGTACATGAATCCGCGCTTCGTCTCCATCAAGATTGACATGGAGAAAGGCGAGGGCGTGGAACTGGCCAAGAAACTGCAAATATCGGCCTTCCCGACCTTCATCTTCTTCAACAGCAACGGAGAAGAAATCGGCCGTTTCCTGGGCGGATGCGATGCCGACAAGTTCATTGCCAACGTGGAGAAGAACAGCACCGACAACGGTTCGGCCGACATGGACAAACGCTTTGCCGCCGGCGAACGCGACCCGCAGTTCCTGATGCAGTATCTCCAGACATTGGGCAGCGCCTACAAGCGCGAGCAATGTAACGAGGTGGCCGAAATCCTGCTCGACGGCAAGGCCGAGACCTTCGCCGCCGACAAGACGCTGGCCGACGTGTTCATGAAGCACATCTCCAACCCGTTCTGTCCCGCTTTCGTCTACACGGCCAAACACCCCGAGGCGCTCATTGCCCAAGTGGGTGAAACACCGGTGCGGATGAAGCTCTACAGCGTGTGGAACACCTATCCCCGCACGCTGGTAAGCACCGACGCCAACGGCAATACGACGCTCGACCAGGCCGACTTCGACAAATGGCTGGCACTGATGGAGGAATGCGGCGTGGGAAACCGGGAGGAACTGCGCCTGACCACACTGCTGGACTACACCGAGAAGAAAGCCGACTGGACGGCTTACGTGAATTACCTGACCGAGTACGTGAAAGCGACCGACCCGAACGACCTCTTCCTGTGCAAGCGTTGCACGCCCGTGGCGGAGAACTGCAAGGACGAAGCCCTGCGCAAGCAAGTGGCCGCCATCCTGCAACAACGCGTGGACGACCTGAAATCGGGCAAACGCCAGCCGCAAACCCAGATAGGCAACATGAAGATGAGCGGCAACATGGGCAAGGTGATGGAAATGCTCATCCAAGGCCTTGAAACCGGCGAGATGCCGAAGATGCGATAAGTCCTCTTCAGGCGGATGCGCCGGAAGCGCATTGCCTGATTCCATAGACGCAAATTAGCGCGGACACGGATAAACAATCAGAAATCCGTGTCCGCGCTATCTGTTTCTAACAGGACGAAGACTGAAAACGCGCTCCGCTCCTTCCTCCCATATTAAGCCGGAATCCGGCCTTCGGCCTTTGCCCTCTTGAATATGCGGAACTGGCGCCACAGCATCCACGCCGTAATCATGGAGGCCAGCAGGTCGGCCGTGGGCATGCTGTACCACACGCCGTCTACACCCAGCCACGTAGGCAGGAAGATGAGACACGGCACCAGGAAGAGCAACTGACGCGTGAGCGACAGGAAGATGGCCTTCTTGGCCATGCCCAGACTTTGGAAGAAGTTCGTCGTCACCATCTGGAAACCGACAATGGGATAGAATATCATCACGATGCGCATGGCTTTCGAGGCCAGCTCTATCATGCTTTCATCCGTGGTGAAGGCCGAAGCTACCAGGTGGGGGCACAATTCGGCAATGAGAAAGCCCGTCACCATGACACACGTGGCGCAGTAGATGGTCAGTTTGGTCACGCGCGTCACGCGGTCGAACAGCTGCGCGCCGAAGTTATATCCCGCAATGGGCTGCATGCCCTGGTTCAAGCCCATGACTATCATCACGAAGAAGAAAGCGATGCGGTTCACAATGCCGTAGGCGCCGATGTGATAGTCGCCGCCGTAGGTGGTCAGTCCGCGGTTGATGAGGATGACGATGAAGCAGGCCGCCAGGTTCATGAGAAAAGGAGCCATGCCGATGGCAATCAGATTGCCCACGATGCTGCTCTTCAGGCGGTATATGCCTTTCTGCAAGTGGATAAGCTCGCTCTTGTCGCTCAGGATGCGAATCTGACGCACCAGCGAGATGGCCTGCGACAACACGGTGGCAATGGCCGCTCCCTCGATGCCCCATTTGAACCAATAGATGAAGATGGGAGCCAGAATGGCATTGAACACCACGGTGTTGATGGTGGCTATCATGGCCTTCTTGGGATGTCCCGCGGCACGAAGCACGGAGTTCAGTCCCAGATACATGTGCGTCACCACGTTGCCCAACAGGATGACGCGCATGAAATCGCGCGCATAGCCGATGGTGGCCTCACTCGCGCCAAAGAAGTAGAGGATGGGGTCGAGAAACAGCAACATGATGAGTCCGAAGGAGATTCCGATGATGAGGTTCAGCATGACTACGTTTCCCAGCACGTTCTTGGCCGTATCGTAGTCTTTCTGCCCCAGCCGGACGGAAATCAGCGTGGCGGCTCCCACGCCCACCAGCGAGCCGAAGGCGGCGGCCAGGTTCATCAGCGGGAAAGTAAGCGCCAGTCCCGAGATGGCCATCGCACCCACGCCGTGTCCGATGTAGATGCTGTCAATCATGTTGTAAAGCGAAGCCGCCGTCATGGCGATAATGGCCGGGATGGAGTATTGCGTCAGTAGTTTTCGTATGGGCAGCGTGCCCAGTTCGGTAGCAGTTCCTTTTGTGGTCATAGTGTGAAGTTTCGATTTTTAACGCGCAAAGGTAGGCTTTTTCGCTTGTACCGTTTCTTTTTATTCCCATAAAAATAGAAATGTTTAACAGAATGGCATGGCCGTCGCGTTGGAACATTCTCCGACCGAAGCGGACATATCAGCGCGTGCGAGCGTGCATATGTCCGCCCGCGCCCCGGCATATGCACGCCCATGAGCGGACATATGGAGAGAAATGAGGCGGAAATGAAGAGGCCGTTTCAATTATTATCCGTATGTTTGCCGAACAAGAAATCAAGCAACAACAGTCAAGATGATACATTTGTCCAAACTATTACGAGCGACGGCGCTCCTGACGGGAATGGCGCTGTCCGGCCTATCGACAGCCCAAACCGTCGATTTGCTTTTTGCCGGCGACCTGATGCAGCATCAGGCTCAGATTGACGCGGCGCGCACCTCGTCGGCCTATTGTTACGATTCCTGTTTCGCACGGGTGAAACCGGAGATAGAACGGGCTGACCTGGCCGTGGCCAATCTGGAGGTGACCTTTGCCGGAAAGCCTTATCGCGGCTATCCGCAGTTCAGCGCGCCCGATGAATACCTGACCGCCATCAAGGAGGCCGGTTTCGACGTCCTGCTGACGGCCAACAACCATTGTCTGGACGGAGGCAGCAAAGGACTGGAACGCACCCTGCACATGCTCGACTCGGCGGATGTGGTTCACGCGGGGACTTACCGGAACGCAGAGGAGCGCATCCGTCGCTATCCGCTTGTGTGCGAGATGAGAAAGGGCGATTGGATGGAACCTTCAGCCGTGCGCGTCGCATTCCTGAACTATACGTATGGCACCAACGGGCTGAAAGTCAGGGCGCCTCAGGTGGTGAACTACATTGACACCGTGCAGATTAAGCAGGATATCCGCCGGGCGCACGACAGAGGGGCCGATGTGATTATCGCGTGCATGCATTGGGGTGTGGAATATCGGGACCTGCCGGAAGACTCGGTGCGCCGTCTGGCCCGCTGGCTGATAGCGCAGGGAGTGGATCACGTCATCGGGTCACATCCACACGTGGTGCAACCCTTGGAAGTGCTGACCGACGAGATCGGCGAGCGACATCTCGTGGTGTATTCGCTGGGCAATTACATTAGTAATATGTCAAAAGCCGGAACCGACGGCGGCCTGATGGTGCGTCTGCAACTGACGAAAGACCCGCAGGGCACCCGCATGAGCCACTGTGCATACAGCCTGGTGTGGACATCCCGCCCGGTTTTGAGCGGCAGGAAGCAATATGAAATCTATCCGGCAGCCCGCCCGCCGAAAACTCTGACCGAAGCGGAACGGCAACGTCTGAACCGGTTTGTAAAGGAAAGCCGCAGGCTCTTCGAGAAGCACAATTCGGGCATAAACGAATACTTTTTCTAAAAATTTCGTCTCAATAATTTGCCGGATTCAAAATTATGCCTACCTTTGCAGCGCATTTAAGGGAAAGCGATTCCCCCGATGCTATGAACAAACTTTATATGGTGGCTGTAGTTCAGTTGGTTAGAGCGTCAGATTGTGGTTCTGAATGTCGTGGGTTCGAGTCCCATCTGCCACCCGGAAAGAAGTTATCGCCAAGTCTTTGATTTAAAAAGATTTGGCGATTTTTCTTTTTGACAAAAGTCCTATTCCGGCCTACCATTCGAGACTGCATTTACAAGTACTTTCCGCCAGTTGTTGACTAATTAATTCTTAGTTTAAAATGTTGACTATCAAGGCGGAAATCAAGAAGAACGAGCAGAAAACCGATGGAACTTACAACGTCAAATTGCGTTTTACCCTTAATCGTAAAGTAAAGAGATTGTCTACTAGTCTATTTATCAAACCAATAGACCTTACGCGTAGTGGCAATTTCAAGAAAGGTACAAGCAGCTAGAGATTGTCAACAAAATGCGCTTCCTTGCAAATGTTGAGGAAATACATTTTTCTTTTTAGATTTTTTTATTTTGTTTTCCGGAAAATGCTACCTTTGTGGCGTTAGAGTTAAGTTAACGATTTAGTAAGTGTCATTTTAAACACTGCCATCTTATGGGAGCTTTGTTCAATATCATCTCTTATTCCATCGGCAATCTCTTTCTGGGAATATTGCTGACGGCCATCGGTGTTGCCCTGATGTTTTTCATTATCCATTCATGGTTCTCGCAGCGCACGTTCACAATCGTCAGCTACGTGACGGGGGCCGTCCTGTTCCTGTTTCTGTCGTTCCAAGCCATCTTGCTTTGCGGAGCCGTCACCATACGGTCATATAGCACCGATGTCGAAACAGCCATCAATGGCTGGGTGCGTGACGTGCCCGAATATGTGGAGTTTGACGAAGATGACAGTCAAGGCATTTTAAAACTGATACAAGACGAATGGCCGCTGGTCGGATACTTTATCGGCGGGACCGACTTTACAGGCCATACGCCGTTGAACATCGCTTCGGCCATGGCCGACGAGTTACGTACTTACATGACGCGTTTCATCTGGCGGCGTGTGGGTTGGAGTGCATTGTTTGTCGTCATGGCATCTTTCGTGGTCATCAAGACGATGGAGCAAACCGGGCGCGGCAGTCGACGGACAAGTTCATCGCGCACCGGACGTACTGGCAGCAGCCGTCGTCACAAGGCGCGTCCCAAACGCTACGATGATTTTTGATTTTATTTGTAAATGTAATATTATAATAATGTATAAGATATGGCAAACCATTTAGTTATCGGATTAGGAGGCACGGGCGGTTCTGTCTTGTGCGCTTTGCGTAAACGTATTTACGAAGAATTTCGCTCGAACACCCCGGAAGGCGATGCTCACATCGAGTACCTGTACGTCGATTCGAGTCTGACCGACCTGAACAACGAAGAACGTTGGCAGGTGCTGGGCACATCGGTGCAGTTGTCGCCCGCCCAGCGCTTATCCATCAACGGCATTGGTGCCGGCGTGCTGGACAATCTCGACCAATATCCCGGTATTAACGCTTTCATCAACCGTCGCGACGAGGCTTTGCTGAAGGAAGGCATCGGCGCCATCATCAACGAAGGCATCGGCGGACAGCGCAGAAGATTCGGCCGCATGCTAATCGCCAACAACATGTGCGGCTTGCCGCAGAACACGTTCATCGGGCAGGTACATGCCCGCGTAAGGGCGTTGAAGGAACAGGAGAACGTGGACGACGTGACTTTCCACATTTGTGCCGGACTGGGTGGCGGCACGGGTTCCGGGTCCATCATAGACGCCGTGACGCAAATCCGCAACGAGTTCCAGCGCACGGGCGACGACCGCAGCAAGTTCAAAATCCAGCTTTACCTCTACGTTCCCGAGAAGATTATCCAAATCACCGGCGGCGAAGACAGCAACCGCTTCTACCAGCCTAACGGCTATGCCGCCCTGTTGGAGCTGAACGCCATGTCTGTGGGACGTTATTTCCCCACCGACGTAAAGGGCAACACTGACGAGTATGGCAACGTGCGCCGCTTGTTGAAAGGACAGGACGCCTTCGACATGGCCTACCTCTATACGAACGTCAATGAGGCTGGCAAAGAAGTTAATCTGTTCGACGTCCTGCCGAACATCGTGGGCGACTTCCTGTTCCAGAAGATTGTTGTTTCGGCAATGAACGGCGGAAAGATGGCGCGTCTGGAGACGAATGAAAACAACGGCCTCCTGCCCGAAGCCAACGAAGCGGGCGAGGCTGTCCACAGCCGCAAATTCATGACCTTTGGCGTGAAGCGTATTGAATATCCCGAGACAGAAGTCGTCGAGTACGGAGCCTATCACTTAGCCCGTCAGGCATCCATGCAAATGCTATACGGACTGTGGGACGATGCCCGAGGATACATTGAGTGTGCGGAAGACATGGTCGGCAAGGACTATGTGGAATTGGTGGAGAAAAGCGCCGAATTGGAGAGCAACTTGCTAAGTGAAGAATACCTGACCCTGAGCAAACCACTGCCTTCCATCGAGAAGCACGTCGCCAACTGGAAGCCCATCGTGCAAGGTTGGGAAATGTATGTCGACCGCTACAAACAGGACGTACAGGCCGAATGCCCCAAGAAAGAATGGTACGAAGAGTTCAACCAACTGTGCACGAACTTCTTCGACAGCATGTACCGGGGATGCGGCGTGAAAAAATTCTATGCCAACTACGAGTCGCAAATCGGAGGGTTTGCCGAAGAGATTTGCCGCCGCATCGAGAACAACCTGTTTGCCAAATGGAAAGTGGGCGAACTGTCAATCATCGAAGTGCACAAATACATCAAGGTTCTATCGGCCAAGTGCGAGGAGCGCATCGACCAATACAAACAGAAGATCAACAAGCGCACGGCCTATCTCAACGAAGACCTGAACGCCCAGTTGGAGGACATCCGCCGCGACTGGAACAACATCGGTTGGCTGCGCGATGCTGTCACCAACGCCTCTACCAAGACGTTTGGCCGCTTTGCCGACGCCAAACGCGAGCAACTGACGCTGATGACCACCATCACTGCCTACAGCTATGCCGTCAAACTACTGTTCGAGGTGGTGAACATGTTGACGCTCCTCAACGCCAACAGCGTGGAACCGCTGATGCGGGTATACGAGGAGTTTGCTGATATCATGAAGAAACAAGCGGAAGACAAGTGCAAGTTGAGCGATGCCGATGAGAACGACATGCGGGGCGAAGTCGTCAAGGAATACGACCCGCGTCAAGTGCGCGAAACAGTGCTAGGATTCCTCAAGAATCAAGAAAACCAGCGACAGCACGCCGCCAGCCTGCGCGCCGACATCGTGAAAGCCGTGGGTGCCGCCAACGCCTCTTTCAGCACCTTGGCCAAAAAGATGAACCTCAGCACCCTGCAAGAAGTGACACTGAAGGTCTGCATAGAGCAGTCGCGCGCCGAACTGAACGAATACTCCAAGAAGAACGCGAATATGCGCCTCGTCAATGTCAACATCCTCGACAAATTGCGCAACTCCGACTGCAGCACGCCCGAAAAGCGCAAACGTTTCGTCAAGGAAATCTACAACGCCGCCCAAAGTTTCCTGACCTTCAACGGTTCGGAAGAAGGAAAGGGTAGCCCCGAAACAGCTGCCAACCACCAGAAAATCATCCAAATTTCGCTGCCGCTCTACGAAGAAGACGACACCTTCCGCAACGATTTCATCAAGGACTTCGGCGAATCGGGAACCATTCCGTTCAACAAGAACAACGACGTGTCGGTCAACTTCAAGAGTAATCAGATAGTTGTCATCACCGCACACAGCGGATTCCCCCTGCGCTACGTCGACAACGTGCGCGTGCTGAAAGAGAAGTACGACATCCTGACCCGCAACGAGGTCAACCGCATGGTGGTGCACACCGAAAGTTTCGCCAAGCCACTGCCGGGGTTGTTCAACCGCAACAAGGAAGAGTCCGAGAAAGACCTCATGCCGATTGTCCTCATGGCCTACACCTTGGACGGTATCATCGTACCCCGCGAAGACCCCGAAACTGGCGAGAAGACCATGTGCTTTGCCGGCGAGAAGAACCGCATGGGCCGCGTCAGCCGCTGGATTCCTGTCGGAGAAGACATCGTTTCCACCCTCAAGGAACTGAGCAAGATGACCCGCGCCATGGATGCCGCCGCACTGAAGAAAACCGTCATCGAGGAAATGGACACCAACTACAAGCACATTGAGAAGCGCAAGCAACTGATGCTGAAACTGGGCGAAACTCTCGACAACGTCCTGCTCCCGCTGGTCAACGGTAACGAGAACAACCCGGTCTTCGTGGCCTTCAACAAGGCGGCCGAGAAGCTCTGCGACGACGATATGCGCATCTCCTGATGCACACGTCTTCCGGGCTGCCGTGCGTCGGGATTTTGCTGCGTCCGCATGGTGGCCACGCTTCATCCGAACTGAAAGAAGACGAGGTGCCCTTACTGTTCGGAGTACGCAAGCCACTTTCACTAAAAGAAGGATTGCAACAAGAAAAGGAATCAGAATCATAACTAAATAAACATTTCGAATATGGCAAAGAAAACAGGTGCATGCGCAAACATCGATTGCGACCACTACAAAGAAGTTTTTGAGATTGAAGCAGGCGGGGAGTTCGAATGCCCTTACTGCCACCAGCCCTTGCGTGAAGCTGCGGGCAAACATAAAAACAAGAACAACAACGACGAAGGCAACGGTAATGGGAAGAAGATTGCTTTGATTGTCGCGGCTGCTGTCATATTAGGCGGTGGAGGCTATGGCGTCTACTCCTACTTGAATGCGGGCGAAGAGCCCAAGCCTGTTGTGGAAGAACCGAAAACGGTTGCTTCTCCAGCACCCGTCAACACTGCAGTCGTCGCTCCCGAAAACCCGGAACCCGAAGTCCCCGCGCCCAAACCTAAAGCTTCCCAGGCAGACTCCAAACGCGGTACCGTCGACCTAGGCTACGGCTCTTACACCGGCGAACTGAAGAACGGCAAGCCTCATGGCTACGGCACCATCACCTACAAACAGGAACACAAAATCGTCTCCTCGAAAGATTTCGTGGCACAGCCCGGCGACACTTTCGAAGGTGAGTTCCGCGACGGGCGCATCAGCGGCCTGGGCTACTGGAAACACGATGGGAACCAGACTGTCGTGAAGCCATGACGTCCCTGCGTTGCCATATGGTATGGTTATGGGTAGTGTTCACCTTGGCGGTGAATGCTACCCCCACTTACCAAGTGCCTAATCTGGAGCGCTTGGCCCACAGCATCGGGCTGAACCTACCGGACAAGCTGGAACCAGATGCAGATTATGACGCGACGTGGAGTTATCGCGGCCGCAGCCTGCGCGTGCGCACCAATGCCTATGGCGACGTGTCACACATCGGCTACAAGCTCTTCGACAGCGCTTGGGCGGCAGCCCACGATGTCCGACCTGTGCTCGACTTCATCGAACGCTACGCCCTCGAAGAGGACGTTTTGAAACCCGAAGACAAAGCCGAAGCCACCAGTCGGAAAGACATTATCTTCCTGAAAGGCAACGCCACCATGCTCAAGACTTTGACGCCCGAGACACCCTTCAGTCTCAACGAGCAGGAACGCAGGACCTACCTAATGGAGTGGGGCAAAGGCAGCGGACAGGTCTCCCTCCGCATCTCCGCCGACTGTCAGACTCTTCTGGGCGCCAACCTGATCGAGTTGGAAGAGATGCTCGAACGCGACCTCCAGCGCACCGCCTCTGCCCTACCGGTCGACACTGTGCCCGAAGCCTGGCGCAGTTGCCCCGTCTCGACAGCGGACAACGTGGCCGTGGCCGACGGCGGGACGTTCCTCTGTGACCTGATATGTGCACGACTTTACTTATGCCCCGACGATACGTGTCCCGGCGGTTACCGCATCCTGACAGACCCCACACATCCCAACCAAGCCCTCAACAACCTGCTACTGACGGGGTGCGCCCGACATATGGTCTCCCTGCGCCTGACACTCGACAAGTATGGAGGCATTCGCAAACCTCTGTCCGTCACCCTCCAGCAGTTCGTCCATTATTGCAACACCACAGGCTGCCGTCTCTACCTGGGCATCAAAGAGCGCACTGACACCGGCGTGTCCGCTACACTCTTTGCCGTGAATACCAAACTGGCCTACTGCCACACGCTCAGCTTAATTGTGCCATACAGCGTGCTGCAGGGCAACAGCATCATGGCGGGAACACTCTACGCTTTCACCCCCTTGCAGAACGTCACCGAAAACTTTTTCATGAATAACCCATAGTTAATAGTGCAATGAGAATACTACTATCCATCACCCTCTGCTTCCTCTCCCTGACCACCGCGCTGGGGCAGACAACCGACGATATCAAGAAGCAGATAAATAAAATCAAGAAGAGTTCGCAGTACATCTACGCAGAGTCTACGGCTCCTACTGAAGAAGATGCCCGTATCTATGCCGAAGAGCGCTTATTCGACGAGGTAAACAAGTGGGTAGCTACCCAAAGGAAAATGAATGACAGCGCCAATCTGGTGGTCAACAACCGCAAAGAACTGTGGACTCCGCTGTCCATGCCGCGCGGCACCAACATGTTCCGCTACTTCGTCTACGTCCGAAAAAAAGATATTATCGCCACCGACAACGCCGTCGTCATTGAGAATGAGAATCGTCCGGCCGTCGAAAAAAAGCTGCAACCCGTCTTACCCGAAGCCATCAATCTGTTGGCCGGGATTACGGACTACTATGCCATGGCCGAGAAGGTGAAACAGATGGAGGGCGAAGGCAAAATTAAAGGATACGACCGTTACGCCTCGCTGGACAACCCCGACAAGTACTACCTGATTATCTACAACAAGGAAGCTAAAGTCGTCGCCATACTGACACCCGGTCCCGACCGCCTCAATGTGAAGACCAACCAATCCGACAGCGTAGCCAACTACCGTGGTTGCGGCGCCATCGGCGTAGAGGTGGAATGACATTACGATATTAATAACACAACAAAAATATGAAGAGAATACTGATACGTGCAATGCTCGCCATGGCCCTGATAGGGATATGGGGAGCAACCGACTGTAAAGCGGTGGAGGTCACCCTCACTGTCGACGAAGGCGTGGACTGCCCTATCGGCTTAGAGGCTGCCCAACGCAATCTGGCCCAAGTGCTGACCGAAATCAATCGCGCCCAGCAGGCCAAGGAAATTCTGACGACAAACAGCCTACCAATGGACGAGTTCTCACTGCGCTCGCTCTTGCGCCTGTGGGCCGTCACACCGTTCTACTGCGACGACGAAGAAGTAGTGGAACGCTGCTGGGTATTCAAGGACGGCTCAATGATGGTGAGCCACATTCCATTGATTATTACACCCGAAGGCGAGGACTTCGGCATGGGGACCTATCAGGAAGCCATAGTCGAATTTGACTCCCAAGGCAAATTGACCGATTTTCGCCTCGCCCTAGACGCCCAGCTTTCCGAAAGCCTAGAACACTGTGGCAGCGTGGTGGAAAAGGAAAAGCAGATGATTATCATGCAGCAGATTGAACGCTTCCGCACGGCCTACAACCAGAAGGACATCGACGTGATTAACCGCTACTTCAGCGATGACGCGCTCATCATCACCGGTAAGGTTGTCACCGTCCGTCCCAGTGCCGACAACAACTTTGTGTCGCAAAAGGTGGAATACACCAAGCAAAACAAAGAGCAGTACATCCGCAACCTGAAAAAAGCCTTTCTGCGCAACAAGTGGATTAACGTCAAGTTCAGCGAAATCGGCGACAACGGAGAAGAGGGCGGCTGCGCTGGCATTACCCGCTCAAAAGTCGACCCTAACATGTACGGCGTGCGCTTGCACCAGGAATGGTCGTCAAGCACATATAGCGACGAGGGCTACCTCTTCCTACTGTGGGAATTTCCAGATGACGGTGGCGACCCAATCATACACGTACGCACCTGGCAGCCCGAATGGGTGGGCGACGTACACCAGCAGCCGGACAACGACATTTCCACCTTGGGTGCCTTTGACCTCTGATTGCTAAACCTTTATACTTACCGACATGAAACGAATACTTTGGATGATATTCCTCTGCCTGCTGGCCCTGCCTACGTGGGCGCAGTTGGGTACCAACGAACTGAATCGTTCGCCGGAAGACGACTGTTTTGAGGACTTGGGAGGCAACCGAGGCGTACTCATATTATCGAAGCACAAAGATCTGGTCATCGTCGTAGTCAACAAGGCATTTCCTGCCACCGTAGACCTCCGCGGAAAGGACTCAGACGGGAACTACCGTTATTACGTCATCATCGACGTGCGCGACACCAAACAGCCCAAGCTGGAGGTAAGCCGTATGGGCAACCCCTACCGCGCCCCGTTACTGGCCTCGCTGAACGCTACGGACTATCTGCAGGCCTACCGCCTGGAAGAAGTGGCCAACCCCATCCGCTACGACGACCAGACTATGGTGAACGATGTCTATAAAAGCGAGACCGAAGCCGCTCTAGAGTTTACATCCACGCTGAAATCACTGCAAGTGAAATGCCCGTCCGACTTGGGTGCACGCATCACCATGAAGGAAAGCCCAGAAGACGCCTCCCTATTGAAAGTGAGCGTTGTCATACCCGTGGCCAAGCTAGACGAGGTGCGAGACCAACTGGATAAATTGCAGAAACGTCAAGCCGAGTTGGACAAGATCATGGATTCAGGCCAATTAGCCGAGAATGCGCCCGAATGGGATGAAATTGAAAGAGTCGACCGAAAACTGGAGGAAACCCAAATGTACCTAGCCAACCTCTCCAATGTGACGATCTACGGCGATGGTACCAACTTGCTGTCCATCTACATAGGCGACCTGAAACCCCGCATCCTGCGCCGCTACGTTGTCCTGCCCATCGTGATGGAAACGGAGGTATTCACCAGCCAGTGCTGCGCCCTAATGGACGAGGGTAGCCGCCTCTTCGGAATGCGCAAGTACAAGCAGGCCCGCGCCGCCTATGACAAAGCACTACAGACGGGTGAATCGGTTGTATCCGACCTCCGGCCGAACATCCGGGCCGCCATCTCGCTGTGCGACTCGTGTGCGTACTATGACAACCTCACCGCCCGTTGCTTCCAGCAAATTGCCAAGATGAAGAAGGAAGGGCACGCCACGCAGGCCGAAGTGGCCGAGTATGCCTCATACGCCATTGAGTACATTGAACAGCTCCGCCGGTTCAATCCGGACGACTATTACCTGAAACGTATCGAATTGATGAAAGGCCTGCTAATGAGCATGGACTTGCAAGTAAAATTCACGTTCGTCGAGTGGAAGACCTTCTCCGAGGGTAATCCAATTCCCGGTGTCGAGGTGTGGATTTACCGGGGATTCACGCCTCTGTCGTCTAACAGTTTCTCGTCGGACAAACGTTTCCGCCGTCTCTTGAAGAAGGAGGAGATGAATTTCCAGCAGGTGGGCCAATCGGGTGAGAACGGCATTGCCGAAATCGAACTGAACCGCACCAACCTGCCTACGGGCATTCTTTTCCGTCCGAAGGAAGATTCGCCCCAGAAAATTGTCTACATGAGTTTCGAGGACTTGATGCACCAGGCGCGAGGCACATACATGAAGAAGCAGTTCCGTGTGAAAATGTACACCAAATAATCAACGTCCGAACTCATGCACATAGCAATTTACAACTAATCATTATATTAACAATTAAAACTTTTAAACGTATGAAAAACATTATTTTGAGAAGTGTTTACATCTTGACCTTGATGACCTTCTGCGCAACGGGTGCCTCGGCACAGGGATTCTTGAAGAAACTAAAGAAGGCTACAGAGACGGTGCAAAGTGTCGTGGGCGGAGGCGAACAAAACGCCGACACTACGGCCGTTGCTGCCGAAGACAGTATCTCGGCCAAACAACTCATTGAGACGATGCCCTCGTACAGCGTGGTGGAAATGATAGAGACGGACGCAAACGGCGACACCATCCGCAACGAAGACCAGACCGTCCGCAAGACCTACCGTCTGGTGGACCAGAACGGTACAGTGTGTGACCCCAGCACAGCCCGCAAGCACCTCAAGGCTGCCTTGAAGTCAGGCGGTGCTATCATAGCTAAAGTGGGCATCGGAACCGGTGCCGGCCTGTTGGGCGGACTGGCTGCAGGCGGTTCAAAGAAAGACAAGCTGATAGGTGCCGGTATCGGTGCTGCTACCGGCCTGCTGGCTTCAACCAATGACATCAAGGAACTGAAAAAACAACTGAGTCTCCGCAAGGAATGCCTGCGCGTCATCGCTCAATACCAAAAGGACTTTACCGAAGAGGGCATACCAGTTGACGCCAATGCCGACCTGTCGGCCTATCAGGACTGCGAAACAGTGACCAAATCTGCCGCCCAAGTGGCACAGGAACTGCTGGCTTCGCAGGAAGAGGGCGGTTCGCTGGAAGATTATTCGGACGAAGAATTGGAGAAACTGTTGAGCGAAAAGGAAGAAGCATGAGGCTTCTCCCCATCGCAGCAAAAAAATAATCAAGTGGAGAAGGTGTGTCAAAAAGCGCACCTTCTTTTCTTTTTGAACAAGAGCCCTATTCCCGGCTTATCTCTACGGGGCGGGAGTCAGACGCACACCAATATCGGTGATGCCGGGCAAGAAGCGGTCTTTCATGAACGGGACGACCCGTATGATGGGTGAGGTGCCGGCTTTCAAGGTCATGGGCGACAAGGGAAAAGACTTCTGATAAAGGTCATTGACACCCGTGCCATCAAAATGCGCGTGTGCGTCGGTGAGTGCACATTCAATGGTGTCGGTTCGGAACTGCAGCGAATCTGTTGTGTTGTGACTTACAAGAAGCCACAACGAACGGTAAGGATAACGCCCCGTGTGGCGTATTTCGATCGTGGCACGACATGACACGGTATGAGCCTGCCGAGGAAGAGCAAAGCAAAGCGTATCACCCCGTGTCCAACCCTCGACCGGCAACGTACGGAAGGCATGATATCCTTCGGGCGCATGACATCCTGCCGACAGCAAAACAATTGCCATCGGCAGGATGATGTTCTTCAACAGTTGGGTAACGAGATGCATCTACTGAGGCGTATTGTCCGCATTCGGAGCCTGTTGTTTTTTGACCGTGTCCTGCGGTTGCCGGTTACCCTCCTTATGGCGTCGCTTGCTGTTGCCTCCTCCCGGTTTGCGCTCCGGTTGTGGGTTGCCCGACGTCTGTTGCGGATTCTTGTTGGACTGTTTTTTACCTTCAGTCTGCGGCTTTTTCGGCTCGTTCTTTTTGCCTTCAGCTTGAGCCGGATTGCTTTTCTTTTTCTTCTTGTTCTTTTTGGCCTTGTCGAAGCGGGTCAGGCTTTCTTGCTCCAGCAAGTCGATGGGACGTTTGGGCTCGCCTTGGTGTTCATCTTCCGACAAACTGTCAGGCTTTATGCCGTTACGGTTCATATTGATGACCTCGAAAGCGCGTTTCCCCGTGATGTTAACCAGATTGGCCGCAAAGTTTTTGTCGGTGGAATAGCTGATGATGCCTTTCAGAATATCAGCCTTAAAGTAATAATACGTGGCGTCCTTGGTCTCCAGCGTGATTTCACGCGACGGCATACGCTTGGAGCTCTCCACATAAGCATCCACCTCATAATTAAGACAACATTTCAACTTGGCACATTGCCCAGCCAACTTCTGGGGATTGAGCGAGATGTCCTGTATGCGGGCTGCATTGGTCGACACGGAAACAAAGTTGGTCATCCACGTGGCACAACACAATTCACGTCCGCACGGACCAATGCCGCCTATGCGTCCGGCCTCCTGACGTGCACCGATTTGTTTCATCTCGATGCGTACATGAAAGGCATCGGCCAGCACCTTGATGAGCTGCCGGAAATCCACCCGTTCGTCAGCAATGTAGTAGAAGATGGCTTTGTTGCCGTCGCCCTGATATTCCACGTCGCCAATCTTCATATCCAGCTTCAGGTCAGCGGCAATCTGTCGCGAGCGTATCATCGTGTCATGTTCTTTTGCCTTTGCTTCGTTATACTTCTCCATGTCCACGGGCTTGGCCTTGCGGTAAATGCGACGTATTTCGGCATCCGGCTTGAGGTTGGCTTTCTTCATCTGCAGAGGAACGAGCCGTCCTGTGAGGGTCACAGTTCCGATGTCGTGCCCGGGACTGGCTTCCACGGCCACAATATCGCCCTTTTCGAGCTTCAATTTGTTGCTGTTCTTATAGTAGCCTTTGCGTGTGTTTTTGAATTGCACTTCCACCATGTCACAGGTGTCTTCGTTGCCGGGTATATCGGCCAGCCAATCGTAAGTGTTGAGTTTGTTATCTTGTCGGCCGCATCCTTTGGCGGAAAGGTTGCCACAGCCGTTTTTCAGTTTGAAATCCATAGCGTTTATTTGTTTTATGGGGTGTGTGAACGGGTCACTTCAGTAATAGTACAATCATTTTCAGCGCGAAATCGAAGAACACCATGCGGGCGTTGACGTTCTGCTCGATGTGGGCTTGCGCCTCGGCCAGTTCGTCGGCTATGCCCGCCACGTTGCGCTCGTTGACAAACGGTGCGAAGCGTGCCGTAAAATTCTCCTCATCACGGTTCATATAAGTCAGTTCGCGGCGATGAAAGTTTGAGATGAAACTTTCGCGCACCATGCGCTGGCAATAAGCCAGAAAATGCTTCTGGCGTTCCCGGCCCATGGCGGCAACCACCTCGCTCCACTCGCGCATCTCCTTCACCTTGCGCTGATAGGCCAGACGCATCAGACTGACAAACAGGTCAAAGTAGCGGCGGTTGTCATCGTTCAGGTGGATAATCTCGAGTGCCTGCAAAAAGCTGCCTTCGGCCAGACGGGCCGTTTCGGAGGCATCGGCCGGACTGAGTCCGAAACGGCTTGTCAGGGCTCCGGCTATGATGTTGTCATCCACACGGGGGACGTTGACACGTTGCGTACGGCTCAGAATGGTGGGCAGGATGGCGTCGGGCTCCTCGCTCACGAGCATGAACACCGTCTGTGCGGGCGGCTCTTCGAGCAGCTTCAGCAGTTTGTTGGCACATTCCACTTTCATCTTTTCCGGCAACCAGATGATGACCACCTTATAACCACCCTCGCTCGACTTCAGGTTGAGTTTGCGGGTCAGTTCGTCGCTCTCCTTCACAAAGATTTGGGCCTGCTGGTTCTCCGCGCCCATGGCGTCCAGCCAATGGTTGAGACCGAAATAGGGCGTGCCAATGGCCAATTCGCGCCACTCGGCGATGTAGTCATCGGACACGGTGTCGCTTCCGCTCTTGCGCTTCACCACGGGGAAGACAAAGTGCAGGTCGGGATGTGCCAGCTTGTTCACCTTCACGCACGAGGGGCACGTGCCGCAGGCGTCATGCTCCCCGCGACGGGTGCAGAGCAGAAAACGGGCATAGGCAATGGCCAAGGGCAAGGCACCGGTGCCTTCAGGCCCGGCAAGAAGCAAGGCGTGAGGGATGCGCCCTTCGCGCACCTCGGTCAGGAGACGCTCCTTGACGTTTTCTTGTCCGATGATATCCTTGAAGAACATAGGCGACGACGATGAATCGGTTAAAAAATCTGCTGGGCCACCCGGCGGATGCTGTCCACGGCCGAAACGGTGTAGAAGTGGATGCTGGGCACGCCGGCAGCTATCAGCTCCCGACATTGGGCCACGCACCATTCCACGCCCAGCGCGGCTGCCTCTTCATCGTTCCGGCAACGGGCGGCTTCGGAGGCTAGCGGTTCGGGCAAATCGACCTTGAACGTCTTGGGCACCATGTTCAGTTGCGACAGTTTGGCAAAAGGCTTGATGCCCGGAATGATGGGCACCGTGATGCCCTCGCGCCGCACGCGCTCCACGAAATCAAAATATTTCCTGTTGTCATAGAACAGCTGGGTCACGGCATATTCGGCACCGGCTTCCACCTTCTTTTTCAGCCAATAGATATCCGTCTCCATGTTGGGTGCTTCCTCGTGTTTTTCCGGATAGCATGCCACGCCATAGTGGAAGGGAGTTCCGGTGACCTCGATGGGCGAGCCGTCGACAAACACGCCCCGGTTGAAATCGTTGATCTGCGCCTGCAGCTCGATGGCGTGTTCATAGCCGTCGACTTCCGGAGTGAACAGACGTTCGTGTTTGGCTTTGTCGCCACGCAGCACCAGCAGGTCGGTGATGCCCAGAAATTGCAGGTCGAGCAACACATATTCCGTTTCCTCGCGCGTGAAACCGCTGCACAGAATGTGGGGCACCACGGTGATGCCGTATTTGTTTTGGATGGCGGCGGCCACGGCCACGGTGCCCGGACGCCGACGCAGACGGCTGCGCTGAAACAGCCCGCCGCCCAAGTCTTTGTACACGTATTCGCTGCGGTGAGTGGTAATGTTGATATATTGAGGATCAAACTCACGAAGCGTGTCAATGGTCTGATACACTTTGTCGATTCCCTTCCCTTTCAGAGGAGGGAGTATCTCGAAGGAGAAGGCCGTTTTCTCCGTGCTTTTTATCAAGTCGATGACTTTCATGTGTCGGTGTTTATGTTGTATTTCGTGCTATGACGGGCAAAGTTAATATAAAAAAGCGAGATTCTGACTTTTTTGTGGCGATAGCAGCTAGTATTAGATTTGTTCTACCTTCACAAATTCCTTCGCCCGAAGCGGGCATATCACGGCTCGCGAGCGTACATATCTGCGCTCGTGTCCGTCCATATTGCCGCTCGCGAGCCGTGATATGGAGAGAAAAAGCAGTCCGCGCACAGCCTCATCAGCCGTCAAGCCTTCCCTTCCGCCACGGTTCTCCACCGCTCTTTTTCCTCTTTGTTCATCGGCTGAAAAGGCACCACGATGCGGGCGGAGCGATCGGTATAGGCATAGATGTTCACCTCGCTGTTCGACTCGGCGCCAAATCCGTCTTCGTCGGCAAAATATTGGCCGTCGGGATAAGCCGTCCAGTGCACCTGCGCCACGCCGTTTTTGAAGTCTCCAATCGAAAACCAGAACTTGGCGTGCAGGGCGTGTACGTACTCCACGTTGTCCAGCGTGTCCACGCAGGCGAAGTCGATATCCTTCTCTCCCCATTGCCGGAGCATTCCGTTCGGCGCGAGTATCATCCAGGCTTCTTCCGTCTCATCGTTCATCAGAAACTGTGCCTTTGTCGCACTGCTGCGCACGCGGGTCATGTGTTCCTGCAAGTCGAAATAATAGTAATGTTCCGACTCTCCGACGTTTGTGCGGGAGGTTATGACGGAGCCTTCACGGTCGTGAGCCAGAAGGAAATAGAGTTCGTGCGCATTGCGCCATTTCATTTGTTCCACGGGGATGGAATCTTTTTCTTCTTTTCGGAACCAATTGAATTTCATAAGCGGTCGTATGTCGGGGTTTATTGTTCGTGTGGTCAAAGTTATTCATTCCGGAGGGAACGGCCTTCATGTTTTTACTGAAAAATGGTTACCTTTGTGCCAATTACCGACTAACTTATCAATCAAAACCTACGTTTATGAATATCACACACACGCGGGTGATTACGTTTTCACCCACTCATACTTCCCTGAAGATTGCACGTGCCGTGGCCCGTGGATGGCAGGGCACGGAGGCCGACGAACTGGACTTGACCTGCCGTCAGCTTCGCGAACCATTCGCCATCGGGGCCGACTGCATGGCCGTCATCTCCGTGCCGGTATATGCCGGACGGGTGGCGCCCCTGGCCCTGCAACGCCTGAAGGACGTGCGCGGCGAAGGGACACCCGCCATCCTCATCGTGGTCTACGGCAATCGCGACTATGAAGATGCGCTCGTGGAGCTGCGCGATGTCATGACGGCACAGGGCTTCGTGCCCGTGGCTGCCGGTGCCTTCATCGGCGAACATTCCTACAGCCGTCCCGGCATGCCCATCGCCGAGGGACGTCCCGACGAGGCCGACCTTGCACTGGCCTCCGACTTCGGACGGCGTGCACGCATCAAGCACGAAAGCGGAAACAGTGAACCTTTCTTCATCAAAGGCAACGTGCCCTATCGCGAGGTGGGCACCCCCACTCCGCAGGCGCCCGTATGGCACGAGGACGATTGCACGGGCTGCGGCACGTGTGTCGATTGCTGTCCCACGATGTCCATCCGCATGACCGATGAAGGAGAAGTGCAGACCGAGCCCTCAACCTGCATCAAGTGCTGCGCCTGCGTGAAAGCATGTCCTGCGGGCGCGCTTACATTCGACACGCCCTATACGGCCATGCTGCACGCCAAGTTCAGCGCACGCCGCGAGCCGGAATTGTTTATCTGACATACCCCTAAAGACTTATGATAAAACTGATTTCATGGAACGTCAACGGGCTGCGCGCCTGTTGCGACAAAGGATTCGGCGACGCGTTCCGAAGGCTGGACGCCGACTTCTTCTGCCTGCAGGAGACCAAGATGCAGGAAGGACAACTCGACCTGAAGTTTGACGGATACACTTCCTATTGGAACTACGCCGAAAAGAAAGGCTATTCCGGAACGGCCGTCTTCACGCGCCACACGCCGCTCCGCGTGACCTATGGCCTGGACATCGAGGAGCACGACCGCGAGGGACGTGTCATCACGCTCGAAATGGACGACTTCTATCTCGTGACCGTCTACACGCCCAACTCGCAGGACGGCCTGCGCCGTCTGGATTACCGCATGACGTGGGAGGACGCCTTCCGTGCCTACCTGCAACGGCTCGACGCACACAAACCGGTCATCGTCTGCGGCGACCTGAACGTGGCCCACAAGGAGATAGACCTGAAAAATCCGAAGTCGAACCGCAAGAACGCGGGCTTCACCGACGAGGAGCGCGCCAAGTTTCAGGAACTGCTCGACGCGGGCTTCACCGACACGTTCCGCTATTTCTATCCCGACACAGAGGGCATCTACTCGTGGTGGTCGTACCGCTTCCGCGCGCGAGAAAAGAATGCCGGGTGGCGCATCGACTACTTCGTCGTGTCCAACCGCCTGCAAGAAAAGCTCGCCGGGGCAAAAATCCACACAGACATCCTTGGCTCCGACCATTGCCCGGTGGAAGTGACACTAAAGCTGTAAAGGAAGAAAAATATACGAACGCTATCGTTGCTTCAGAACGACAACAAAAAAGAGACACGGACATGCAGGGAAATAAAAACTCTGCATGTCCGTGTCTGTTGTTTCAATCCATTCCGACGCAGTCGCATATAGATTTCCACGGCACCGGCCTTACTTCTTGCGCGGTCCCATGAAATGGTCGATGATAAGCGCGATGGAACCATCGCCGGTCACATTGCATGCCGTGCCGAAACTGTCCATGGCAATGTAAAGAGCTATCATCAACGCCTGGGCTTCTGCATCAAAACCCAAGATGGACTCCAATATGCCCAATGCCGCCATGATGGCTCCGCCGGGAACTCCCGGAGCAGCTACCATCGTGATGCCCAGCATAAAGATGAAGCCGGCAAAAAGCGGCAACCCGTGGGGAAGCCCCTGCATCATCAGCAACGCCAAAGCGCAGGCCACAATTTTCAGCGTACTGCCCGACAAGTGGATGGTGGCGCAAAGCGGAATGACAAAACCGGCCACACTGTCCGACACGCCATTGCGCTTCGTTTGTTCCAATGTCACAGGGATGGTGGCAGCCGAGGACTGTGTGCCGAGTGCCGTGAAATAAGCAGGCATCATGCGCGCCAACAACTTGAAGGGATTCTTACGTACGAAAACCGCAGCTGCCGAATATTGCAAAACGAGCAGCAGGATATGCAGCACGAAAATGACTCCGATAATCTTGACAAACACCACCAGAATGCTCCATACTTGTCCCGTGTGGGTCATATTCAGAAATATGCCGAATATATAAATGGGCAACAGTGGCAGAATGACGGCACTGATGGTAGCCGAAATGATGTCCCGGAAATCATCAAACACTTGCTTCAATGCCTTTGAGGCCAATCCGGCTACTCCCAAGCCCAGCGTGAAAGCCAGCACCAAAGCCGTCATGACATCCATCATTGGAGGAATGGGCACAGTAAAATAAGGTTCCGGAGAGACAGAATCGCTTACGCCGCTCAACGAAGCATCGGGGTCTATCAAGTATGGGAACGCCAGTTCCCCGGTAAAGTAGGAAAGGAAGCCTGAGAACAAAGTAGCGCCGTAGGCCACAAGCACTGTGACAAGCAACATTCGCCCTGCCCCTTTTCCTATATCGGCAATGGCCGGCACCACCAGTCCTACAATGATAAGGGGAATGATGAACCCCAAGAATTCACTGAATATGCCATTGAACGTAACAAACACGCGCACACACCATGCGGGCAACACATGCCCGCAGGCCACTCCCAGCAAAATAGCCAGAATGATGCGCGACAATAAACCAAATCTTATCTTCTTCATCACCCTGTAGTGTTTCCTATGGTATCTCAATTATGGTAATAGGTTAAAGTGCAATACTGCCCAGTATCTTGTCCGAGGCCCCGGCATGTCCGTGGACGTATGTGCCCGCGCGATGCCCACAGTCGGACAGATAGGTTTCATCCGTGAGCAACTTGTCCATCTCCGTGCGAAACGAAGCCTCATCCGTCACCTCTATACCGCCTCCGGCATCCAGCAACTGACGGGCTTCCTGAAAGCGGTGATTGTTCGGACCAAAGAGTACGGGCACACCATAAACCGCTGCTTCCAACACATTGTGGATGCCCACGCCGAAGCCACCGCCCACATAGGCCACTTCGCCATAACGGTAGATGGACGAAAGCAAGCCGAAACAGTCCACGATAAGACAATCGGCCTTGGCCGCCTCTTCCTCCGTCGTCTGCGTGTAGCGCACATAGGGACGCTTGAGCTTGCCGGTAATCTCCTTCAGATGGTCTTCGCCTATAACGTGCGGAGCGATGATGAGCTTCATCTCAGGATGTGCATTGAAGTAAGGAATGAAAATGTCCTCATCCGGCTGCCATGAACTGCCGGCCACCATTACCCGGCGACACTGTCCCTTAAACGCTTCCACCAAAGGCAACTGCTTGGTCTGACGGAATATCTCGATGACGCGGTCGAAACGGGTATCGCCCACCACCGTCACATTGTGAATGCCCAACGTGGCCAACAAATCCTTTGAAACTTCATTCTGCACAAAAAGATGGGTAAAACGGGTAAGCACTTTATAGTACTTCCCGCCATACCAACGGAAAAACACTTGGTTCCGACGGAAGATAGACGAAACGCTGTACACCGGGATGTCGCGCCGCTGCAAGCCTTTCAGATAGTTCTGCCAGAACTCGTACTTGATGAAGAAAGCCATGCAGGGATGAGCCAACTCTAGGAAACGGCGCACATTGCGCGGCGTGTCAAAAGGCAAATAGCAAATGATGTCGGCTCCCGCATAGTTCTTGCGTACCTCATACCCCGACGGGGAAAAAAATGTGAGCAGTATCTTATACTCCGGATATTCGCGGCGGATGCGTTCCATCAGCGGACGCCCCTGCTCAAACTCGCCCAAGGAAGCAGCATGAAACCACAGATACCTTTCTCCCGGCTTGATGCGTTCACGAAGCATGCGGAACACCTGTGCATGGCCGCGCACCATGAGCCGCGCCTTCGCATTGAAGAGCGACACCAGTTTGACAACCATCAGGTAGATGCAAATGACAAAGCTGTACATGAGCGAAATATTATTTCAGCACTTCAATGGCACGGCGCATGCGTGCGATGGTTTCTTCCTTGCCCAGCACCGAAGAAATGTCAAACATGTGGGGACCTTTGCCTTCGCCCACCAGCGTCAGGCGGAAAGCATTCATGATGTTGCCCGTGTGCAGGCCATTGTCCTCAATCCACTTCATCACCACCCGCTCCTGGTTTTCCAGCGAGAAGTCGTCAAGGCTCTCCAACAGGTCGGCCAGACGGGTCATCATCTCGGCGGAATCTTCCTTCCAACGTTTCTGCACCGTCTTGGCATCATATTCGGTGGGAGCCACAAAGAAGAACTTGCACGTATCCCAAAGTTCCTTAACGAAGTTGACGCGGCCCTTCATCATGCCGACCACAGTCACCACTTTGTCCATCGGAGCATCGATGCCATGTTCTTTCAGGATGGGCATGAACAGCTCGGCCACACGTTCATCACTCATCTTCAAGATATACTCATGATTGAACCAGATGCCTTTCACGTAGTCGAAACGCGCGCCGGCCTTGCTGCAACGGCGTATGTCGAAGAGACGTACCATCTCGTCGAGCGTCATCAGTTCCTGGTCGTTACCGGGATTCCAGCCCAGCAGGGCAAGGAAGTTGAGCACCGCTTCGGGCAAGTAACCCGACTCGCGGAAACCCGACGACACTTCGCCGGTCTTGGGGTCATGCCATTCGAGCGGGAACACGGGGAATCCCAAACGGTCGCCGTCGCGCTTGCTGAGCTTGCCTTTGCCATCGGGCTTCAACAAGAGGGGCAAATGGGCAAACTCCGGCATCGTGTCGGCCCAGCCGAAGGCGCGATAGAGCAACACATGAAGCGGAGCCGACGGCAACCACTCCTCGCCACGGATGACGTGGGTGACTTCCATCAAGTGATCGTCCACAATGTTGGCCAGGTGGTAAGTAGGCAGTTCGTCGGCCGACTTGTAGAGCACCTTGTCATCCAGAATAGACGAGTTGATAACCACATCGCCACGGATAAGGTCGTTGACATGCACGTCTTCATTGGGTTCTATCTTGAAACGCACGACGTATTGCCGTCCTTCGGCTATAAGCCGGTCTACCTCCTCTTTCGGAAGCGTGAATGAATTGCGCATCATGCCGCGCGTGTGGGCGTCATATTGGAAATTGGGCACCTCGGCACGTTTGGCCTCCAGCTCGGCAGGCGTGTCAAAGGCTATGTAAGCCTTGCCCGCATCGAGCAACTGACGGACATACTTCTTATAGATGTCGCGCCGTTCGGACTGACGGTACGGGCCGTGGTCGCCTCCGAAGCTCACGCCTTCGTCAAACTTGATACCAAGCCATTTGAATGATTCTATGATATATTCCTCCGCACCGGGCACGAAACGGCTGGAATCGGTATCCTCAATGCGGAATATCAGGTCGCCGCCATGCTGACGGGCAAACAAATAATTATATAAAGCGGTACGGACGCCTCCGATGTGCAACGCACCGGTAGGACTAGGCGCAAAGCGCACTCTTACTTTTCTTTCTGCCATGTTGTTCTGTTACTTATGCTTAATACCCCGCAAAAGTACTATATTTTTTCCTAAAAGAGGCAAAAGCCGCGCCTTATAAGACCCAAAATAGCACAAATATCCTCACACACGGGCAAAGAAAAGCTCTGTGCAACAAGGACTATTGGAGATGTTTCACTACCTTTGCCCATGTAAACCATCTATTAATTAAGGAGGAACAACTATGAGAACATCCGCAGCAATGGAAAACTTGTGGCTTTACTTGCAATCGCTTCCCAAGAGCAACAAGAAGTGGCTCGCCGAGCGATTGAACGAAGACCTCAAGCCTAAAGACGAGACCGAATACATCAGCAAGGAAGAAGTGTTGGCCATGATTGATGCCGGTTTGAAAGACATGAAGGCGGGACGCACAAGACCAGCCGAAGAACTCTTAAAAGAATTAGAAGATGAAGTATAAAATCACAACCGTCCCTTCTTTTGATAAAGAAATCAAGCGATTGGGCAAGCGTTATGCTTCCATAGCAAATGACTATGCCCGTTTACTTAGAGATCTGGAAGCCAATCCCCGTCTAGGCGCCGACCTTGGAGGCGGCCTGCGCAAGGTGCGCATGGCCATCACCTCCAAAGGACGAGGGAAAAGCGGCGGCGCACGGGTCATCACCTTCACCATAGTTGTGGCCATTGGCGAAACCGAAATCAACCTCATCACCATCTACGACAAGGCCGAGCGGTCTTCCATCACTCAGGCCGAGATTGCAGCCTTATTAAAACAGAACGGATTAAAGTAACGGGGCATCCCGCCCCGCCGTGTGTTCTCTCTCCTGCCACGCCTTCCTGTCATTTGCCATCCCCGGCGGCGTCTTCCGCCATTTTCCGCTTGATGAACTCAACCTTCAGCTCGGCCTCACGCTTGTCCGCCCGTATCTGTTCCATGGCCGAGAGCACCTGCGTCAGCCGGTACACATCGGCTATCGCGTCGCGGTCGGCACGCGTCATCGTCGTGCGATAGGGACGCTCGCCCAAGTATTCCACCCGGATGGGGTCGGCACGGTGCATCACGATGAAGTCTATCACGCTGCTGTCGCGGCCCAACACGAAGTCGGCCTGCTCCGTATGCCAGCCCAGGTCGGACGACTCGTAGACGTCCGTCGACACGGGCGTCTGCGCGAAAGTGTCCGCCGCAGTCACCTTCACCGCCGTGTGGTGGATGTTCCTCTGTCCGCAATAAATCGACGTAAGCCTCATCTCGCCCCGCTCGCTCACCTGAGCGCGGAGGTAGGAGCGGCGCAGGTTCTTCTCCACCGTCTGCGAGGGACTGAAATAGTTGCCGATGTCCTGATAGGCCGTGTCCTTCTCGAAGACATAGTTTCCCTTGATGGAATCCAGCGTCGCCGCCTTCGCACGGTAGGCGCTGTCGAGATAGGCCAGCGTGCGGGCCTGCTCCTTGAGTTCGATTTGCTGCATGAGGCGGATGCCGGCCTTGCGCGCCTCGAATGCTTTCGGATAGAGGGCGCGGATGCTGTCAATCTGCGATTTGGCCTCGCTGTATTGTCCCTGCACGAGCAATTCCTCGGCTCGTTGCAAGTAAGGCCGGGCTTGCTTGTCGTAGTCGCTGCACGCGGCCAGCATGACCGCAAGGCAGCTTATAAACAGATATTTCTTCATGAGTTCGTTTGTTTGTTGTTTGGCAAAAGTACGCATTTATTTGCATTAAGCCAGCCCGATTCCCTACTTTCGATACCGGTGTTGCCAATTTAACCCAAATCAGTCATTATCCTGCGACATTGACGAGCAATATGAAGGCTCGCAAGCGGGAATATGGGCGCTCGCGGGCGGGGATATGTCCGCTCAAGGCTGCGAATATGGACGCCCGGAGCCTGTCTTCCGACGGCCGTTTCCTCATCCGTGATCGAGGTCTGCCAACGCCGCGACGTTCGTAAATTTGCGCATTTCTGCGGTTATTCGGAAGAATCGGCGTAACTTTGCACCTCACACGATAAACCATAGACGTATGATAGAACTGACACAAAGCGACTTGATTGAGCGATTTGACAAACCCATATTCCACCAAATTTCCGAAACGGCCGACGAGCTGGGCCTGGAGTGTTATGCCGTGGGAGGCTACGTGCGCGACCTCTTCCTCGAACGCCCGTCGAAAGACATCGACGTGGTGGTCGTGGGCAGCGGCATAGCGATGGCCGAAGCACTGGGACGCAAACTGGGGAAGAAGGCGCATGTGTCGGTATTCCGCAACTTCGGCACGGCGCAAGTGAAATGCGGCGCGCTCGAAGTGGAGTTCGTGGGCGCACGGCGCGAATCTTACTCGCACGACTCGCGCAAGCCGGTAGTCGAGGACGGCACGCTGGAGGACGACCAGAACCGGCGCGACTTCACCATCAACGCGTTGGCCGTCTGCCTCAACCATGCGCGCTTCGGCGAGCTGGTGGACCCGTTCGGCGGGCTGGACGACATGAAGGAAAAAACCATCCGCACGCCGCTCGACCCGGACGTGACGTTCAGCGACGACCCCCTGCGCATGATGCGCTGCATCCGCTTTGCCACACAGCTGAAGTTCTACATTGACGATGAGACGTTTGAAGCACTGGCGCGCAACCGCGAACGCATCCGCATCATATCTTACGAACGCATCAGCGACGAGCTGAACAAGATACTCCTCTCGCCCGTCCCCTCACGCGGGCTGGTCGACCTGGAACGCAGCGGACTGTTGGAAATCATCTTCCCCGAACTCACGGCCCTGCAGGGAGTGGAAACGATGAACGGCCGCGCCCACAAGGACAATTTCTACCACACGCTGGAGGTGGTGGACAACGTAGCCAAGCAGGGAGCGGGCCTCTGGCTGCGCTGGGCCGCACTGCTGCACGACATCGGCAAACCGCGCACCAAACGCTGGGAGCCGCGCACGGGGTGGACCTTCCACAACCATAATTATATAGGAGAAAAGATGGTGCCGGACATCTTCCGCCGCATGAAACTGCCTATGAACGAGAAGATGAAGTACGTGCAGAAGCTCGTCGGACTGCATATGCGCCCCATCGTCATTGCCGACGATGTGGTGACCGACTCGGCCGTGCGCCGCCTGCTGTTCGAGGCGGGCGACGACATCGACGACCTGATGACCCTGTGCGAGGCGGACATCACCTCGAAGAACCAGGTGCGCAAGCAACGCTTCCTGGACAACTTCAAACTGGTGCGCCGGAAGCTGAAAGACCTGGAGGAGAAAGACCGCATCCGCAACTTCCAACCCCCGGTGAGCGGAGAGGAAATCATGCGTGTGTTCGGACTGGCTCCCTGCCGCGAGGTGGGCACGCTCAAAAGCGCCATCAAGGATGCCATCTTGGACGGCGTCATCCCCAACGAACATGATGCCGCCTACGGGTTCCTGCTCCGGAAAGCGGCCGAGATGGGCCTGTCGCCGAAGGAAAACAGCTAAAATTCCTGCCTAATCCATGCGGGAGTGACGAATCTTTTGTATATTTGCTGCATAATTATAAACCTATAGCTATGAACAAAACAATTCGCGCATGGATTAACATCCTGCTGGGGTGCTTCATACTGGCCTCCGGCTTTGTCTTTTTCATCAATCCCTATAACATCGTGCCGGGCGGAGTCTACGGTGCCAGCATCGTACTCCACAACCTGTTCCCTTCCATCCAGGTGGGAACGTTCGGCTACATGTTCGACATTCCCCTGCTCATTCTCTCGGTCGTCCTGCTCGGCTCCAAGCTCGGTGTGCGCACCATTGCGGCGGCACTGACCACACCGCTCATCATGAACTTGCTGACCACGCTGGTCTATCCCACCCGCGAAGCTCTTGAGGCGCTCGACCCCACGCAACTGCTGGGCGGCACGCTCGACATGAGCAACCACCTGATGCTGACGAGCATCATCGGCGCCACGGTGATAGGCATCGGCACGGGTATCGTGGTGCGCAACCAGGCCACCACGGGCGGTACGGACATCGTGGGCATGTTGCTCCAGAAATACGCGCACATACGCTTCTCCAACGCCATCCTGCTGGCCGACGGCACGGTGGTGTGCTTTGGCTTGCTGGTCATCGGGTTCGGCATCGGTACGGCCGACGATGTATCTCAGCCGTCATGGCACTTGTCGCTCTATTCGCTCATCGCCATCTTCGTCACCTCGCGCGTCATCGCTTACATGATCAATGGCGCGAAGAACGACAAACTCATCTTCGTCATCAGCGACAAACATCTGGAGGAACTGCGCACGTACATCCTGCGTGACCTCGACCGCACCGGAACCTACATCAAGAGCAGCGGCGTCTATACGGGCGAAGACAAAGAGATGCTGTTCCTCGTCATCAGCTACAAGGAAGTCACCGGACTCAAGCTCAAAATAAAGGAGGTCGATCCTACGGCGTTCGTCGTCGTGACCGACGCCTATGACGCCTTTGGTGAAGGATGGAAAGAACTGCCCTCGCCCAACGAAGTGCAGCCGGAATAACCCTCCCGCTCACGAAACATGGCGGAATGTTTGCATCCTATATATAATAGGTGTAATATTGCAGGGAACAAATAACCCTACAGTTATGAAACGACTATCTGCAATGCTCATCACGAGCATCATCTGTCTGGCGCTACATGTGCCGCAGACAACAGCCTGCACGGGCATCACCCTGCGAACCGCGGGCGGCCTGCCCGTCCTGGCACGTACCATCGAATGGGGCGGAAGCGACCTGAACAGCCGGTATGTCATCGTGCCGCGAGGCCATGTGCAACAATCCTACACGCCCGGAGGGACTACCGACGGCATGACATTCAAGGCACGGTTGGGCTACGTGGGGCTGGCCGTGGAACAGAAAGAGTTCGTGGCCGAAGGCGTCAACGAGAAAGGACTGTCGGCCGGGCTGTTCTACTTCCCGCGCTACGGCCAATACGAAACCTACGACTCCGCACAGAAAGCAAGCACCATAGCCGATCTGCAACTGGTGAGCTGGATTCTGGGCAGTTGTGAGACGATAGACGAAGTGAAGCAAGCTGTGAAAAGCGTACACGTGGTGGCCATAGACCCGCGCGCATCGACCGTACACTGGCGTTTCGCCGACCCGTCGGGCAGACAGATTGTGCTTGAAATCATCGACGGACAGGCACGCTTCTACGAGAACACGCTGGGCGTGTTGACCAACTCGCCGGGATTTGAATGGCAACTGACCAACCTGAACAACTACGTCAACCTCTTTCCCGGCAGTGCCCCGGCACAGCAGTTGGGCGCGGCACAGCTGACTTCGTTCGGAGCGGGCAGCGGCTTTCTGGGCATCCCCGGCGACGTGACGCCTCCCTCGCGCTTCGTGCGTGCCGCCTTCTACCAGGCCACAGCCCCGCAAGCCGCGTCGGCTGAAGACGCCGTGCGCCAGTGTTTCCAGATACTGAACAACTTCGATATCCCCATCGGCATCGAAGTGGCACGGGGAGAGCAGGCCCCCGACCTGCCCAGCGCCACACAGTGGACATCGGCCACCGACCCCACGAACCGTGTCATCTATTACCGCACAATGTATGACAGCACGATTCGCAGCATCGACCTGAAACGCATCGATTTTGCCCGCACGACCTACCAAGCCGTTCCGCTCGACAAGGTGAAGCAGCAACCCATCGTCCCTGTGGACATCAATTGAAAAGTTTCACATGCTTGCAATACAACCTAACAGATAATCGCCTACCTTTGCAGGCGATTATCTGTTTATAACAACTATAACGATGGAACTTCCCCAAGACCCGATGATGCTCTTCAGCGTCATCAACATGAAACTGCGTGACACCTATCCCTCGCTCGACGCCCTGTGCGACGACCTGCATGTAGACAAACAACACCTCGTTCAGACACTGGCCAAGGCCGGGTTTGAATATAGCAGCGAACACAACCGGTTCTGGTAACGACTCTGGCTGGTTAAAATTTATGAAAGTTTTTCATGCTATCGAGGGAAGTACCTGTTTCCTTCCTATATTTGCGGCAACATGAAACCGCACACATCCATACATTTCTTTATAGGCACGAAGCGCATGGAGCATCGCACCTTCCTGAGCGGGAAGCGTGTGATTAGCTATCCGCTCCGTGCCTGACCTTTTTTCTTCCTTTCCCCAACGGGCGGACTTCTCCGAAAGTCCGTCTGCCACAAACACAACCATATCAATCCAGCATTATCAATCTATCAATATTATATGGACGAAATAGTCATAATTATACTACTTATTTTACTCAACGGCGTATTCGCCATGTCGGAAATCGCGGTCATATCGGCCCGAAAGTCCAGTCTCTCTACTGATATCAAGAAAGGAAGCAAATCAGCCAAGATGGCCCTCAAGCTGGCCAACGACCCCGACCGCTTCCTGTCCACCGTACAAATCGGCATCACGCTCATCGGCATCCTGACCGGTATCTATTCGGGCGCCACGCTGGCCGACGACTTTGCCAAACTGTTGGTCGATGCCGGATTTCCGGCTGCATACGCCCGGCTGACGGGACAAACCATCATCATCATTCTGGTGACCTACCTCACCATCCTGTTTGGCGAGCTGGTGCCGAAACGCATCGGACTGAGCGCCGCTGAAAAAGCCTCCAAGGCCGTGGCGCGGCCCATGTATTGCCTGTCGGTCATTGCGGCTCCGTTTGTGTGGATACTGGCCAAAAGCACGGAGACCATGTACAACCTGCTGGGCATCAAGGAAGCCGAAAGCAAAGTGACCGAAGAGGAAATCAAATCCATCGTGCAGGAAGGCAAGGAAGACGGCGAGGTGCAGGAAGTGGAACAGGACATCGTGGAGCGCGTGTTCCTGCTGGGCGACCTGAAGGTCAGCTCCCTCATGACCCACCGTACCGACATCGTGGCACTGGACATACACAACACAAAAGAAGAAATAAAAGCTATCCTGGAAGAAAATCTCTATGAGACATATCCGGTGATTGACCGCACATTCGACAACATGCTGGGCATCGTCGGCCTGAAAGACCTCATATTCCGCTTTGACCAACCCGAACTCAAGCTCGAAGAGGCTGTGCATCCGGCAACCTACTTCCACGACAACATGAGTGTGTACAAGGCGCTGGAACAAATGAAGGAACACCGCTTGAGCCAAGCTTTCATCTGTGACGAATTCGGTAGCTTCCAAGGTATCATCACGCTGAAGGACATCCTGGGCGGACTGGTGGGCAGCATTGAAGGAACGACCGACGAACCGGAAATCATCAAACGAAGCGACTCTAACAGCTGGCTGGTAGACGGCCAATGCACGTTCTACAACTTCCTGTCCTACTTCGACCAGGAAGACTTGTATGAGAGCGACAGTACCTACAACACCGTGGGCGGACTTATTCTGGAACTGTTGGAACACATCCCGCAATCGGGAGAGAAAGTCGATTGGAAAGGTTTCCACTTCGAGATTGTGGACATGGACGGCGCACGCATCGACAAAGTGCTCGTCACTGCCGATGACAGCATCCTGCAAGGCAACATAGGCTGACAAGCCCGCCCATGACAGAATACGTCAAAAACCAACTTCGCATGTGGGCACGGCAATATCACTGCCGTGCTTTCATTGCGGACGATCCGATACAGTTTCCCCATCGGCACACCCGCAAAGCCGACATTGAAATCAGCGGCCTGCTCACCGCCCTGCTCAGCTTCGGAGCGCGCCCGCAGATACTGAAGAAAGCCGACGCACTGGACAATCTCATGCAAGGACATCCCCACCGCTATGTTCTGTCCGGTCGGTGGCAGGAAGACTTTCCCGCCGAACGCCATGACAGCTACTATCGCATGGTGTCCTATGCCACCGTCCGCGCCTGGTTCGAACGGTTATACACGGTCTATTCCCGCTACGACAGTCTGGAAGACGCTTTGGCCACCCTGCCCGGCACACCCATGGAACGGCTGTGCGCCTTTATGAACGTATCGGCAGCCAATCCGCAAAAGAAGCTCAACATGTTCCTGCGCTGGATGATACGCACGGAAAGCGAAGTGGACTTCGGCATCTGGCCTTCGTTCCGCCCTTCGGAACTGATAATCCCGCTCGATACGCACGTCTGCCACATGGCCTGTGAATTGGGACTCATCTCCCGCCCGACGTTCTCCCTCAGCAATGCCCGCCGCATCACCGCCGCACTGGCCGAAGTGTTTCCCGGCGATCCTTGCCTGGGCGACTTCGCCCTGTTCGGCTATGGGATAAACCGGAAAGGAAATGATAAAATCATCGCGATAGAAGAAAAAAGCATATAATCTGTGGCTCAAAGCACTGCATAAATAACAAAAAAACAGTATTTTTGCGCCGGATGAAAAACTTGATACTTAACACTTAAAAACAATCACTAAAGCATGGAAGCAGTATTCAGCTACATTATCGGACTTGGGGCAGCCGTCATGATGCCTATCATCTTTACGATACTCGGCGTGTGTATCGGAATCAAATTCGGAAAAGCGTTAAAGAGCGGACTGCTCGTCGGCGTAGGTTTTGTGGGCTTGTCCGTCATCACGGGCCTGCTGACCGACAGCCTGGGAGAACCGCTGAAAAAAGTAACCGAAATATACGGCCTGAGTCTCGGCATATTCGACATGGGCTGGCCGGCAGCCGCCTCAGTGGCCTATAACACTTCGGTCGGAGCGTTCATCATCCCCGTCTGCCTGGCGGTGAACATCGTGATGCTCCTCACCAAAACGACCAAGACGGTCAACATCGACCTGTGGAACTATTGGCACTTCGCCTTCATCGGAGCCGTGGTCTACTTCGCTTGCGGCAACATCTGGTGGGGCTTCTTCGCGGCCATCATCTGCTACATCATCACCCTCATCATGGCCGACCTCACAGCCGACAAGTTCCAGAAATACTATGACGGCATGGAGGGTATCTCCATCCCACAACCGTTCTGCCAAGGCTTCGTGCCTTTTGCCGTGGTCATCAACAAGGTGCTCGACAAGATTCCGGGCTTCGACAAGCTCAACATCGACGCCGAAGGCATGAAGAAAAAGTTCGGCATCATGGGCGAACCACTCTTCCTCGGCGTCATCGTGGGCTGCGCCATCGGCGCGCTGGCCTGCAAGGATGGCGAAGAACTGGTGAACGGCATTCCGGGCATACTCGGCCTCGGCATCAAGATGGGCGCCGTCATGGAACTCATCCCGCGCATCACCAGCCTTTTCATCGAAGGTTTGAAACCCATCTCCGAAGCCACCCGCGAGCTCATTGCCCGCAAGTTCAAGAACAGCGCCGGCCTGCACATCGGCATGAGCCCGGCCCTCGTCATCGGACACCCCACGACGCTCGTCGTGTCGCTGCTGCTCATCCCCGTGGTGCTGTTCCTCTCCGTTGTCCTGCCGGGCAACCAGTTCCTGCCGCTCGCCTCGCTGGCCGGCATGTTCTATCTGTTCCCCGCCGTGCTCCCCATCACCAAGGGTAACGTGCTCAAGACCTTCATCGTGGGCCTCGTGGCGCTCATCGTGGGACTCTACTTCGTGACCAACCTGGCACCATTCTTCACCGAAGCCGCCACCGACGTCTATGTGAAGACCCAGGATGCTGCCGTGCGCATCCCCGAAGGCTTCCAGGGCGGCGCGCTCGACTTCGCTTCGAGCATCTTCTCGTGGGTCATCTTCCACCTGACATACAGCTTCAAGTACATCGGTGCAGGCATCCTCGTGCTCTTCACCATGGGCATGATGTATCTCAACCGCGTGCGCATCATCAAAGCTTCCAGACAAGAAAACAAATAAACACTAATTATACGACTATGAAACGATTAACACTTGCTATTCTGATGGGCGTGGCCGCACTGAGCAGCTCGGCCCAAGTGAACTACAAAATCCAGACGGCCTGCAACCCGATGGACGTGAAACACTACGACACGGAACGTCTGCGCAGCGCGTTCGTGATGGAAAAAGTCATGGTTGCCGACGAAATCAACCTGACCTACTCCATGTACGACCGCTTCATCTTCGGCGGCGCAGTGCCTGCCACCAAAGAGCTCACGCTCGAAACCATCGACCCGCTGAAGGCTCCCTACTTCCTGTTCAACCGCGAGCTGGGCGTCATCAACATCGGCGGCGACGGCATTGTCGTTGTGGACGGCAAGGAATACGAACTGAAGTTCAAAGAGGCCCTCTACGTGGGACGCGGCAACAAGGAAGTGAAGTTCCGCAGCAAAGATGCCGCCAACCCCGCCAAGTTCTACCTCAACTCGGCCACCGCGCACAAGGAATACAAGACGCAGTGGATCACTATCGACGGCCGCAAAGGCTCGCTCAAAGCCAACAGCATGGCTGCCGGAAAGATGGAGGAGAGCAACGACCGCGTCATCAACCAGCTCATCGTGAACAACGTGCTTGAGGAAGGTCCCTGCCAGCTGCAAATGGGCCTCACGGAGCTGAAGCCGGGTTCGGTGTGGAACACCATGCCGCCCCACATCCACAGCCGCCGCATTGAGGCTTACCTCTACTTCAACGTGCCCGAGGGCAACGCCATCTGCCACCTCATGGGCGAGCCGCAGGAAGAACGCCTCGTGTGGCTGCACAACGAGCAGGCCATCATGTCGCCCGAATGGTCCATCCACGCCGCTGCCGGAACGAGCAACTACATGTTCATCTGGGGCATGGCGGGCGAAAACCTCGACTATGGCGACCAGGATAAGATTCAGTATCTGGAGATGAGATAACCAGCTCCTCCAAATCACAGCCCCTCCAAACCTCCCCCGAAGGGGAGGCTTTTATACACAAAGCGCGGGCAATGCAATCCGATTGAGGACGGCATCGCCCGCGTTGGCTTTTCAGCCGTTTGAGGTTATTACCGATTGTAGTATTCGTACATCCTGTCCATGAACACGCGGAACAGGTTGCCTGCGCTGTAATCATCCTTACTAGGTTGATATCCTTCTAATACCAAACGTTCTTGACCACTAGATATATCATAAAAATCACACCTATCAATAACATAACCGATGCCCTTATCATTATCACCTGTCAATATGATTATTGAGTTTCCTGATTTTAGCCTGGCATCTCCCGTTTTTTCACAAGTTACAGCCATTTTATATGTATGGCCGTAAAACGCATATAAAACAAAATCTCCATCGACATCCTTTAATTCAGTCGTTTTACTTACTCCTGTAGGCATATCCATGAAACCCATACATCCATTGCTATTCCATTCATTGGAATCATCGCCCAGCAAGTAAATGTAATCATCGGAAGCATAACCAGAACTTTGTGCTCCATAGCAAAGAGTAAAATGCACATTGATAGGGGCTACTTCTGATACCTGTTGATTAGCTCTTTGAATTACCACCTGTGCTTTGACCTTCATCATCCGGCAATTCATGGCCTTTGTCACTTTTTCATAAGGGAAACTGCTCACTTGCGCCCGCAGCCCCACCACGACGAGCAGGAACAGAAAAATCGTGATACATCTTTTCATAACGGTATGATTTTAAAGGTTAATACTCATTCGCAAATTTACGCAGATATTGCCATGTTCCAAACGAATGTCAGGAATTTTGCGCCGCTTCCGTTTTGTTCTTCCGCAATCTGTCGTTATTTGCAGGAGTTCGCCGACGGATGTCGACGAGCCGTTGCAAATTTGCAGGAGCACAACCTAGCCCTTGGTTGACCGGTGCAAAAGTGCAGCAGCTCATCCTAGCCCTTGATTGGGCGTTGCAAATTTGCAGCAGCTCATCCTAGCCCTTGATTGAGCTGCCGCAAATTGCAGGAGCATTTCCAAGCCCTTGATTGAGCCGCCGCAAATTGCAGGAGCATTTCCAAGCCCTTGATTGAGCCGCTGCAAATTGCAGGAGCATTTCCAAGCCCTTGATTGAGCCGCCGCACACGTACGACAGCATTTCCAAGCCCTTGGTTGAGTTGCCGCAAATTTGCAACGGTCAAGAAAACAGAAAATCCGCGTGCAGACAATATTCCGCTTTTACAGACAACCTTTCGTCGAGGGAAGCGTATAATGATAGATGTCCCGCTTGACGGCCATCTTCAAAGCACGTGCCAGAGCTTTGAAGACGGCCTCAATCTTATGGTGTTCATTCGCCCCCTCGGCTTGGATGTTCAGGTTCATGCGGGCGGCATCGCTGAGGGATTTGAAGAAGTGCGGGAACATCTCGGTAGGCACATCGCCTATCCGCTCACGACGAAACTCCGCATCCCACACCAGCCACGGACGGCCGCCGAAGTCCAAAGCCACCCGGCACAGGCAGTCGTCCATGGGCAGGCAATAACCATAACGCTCCATGCCGCGCTTGTCGCCCAAGGCTTTCAACAGACACTCGCCCAGAGCCAACGCCGTATCTTCCATGGTGTGATGTTCGTCCACATGCAAGTCGCCCTTCACACGGACCGTCAGGTCCATGCCGCCGTGTTTGCCTATCTGCTCCAGCATATGGTCAAAGAATCCCAATCCCGTGTCCACCTCGCAACGACCGCTCCCGTCCACGTTCAGCGACACATACACATCCGTCTCCTTCGTGGTGCGGCGGACGGAAGCCACGCGCTCGCCGGCAAAGAGGAACTCGGCCACACGATCCCAATGGGGTGTGGCCAACACGCACACGTCGTCCAGGTCGGCAGGCAACCCGTCACGACCGTCATGAAGCCAGATGGCGCGGCACCCCAGATTCTTGGCCAGCTGCACGTCCGTCAGCCGGTCGCCGATGACATAACTTCCGGGCAGGTCGTACTCGTCCGTGAAATAGCGTCCCAACATCGCCGTGCCGGGCTTGCGGGTAGGCGCCTGCTCGTCAGGGAACGTGCGGTCAATGAACACATGGTCGAAGACGATGCCCTCGCCCGCCAACGTCTGCATCACGAGGTTATGCACGGGCCAGAAGGTGTCTTCGGGGAAAGAGGACGTACCCAATCCGTCCTGATTGGTTACCATGGCGAACTCGAAGTCGAGCTTGCGGCGGATGAACGACAGATTACGCATCACGCCCGGATAGAACTCCAACTTGCCGAACGCGTCCAGCTGATAATCAACGGGAGGCTCCATGACAAGCGTCCCGTCGCGGTCTATAAACAATACTTTCTTCTTCATGAGCAATATTACTTTTCGTCAGACAAAGCCCTGAGCAACGCATCATTCTCATCCCTCGTGCCGACAGTGATGCGCAGGCAACCGCCGCAGAGCGCGATGCGGGAACGGTTGCGCACGATGATGCCTTGCTCCACCAGGCGGGCATAGATGCCGTCGGCATCGGTCACCCGCGCCAGAAAGAAGTTGGCATCGCTGGGATAGACCTCCAGGCAACAGGCCAACGCGCGGAAAGCTTCCGTCACCCGGGCGCGCTCGGCCAACAAGGCGTCCACCCACTGCCTCACGACGGAGGGATTGTCCAGCATGCGGAGTGCCTCTTGCTGGGTGAGCCGGTTGACGTTGTAGGGATACTTTATGCGGTTGAGCACCGCAACGATTTCCGGCGACGCAAAGGACATGCCCAGGCGGATGCCCGCGCAACCCCACGCCTTGGAGAACGTCTGCAGAACTATCAGGTTCGGGAACTCCGGCAGGCGCGATGTCAGGGAAGGTTCCGGAGCGAAGTCTATGTAAGCCTCGTCCACGATTACCAGCCCGTCAAACGACCGCAACAGCGTCTCCGTCTCCGTGCGGTCAAGGCAGTTCCCGGTGGGATTGTTGGGCGAGCAGAGAAACATCGCCTTCGTATGCTCGTCCGCTGCGGCAAGCATGTCCGCCGCACGGAAGCGATAACGGGCGTCGAGCCGCACCTTGCGATACTCCACGTCGTTGATGTCCGCACACACCTCATACATGCCATAGGTAGGGTCGATGGCCACCACGTTATCCACGCCGGGCACACAAAAGGCACGATACACCAGGTCTATTCCCTCATCGCTGCCGTTGCCCAGGAAGATGCCGGCGGGCGGCACCCCCTTGACGGTCGACAGGCGACACTTCACCTCCTCCTGCAACGGGTCGGGATAGCGGTTATAGGGCACATGGTAAGGGTTCTCGTTCGCATCCAGGAAGACCGTGGCGGACTTCCCCTTATACTCGTCGCGTGCCGACGAGTATGGTTTCAGGCGCCGGATGTTAGGGCGCGTCAGTTCTTCTATGGTTCTCATTGTTGCATTTGTTTTAGATAGTCGAGCCGCACGGTCACGGCATTCCGGTGGGCATCCAGCTGTTCGCCCGCCGCCATCTGTTCGATGGCAGGACCGATGCGCCTTATCCCCTCCGGCGATATCTCCTGAAAGGTAATCTTCCGCACGAAGCTGTCGAGGTTCACCCCGCTGTATGCCTTGGCATAGCCGCTCGTGGGCAAGGTATGGTTCGTGCCCGAAGCATAGTCGCCGGCGCTCTCGGGCGTATAGGGTCCCATGAACACCGAGCCGGCATTAGTCACCCGCGCAGCCAGGGAAGCATAGTCCTCCGTCTCCAGGATGAGGTGCTCAGGGGCATATTCGTTCACCAGGTCGATGGCCTCGTCAAGGCTGCGCACCAGCACCAGCCTGCTGTGCGCCAACGAGCGGGATGCCAGCTCACGGCGGGGCAGCAAGGCGAGCTGGCGCTCCACCTCAATCTGCACCGCCCGCAGCAGAGACTCCGACGTGGTGACAAGCAGCACCTGGCTGTCGGCCCCATGCTCAGCCTGCGACAGGAGGTCGGCCGCGACAAACGCCGGCGAAGCCTTGGCATCGGCCACGACGGCCACCTCGGAGGGGCCGGCGGGCATGTCTATGGCCACATCGTGCAAGGACACCTGCTGCTTCGCCGCCATGACATACTGGTTGCCGGGGCCGAATATCTTATACACCTTCGGCACGCTCTCCGTGCCGTAGGCCATCGCCCCGATGGCCTGCACGCCGCCGGCCTTGAAGATGCGGTTCACCCCCGCCAGACGGGCGGCATAGAGGATGGCCGGATGCACGCGCCCCTCACGGTCGGGAGGCGTGCAGAGCACCACCTCGCGACATCCTGCCAACCGTGCGGGCACAGCCAGCATGAGCACCGTGGAGAACAGCGGCGCCGTGCCGCCGGGAATGTACAACCCCACCCGCTCGATGGGTACCGCCTTCTGCCAGCACACCACGCCGGGAGCCGTCTCCACACGCCGGCTCTCAAACCGTTGCGCGGCATGGAACGCCGCGATGTTATGCTCCGCCACGCGCATGGCCTCTTTCAGTTCGCGGGGCACACGGGCCACCGCCTCCTCCACTTCCCCGGGAGTCACCGCAAGCGATGCCGGGCGCACGTGGTCGAAACGTTCCTCATAGTCCAGCACCGCCTCGTCGCCACGCGCCTTGACGTCCTGCAGCACTTCGTCCACCGTGGCCCTCAGGGAAGCCACGTCCAGATGCGGGCGGGCCAGCAGTGCCGGCCACTCCGCACGTTCAGGGTAACATATCGTCTTCATAGGCTCACACTATCATTTTCTCGATGGGAAGCACCAATATGCCTTGCGCCCCCAGCGATTTAAGTTTCCCGATAATCTCCCAGAAACACTCCTCGTCGAGCACCGTGTGCACCGAGCTCCACCCCTCCTGGGCAAGGGGCATCACCGTAGGGCTTTTCATGCCGGGCAGAGCCGCCACGATGTCGTCCAGCCGGTCATTGGGAGCGTTCATCAGCACATACCGCTTGTCTTCGGCACACTTCACCGCCTCCAAGCGGAACAGCAGTTCGCGCAGCGTCTCGCGCTTCTCCGGGCTGAGGTTGCGGTTGGCTATGAGCACCGCCTCCGAGCGCATCACCACTTCCACCTCCTTCAGGTTATTGCTCAGCAGCGTCGAGCCCGAGCTCACGATGTCGAAGATGGCTTGCGACAGGCCGATGCCCGGCGCTATCTCCACCGACCCCGTGATGACGTGTATCTCCGCCCTCACCCCCTGCCGGCGCAGGTAGTCCTCCAATATGTGCGGATACGACGTGGCTATGCGCTTCCCCTCAAACCACTGCACGCCCGTGTAGTCGGCCTCCTTGGGGATGGCCAGCGACAGGCGGCAGCGGCTGAACCCCAGGCGTCTGATAACCTCGGCGTCCTCCTGCCTCTCCATGTACTCGTTCTCGCCCACGATGCCCACGTCGGCCACTCCCCCGGCCACGGTCTGGGGGATGTCGTCATCCCGCAGGAAAAGAACCTCCACAGGGAAGTTGGCCGCCTGCGTCAGCAGGGTGCGTTTCGTTGTATTGACCTTGATGCCCGCTTCCTGAAGCAAGGCCATCGTGTCGTCGAAAAGACGACCTTTTGATTGAATTGCAATGCGTAACATAGTTCTATTCTGTTTTTGTCATAAGTTAATGTAAAACGAAAGAGGCTTACCTCCCGGCAAGCCTCTTTCTACCATGAAATCATAATGTGTTAATCGTTTCTACATATACGCCACATCGCTTGCCGAACAGGATTCGTCAAGGTGATGATGATGGCGATATGTTGCTTTTTTCTCCAAATTAGTAACCTTAAATATTCACTTCGCTGGCAAATATATGCGTTTCCGACAGCACAAACAAACTTTCGGGCCATTTTTTTCAATTATCGCCTGCAAATGGATATTCATGCGACCCACATTCGGGCTTACTCCTCCCCGGCTTCCTCTTCCAGCCTGCACGAGCGGAAGCCCATCTCCTCGGCTTTCGCCTTGGGAAAGGTGAAATAGGTACACTCGGCCCGGGTGCAAAGTTCTCCGGCCTCGCTGTACAATCCGGCCTCCAGGGTGACGATGTTGCGGCGGGTCTCCTTGATGCGCGCCCGCAGGGTCAGATGGCCGTCGCGGGTGGACACGGGCTTCAGATAGCGGGTCTCCATCTTCGACGTCACGCCCGTGGTCTGCAGTTTGCGGAACACCGCCCAGCCGCATATCTCGTCGAGGAGCACGGCCTGTATGCCTCCGTGGAGGGTGTCAATCCAGCCCTGATACTGAGGCCCGGGATGCCAGATGCTCACCACTTCGTCGCCGTCTTCGTAAAACTCCATCTTCAATCCGGCCTCGTTGCCCGGCGCGCAGCCGAAACAGTTGTAGCCCTCCTTGTGCAGCCAAGGGTTCTGTATCTTCTTCATCATAGCGTACTATATATTATAAGGTTAAAGCTCCAAATGGTTAACGGATGCGGGTAAACGCGCGGATGGTGCCGTCGCTGCCTTTCCACGTCATCCGGTTGCCGTAGAGTTTGACAACGAAAGTGATACTCGTTTCGGACATCGTGAGGCGTGCGGAGTTCCGGTCGATGAACTCTATTTTATAGGTGCCGTTGGTGTCGCCATCGCCTTTGTTCTGCCAAACATAGGTTCGGTTGTCGCCAAACACCACTTGCTCCTTGCTTTGCGAGAAGTCCACGCTTCGACCGTCGTAGGTCCACCGCTGCAGCTTCCAGGCGCCGCGCAGATTCTTCTCCATCAGGTTGGCAAAGCTTGAATAGATGCTTCCGCCATTTTGCGACGGTTGAGGTTGAGCGGTGGCCTGCGTCGCTGTGGGGTAGTAGGTGATGGTGCGGGTTTCTCTCTCTTTAGAGGTGCCGTGTTTCGAGCTTTTTTTAGTAACGTCTCTGGATGTCCAGTTCCCGTATTGATCATATACGACATTGCTATACGTCGCATAGATTTCTTCATGGCTATTGTCTGTTCTATATGTCTTTTTCTCTGTGAACCCTGTTAATATCCCTTTGCGTTCATAGTCATGGTTATAGGTTATGGCACCTGTTTTAACAGCTCCCTTACTCCTATACGTAACCATCCAAAGATTTCCTTTTCCGGAGTATATAAATTCCTTTAATGTATGGGAGTCGTTATGCTCTTTGTCCGTGTAGATGGTGAGGTAAGAGGGATAACTGTCCCTGTTTCTGGTCACCTCGAAATATTCTTCATTTCCCATCCAACCGCAGCGATAAGTCATTTCTCCATCTTCATTGAAGCGGACGACATACCTGTCTTGTTGGATGCTCTTCACCGGCCCGGTGGCTCCTTCTATGATGGCATCGTGATACTTTTGCGCATGGAGGGGCACGACAAGGCTCAAGGCCAACGTCATCAAAATGGCGGATAGTGTTTTCATAAGTCTGTATGTTATGCGGTTAATTCCGAGTTTGCATGAGGCAAAGCTACGTATTTTTCCGTTCCGTTGTACGGGATAGAGCGGGGAAAGTTACGGAGGACGTATCGAACAGAAAAAAAGACGGCTTCACCGTCCATTCCATTCCCATATATCCGGGTTTCTCCGGACATATGGCTGCCCGCAAGCAGGCATATGATCGCTCACGAGCGGGAATATGGTCGCTCGCGGGCGGACATATGGACGCTTGGAGACATTCCATAACACTCACCGGACACACGTTGTTTCCGAAGAAAACACTAACTTTGCCTCAATTTAAAGCCAAATCCCCATGTACAAGAAACTGACCTTGCTGACCCTTATCGTGTGTGTGCTGACGGCCTGCGGCGGACGGCGACACACTGCGACCGAAGAAGCGCCCCCGACCGACCTGCCCGCCATCCTCGAGCGCGACACGCTGGTGGCGCTGACGCTCTACAGCTCGACATCGTACTTCCTCTATCGTGGCGAGCCGATGGGGTTCCAATACGAGCTGTGCCGACAGTTCGCCGACTCGCTGGGCGTGGAGCTGACGGTGAAAGTGGCCGCAAGCCCTGAAGAGCTGATGCGCAAACTGCTGGCCGGCGAGGGAGACATCATTGCCTACAACATGAACGTGACCAACGAGCGCAAGGACAGCCTGCTGTTCTGCGGCGAGGAGACGCTCAGCCATCAGGTGCTGGTGCAACGCGGCGGACGAAAGGCGTTGAAGGACGTGACCGACATGCCCGGCAAGGACATCTACATCAAGCCCGACCGCTACCTGATGCGCCTGGAGAACCTGAACAAGGAGCTGGGCGGAGGCATCCGCATCCATGCGGTGAGGGAAGACAGCGTGTCGGAAGAGGACCTCATCGAGCAGGTGGCCAGGGGGCAGATTGACTACACGGTGTGCGACAACGAGGTGGCCCGCGTGAACAAGACCTATTTCACCAACCTGGACATCAGCGTGAGCGTCAGCTTCGCCCAACGCTCGTCGTGGGCCGTGCGTCCCGACGAACCGCTGCTGGCCCGGGCGGCCACGGAATGGTTTGCCCGAAACAAGACGTCGAAAGCCTATCTGGCCAGTGCGCGACGTTATTTCGAGCAGGAAAAGCACATCGCCCACGGCTCCATCCTCTCGATAAAGGACGGCAAAATCTCGCGCTACGACGACTTGTTCCGCAAATATGCGGCCGAAATCGGGTGGGACTGGCGGCTGCTGGCCTCGCTGGCCTATGCCGAGTCGAACTTCAATCCCGACGTCGTGTCGTGGGCCGGCGCGCGGGGACTGATGCAGCTCATGCCCCGCACGGCCCGCGCCATGGGCATGCCCCCCGGCAAGGAGGCCGATCCGGAAGAGAGCATCAAGGCCGCCACCACATATATAGGAAGGCTGGACAAGAGCTTTGCCAACATTGAGGACAAGGACGAGCGCATCAACTTCATTCTGGCATCCTACAACGCAGGCGAAGGCCACGTGAAGGATGCCGTGGCGCTGGCCCGCAAATACGGCGCCGACCCGGCCCGCTGGAAGGGGAACGTGGAGAAATATCTGAAGCTGAAGAGCCACGAACGCTACTTCAACGACGAGGTGTGCCGCAACGGATATTTCCGTGGCGAAGAAACCTGCCGCTTCGTGTCCGACATCCGCGAGCGCCACCGGTACTATCAGGAAAAAATCAAGAGCTAAACCATCCCCCATGAACGGAAACGAACCATTCGACGAGATTCTCTTCCATCACACCGCCGGACTGCCCGTCGGCGAACGTTACGTCCGCCTCTATGCCCTGCTCGACCGCCTGTGCAAGCAGCTCACGGCCGACGCGGAGACCGACTTTTCCAACCTCTTTTCGCGCCTGCACTATCTGTGCCGGAAGCGGGGCGTCGCCTCCACGGCCATCGAGGTGTTCCGCCTCAGGGGAAAGCAGGCCCGCCAAGGCACGCTCCCCACCGAACTGACCGAGGACGACTACCGCTACGACCTGAAAGCCCTATGCGAGTGGGTCAGCGCGCAGACGTCGGTCCCTGTGCCGGAAAAATTGCAGCGTTGCCTGCCCCGCCGTTGGCGCGCCCTGCCCGAAAGCACCTACCACAGCGAGGTGAGGAAACGGATGCGGGTGGCCGTGACACACTGGGACGAGAGCTACATCTACGCCTACGACGAGGCCCATCCGGCCGACGCGCCGTTTCCTGTCATCTGCCCGGAGGTGTTCGGCGCCCTGCGCGGCATGCTCTATGCGGGCGCACAGCTCAACCTGCTCTCCGTGCGCAGCGATGAGGCCGGGGTGCTCTGCCCCGAAATCGTGGTGCTCGAACCGGACTACCTGATTGACATCAGCGCGCTGGCGGCCTGCTACACCAACTACGGGCACAGCCCGCTGCAATATCTGGTCAACAAGCTCACTCCGCGCGAAACCAGCCACTACACCCTGCTGGGTAACGCCGCCAACCAGTTTCTGGACGACTGTGTGAACGAACGGCCCGACGCGCCCGCCACCTTCGAGGGCTCCATACAAAAAGCCTTCCGCACGAACGTGATGGAATATTGCACGTGCGCCGACATCGACGCGGCCTATTTCGCCCGCGCCGCCAAGCAGTTCGACAACATACACCACACGGTGGAACAGTCGTTCCCCACGCCCGACTGCCACATCGACAAGAACAGCGCGGTGCTCGAACCTTCCTTCCTGTGCGAATGTCTCGGCCTGCAGGGACGCATGGACTTCCTGCAGAGCGATGGACGCAACCTGATAGAACTGAAGTCGGGCAAGGCCGAGGAATGGGGCAGCCAGTTGCGCTCGAAGGAAAGCCATGCCCTGCAGATGGCTCTCTACAAGGAAGTGCTCTACTACAATCTGGATATTCCCCGCGAAGAAATACATTCCTTCCTCTTCTACTCCGTCTACCCGAAGCTCTTCCTGGAACGGAGTTCAAAAGCGCAGATACAACACGCCATCGACCTGCGCAACCGCATCGTGGGCAACGAGCTGCTCATCAAGCGCGGACAGACGGCCGAAGTCCTGGCCCGCCTCACCCCGGAGAACCTCAACGAACGGGGCGACACGTCCAAACTATGGGCGCTGTGGCAACGCCCCGCGCTGGAACGCCGGTTGGCTCCGCTCCGCCTGATGCAAGGCGTCGAAGCGGCCTATTTCCGCAGTTTCCTGACGTTCGTTGCCAAGGAGCAGTTTCTTGCCAAGACCGGCGACGCGCAGCCCGACTCCTCGCGCGGCTTCTCCGACCTGTGGAACGCCGACCTGGCCACAAAGCAAGCCGCCGGCAACATCCTGACCGACCTGCACATCATCCGCACGGACGACAACGAAGGCATCGAACTGATTGCCCTGGCCGTGCCGGACTACGACGAAAGTTTCCTGCCCAACTTCAGGCCGGGCGACATCGTGTTGCTCTACGAACGGACGTCGGCCGACGACAACGCCACCCGCCACCAAGTGTTCCGGGGCAGCATAGAGCACATTGCCGACGGCGAAATGACCATCAGGCTTCGCCACAAGCAACGCAACGCCCAGGTATTTTCCGCAGAGAGCGCCTACGCGCTGGAACACGACTTCATGGACAGCTCGTTCAATAACCTCTATCAGGGCCTATACACGTTCCTCACCGCGCCCGAAGTGCGCCGCAGCCTCATCCTGGGACAGCGCGCGCCGCGCACCAATCCGGAACGGACGCTGACACGCCACTACCTGAACGAACAGATCGACCGCATCGTGCTGCAAGCCAAGCAGGCCGACGACTACTTCCTGCTCATCGGCCCGCCGGGCACGGGCAAGACGTCCATCGCCCTGCGGAGCATGGTGGAGGAGTTTCACGCCGACCCGCAGTGCAACATCCTGCTCATGTCGTACACCAACCGCGCCGTGGACGAGATATGCGAAATGCTGGAAAGCATCCCCGACACGCCGGAACATGTGCGGATAGGCAGCCACCTGTCGTGCGACGAACGGTTTCGCCCCCGCCTGTTGCAGGAAGTAATAGCCCCGTGCGCGAATCGCGCCGCCATCCGCCGGGTCATCGACGGCGTGCGCATCGTCGTGGGCACCACGGCCTCCGTCATGGGCAAGACCGACCTGTTCAAACTGAAACACTTCCATGTGGCCATCGTCGACGAGGCCTCCCAGATTCTGGAACCGCAAATCATCGGCATACTCAGCGCGCACGATGCCGACGGACGGTGTGCCATCGGGAAATTCATCCTGGTGGGCGACCACAAACAGCTGCCGGCCGTGGTGCTCCAAACGGAAAAAGATTCAAGAGTGGACGACCCCAGCCTGCTTGCCATCGGGCTGAGCGACCGCCGCAACTCGTTCTTCGAGCGGCTCTACCGCCTGCAACAGAAGCAGCCCGTGGCGGGCATCGTGGCCATGCTCGACCATCAGGGGCGCATGCATCCCGCCGTCAGCGACTTTGCCAACCGACGGTTCTACGGCGGAAAACTCGACATCGTGCCCGTGAAGCATCAGACGGCCGAACTGGAGTTTGTCGACTGCCCCGCCTCCGAGACCGACCCGCTGGCTTACTTCGTCGCCCACACGCGGACGGGCTTCTTCCCCTCACACCAACCTCCGGCAGCCGACTCGAACAAAATCAACCGCGAAGAGGCGCACATCACGGCGTCGCTGGTGCGGACCATCCACGAGCTGTGCCTTCGGAACGGACTCCCCTTCCGGGCCAAGGAACGCATCGGCATCATCGTGCCGTTTCGCAACCAGATTGCGCTCGTGAACCAGGCGCTCCGCAACCTGAACATCCCGGAGACGGACGACATCACCGTGGACACCGTGGAGCGTTACCAAGGCAGCCAGCGCGACATCATCATCTATTCCACCACCATCAGCCGGCCCTATCAGCTCGACATGCTCAGTGTGCCCATAACCGACGGGCCGCTCGTGGTGGACCGCAAGCTGAACGTGGCCATCACCCGGGCCAAGAAGCAGTTTTTCCTGACGGGAAACACCTCTCTCCTGGCCCGCAACGACATCTACCGCGATTTTATCCGCACCCTTACGCCTTACACGGAAAAAACAACCACCCCGGCCGGACGGTAAACCGCGTCGTGAGCCTCCATATGCCCGGACGCGAGCGGGGATATGGAGGCTCGCAAGCAGGCATATGCCCGCTCACGAGCGGACATATTGAGCGTCACTCCCCGGTTCTGACAACGATTTGGTCAAAGCATATAAGGACAAAATCGAGATTTATGCCTAAATTTGCCGGACTAAAGACAAACACACATGAAACATCTATCGCTAAGTATAATTTGCATCCTCACGCTCTGCAGCCTCATGGCCTGCGGACACAAAAACAAGAATCACATGGAAGGAACCGTATTACTGCTGGAAACCAGCATGGGCGACATTCGCGTACGCTTGTACGACGACACCCCGAAACACCGTGACAACATCGTCAAACTGGCCAAGGAAGGCTTCTACGACGGAACGCTGTTCCATCGCGTCATCAAAGACTTCATGATACAGGCCGGCGACCCGAAGTCGAAGAATGCTTCCGACACGGCTACCCTGGGCTCGGGCGACACGGGCTATACCCTGCCCGCCGAGTTTGTCTATCCGAAGTATTTCCACCGTCGCGGCGTCCTGGCCGCAGCCCGCATGGGCGACGACGTGAATCCCCGCCGGGAATCGTCGGGATGCCAGTTCTACATCGTGACGGGCAAGAAATTCACCGAAGAGGAACTCGACGGGCTGGAGACCCAGCTGAACCAAAACAGCCTGCGCGCCACCTTCGACACCCTGGCACGCCAACACATGAAGGACATCTTCAAGATGCGCAAGGCAAACGACACCACCGGACTGAAACGGCTGGAAAACGAACTTTTCGAGCAAGCCAAGGCCGAGACGCTGAACCACATGTTCAGCTTCAACGACGAACAGAAGCAAGCCTACACCACCGTGGGAGGCGCTCCTCACCTGGACGGACAATACACCGTGTTCGGTGAAGTCATCGAAGGCATGGACGTGGTAGACGCCATCCAGAACGTAAAGACCGGACGTGCCGATCGACCGGTGGAGAATGTCGTCATCGAGAAAGTAACCGTAGAGGAATAAGCCTGTGATACACGTCAACAAGCTGACATTGCCCAACGGGCTGGTCGTGGTGCACAACGAGGACAGAAGCACCCGCATGGCGGCGCTCAACCTGTTATATAAGGTGGGCGCCCGCGACGAGCACCCCGACCACACGGGATTCGCCCACCTGTTTGAGCACCTGATGTTCGGCGGCTCGGTGAACATTCCCGACTATGACACGCCCGTTCAACAAGCCGGAGGGGAAAACAACGCGTGGACGAACAACGACATCACAAACTATTACGTCACGCTCCCGGCACACAACATCGAACTGGCATTCTGGCTGGAGTCCGACCGCATGTTGGGCCTGGACTTCAATCCAAAAAGCCTGGAGGTGCAGCGGCAAGTGGTCATCGAGGAATTCAAGCAACGCAACCTGAACCAGCCTTATGGCGACGACAGCCACCTGCTGCGCGCCCTGGCCTACAAGGTGCATCCCTACCGCTGGCCGACCATCGGCAAAGACATCAGCCACATAGCCCATGCCACCTTGGACGAGGTCAAGGACTTCTTTTTCCACTACTACGCCCCCAACAACGCCATCCTGGCCGTAACGGGCAACATCACGTGGGAAGAAACCGTGCGGCTGGCCGAGAAATGGTTCGCCCCGATTCCGAGGCGCGACGTGCCCGCACGCCGTCTGCCCCGGGAACCCCGGCAGACGGAAGCGCGGCGCATGGAGGTGGAGCGCGCCGTTCCCGTGGATGCCTTGTATCTGTGTTTCCACATGTGCGACCGCCTGCATCCGGACTACTATGCCTTCGACATGCTGTCGGACATCCTGTCGAACGGCAAATCGAGCCGCCTCATCCGCCGGCTGGTCATCGAACGCCGCATCTGCTCCTCCGTGGACGCCTACATCTCGGGCAGTCTCGACGCCGGACTTATCCACATCGTGGGCAAGCCGACACCGGGCTACACCCTTGCCGATGTGGAAAAGGCCGTGTGGGAAGAGCTGGAGACGCTCAAGCACACGCCGGTGGACGAGCACGAACTGGAAAAGGTGAAGAACCGCTATGAGTCCGAGCAGATATTCGGCAACATCAACTACCTCAACGTAGCAACCAATCTGGCTTACTTCGAGATGTTGAACCGGGCCGAAGACATCAACGACGAAGTGCGCAAATATCGCAGCGTGAGCGCCGGACAATTACAGCGCGTGGCGCAACAAGCCTTCACGACAGAAAACAGCAACACGCTCTACTACAAAGCACAATCCAAATGAATCAACCCATCAGCTACAAACGACACTACCGGGAACTAATCTATCTGGGCGTTCCCATCATGATAGGCCAGCTGGGCACCATCGTGCTGGGCTTTGCCGACACCATCATGATAGGCCGTCACAGCGCGGCGGAACTGTCGGCCGCCGGTTTTGTAAACACACTGTTCAATCTGGCCATCATCTTCGGCCTCGGCTTCTCCTACGGGCTTACCCCCATCGTGGGAGCGCTCTATGGCCGGGGCGAAGAGCGGGAAGCCGGCGGGCAACTGAAAAACAGTCTCATCGCCAACCTGCTGATAGCCGTGTTTCTATGTGTCATCATGGGCATCCTCTATCTGAATCTCGACCGCTTGGGACAACCGGAGAACCTGTTGCCCTACATCAAGCCCTACTATCTCATCCTGTGGGCATCGCTCCCGCTCATCATGCTGTTCAATGCGTTCAAGCAGTTCTCCGACGGCATCACCGACACACGCACTCCGATGTGGATACTCCTGGGCGGCAATGTGCTCAACATCGCAGGCAATTACCTGCTCATCTACGGAACGTTCGGCTTTCCGGAACTGGGTCTGGTGGGTGGCGGCCTGTCCACGCTGTTTTCCCGCCTGGTGATGCTGCTTGTTTTTGTGGGCCTGTTCTTCGGGAATAAACGATACGCCGTCTTCAAGCAAGGCTTCCTCCGCTCGCGTGCCAACCGTGCCGACTTCAGGCAGCTCAACAAGCTGGGATGGCCCATCGCTCTGCAAATGGGCATGGAAACGGCCTCGTTCAGCCTGTGCGCCATCATGTTGGGCTGGCTGGGCGACACCCCGCTGGCCGCCCATCAAATCATGAACACCATCACGACGCTGTGTTTCATGATATACTACGGCATGGGAGCGGCCATAGCCGTGCGCGTCAGCTACTTCCGCGGCCAAGAAGATTTGCCCGACCTGTGCCGCTCGGCCTACGCCGGATTCCACCTCATCCTGTTGTGGGGAGCCATTCTGTGCACCATCGTCTTCTGCCTGCGCCATCAACTGGGCGAATGGTACACCGACAGCGAAGAAGTAAGCCGTCTGGTGGCCGTGCTGGTTATCCCGATGCTTGCCTATCAGTTCGGCGACGGCCTTCAGATTGCTTTTGCCAACGCCCTCCGCGGCTTGGCCGATGTCAAACCGATGATGTATATCGCCTTTGTGGCCTACATCGTGCTGTCCCTGCCGACCAGCTACATCTTCGGTTTCATCCTCGAGTGGGGGACGGTGGGCATCTGGATGGGATTCCCCGTAGGCCTGACCACGGCCGGCATTGCATTCTACCTTCGTTTCCGACGAAAAACCCGACTGACGCATGTCCATCAACTATAAATCGACCCAAATCAAAGTCATCATAGGCTACGTGTTGCTCAGCCTGTTGCTCATCTTCTCCGTCAACTACATCTACCGGAAAATGACGGCACTGACCGACAGCGGAAACTACGAGCAAAGCCTCAACGAGCAACGGCGAATTGCTTACCGCGTGCTGGCCCAGCTCTATCAGACCGAAGTGGTGGGCCAATCGGTCAGTGCCGGACAAATCGACGAGTTTCACCGCTACCGGCGCGCCCTGCAAAGCTCACAACAGGCTCTCGAAGAGTTACAAGGCATCCTGAGCGACAGCATCCAGATAAGCCGACTGGACACGGTGTCCATGCTCCTGCGCCAGAAGGAGCGCAACATGTACAATCTGCTCCGGGCCATGAGCGAAGCCAACACGGGGCAAATCTACCGGCAAAAGATTGAGCGCGTCATCCAGGCACAAGACACCACCATCGTACAGAAACAGCAGAACATTAAAAAGAAGGTGGTGGTGCGCGAGAAGTCATACATGGTGAAGCAGGAACGCCCGGGATTCTTCAAACGCCTGGCACAGGTGTTCGTCCCGCCCAAAGAAGACTCCACGCTGGTCACCAACACACGGAGCGAACTAGTGACCGACACGCTGGTCAATGCCTACAATCCGGCCGACAGCGTGGCCACCATCCTGCGCACCATACAGACCCAGGTGAGCGACAGCATCTCGCACATACGGGACGACATCCAGCAGAAAATAGACCGCTTCAAAAAGACCGGCTGGGAACTGAGCTTCCAGATGAACCAAATCTTACAGGCGTTTGACAACGAGGAACAAGCCCTCATCGGCAAACGCCTCCAACTGGAGCATAACATCCGAACCAAGTCGGCCCATGCCATCGCCGTAGTCGCCATCATGGCCATCATACTGGTAGTGGTGTTCCTGTTCCTCATCGAACGGGACATCCTGCGGAGCAACCACTACCGGCAAGAACTGGAGAAAGCCAAGCGGCGTGCCGAAGGCTTACTGGCCGCACGCGAAAAACTCATGCTCACCATCACCCACGACATCAAGGCCCCCGTAGGTTCCATATTGGGCTACATCGACCTGATGACACGCCTGCTTACGGAAGAGCGACTGCGCTTCTACCTGCAGAACATGAAAAGCTCGGCACGCCACCTGCTGGATTTGGTCAGTTCGCTGCTGGACTATCACAAGCTGGAATCGAACAAGATGGAAATCAACCAAGTGCCGTTCAACCCCGCCCAGCTGTTTCAGACCATCTACACCAGCTTCCGCCCTTTGGCCGAGAAGAAACACCTGCAACTGTTCTATCACGACGACGAGAGGCTGAACCGCTTCTACACGGGCGACCCGTTCCGCATCCGGCAGATTGCCGACAACCTGCTGTCGAATGCGCTCAAGTTCACCGCCGAAGGGAGCATCACGCTCAGCATCAAACTGAGCGACGGAAAATTCTGCTTCTCCGTGGCCGACACGGGAAGCGGCATCTCGGAAGAGGGACAAAAACGCATGTTTGAAGAGTTCACCCGCCTGCAGAACGCACAGGGCGAAGAAGGCTTCGGGCTGGGACTGGCCATCACCCAGCGGCTGGCCTCCCTGATGAAGGGCGAAATACGCGTCGAAAGCCGGCAAGGGGAAGGAAGCACCTTCACCGTGAGCCTGCCCCTGCATCTGGCCGGAGGCGACTCGCCGAAAGCCTTGCCCGAACGGGAAGGGGCCCCGATGCCGCTTCCCGCCATGACGGCTGTTCCCGAAGGCCGCAAGATACGCCTGCTGTTCATCGACGATGACCGCATACAGCTCGACCTGACCAAAGCCATGCTGCGGCATCCGCAACTGGACGTAAGCTGCTGCGACAGCCCGGACATTCTGTTCCGCCTGCTCGAAAAGGAAAGCTACGACCTGCTGTTCTCCGACATCCAGATGCCGGCGCTCAACGGCTTCGAACTGCTGAAGAAACTGCGCGCCCTGCCCCACGGACAGGCACACGACATCCCGGTCGTCGCGCTGACCGCACGCAGCGACATCGACGAACAGCAGTTCGTGGCCAAAGGGTTCGCCGCATGCCTTCACAAGCCCTACAGCCAGAACGAAGTAATCCGCCTCATCGAAACCCTGTCCGGACGAAAACTGGCCGACGTGCCCATGCCTTCATCATCGGCCACCACGCTCATGGAGACAAAGGCCAAACTGTCGCTCAACTTCACGGCACTGACCGCATTCTCCGGCGACGACGCCGAAGCGTCGGCAGCCATCCTGCGCTCGTTCGCCACAGAGACACGGCAAAACAAGAACCGGCTGGAGGAAGCGCTCAAAAGCGGCAACTGCGCACAGATTAAAGCCATTGCCCACAAACAATTGCCTCTGTTCACCATGCTGGAAGCCAAGGAATGCCTGCCCTTACTCGTCTGGCTCGAACGGGAACCCTACGAGGAGCTCACGGCTTTCATCGCGCAAAAAGTAAATGTCGTGCTGCAACAAATGGAAAAAATTATCGAGGAAGCCGAACGCAGATGCGGGAAATAGTATACCTTTGCGATTGAAACAGAAGCAACAACAAGCAATGCCAACATCTATCTTGATTGTAGAAGACGACCTCACCTTTTCCCTGATGCTGAAAACATGGCTGGGAAAGAAAGGCTTTCAGGCAGACACCGTCAGCAACATAGCCCGTGCACGACGCGAACTGACCGACAAGCATTACGACATCATATTGTCTGACCTGAGGTTGCCCGACGAAGACGGCATCGCCTTGCTGAACTGGATGCGGCGAAAAGACATTGCCATCCCGCTCATCATCATGACCGGATATGCCGACATCCAATCGGCCGTGCAAGCCATGAAGTGCGGCGCCAACGACTACATCTCCAAGCCGGTGCAACCCGACCAGCTGCTGAAAAAGATACAAGAGGCGTTACAGAGCGGGAGCAACACTCCGCCACCACCACATGCGAACGCCAACAAGCCCGCACACACCCTCTATACCGACCCGCAAAACTATCTGGAAGGCGAAAGCGAGGCGGCTCATCAACTATACAACTACGTCCGTCTGGTAGCTCCCACGCAAATGTCGGTTCTCATCAACGGCGCCAGCGGCACGGGCAAAGAATATGTGGCCCACCACATCCACCAACTGAGCAAACGGGCCGACAAGCCGTTCATTGCCATCGACTGCGGCTCCATCCCCAAAGAGCTGGCGGCATCGGAGTTTTTCGGACATGTCAAAGGCTCGTTCACCGGAGCCGTGACCGACAAGACGGGCGCTTTCGTCGAAGCCAACGGCGGGACGCTGTTTCTGGACGAGATAGGCAACTTGGGCTACGACGTCCAAGTGCAACTGCTCCGCGCCCTGCAGGAACGACGCATACGCCCGCTGGGCTCCACGCGGGAGATAGAAGTCGACGTGCGTGTGGTGAGCGCCACAAACGAAGACCTCGAAGCCGCCATCCGCAAAGGAACGTTCCGCGAAGACCTCTACCACCGCATCAACGAATTTACCCTGCGCATGCCCTCGCTGAAAGAGCGGCAGGAAGACATATTGCTCTTTGCCAACTTCTTCCTCGACCAGGCCAACCGCGAACTGGAACGCCACCTGACAGGTTTCGACGCGCAAGCCATGGCGGCGTTGCAACGCTACTCGTGGCCGGGCAATCTGCGCCAATTGCGCAACATCGTGAAGCGGGCCACCCTGCTGGCCCAAGGCGAATTCATCACCCTGCGCGAAATAGAGAACGAACTGACCGAACCGTCCGCACAACCGGTCACGCCATCGTTCACCCTTCACAACGAGGAACAGGAGAAACGGCAAATCATCGAGGCCCTGCGCCAGACCAACAACAACAAGAGCAAAGCCGCCATCCTGCTGGGCATCGACCGTAAAACGCTCTACAACAAGCTCAAACTGTACAATCTGCAATAGCATCCGGCTGCCGTTACGCCTCTCGCGGCCGTTCCGTTCATCACAAAAAAGCAGCCATATCTCCGCTCGTGTCCGTCCATATTCCCGCTCACGTCCGGCCATATCCCCGCTCGCGAGCCGCAATATGCTGGCTCGCCGGGCTTCATGAACCGCGCGGCGCGGATGCTTTTTTCTGCATCCGAAGCAAAAAGTGAGACGGGGAAAACAAGGATTTCCCCTGCAAAATACTTAATTTTGCGCGTAAACGTATTTTGACCGTACAAAACGAAGCTATGAGCGACAAAACGCAAGACATCGACATAACAAGCAACGAACACTCCGACTACCACCCCGCCGACACGAGGGACGAAAGCGTACGACACCAGTTGAGCGGCATGTACCAGAACTGGTTTCTGGACTATGCCTCCTACGTCATCCTGGAGCGCGCCGTGCCCCACATCAACGACGGGCTGAAACCCGTGCAGCGACGCATCCTGCACTCCATGAAGCGGCTGGACGACGGACGCTACAACAAGGTGGCCAACATCGTGGGACACACCATGCAGTTCCACCCCCACGGCGACGCCTCCATTGGCGACGCGCTGGTGCAGCTGGGGCAAAAGGAACTGCTCATCGACCATCAGGGAAACTGGGGAAACATCCTCACGGGCGACGACGCCGCCGCGCCGCGTTACATCGAGGCGCGCCTCTCGAAGTTTGCCCTCGACGTGGTGTTCAACCCGAAGACTACCGACTGGAAGCTCTCCTACGACGGACGCAACCGCGAGCCCATCACCCTGCCCGTAAAGTTCCCCCTGCTGCTGGCGCAGGGCGTCGAGGGCATTGCCGTGGGACTGTCGTCGAAGATTCTGCCTCACAACTTCAACGAGTTGTGCGACGCCGCCACAGCCTACCTGCACGGCCAACCCTTCCACCTCTATCCCGACTTTCAGACGGGCGGGTCCATCGACGTGTCGAAATACAACGACGGCGAACGCGGAGGCAGCGTGAAGATACGCGCCAAGATAAGCAAGCTCGACAACAAGACGCTCGTCATCACCGAGATTCCCTACGGCAAAACCACGTCGACCCTGATCGACTCCATCCTGAAAGCGGTGGAGAAGGGCAAGATAAAAATCCGCAAGGTGGAAGACAACACGGCCGCCCACGCCGAGATTCTCATCCATCTGGCGCCGGGCACATCATCGGACAAAACGCTCGACGCCCTCTATGCCTTCACGGACTGCGAAGTGAACGTTTCGCCCAACTGTTGCGTCATCGACGACAAGAAGCCCCACTTCCTCACCGTGAGCGACGTGCTGCGCAAGTCGGTGGACAACACGCTGGAGCTGCTGCGCCGCGAGCTGGAAATACGCAAAGGCGAACTGTTGGAAAGTCTGCATTTCGCCTCGCTCGAAAAGATATTCATCGAAGAGCGCATCTACAAAGACCGGCAATTTGAACAGGCCGACGACATGGATGCCGCCGTAGCCCACATCGACAGCCGGCTCGTCCCCTTCTATCCGCAATTCATCCGCGAAGTGACCCGCGACGACATCCTCCGCCTGATGGAAATCAAGATGGGACGCATCCTGAAGTTCAACAGCGACAAGGCCAACGAAGCCATTGCCCGCATGAAGGACGAGGTTGCCGAAATCAACAAGGAGCTGAGCGACATGATTGGCGTCACCTCGCGGTGGTTTGCCATGCTGAAGGAGAAATACGGCAAGGAACATCCCCGCCTGACCGAGATACGCAACTTCGACACCATTGAAGCTACCAAGGTGGTGGAGGCCAACGAAAAGCTCTACATCAACCGCGAGGAGGGATTCATCGGCACAAGCCTGAAAAAGGACGAGTTCGTGGCCAACTGTTCCGACATCGACGACGTGCTCATCTTCTATCGCGACGGCAAATACAAGCTGGTGCGTGTGGCCGACAAGATGTTTGTCGGGAAGAATGTCCTCCACATCGCCATCTTCAAGAAGAACGACAAGCGCACCATCTACAACGTGGTCTACCGCGACGGTGCGAGCGGTGCTTACATGATGAAGCGTTTCTTCGTGACGGCCATCATCCGCGACCGCGAGTATGACCTCACGGCCGGTGCGCCCGGTTCGCGCGTGGTCTATTTTACAGCCAATCCGAACGGGGAGGCCGAAATCATCAAGGTGACGCTCAAGCCCAATCCTCGCCTGCGGCGCATCACGTTTGAGCGTGACTTTGCCGAGATCGGCATCCGTTCGCGTCAGGCCAAGGGCAATCTGCTCACGCGCAACGACGTGCACAAAATCGCCTTGAAGCAACGCGGAGGTTCCACGCTGGGAGGACGTAAGGTGTGGTTTGACAGTGACGTGCTCCGGCTCAATTACGACGAACGGGGCGAATATCTGGGCGAGTTCCAGACGGGTGACCAGATTCTGGTGGTGCTCAAGAACGGTGATTTTTACACGACCGACTTCGACGTGAACAATCACTACGAACGCGACATCCATCTCATTGAGAAATTTGACCCGCACAAGGTGTGGACGGCCATCCTCTATGACCAGGACCAGCAGGGCTATCCCTATCTGAAACGTTTTGCCTTCGAAGCCTCTTCGCGTCGCCAGAACTATCTGGGTGAGAACAAGCACAATGAACTGCTGTTGCTCACGGATGAATATTATCCGCACCTGCAGGTGGTGTTTGGAGGAAACGACAGCTTCCGCGAGCCGCTTGACATCGAGGCGGCAGACTTCGTGGGAGTGAAGGGAT
>CALUJS010000001.1 GCA_944321015.1 uncultured Phocaeicola sp. | reverse complement strand
AACATAACAGAACAACCGGATGAAAACAAGCGACACACCGCAACCCCTGCATGAGCTGTTCCGACGGATAACGTCCGACTTCGGTGAAAACATCCTGACCGAAAGCCGGCTGAAAGGCATCTTGAATGACTATGGCGGAGCCGCAATCAGCAGATACCGCCATGTCATTGCGCGTTCCATCAGCTACCAGATGGGACAACGGTTAATCAACATCCGCGAATTGGGCGACAGCGATTATGACCTGAAACTGAGCAACCTCCGCCAAATGTTTCAGGAAGAGAACTTTTTCAGATGCGGCATAGCCAACTATATGGTAGACTGCTATTTGTTTGCACTTGGACTGATTGACAACGTAACTCCCTACGACAAGGAAGAAGACGAACCGGGAAACACCAAGGCTGGTGAGTTATCCTTTGTGACACATAACGATAAGGAATATTGCGGAAACCTGAACGCGAACAAAGAACGTTCCGGCTTTGGCATAGAAAAGGATGAAGACAGCAACTATTACGCCGGCGAGTGGAAACTCGACATGAAAAACGGCGTAGGCATCAATGTCAGCAACGGAAGACAAAAATATGCCGGCGAATGGCGCCTGAACCGCCGCTCCGGAGTGGGTATAGAAATCAATGGCGAGGGAAACCGCTATGCCGGCGAATGGAAAAACGGAAAGCCCAACGGATGCGGCATCATACTCTATCCGAACGGCGAACGAATGTGTACCATCTTCCAGAACGGGACACCCCGAAAAGGCGCAACGGGCATTTACTATCTGAAAGACGGAAGCCACGTGATTGGCAACATGACGCCCGACGGACCCGACGGCAAATGCATCCATTACCGCCTCGACGGTGCCACAACCGAAGAAAACTGGAACAACGGAGTATTAACCCGATAAACAAATTAACCCTATGAACGTTAAGGAAGACGAAAAGACCGGCATGGGAAACACAATGCAACCGCTTGACAACCTTGCCGACATGCTCCGAACAGCAATTCATACAGCTACCGGAGAACTTAAGGAGCAGTTTGCCAAAGTGATAGAACAGCAGGAGGCAACCATACAAAAACAACACCTGACGATTAGTAAATTCCAGGAAGACTTGCTCTACAAAATACAAAAGCCGCTCATCATGGAAATCATCGGCATAGCCGACAACATTCGCATGATGCTCCAAGCGCAAGAGGGCGAAAGAAACTATGACCAGTTACTCGACGACGTGAAGCACCTCGAACAGTGGGTAGAGGCAACGCTGTCAAACAACTCGGTACGTGTCTTCCGGGAAACAGAGAACTCGGCTACCGAACTCAACAGAAAACGCCAGGAAGTCATCGACACGGAAGAGACGGAGAATCCGGAGAAAGACAACACCTACGTCAGCGAACGTCCCGGCTACGTTTGGACAATGCCCTATCTCGTTGTCAACTCCGACATCCAGCTGGAAAAGGTCATCCAAGAAAATGCGCAGCCACAGATGTTTTCTTACGTCATCAGACCGGAAGAGGTCATCAAACTGAAATATAAAAACAAAACAACCAGATAAAAGATGAAAGACGTTTTTGGTATTGATTTAGGCACCACCAATTCGTGCATCTCCACAATTGGCGAAGACGGCCTGCCCGTTGTCATTAAAAATCTCGACGACGAATTTACCACACCCTCCGTAGTCTATTACGACGAGGAGAGCGACGAGTGCTACGTTGGCAGAGAAGCAAAAAGCGGCATGGGAGGAGCACCCGAACAGACCATAGCCTTCATCAAGCGCGAGATGTCGAACCCCAACTACAGCCGCGAGGTGAATGGCAAGCCTGTGTCGCCCGTGGAAGTCTCGGCGCTGATTCTCAAAAAGGTGGTGGACGACGCAAACGAACAACGAAGTTACGAAGGGCTGACACCCATCCGCAAAGCAGTCATCACGGTGCCGGCCTACTTTGGCGCCATGGAGCGCGAACTTACGAAACAAGCTGGCGAGATTGCCGGACTGGAAGTGCTCGACCTGCTGAACGAACCTACCGCAGCCGCCCTAAGCTATGGCACGAAAGGACTCGAAGGCAAAACCTTCATGATATACGATTTGGGCGGAGGCACTTTTGATATCAGCATCATGCGGATGAAGGACGGCGTGCTGACCACGCTCTCAACCGACGGAGACCACAAACTCGGAGGAGTCGATTGGGACATCGCCCTGCTGGACTTCGCACTCCAATCGTGCGGACTCGATGTCACCTACGACGACATCAAGGGCGAGCGCGATGCCGCCAAGATGCTCCTCGCAGCCGAGGTGTGCAAGAAAAACCTCTCAAAAAGCGACAAGGCAACCATCAAGCTCATCTACAAACGCAAGCCCTATTTGAAGGAAATATCGCGCAGTGTGTTCGAAGAGATTACCGAGGACCTCGTGGAAAGCACCATCGACATGATGCACCACGCGCTGAAGATTGCCCGCGAACCACTTACACCCGCCGACATCGACGAAATTATTCTCGTTGGCGGATCGTCGTACATGCCGATGATTAAGAAGAGAATCCTGAAAGAATTCAACTGCCAGCTCCGATTGGACATGTTCGAGCCCGACCGCGCCGTGGCTCAGGGAGCCGCACTACACGCCGCAAAACTGCAGGGCGACGAGAAAATCAATGTGGCGCTGGGCGAGGACATGGGCGCACGCTCCTATGGCACCGACATCAGCACCGAAGAAGGCATCATGATTCAGAACATCCTCCTGCGCACCGATCCTCTGCTCTACGAAAACACTTTCTACTTCACCACCTCGAACGAAGGACAGACCTCTGCCAGTATCTCGCTCTATGAAAACACAAGCACCGACCCATACGTGTCTGTAAAAAAGTCTACCCTCATCATGGACAAGACACTCGCTTGGAACCACCCGGTACCCAAGGGAACGGAAATCATCATGCACGTCAACCGCAACGAAGAAGGAATCGTGCACGTCACGGGCGAATGTTCTGGCAAGAAGGAAGAGTTCTCCATCGAGACCAAGGGCTTGCTCGACCCGCAGGAAGTGGAAGCCATGAAACTCTCCTTGGCATCCAAGCATGTATAGCGGCAAGACGACATATTCACCTAATGTTTCAACAATCAAACTCAACATGGAAGACAGAATTCTGGAGACTCACGTCATCAAATGGATGAAGAGTGTGGAGGTTATCGATGCCTCAAAAGACCGGTTTGAACAGGCTGAATGGCAGGCCTACACCACCATACGCAACATATTCGGCAAGAACCGCCCCAACATGGAACTGCTGGCCAACAGCTGCAACACGCTGAAGGAATATCTCGATGCAGGGGTGAAAGACAAGGTGTTCACCGCCGTGCGCGACTTGCTGAAAACCACCGAAATTGCCCGCGAGAACTTCCAAGCCTTCAAGGAACTGCTCGAAGACCGCGACTTCTTTGCCCGCCCTGCCGCCATCGAAGGGGCATCGACCCCCGTGGTTGTGCCCTCCGACACAGCCGTTTACCGCCGCGTCGAGAGCAACGGATATGTGTATGAAGGCATGTTCCTGGGCGACGAGCGCGTGTGGAAAGGCAAGATAACCTACCCCGACGGCTCGCTGTACGACGGCGAGTGGGACAACAACGGTCCCCACGGCGAGGGAGTGCTGACGCAATCGGACGGTACCCACTTTGCCGGACGCTTCGACGGGCTGAGCGGCAACGGTCGGATTGACTACTCCGACCACACTTGGTTCGAAGGCCCATGGAACGAAAACGGCCCCAACGGGTACGGAACCTGGCACTACGATGACCGAACCGACATCGGAGAGTACCGCGACGGATGCCGCGTGGGCTCAGGCCGCCTAGTGTGGAACGACGGGAACTGGTACGAAGGCGGCTGGAACGACAACGGAGCCAACGGACAAGGTACCATGAGGGTAGGCACCCGCACCGACCGAGGCGAGTATCGCGACGGATGCCGCGTGGGGTCCGGCCGCATGGAGTGGGACAACGGCGACTGGTACGAAGGCGAATGGAACGACAACGGACGCCACGGACAAGGCACCCAATACGTAGCCGCGCACCAGCGAACCGACACCGGACAGTGGGACAACGACCACGAAACCGGACACGCTACGATGAAGTGGAGCAACGGAAACACCTATCGCGGCACGTGGAGCCGCGACAGCCGGGGCAATCTGAACGGCGAGGGCGAATACTACACGGCCTCTACCGGCAAAACCCGCAGCGGGAAATGGGTCGACGGCAGCTGGAAAACCAATTGGGCCACCCCGCGCAACATCTTCGGCGTAGCCTTGGGCGTTGTCGCCCTGGCCTTTCTGCTGGGCGGCAACTGGCTTGTAGCCATCGTGTTGGCCATCGTGGCCTACAACGTTTACGAAGGCAAATAGACCACCTCCTGCGAAGATGTCGACATGAGAAATCGAACGACCATAGTTCCACAGATATACAACCGAGTATTCGAAGCCGCCCGGGATGTGAACCCGGACGGCTCCGAAGTCATCGGCCGAGAATGCACGGTCGGAAAACACTGATGGGGCATCCGCGGCCCGGCAGCTCGACACAACATACGGGGGTCGACGCATTGAATACACTCCGACCTTGATTCCCCAATGCTTTCAATTGATTAGGGTTTAACTTCGGCAGAATTACGCAGCTTTTCTTCATTCGCCGGTGACAGACTGATTTTTCAGGCGCAGTTTTCCGCCGGAAGTTTCCCACTCATACATGTACTTGGTCCTCTCCTCCAAGCTGTCTAGCAGTCCGTTGAGCGAATCGGTGAGATGTCGCGTGGCCTTATCCGGGCCGTAGTAGTCGGTGAGATGCGACTTGATGTTGCCTTTGGCATCCATCTCCAGAATTCCCAATTCGCTACGAATCAGATAACCCTGCACGCATCCGAGGCTATCCATTCGGACATATTGCGAATAGACCCCTTCGCGCTCAGCATCATAAACCACAGAGAAGACCAGCTCACCACTGCCGTTATACAAGGCTTTACGAATGGCCCCAATCGCACCGTCATAGAACGGAGCCATGCACAGTCGGCCGTCCTTATCGTAGAAAGCCATCATCAAGGAACGCCCATCGGCATCGTAGGTGTTAGTCATGCGATGGAATCCCTGGCGGTTATTCATCGGCTTGCCCCCAGCATCAAAACAGGCCGTCTGAAGCGGACGACCCTGTTCGTCCCAAATGTTCACGCTCGAGGAGCATCCCCACACAGTGTTGGTAACGGGCTTTCCGTTCTCGTCGAAACTGGCCATACGGCTGATGTTGCCGTTGTCGGTGTATTCTATCCGCACGATGGCAGCTCCTGTGCGGGCAGGCATCAGCCTTCCGGCGGTGTCGTAGCTGCGCTCCTCTACCACCTGTCCGCGCAAGTTGCGTATCTGTTCGTATCTCCAGTAGCCGTTACTCTGCGAAAGCATGGGGCTTCCGTCGACGTTCCAACAAGTGATGGCCACTTGGTAGCCACGACTGTCATACTCGTATTCCACCCGATGACATCCAAAAGCAGCTTCGATAGCGGGCCGTTCGTGTTCGTCAAAAGCCGACGCAGACATGAGACGGTTGTTCGCGTATGTATAGCGCACAACGGCACAACCCTGCGAAGTGGCCTTCAGTCGATGATTGCGGTCATAAAACCTACGTTCGGTCATAAGGCCGAAGGCATTGTATTCAAACTCTTCGACGGCATAGCCCAAAGCGTTTTCCGCGAGGCTGTCCAGCCGGTTGTAGTAGCTGGTGCGCTTCACAGTGCCGTCGGGATAGTAATCGTTGCGCACGATGGCCGCACCATTGGCAGAAGTCGTCAACCTGCCCTCGATGTCGTAACAGGCCGATTGGATGCAGTTCCCGGCTTCGTCATACTCCATTTTGGCCCGGGCGAAGCCGTTCGAGTTCAACCACAGTTGCTCGCCGTCGGTCCCCAGGGTCCAGACTTCTGTGGCATTGCCGCTGTCGTCGTAACGCAACCTCAAGGCGTGGGCGCCCACGATTTCGCTCGATAGCGTCGGCAGGTCGTTACGGTCATAATAGCGGCGTTCCACCAGGCGGCTGTTTTCGTAGCGCGACGTCACCCGCGAATAGCCTATCACGGCATTGACGCGCCGCCCCCGGTTATCATAGAAAGTCTTCTCCACCTCCTTGCCTCCGGCATATCGCAGGCGCACCTCGCAGACGTTGGTATTGGTGTTGACCTTCCGTCCGTCGGTTCCGTAGCAGATAATGCTCGTAGGACGCCCGATGTCGTCGGTTTCGTAAGCCATGAAGTGAAGGCCCGGCTGGATGTACACGGGCTGCGAGTCGGTGCCGAAATGGCGTATCCCGCTGACGTGCCCCTGCTTGTCCAGATAGACCGTCTGTTTGTGGTATCCGCCGTTGGCCATCTCCACGTCCCAGAAAAGCACGGGCTCGTCCGAAAGTCCAAAATAGGTGTTCACAAGGCTGTCCCTGCTCAGTGCAACACGGGCACAGTGGAAACCGTGCTTGTTGAGGCATGGCTTCCCGTCGGCTCCGTAGTAGCGCTCGATGATTCCTTCGCCCAGCCGGTAATCCACGGTTCCCCGGGCATAGAGCAGTTCGTTCATCACTAACTTCCCGTCAAGGTCGACAAACTGCTCCTCGCACACGTTGCCCAGCTCGTCGTAGCGGTATTTGCGTCCGGCCACGCCGTATTTGTCGGCCATCACCTCGCCGTCTTCATCCAGATAATACTGCTCGACGACGCGGTGAAGCGAATCGCGCACATAACGGAGGCCGCACACACCGTTGTTGTCCCGCCCTACATGGCTGTTGTCGCCGTTGTAACGTTTGAAAAGCCTGCGCTCGGCATAGCCGTAGGCATCATACTCCAACACGTAGCGGCCAATCTTGGCCTTGCCCGAAGTGGTCAGCAAGTTGAGGTTGAACGGCTGTTCCTGTTGCTGCATGGGGTTAATGGAAGTGTATGAACCGCGCAGGTTGGCGGCATCGCCCGTGTAGTAGTCTTTCAGATCCACGCGGTCGTAGCGCGGCGGGTTATAGGATTCCCTGTATATAGGCGTTCCCTGTGCATCGCATTGGGTGACGGAAGAGAACACCTCGTTCTCATAGCCAATCTCCTGAATGGCATAGCGGTCGAGCCGGGACGTGTTGGTATGGTTGGCCGGGACGCCCCACATGTTGCAGTGCACCACCCGACGCAACTTCCTGCGCGACGACTCGAAGCGGTAGTAGTAAGGACGCGTGGACACCTCGGCGGCCGACAGGGGCAGAATGCCCACAGGCATACCCTCGCACACCACGTAGTCGGCATAATATTCCGTTTTGGTGCGGAAGAAGTCGAACGCCACGCCCGCTACGGCCAGCAGAAGCGCGCAGGCCGCCGCCAGCCATGCCTGCCGCATGCGCCTCTGCCTGCGGTAGCGGCCCCACAGCTCGTCGAAGCCCAGCCCGAACATCCGCGCCACCACCTTGATGAAAGCCGCGTGGCGGCCGCCCTCGTGCACGCTTATGCCCAGTAGTTCGCGGCTGCCCGTGAGGCGGCGCAGCGATTCGGGATAACACTCCGTGCGCGGGTCGCCGGAATTTGGCATGCCGTCGATGATGAAGGGGATGATTTGTTCCTCGCGGCCCGTGTCGATGAAGGTCTGCACCTCCTTGCCCACCCATTTGGAGCCGGCCGACGAGGGCGAGCAGATGACAATCAGGTAGCGCGATTCGTCCAGCCCCTCACGGATGGCCTTTTCGAGCACGCCTCCGCTCAGGTCGGTCACGTCGCGGAAGATGGGGCGCACCCGCTCCGGCAGGTCGATGTTCTTCTTCCGGGCCCACACGGGCAATTTGTAGTACTCCAGTTTGCGTTGCAGCCACATGGCGTAGCGTTTGTCCTCGCGCTTGTAGCTGATGAATGCGTAATACTTCTTCGCGTCTGTCATGATGTCTGTCATCTTTGGTTTAATCCCGTGTAAAGGTAAACATTTATACGCATTTTCACAAGACGTTTACCCGTCGGCAGGCCATTTCGCAACGCGCCGGAGAGCACTTGAGCCCAAAGGCCGGTCGGGGTTGAAACTCAACACCCCGTGCGGCGGCGATAGTCCACAAGGTCGGCAATGGTAATCACCTTCAGGCCAAAGCGGCGACCGACCTCGAGCAGTTGGGGCAGACGGGCCATGGTGCCGTCGGGATTCATCACCTCGATGAGGGCCGCGGCAGGACGCAATCCGGCCAAACGGGCCAGGTCGATGGCTGCCTCGGTGTGGCCGTTTCGTCCCAACACGCCGTCGGGATGGGCATAAAGCGGAGAGATGTGTCCCGGACGGCCGAAATCTTCAGCACGGAAAGCCGGATCGGCCAACGCGCGTATGGTGGCGGCACGGTCGCGGGCAGACACGCCGGTCGTGCATCCGTGTCCCAACAAATCGGCCGTCACGGTGAAGGGGGTGCCCAGCAACGAAGTATTGTCGGCCACCATGGGCTCCAGCCGCAACTCTTCGCAACGTTCGCGGGTGAGCGGCGCGCAGAGCACTCCACGGCCCTCGGTCACCATGAAGTTGACCACGTCCGGCGTGACCATTTCGGCAGCCACGATGAAGTCGCCTTCGTTCTCCCGATCTTCGTCATCCACCACGATGACGAGCTTGCCGGCCTTGATTTCCTCAATGCCTTGCTCGATTGTGCTTAATTCTTGTCGCATATTCATGATTTTCCGTTTTTAAATTCGACGGACAAAGATACGGAGTTTTCCGCCTCCCGTGACAGCAACCACGGCAAAAAACGGCATCTGAAGGCACAAACGTCCGTCTCGAAGCCGCCGGAAGCCTTGCACTTTCCACCCTCCTCTCCCTCCATATTCCCGCCCGGCTCCGGGCATATGGCCGCCCGCGAGCGTCCATATGCGCGCTCGCGTCTGTCCATATTGACGCTCAAACGGCAAAAAGAAAGAGACACACCCCGCAACAGGATGCATCTCTTTCCTCATGTTGTTTCCGATGGCTATCAGTTGTTCTCCGGACGCAGACGGCGTACCACGGCTCCGGTCTGCCACATCTCGCTCTCGCGCAGCTGACGGAGTTCTTCGTTCAGCTTCTCGCGATAATCGGGTTGCGAGTTGGAGTCGATGGAACGTTGCGCTTCCTCGCCGCTGGCCACCGAGGCATAGAGCTTCTCGAACACGGGCTTGGTGGCGTCGTGGAACGGACCCATCCAATCCAGCGCGCCGCGTTGTGCGGTGGTGGAACAGTTGGCATACATCCAGTCCATGCCTTTGGCTGCAAAGAGCGGCATCAGGGATTGCGTGAGTTCCTCAACGGTCTCGTTGAACGCCTCCGAGGGAGTGTGTCCGTGCTCACGCAGGGTTTCATACTGTGCCAGCAGCAACCCCTGGATGGCACCCATCAGCGTACCGCGCTCGCCGGTGAGGTCGGAATACACCTCGCGCTTGAATGTCGTCTCGAACAGGTAGCCCGAACCCACGCCGATGCCAAGTGCGATGACGCGCTCCCAGGCACGTCCGGTGGCATCCTGATAGATGGCGTAGGACGAGTTCAGTCCGCGTCCTTCGAGGAACATGGTGCGCAACGACGTGCCGGAGCCTTTGGGTGCGACCATGATGACATCGACATCGGCCGGAGGAACGATACCCGTGCGGTCGCTGTAGGTGATGGCGAAGCCGTGGGAGAAATAGAGGGCCTTGCCCGCGGTAAGATGTTTCTTGATGAGCGGCCAGCAGGCAATCTGCGCCGCGTCGGAGAGCAACACCTCGATGATGGTGGCCCGTTCGCAAGCCTCCTCGATGCCGAAAAGGGTCTCCCCGGGCACCCATCCGTCGGCCACGGCCTTGTCGTAGGTCTTGCCGGGACGCTGGCCTACGATGACGTTGAAGCCGTTGTCGCGCAGGTTGAGCGACTGGCCGGGGCCTTGCACACCATATCCGATGACGGCGATGGTTTCATTTTTGAGCACCTCGCGTGCCTTTTCCAAGGGGAACTCTTCACGGGTCACCACATTTTCGGTGACGCCTCCAAAATTCATTTGTGCCATAATGCTTAATTTGTTTTAGGGTATGTGTTTAATATAAAATCAGTCGAATATTACTTTGCTGCGACATGCCACTTCGTCCGTGTCGCGCTTCACCTCGATGTCGTAGGCGTCATCGCCTGTCTGTTCGCGACAGAAGGTCAGCGTGTCGCCATAATAACTCTCGGCAGAGTAGGCCATCTCAAAACGCCGGATGCGCTTCGTGCGAAACATTTCCATGGGGAAAAGGTCGAGGATGTGCTCAATGTACTTGATGCTATTCACATGTCCGTTGACGTCAATGTCGCTATACTGCGCACGATGCCGGCCCGCGACTTCCCCGTTCTTCACCTTGATGCGCCCGGGCTTACCAATGGGACAGGGCTTGTCTGCACAGATGTAAGCCGAAAGGCCTTCGCCGTGAAGGGCAATGAGGTCGGCCGGTTTGCGTGTCTCCATGTCAATCATGGCCCACACGGAACGTGCGTATCCCAGCGGATTCCCGGCCTCATCCAATATGGCAAAATTGCGGTCGGTAAAGAGGCGGTAAACATTTTCCACCCATGTCTCGATGCTGAACTTCTCATACTGCCGGGGCATGCGTTCCAGCTCCACGGCCAGCCGCGAAAGCACCCAGGTATAATGGCTGTCGTTCACTCGCTTCATGCCGAAACCGCGTTCCTCGGCATGGAATCCGGCGCAGTTGAGCAGGTGATTGCCCAGCACGCCCATGGTCAGCCTCCCGGTGAAGTCCACATGGAAAGGCTCGGCGACGAATGGATAGGTTCCTACTTTGTCGGTATTCATAGGTTATTGATATGTTTGTTGTTAAGATGCTTCGCTTCGCGTTCCGCCAGGAACTCGTTAACCCGCTCCACGCAGCTCTTCGTGATGGCCACCCGCCCGGAACGAACAAACTGCAACACGCACCCCAGCGATTGCAACTCGCTGTTGAGAGCGGTTATCTCGTCACTCATGCCGGTCTTCTTCACAATGGAGTAAACTGGGTTGACCTCCACGATGCTGGCCCCATAACGCCGGATGACCTTGGAGATGTAGGCATCGCTCTCCAGTTTCGGCGTAGAGAGCTTGTAGAGGGCTATCTCGTGATAGAAGATTTCATCGTCGGTGAAGTAATGCGCCTGGATGACCTCAATCTTCTTCTCTATCTGGCGGACCACCTTCACGATGGTTTCCCCGTCGGTCCAAGCCGTAATGGTGTACTTGTGTACGCCCTGTATCGACGAAGCCGACACATTCAGGCTCTCGATGTTGATTTGTCTGCGCGTGAACACCGCCGTTACCTGATTGAGCAAGCCGGCAATGTTCTCCGAATAAACGATAAGCGTATATAGTTTCTTTTCCATAGCTTCTGTCCTCCTTTGTTTTAGCATTCCAATAACATCTCATCGACGGTTCCTCCCGGAGGAGTCATGGGCAACACATTGCCTTCTTCGATGACCGCCACTTCCAGCAAGAAAGGCCCGTCGGCGGCCAGCATGGCCTCAATGCCGGCTGCCAGGTCTTCACGCCGCTCCACCACTCGCGATGGTATGCCGTAGGCCTCGGCAATCTTCATGTAGTCGGGATTGAGCATCGGCGTAAACGAATAGCGCCGTCCGAAAAACATGGCCTGCCACTGACGCACGTTGCCCAGATAGTTGTTGTTGAGCAAGATGATTTTAACCGGCGAACGTTGCTCCATGATGGTGCCAAGCTCTTGGATGCTCATCTGCAATCCGCCATCGCCCATGAAAGCGCACACCGTGCGTTCCGGCGTGCCAAAGGTAGCGCCAATGGCAGCCGGGAGTCCGAATCCCATCGTACCCAATCCGCCGGAAGTGACAATGCTGCGCTTGCGGCTGTACTTGAAGTAACGGGCCGAAAGCATCTGGTTCTGTCCGACATCGGTCACAAGAACGGCCTGATTGCCCGTCGCTTCGCTTACGGCACGCGCCACCTCGCCCATCTTGAGCGGTCCTTCCTGCGGATAGACTTCCTGCTCGATGACACGGGCAAACTCCTGCTCTTCGTAAGGTTTGAAACTGTCTATCCAGTCATTGTGCTTCGCCTCGCAAAGGCGGTCTGTCAGACAGCGCAACGTGTGTTTGCAATCACCCGGCACCGCAACGTCAACCTTCACGTTCTTGTTGATTTCCGCAGGGTCAATATCCAGATGAATGATTTTCGCCTGACGGGCATATGTCTCCACGTTGCCCGTCACACGATCGTCGAAGCGCATTCCGACGGCTATCAGCACGTCGCATTCGTTCGTCTTCACGTTCGGGCCCAGATTGCCGTGCATTCCCAACATGCCTTTGTTCAGGCGATGGTCCGTCGGAATGGCCGACAAGCCCAGCAACGTGGTACCACAGGGAATATCAGCCTTCTCCAGAAACGCCAACAACTCTTCCTGCGCATTACCCAGCTCCACACCCTGACCGACCAACGCAAACGGACGGCGAGCCGCATTAATCAACCGCGCGGCCTCATCAAAAGCAGCCTCATCGGTATCGGGCACCGGCACGTAACTGCGCACGTAGTCGATGTCAACTGGCTCATAGTCGAACATCTCCACTTGTGCGTTCTTGGCAAAATCGAGCACCACGGGACCGGGACGTCCGCTGCGCGCAATGTAGAACGCTTTGGCTACCGCCATCGGCACGTCCTCGGCACGACGAATCTGGTAACTCCACTTCGAGATGGGTTGCGTGACGCCCACCAGGTCGACTTCCTGAAATGCGTCCGACCCCAGGAACGAAGTACCCACCTGGCCGGCAATGACCACGATGGGGGTACTGTCGATCATCGCGTCGGCTATGCCTGTCACGGTATTTGTGGCACCCGGTCCGCTTGTCACCAAGCAAACTCCTACCCTGCCCGACACACGGGCATAACCCTCGGCTGCATGGGCAGCAGCCTGCTCATGGCGCACCAAGATGTGATTCAATGTCTGCCGGTGGCCGTACAAGGCATCGAAGGCCGGCATAATCGACCCTCCCGGATAACCAAACAACGTGGTCACACCCTGATGTTCCAACGAGCGCATCAGTGCTTCCGCACCGGTTATTCTTTCTTTACTCATAATATTGTGTATTCTCGTTTAGTCTACAATTCTCACACCGCCCTTATCGGCTGAGCTTACCATACGGGCATAAGCCCTTAACGCCTTTGACACTTCCCGGTCGCGAGTGAGCGGCCTCATGGGGCGCGCAGCCAGCTCTTCATCGCTCAGACGCACATTGATTGTGCGGCGAGGTATGTCGATGTCGATGATGTCGCCATCGGCCACCTTGCCGATGTTGCCTCCGGCAGCCGCTTCGGGCGAGATGTGTCCGATGCTCAGGCCCGACGTGCCGCCGCTGAAGCGCCCGTCGGTGATGAGGGCGCATTCCTTGCCCAGGTGTTTTGACTTGATGTAGGACGTGGGATAAAGCATCTCCTGCATGCCCGGCCCGCCCTTGGGGCCTTCGTGAGTGATGACCACCACGTCGCCACTGACAACCTTTCCGCCAAGTATTCCCTCACAGGCGGCTTCCTGCGAATCGAACACCTTGGCCGGACCGGAGAAGCGCCAGATGCTTTCATCCACACCGGCAGTCTTCACCACACAGCCATCCAAGGCTATGTTGCCTTTGAGCACAGCCAGGCCGCCATCCTTGGAATAGGCGTGTTGCAAATCACGGATGCAACCTGCGGCACGGTCGGTATCGAGTTCCTTGTAAACGGCATCCTGCGATGCAAACGCTATGTTGAAGCGGTTGCCGGGCGCGCTGCTATAGATGCGCAATGCTTCCGGGTCAACTTCCACCTTATTTATATTATAGCGTTCGATGGCCTCGCCCAGCGTCATGCCGTCGACACGGCCTACGGACGTGTCGAGCAGACCACCCCTGGCCAGTTCGCCCAGGATGTTCAATATGCCTCCCGCGCGGTTCACATCCTGTATGTGGTATTGCTGCGTGTTGGGCGCCACCTTGCAGAGGCAGGGCACGCGGCGCGACAGCATGTCGATGTCGTCCATCCGGAAATCCACCTCTCCCTCGTGAGCAATGGCCAGCAGATGGAGCACCGTGTTGGTGGAGCCTCCCATGGCGATATCCAGCGTCATGGCATTGAGGAAAGCCTCGCGGGTGGCAATGTTGCGCGGCAGCACGCTGTCATCTCCCTCTTCATAGTACTTATAGGCGTTGCGCACGATGAGTGCCGCAGCGTCCCGGAAGAGGCGACGGCGATTGACGTGGGTGGCCAACACGGTGCCGTTGCCGGGAAGGGCCAGTCCGATGGCCTCGTTGAGGCAGTTCATGGAATTGGCGGTAAACATGCCCGAACAACAGCCGCATCCCGGGCAGGCATGTTGCTCGATGGCCGCCACCTCGGCATCGCTTACCGACGCGTCGGCCGACTTCACCATGGCGTCAATCAGGTCCAGATGCTGCCCGTTCCATTCACCGGCCTCCATCGGGCCGCCGCTCACGAACACCGTGGGGATGTTCAGGCGCATGGCGGCCATCAGCATGCCCGGAGTAATCTTGTCGCAGTTGCTGATGCAGACCATGGCGTCCGCCTTGTGTGCATTGATCATATACTCCACGCTGTCGGCAATGAGGTCGCGCGAAGGCAAGGAATAGAGCATGCCGTCGTGCCCCATGGCTATGCCGTCGTCAATGGCTATCGTATTGAATTCGGCGGCAAAACAGCCCAAACGTTCTATTTCGGCCTTCACCATCTGGCCCACCTCATGCAGATGGGTATGACCCGGAACAAACTGGGTAAACGAGTTGACAATGGCAATGACGGGCTTCCCCATCTGCTCGCGCTTCATTCCGTTGGCCACCCAGAGTGCTCTGGCTCCGGCCATACGGCGTCCTTGTGTGCTGACGGCACTACGTAATTGATGTTTCATCGACTTTCTGTTTGCGTTGTTCACATAATTAAAAAGCCTTTCCCGACAACGGAGAAAGGCTTCAACCAAAAAATATCACAACAGTACGACATACAACCTTTCTCACGGCCTTGATGGGGTAATCACCACGACGTGAATCAGAATCACTGACAGCAGGCTAATAATAATCGTACTCAACATAACTTGTTTTGTTCTTGTTAACGATGGCAAAGGTACGGCTTTTTCCATAACAACCAAACAAAATGAATATTTTTTGCGAATAAAAATAATGATTCGTAAGATTGCTCCCTGTTCAGGCAACATTATTATAGTCGCGCACTTGCGGATTCTCCCCGTTTATGCCTACCTTTGTTGCAACCAAAACCTATCGCGTATGAAAACGAATCTTAGAAAAAGCCTATGGGCCGCGCTGACCCTCGCCCTCACGCTCTCGGCCTGCGGAGGAAGCAATGCAAAGAAAGCCGACAATGAAACCGCACAACCGGACACAACCCTCGTGATGACCGACTCAATCACAACCGTCAGCCTGCGCACCGGCGACACGAAACTAACCTGGCTGAAAGACAACGCGGGCGAAAAGCTCATGCCACACACGCTGTTCCCCGACGCCACGGACGGCCTGATTGACAGCCTCGCGCTGGCCAACGGCATTCCTTCCACCATCAGCGTGTTTCTGGCCGAACGGGAAAGGAAGCTCATTCTGTTCGACACGGGCAACGGCGCGCCCCAGGGACACATGGCCGAAGAGATGAAGCGCATCGGAGTCTCACCCGCCGACATCAAACTACTCTATCTGACTCACTTCCACAGCGACCACATAGGCGGAATGATGAGGGGCGACACTGTGCTGTTCCCCAATGCAGAAGTCTATGCCTCGAAAGCGGAATATGAAGCTTGGATGCAGATGCCCAAGGAACAGAACGCGCTCGTGGTGAAAACCATGGAGGCCTACAAAGACCGCCTGCATCTGTTCGAGTTCGGCGACACGCTGCCGGGAGGAGTCGTGGCACTGGACGCCGCAGGACATACGCCGGGGCACACCGCCTACCGCGCCGGGCAATTCCTCATCGTGGGCGACCTGATGCACGGCGTGGCCCTGCAACGGGAACATCCGGACATCTGCGCCTCGTTTGACATGGACAAGGGAGCATCCGCAACCGCCCGCAAGCGCATCATGCAATATGCCGAAGACAACGACCTGCGAATGGCAGGCATGCACTTTCCGGCTCCGGGGTTCCTAATGAAATAAGCCAAAAGAAGGACGAGGAGCGCAACGTGATATGTCTCATCGCGTCACACTCCTCGCCCTTCTCTCATTTTCCCATCCAACCCGTTGGCCGCATGTCGGTTACGGTGTCATCACGCGGGTTCATATTCATGCCCGCAAGCGTCCATATCCACAGCCGCGAGCGCCCATATCCACAGCCACGGGCCTCCATATTCCGGCTCAATCACCGGCTTGCCATCTCAAAATAGACGGTACGTCCCTCAACGTAACAGCGCAAGTCGGAGGTCATCTGCAAAGCCTCCAGGAAGGGGCCGATGTTCTCATACCGCTTCACGCTGCCCGTATAAGGCAAATCGGCCAACGTGTCGTCGAGATACACCACGTCGATGTTATACCATCGCTCAAACGTGCGCATGATGTCCTTCAGTTTCTTGTTCTTAAACGTGTAAAGGCCCTTTACCCATCCCACGTATTCCTCAAGCTCAACCTCGCTCTTCGTGGCCTGCGTGCCGGAGAAAACGGCCTGTTCTCCCGGCTCCAGAATCATGTCCCGGGCGAGCGCGGGCGTGTTGACCGCCACCCGGCCTTCCACCAATGTGGCGCAACAGGCGCTGTCCTCAGGATAGACATTGACATTGAAACGGGTTCCCAACACTTTCACATCGCCCAACCGGGTTTGCACGACGAAGGGACGGGTCTTGTCGGGCGTCACATCGAAAAAGGCTTCCCCTTCCAGGAACACCGTGCGTTGCCTGTTCAGGAAGCGCGTGGGGTAAATCAGCTTCGATTCGGCGTTGAGCTTCACCCGGGTCCCGTCGGAGAGGACAATGGTGTTCTCGCCCCCGCTCGGAATGACGAACTGATTGCGCGACTCCACTTTCCGGCAATCGAGCCGTTCGGCCGCCGGGTCGGAAGAATCGTAAACCAGACACCCGTCCTTGTAGTTGACCGCAGCGCCGTCGGCCGACAACGACACGGTCTGCTCCTTTTCTATCTTCACCTCGCGTCCGTCGGCCAAAATCAGGCGTCCCTTGGTCTGTCCCGGGTCGAGGGGCGCCACGTCGGCCACGTTCCGGGCCGACCCACCCGGCCACATCGTCCATACGCCCAGTGCCAGCGCGACCACGGCTGCCACACCGGCCGCGACGCCCAACAGACGCATCACACGAGTGCGCGAACGCCCCTTGCGTGTCTCCACACGCTGCCTGAAACGTTCAAAACCTTCTTCTCCCGAATAGGGCAGCCCGTCAAACACCTTGCCGAGCGACTCTTCCCGCTCCATCTCGAGCAATCGCTTCCTCACGGAGGAATTCTCCAACAGCCGCCGCGCCTGTTCTTCCTCTTCGGGAGTGGCTTCGCCCGTCAGATATTTCTTCAATAACGCTGCTTCTTTCACTAGGTTTTTCATATGGCATCATAATGTATAGGTTGTCGGTTCGTGCCCGTATCCCCCCCCCGTCCGAACCGGTTACATCCCGGCCAGCAGGCAGAATGCGGCAAACAAGGCTTTCGACAAGCGCTCGCCCAGGAACTTGTAGCTCCGCTGTTTCTGGGTCTTTACCGTGTTCAGGCTCAGGTGCATGATTTCGGCAATTTCATTCCACGTGTGTCCTTTCAGACGCAGGCGGATGATGCGTCTCTGCTCCAAAGGGAGCTGGTCGACATAAAAGTGCAGCTGCCGGATAAGTTCTTCCTGCAAGGCGAGCGTGTAGAATTCGTCCGACTCGTCCAGACTTTCGGAGAACTCCATGTTTGCCAGTATGGTATGACGGATACGGTTATTGCGAATATAAATCAAGGAATTGTTGTAACAAGCACGATAGAGATAGTTCACCAGCTCGTCCGCATCGGCAAAGCTCCGCTTGTTATTCCAGATGGACAAAAATACATCCTGCACCAGATCCTCCACCGCTTCGGTATCGTCCCGGAGGATTCCGGCCGCATAAGAACACAGGGCCGCAAAGTAACGATTGTACATCACCTTCCAGTGGTGCATGTCCTGCCGGTTAATGCCTCTGATGAAGGCATCGTTTTTCTCATCTTCGCAAGCCATTGTTTCTCTGATACTGATTCAACGTGGGCAAAGATAACGATTTCAAGATACGGCGCTAATAAATCTCCCAAAATATTACGGCCCGCCGGCAGAAAATATCCAATCCGAAAAAATCTTCATATTTCTGTCACCCCTTTCTCCGACTTGTGTATAATAAGAGTAAAGCTTAGCTAAAATTTAAGCTCTGCAACTAATTTATTCATTTAACATTTAACCTATGAGAGGAAAAAGATTAGTACTCCTGGTGCTGGGGATATGCTTTATGTCCCTGCATGTGTGGGCCGACCTTCCGGACCGCAAATTGACCCTGCGCCTGAACGACGCCACGATGGAGACGTTTCTCAACGAAGTGAAGAAACAGACCTCCATCAACATCCTGTACAACGCGCAAATGTTTGAAGACACGCCCACGATGGACGTGGAAGCACAGAACGAGCCGTGGCAAAAAGTGTTGCAACGGGTGCTCGACAAGCATGGCTTCGAGTATGTGATAAAGAACGACATCGTGGTCATCCGCAAAAAATCCAAGGGAGGAGGTAAATATGACGATTCGCTCATCAGAGGCTCGGTGCTCGACGAGAAAGGACTTCCTCTGGCCGGAGCCACCATCACAATCAAACACGAGGACGGCACGTCGACCTATGCCCGGGCCGATGCCGACGGACAGTTTACGGCAAAAGCTATGGGCGACGAAGTGTCGCTGGCAGCCTCCTTCCTCGGCTTTCAAATCCAGGAAATCAAGGCAAACGAGCAAAACCAATACGGCTTCCGTCTCGCTTCCGATTCGCAATATCTGAACGAGGTCGTCGTAACCGGTATCTTCGACCGTAAGAAAGAAGGCTTTACGGGTTCTGCCGTCACCCTGAAAGGCGACGACCTGAAGAAATACAGCGCCACGAACATTGCCAAGGCCCTGTCGGCCGTAGCTCCCGGATTTCGCATCGTGGAAAACATCGACATGGGTTCAAACCCGAACGGACTGCCGGAAATGAGCCTGCGCGGACAAGCCAACATGGACCTGAACACCAACTCGACCGCCAACGAATTTCTGTCGGTGCAAGGTGAATATGAGACCTATCCCAACCAGCCGCTCATCATCCTCGACGGCTTCGAGACAACCGTACAGAAGATGGTCGACCTCGACCCGGAGCGCGTGGCTTCCGTCACCCTGCTGAAGGATGCCGCCGCAACGGCTATCTACGGTTCGCGTGCGGCCAACGGCGTTATCGTCATCGAAAGCAAGACCCCGAAAGCCGGGCGGCTGTGGGTAACCTACGGCGGCGAACTGCGTGTGGAAACTCCCGACCTGACCGACTACAACCTGATGAACGCCGAAGAGAAACTGGCTGCCGAATGGGCATCCGGCCTGTATACCTCCGGCGGCGTCACCATGAACAAATTGCAACTCTACCAGCGCAAGCTGCAAGAAGTGTTGCGCGGCGTGAACACCTACTGGATGGACAAACCGCTCCGCACGGCTTTCCAACAACGCCACACGCTGACTCTGGAAGGCGGCGACCAATCGCTCCGCTACTCCCTCTATGCCGGCTACAACATGTCACCGGGCGTGATGAAAGGCAGCAAGCGCGATGTGTTCACCGGCGAGTTCAACATCCAATACCGCTTCAAGAAATTCCTTTTAAAGAACCGTCTGACGCTCGACAACTCCACGGCCGACGAGTCGCCCTGGGGAAGTTTCAGTGAATACACCCGCCTTAATCCCTACCTTCGCGCTTACGACGAGAACGGCGAGATTCCCCGCTTCCTCGATGACTTTTCGGCCCTGAACGAAACCGGAACCAGCACAACGGCCAACTATCCGAACCCGATGTACAACACCACGTTCAACACCAAGGATCGGAGCACCAACCTGTCATTCACCGAACTGTTCAGCGCCGAATGGACTCCCACGGCCGACTGGCGCATCGTAGGCAACTTCTCGCTCACCAAGAGCCAGGGCAATCACGACGTGTTCCGCCCGGCCCAACATACGGCCTTTGCCAACATTTCCGACCCGGCTCTGAAAGGCGACTACTCGCGCACGGAAAGCTCCGCCCTCAATTGGCAAGTAGACTTGACAGCCAACTACAACAAGCTCATCAACAACACGCACTACATCACGGGAAACACCCGCTTCACCGTGCAAGAGACCACCGACGAGAGCTATGCGGCCCATGTGACAGGCTTCCCCAACGAGAACATGGACGAAATCCTCTTCGGCAGCCGCTACGACGAGAAGATGGAAGGACTGGAAAACACCAGCCGCCTGCTGAGCTGGGTCGCAGCCTTGGGTTATTCCTATAAATACAAGTACTCGGTGGACTTCAACATCCGTCTGGACGGCTCGTCGCAATTCGGAAAAAACAACCGCTGGGCTCCCTTCTGGTCGGCCGGTCTCCGCTGGGACCTGAAGAAAGAGAACTTCCTGAAAGACGTTGACTTCATCTCCGACCTCGTATTGCGCGGCACCTACGGCATCACGGGCTCACAAGGTTTCGACCCCTATCAGGCCCACCTCTATTACAGCTATACCAACCTGCTGAAGCCCTACTATTCATCCGATGCTACCGGAGCAGAAATCTATGCCATGCCCAACGAAAACCTGAAGTGGCAGGAAACACGCAACCTGAACCTGGCGCTGGAGATGGGTTTCCTGAACGGACGCCTGACCGGTCGCGTAGAATGGTACCGTAAAATTACCGACAACATGCTTACCAGCATCACACTCGCTCCGTCGCTCGGATTCAATGCCTATCCGGCCAATCTGGGCAAGATACAGAACGAAGGCGTGGAGTTCAGTCTGTCGGCCATCCCTTATCAGGACAATGCCAACCAAGGCTATTGGACAATCACCGTCAACGGTTCACACAACGAAGACAAACTGCTGTCCATCTCCGAAGCAATGCGCCACATGAACGAAACCAACAACGCCAACCAGGAGGACACCCCGCTGTCGCGCTACGAAGAGGGCGAGTCGCTCAACCGCATCTGGGTGGTGCGCTCATTGGGCATCGACCCGGCCACCGGACAGGAAATCCTGCTGAAACGCAACGGCGAAATGACCAGCGAATACGACGTAATGGACATCGTGCCCATAGGCAACACCGAACCCAAGTGGCAAGGATTCATCAATTCCTCGTTCACCTACCGAGGCTGGGGAGCCGACGTAAGTTTCCAATACAAGTTTGGCGGCCAGACGTACAACTCGACTCTGCTGGACAAAGTGGAAAATGCCTCCCTCATCTACAATGTCGACCGCCGCGTGATGGATTTGCGCTGGAAGAACCCCGGCGACCGCTCGCGCTTCAAAGCCCTGACCTATGACAGTGCCGGCACCAAAGCCACCTCGCGCTTCATCATGGATGAGAACGTATTCCAATGGAGCTCCCTGTCGTTCTACTACCGCATGGACCCCAAGAACGCTCCGTTCATCACCAAGTTGAGCCTCAGCTCCGCCAAAGTCTCCTTCAACATGGAAGACCTGTTCTATTGGTCAACCGTGAAACGCGAACGCGGATTGAGCTATCCTTACGCCCGCACCTTTACCTGTTCGCTGAACCTGACTTTCTAAATTAACCACTTAGCATTTGGAACATCATGAAGAAACTATACTTATATATCATGGCCGGAATGCTCAGCCTGACGTCATGCAACGACTGGCTCGACGTGGAGCCCAAGACTTCCATCCCGGCAGACAAACAATTCGAGTCGGAATACGGCTTCAAGGATGCGATGACCGGTGTGTATCTGAAGCTCACCACCACGCAACTTTACGCCCGCAACCTCACCTACGGCTACCTGGACGAGCTGGCCGGCATCTACGAAGACCATTCGGTTGCCAACGAATCCCAGCGCGAAAACATCTACCACTACACCAACGAGGCACAAGGCCAAATCGACGGCATCTATCTGGCCGTGTATAACACCTTGGCCAACATCAACAACCTGCTGGCCAACTTGGAAACGAACCGCGACGTACTGACCACGCCCGGCTATTATGAGACCATGAAGGGCGAGGCGCTCGGCTTGCGCGCCTTCCTCCATTTCGACCTGTTGCGCCTCTACGGCCCAATCTATGCGGAAAATCCCAACGGCGAAGCCATCCCCTATCGCACCACATTCGACAGCGAGGCCACTCCGGTGCTTCCGGCTTCGGAAGTGGTCAAAAAGATACTGGACGACCTGCTGGAAGCCCATCGGATATTGGCCGAAAGCGACCCGTGCGACTTCTTCACCAACCGCGACTCCTACACATCCGACATCGACAGCAAAGACCTGTTCCTCGTAGACCGCCAGTTCCGCATGAACCTCTATGCCGTGAAGGCCATGCTGGCCCGCGTCTACTGCTACAAGGGTGATGCCGAAAGCCGCGCGCTGGCCGTGCAATATGCCCGGGAAGTCATCGACGCGACCGACTATTTTACGCTCTACACCCAGCAGGAGAACAGCAACTACAATTCCGTGCGCTACCGCGAGCAGATATTCGGCATCAGCGTGTACGACCTGGGCAACCTGCTCGAAAGCAACAACATGGGCATGGGCTCCGACCTGAGAAGCAACATCCGCTATGTCATCCCCGCCGAGTGGTATAACTCGTTCTACGACAGCGGAACCGAAGGCACAAGCGACTGGCGTACGCTCAACTGCATGTACGGCACCCTGACCGATGTCAACGGCGCTTTCCGCTACAGTCTGAAATACAACCAGAGCCTGCTGGCAACCAATGCCGACGGACGCGATGCCATCCCCCTCATCCGCCTGCCGGAGATGTATTACATCATCGCCGAGTGTGCTGACGACCCGCAGACCAGCGCCGATGCCCTCAACGAAGTGCGCTTTGCCCGCGGCATCTCCTACGACTTCGAAATCAACACCGACGGCTACGACCAGCCTTACGCCACCGGCGAAGACCCCACGCAGACGAAGCGCGTCAACCTCATCATGCACGAGCTGCGCAAGGAGTACTTGGCCGAAGGTCAGCTCTTCTACTACCTGAAGGCACACCATTTCAAGACGTTCGAGGGCTGCATGTTTGCCGACGGCATGAAGCCCGAACACTATCAATGGGTATTGCCCGACAACGAAACATTATTTGGTAACAACACAAAATGACAATACGTATGAAAAAACTACTCTATATGCTTTCCCTGGCTTGCCTCGGGCTGCTCTACACCGGCTGCAGGGAAGAGGAAATCGACCTCTATGACAAAGAACAGGCCCTCACGTTCACGAGCGGCACGGTGTCTTCCTGCAACTTTACCGACGAGGACTATCTGAACGGCGTGACCACGAAGGAGGACTCCTGCTTTGTGCAGCTCCAGGGCAATCCGCTCGACGCGCCGCGCACGTTCTGCATCAAGGCCGAGGCCCGCGAAGGCTACGACGTGCAACCGACGCTCGACCTGGTCAATCCGTCAACCTACAACGAGCTCAACGGCGAGAAACAGACCTACCGCTTCATCGTGCACCGGCCCGAGAAACCCTCGACCACGGCCGGATGCCTCCTGACATTCGACTACGCCGACGAAGCCCATCAGTTCATCAAGGGCCGCGTGGAAGTGTCGACCGCAGGCCTGACGGTGACATACAACATCGAGCCCTCCACCTGGATGGAAGACTTATGGGGCACTTACAGCGACGGCAAATACATGTTCATGATGGACACGCTCGGCAAACTCTATGACGAGATGATGTATGCCGACGTGGCCACCGTGGCCGCAGCCTATGCCGACTACAAGACACAAGGCGGAGCGCCCATCACCGACAACGAGGGCAACGAAATCACATTCCCCACAACCGCTAACGAATAAGCCTTATGAAAGCAATAATAAAGAACCTCTGCGGGATGCTAGCCCTCTCGCTCGCGCTCACAGCCTGCTATGACGACGAGGGCAACTACACCTATCACGAAATCAACGAAGTCAGCGTCACCATCCCCAAGACCAGCGTGCGCCTGCCGCGCGAGGGAGAGGTGCAGGTGAGCATCACGCCCGAACTGTCGCAAACCATGCTCGACAACGAAGAGAACCTCACGTTCCAATGGTACAAGGGCTCCGCGAATGCCACCCACATCAGCGAAGACCCCGATGAAGAGAGAGACATGTACTACCGTCCCTACTCCACTGACAAAGTCTGCACCCTGACCGTCGCGTTCGACGAGACGGCTCCCATCAAGCTGCTGCTTATGGTGACCGACCGCACCAACAACACCCAGTGGTATGCCGAGAGCACGGTCAACATGGTGCTGCCCTTCAGCCACACGTGGTTTGTGTTGCAGGAAGAAGGCGGGAAGGGCATGTTGGGCGCAGCCGACGGCGAAGGCGACCAGGCCACCATCTTCCGCGACATCTATGCCGAAGAGTTCGACCGGACTTTCCCGCTCGAAGGCAAGCCGCTGTCGCTCGACGCACAACACCAATATGGCCCGGGAAGCTGGAACTATGGCACATATGCACAAATAGGAGGAATGATGTATCGCATATCACCATTCCCCGCGCTCCACATCATGACCGACCAAGACCTGCATCTGGTTGCCCCCTCCACGCTGGAGAGTAAATACACCGGCGCACAAATGCTCTTGGGAGCCGGACAACCGCTCGACCTGAGCGCTTTCTATTGTGGCACCTGGGCCACCGTGGCCATCTCGCAAGGCAAGGTATGGCAGGCACGCGAAGACAGCCATGCGGTCTATTACACCGCCAAAGACCCCGAAGGCAATCAGCTCACTTCCACCCAATGGACGGAATACGGAGGAGAAGGCAGCGTATCCGGCTATTATTGGCTGACCTTCGATGAGCAGAGTCACCGTTTCCTGACATGCTCATATACCAGCATGGAAATTATGATGCCCGGGGCTAACCCAAGTTATATGCTCCGTAGTATGGGAACACCTTGGAGCGACTCCGCATCCAAATCGGCATTCGTGCCGGAAAGCACCGACGCCACACTGGTCGACGTGTTCGATGCCGACGGAGCCGACCTGGCAGGCATCGACGTGTTTGCCATGGCCCGCACCGATAATCAGGCTTATGCCTTCGCCACCGGAGGCGGCAGTCCCGTCACCATCTACGAGTTTTCCGCCGATGCCACAGAAGCTCCTTGCTCGGGACTTTACCACCTGACGTTGCCCGACGGCCTGAATCCTGGCGACTGCCGGTTCATCTCATCCAAAGGTTACGTGCGCGTCCTCTTCATGGCCGCCGGCAACAAGGTGTATAAGATTGACCTCAACCGCGGCACGCCCGAAGCCGGACTCATCTACGAATACACGGCCGACCCCGCCGCTACCGTGGCCGCCGTCAAGTTCAAGGAGCAAGGCTATTTCACGGGCAACGACGTGTACACCCGCCACTTGGGCGTGGCCTTCAACCGTGCCGACGGTACGGGCAGCGTGGTCGAGCTCCATCTGACCGCCGCCGGCGACGTTGACCGCGCCGAAGGCAGCGTGTACGAATATACGGGTTACGGAAAGATTGTCGACATCGCCTACAACTATTCCGACTGACAGCATTCCGATTAAGTAACATCAACCCCCCGACAATGAAAGACAGAGGCATCAAGGCATGACGTGTCGTCACCGGGCACACGCGCCTGCATGCCTCTGTTCTTTTTTGCCTGTTCACGCCGATTTGTCCGCACGCAACCCTCCTTTTCGGTGCCCGTGAGCGTCCATATGCCCGCCCGCGAGCGCACATATTCCCGCTCACGCCGCTCCATATCCCCGCTCGCGTCCGTCCATATGGAGCCTCAAAGCCGCCAATGTCGGCCCTCAAATGACAACCGGAATCCTTTATCCCGACCACCCGATAATGTATATGAAAAGACTATTGTTCCTCCTTCTGCTCCTCGGATGCGCCACGGCCATCCGGGCACAACACACGCTGTTCGGCATCGAGCGCGACGGCGAGGCCATCCGCTGGTCGATACCCGACTCGCTGCTCGGGCGCGACATGGCGCTCACGGTCAGCATCCTGCAAGCGCCCGCACGAACGACACCCGATTACACAAAGAAATACGGACACCGTGGCGACCTGTTCGGCCCCGTCGTCGTCCGCTTCCGCAAAGTGAACGGCGAGATGTGGGTCACCGACCCGCTCTATGACCGCCATCTGCCGGCCGGGAGCGACGACCCCATAGTCCGGATAGCCCGCCTGCGCGGCGACGAACGCCTCTACGGCACATTGCCCGTCTGCGCGGAAGCCGACGGGCGCACCACCGTGGACGTCGACGCCTGGCTGAAGACCAATCCCCTCACGAGCCTGAGCCCCGTAGCCTTCGAGCTGCAACTGGGCTCCGAAGACGCTTCGCTGACGCGCATCGAAGACGTCAGTGCCTTGCCCCACTGCATGTTGATACGCAAGCGGATGACCTATGCGCCGCTGCCCTTCATCACCCCCGGGAGCCAAGCCGACACCCATCCCGGCGAATGGCTGCTGGGCATCTGCCTGTCGCTGCTGCCCGAACAGCCCCTGCCCGTGCGCCCGTCGGGCAAACCTTACTTCGGCATCCGCCAACAGACGTTCGGCCTGCCTGCCTCATCCCCGACATCGCGCAGCCTGATGAAACGTTGGCGGCTGGAACTGACCCCGGCGGACAGCGCGCGTTACCTGCGCGGCGAACGGGTCGAGCCAGTGAACCCCATCGTGGTGTATGTCGACCGGCATACGCCCGCCCGCTGGATACCCTGCATCAAAGCATCCGTCAACGCCTGGCAGGAAGCCTTTGAACAAGCCGGATTCAAGAACGCCATACGTGCCGAGATGGAACCGGCCAACGACCCCACCTTCTTCAACTACGACAACAGCCATGCCTACATCTCATGGAAAATGTCGGGCGAGACGAACGCCTACGGCCCCACGCCCTGTCTGGCCCGCACGGGCGAAGTGATGGCCTGCCACATCGGCATATTCAGCAGCGTGCCCGACCTGTTGCAACGCTGGTACTTCGCGCAATGCGGAGCCACGGACTCCACGGCCCGGCAAATCGAACTTCCCCGGGAGACCATGGACGAACTGATGAAACTGGTGTTCACCCACGAGATTGGCCATTCGCTGGGGCTGGAACACAACTTCTTCGCCAGCAGCCTGTACTCGCCGGAACAGTTGCGCGACAACGATTTCCTCAGCCGTCACGGCATGGGCTCGTCCATCATGGACTACATGCGCTGCAACTTCATCCTCCGTCCGGGCGACCGCACGGACTTGCGCAACCGCATTGCCCGCATCGGCGAATACGACCGCTGGGCCATCGAATACGGCTATCGCATCTTCCCCGGAGAAACGCCCGAAGAGCAGGAGCGCAACCGACAAGAATGGATTGAGCGCACCTCGACCGACCCCGCCCACTGGTTCATCGGCGGAAACGACGTGCAGGCACAGTCGGAAGACCTGAGCAACGACCACGTGGCCGCCAACACGCAGGCTGTGGAAAACCTGAAATACCTCTGTGCCCAACCGGCTGCATGGACATGGAACAACCTGAAGGAACTGCGCATCCGACAAGGACGCTACCGATACCTGATTACTACGCTCCGAATGCGCACCGATCAGGTGCTCCAGCATCTGGGAGGACAACGCAAGGCTTCTCCCGAAGCGCTTCCGGCCCGGGAAAACGCCGCATACAACCGCAAGGTGATGAACTACCTGCAACGATATGCCCTCACTCCGCCGCAATGGCTGTTTGACCCGCAACTGGCCTCGTCGCTGCAACTCGACGCACAGGCCCTGGCGCAAACGTATTGCCGGGAAACCATGCAAGCCGTCATGAACCGACTTGCGCCCATCGACAAGGCGCAATCATCGGGAGCAACCGATGTCTATACGTCGGAAGAATATGTCGACGGACTGCATGAAGCCCTGTTTGGCGAGTGGGCCGATGCCCGCCCGGTCGACAGCCTGAAGTTTGAAGCCCAGCTGGCATTCATCAGGCAGCTCGACACGCAATTGCACAAGAACAAACTGACGTCGGCCCGTGTGGCCGCGACGCTCAGCAACGAATGGCTCCGCCTGAAACGGGAAGCCCGAACCTACGCCAGACGCATGCCCGCAGGCAAAGACCGTGGGCAGGCTCTGGAACTGCTGAACTTATTGGAACAAGTAACCTATTAACCTAACGACATGATGAAATATTGGTTCTTAACAAGCTGCTTGTTGCCGCTGATGCTCTGCGCCCGGCAACCGGCCGAACAACCCCGTCCGACCCCAATGCAGAAAACCAACGCTCCCCTGCCTGTCTACACGACCGACGGCAACGTTTATCTGGAGTTTCCACGCTCCGCATGGGGACGCGAACTGCTGATTACGGCACAGATTGACGAAGGCTTTGACCTGATAGGACGTCCGGCGCAAAGTCTCGGCGTGGTGCGCCTCCGCGTGGATGAAGCCCGGCAAGAGGTCCGTCTGGAACAACCGTTCTATGCCGAACGGCTCACCGACCCCGACAGCGACAACCGCGATGTCTTCCTCGCATCGGGCATACAAAGCAACGGACAGTCATACCCCATCGAGAGAATGTCGCCCGAAGGAGGCGCCCTGATTAACGTGACAGACATACTGACATGCGGCAGCGACTGGTTCGACTATTCGTATCAGACCATCGGCGGACTCGATACGGAACATGCCGCCATCGGCGAAATCACGCCGTTGACCGACGGCGTATGCTTCCACATCAGCCGCCGCCACGGCTATTCTCCCCGGCGCGAAAGCGTGTCGAGCGCCATCATGGTGCTCCCCGAAGGCAGCATGCCGCTGCAAGTGTCATGCACGGTGCGCCTGCTGCCCGATGACGACATGCCCATCCGTCTGGCCGTGCCCGAATGTGGTTACCGGACCATTTCCTTTGCCGATTATTCCCAAGACCCCTACCGCAAGGTGACCGATGAGCTGCTGGTGCGCTGGCGCCCCGACACCCGTTCGCCCCAACTGCCCACATGGCATGTCGACAAGTATTTCCCTGCTCAATATCTGCCGGCCGTACACGGTGCCGTGCAAGCCTGGAACGAGAGATTCCGCCGCGCAGGAATCGACCACGCCGCCATGAAAGTCGAGGTGTCGGATGCTCCGACATCATCCGCCCGGGCCGCAATAGCCTACGACTTGGGCACAGCGGCCGTCGAACGCACCCTCGTGTGTCACCCGCGCACCGGAGAAATCCTTTCGGCCCGCATCAATGTGGGGCACGGCTTCCTGGCCGAACGATTGGACAACGCCGAGCGCAACGATGAACAGACAGCCGTCAGCCTGTTGCAAAACGAGCTTTTCTGCGCCATCGGCGAGATGCTGGGCCTGAACCCGATGACTGTCGACCCGCTCTTTCCCGAGACACCTCCCTTGTCGGAGGAAGCCATCGACCGCGCACTGACCATCGGCTACTACGCCTTCCCCGACAGCCCGAAACCGTGCGACGATCGCGAACTGCTCCGCCGACGGCTGGCAGACCGGGACAATCACCGACAACCCGCAAAGGCCGACCCCGTCAAGCCCTATGCCAAAAAGCTGGCCCGACTGAAGAAACAGCTCCGCCGTCCCAACGTCGAAAGCTCCGGAAAGGTCATGCGGCTATACGGAGAATGCCTGAAACGACTGGCAGCAATCGTCGGCGGCGACAATCCGGACAATGTCCGTCAGGAAGCTCTGAACCTGCTGGCCGACGAACTGTTTGCGGAAAGCCACCGCCTGACATCCGGCAACGAGGAGAACCGTGCCCTGCTCCTTTCGGCGGCCACGGAAATCTTCACAACGCTGCTATCGGACGAGACTGTCACCCGGCTGCAACGCGCCGAGTGGCGGACTGATTCTCCCAACAATGTCCTCACGGCCACCCGGCTGTTCTCAACGGTCTACACCGCGCTGTTCAATGACTTCGAGCCCACAGCACACTACACATACGAACAGCTCGACATGATGCTGGCTCTCGTAAACGTATGGAAAGATGCATTGAACAAAGAGGAAGGAAACAGCGACTTCACCGCCGGCCGGACACGGCTGGCCAAGGAATGGGACTATGTGGACAAGCGACTGGCCACCCTCGCCTCCGACCCCGGCAATCCGTCCCTGCAAGGGCTGTTCGCCTGGATGAGATACAAACATTAACCGTCACCCTTCAGCATCATCGTTTTATGGATAAACGACTGACATTGCAACTGTTCAACCGCATCAAGCCCGGCATGCCCCCGGCGCAGCCGTTCCATCAACTGAAATAAGCAGAAAAAGCACGGAGACGAACCGATTCACGCCGGTCAGTCTCCGTGCTTTCCTTTTGCCTGTTTCCGGCGAAACGCCTGTCTGCCGTCAACGGCTGATTTCCCCGCTTTCGCCCTTGGTTATCAAGGTCTCAATCTCACGGGCCTTCACCATGTTGTAATCGCCGGCAATGGTATTCTTCAGAGCCGAAGCCGCAGCAGCGAAGTCCACGCGCTTCTGGTCGTCATCATACGCCGTATGGGCATAGAGCAACGCGCCCACAAACGCATCGCCCACGCCGATGCAGTCCACAATGTTGTTGATGTCGTACACGCGGGTAAACTTCGTGCCGCCCTCGGAGTGGAGCACACCGGCCAAGGTGTGGTGCTCGGAGCTCATCACATTGCGCAAGGCGATGTAGATGTGCTTGCAACGAGGCACAAAGCGGCTTATCTCCTTGCAGAAATTATCGTAGGCATACTTGTCAATCCCGTCGGCCGAGGACGTGGAGGAGAAACCCGGCGAGGGAATGCCCAGGATGGTGGCATACTCGCCTTCGCTGCCGAACAGGATGTCGCTGTGTTCCATGAGCGGCAGCATCACCTCCTTCGGACTGCGCCCGTAGTTCCAAAGATTCTTGCGGTAGTTGATGTCGCAACAGATGACCAGCCCCATCTCATCGGCCACCCGGAGAGCCTCCTCGCAGACGGCAGCCAGGCCGGGCGTCAGAGCAGCATCAATGCCCGACCAGTGAAATATGCCGGCACCCTCGAAAATGCGGCGCCAGTCAATCATGCCCGGCTCCAGGTCGGTAAACGACGAGCCGTCGCGGTCGTAAATCACCTCCGAATTGCGCATGGCCACGGCCTTCTCCATGTAATACGTGCCCAAGCGTTTGCCGCCCAGCAGGATATTCCTCGTGCCCACGTTGTGCGAGCGCAGTTCGGTGATGCAGTTCTCTCCGAGAGCGTTTTCAGGCAACCGGGTGACATAATCCACCTCGCCACCGTAGTTGGCAATCGAAATGGCCACATTGGCCTCACTCCCGCCATAGTTTGCCAGAAACATACGGCTTTGCTGAATACGCAAGTTATCCGGCGGCGTCAAGCGCAGCATGATTTCGCCGAAAGTCACAATCTTCTTACTCATAATGTTATTTCCTTATACCTTTATTCCCCAACCGGCGTCGGGCTTTATGCCGCATCGTGCGGCCTTGCATACACGGGTGTGAGCCTCCATATGCCCGGCCGCGAGCGTCCATATGTCCGGTCACGAGCGCCCATATGTCCGGTCGCGAGCGTTCATATATGCCAAACGAACGATTGGGCTGAACACATGACAAAAATACAGAAGAAAACGGTGAGGTATGCATCCCTTCAACAAAAGATAACACAAAAAGGAAAGCAGGAAAGACTCATGCCCCTCCTGCCTTCACTCATTTTCCACTCTCTCGATTAATTGTATTTGTCTTCTGTGTCAATCCAAATAAACATCAAGTCCTTTGTTGCGTAATGTAACGTTCAACAACATTACGTATTTCTTATACTGTTTTCTGTCCAAAGCAGATTTCATCAGTTTCATGTTCCCCAGCACAGCGTCGCGCACCAGTTTCGAGCGCGAGGCTTCATCTTTACTGCGGGCAGCTTTCACCAGTCTGTCGGAGAAATATTCGCAAGCCAAGGCCACGTTGTCATATTGCGTGCTGCTCAATTCCAGACACTGCGACAGTCGTCCTGCGTTGATCGACCAGTTCCACGTCGTTGCACTTGCGCTTTTCTCTCCTGCATAACTTGCAGCGCTCATCAATAATGAGGCTACAAAAAGTAAGGCAATTCTTTTCATAATCTTTCTCCTTTTACCTTAAACAATTAAACTAATAACTAAAAATCTTTCTTTTACCCTTTAATCTTTCTTTTTGACACCGCAAAGATAAAGAGGCTTTCCGTATCGGCAAGCACTATAACGTTAATAAACATAAATATCGCTACAAATCATCACTTACTTGATTTATATCAAGGAAAAGCGTCAGCAAAAAGCGCATTTCTACATACATTTGTAACACGAGCGGCCGAAAAGCTTCCGCTCTTTCCAAAAAATACGCCCGCCTCACCTCGAAAAGTCTCAGATTTGTGTACCTTTGCAAACGGAAATCATTATTTACTATCTATAATATATTAAGGTATATGGAAAACAACGAAAACAAATACATGACCGTAGCTTACGAGTTGTATGTCGACCGGGACGGCAAAGAGACCATGGTCGAGAAGGCACCGGAAGAACAACCCTTCCAGTTCGTGTCGGGCATGGGCGTCACGCTGGAACTGTTTGAAGCCAACGTAGCCTCGCTGGCCAAAGGCGACACCTTCGACTTTGTCATCCCGATGGCCGACGCTTACGGCGAAATCGACCCGGCGCACATCATCGACCTGCCCAAGGAGATATTCGAGATTGACGGCAAGTTCGACTCCGAGCGCGTGTTTGCCGGCAACATCATCCCGATGCTCAACAGCGACGGCAACCACCTGAACGGCACCGTGGTCGAAGTGAAAGCCGACAGCGTGCGCATGGACTTCAACCATCCCTATGCGGGCAAAGACCTCCACTTCGTGGGGACCGTCACCGAATCGCGCCCGGCCACGAACGAAGAGATACAGGCCATCATCAACATGTTTGCCGGCGAAGGATGCGGAGGCGGTTGCGACTGCTGCGGCGGAGGTTGCGGCGACGAATGCGGCGACCACGGACACCATCATCACGATGGTTGCGGCGGATGCGGTTGCCACAACTAAACCCGCACGACGCGTTTTCCCTGAGTTACTTATACATATCAGGCAATCTTCGGAAGACTCCTTGCGCAGCTTTCGGAACGCTCGCGGCTTCCGAAGATCTTTTCCCCATCAACAACTGCACACCAATGAAAAGATTCTCTCTATCCTTACTACTGAGCGCAATCCTGTTCGCCTCCTGCATACAGGACGAAGCGCCCAACGTGGAAGCCGCCATCGACGGCTGCAACGGCAACGGCATCTATTCGCTCACCATCGACAACCTGGCGAAGACCATCGAGGTCTACGTGCTCGACGACGACAAACAGCAGGAACTCCTCTTCACCCTGCCCGAAGGAGCAACCATACAGGCCGCCACGAGCGCGCCCGGCGACAATCCGCCCGTGTACGACTTCAGCGGGGAGGACATACGCTCCTTTGTGGTTACTGCCGAAGACGGGCTCACCACCTGCACCTACCGCGTGCGGCTCAACAAGCTCATCCTTCCCACCCGATACGGCTTTGAGACGCTGAAACAGCCCGCACCCTACCACATTGCCTACGTGGGCGGCGAGGCGGGCATCATCGAATGGGCCAGCGGCAACCCGGGCTTCCAGCTCACCGGAATGGGCTTCACGCCCGAGGACTATCCCACCGTGCAAATCATGGAAGGCAAGCAGGGACGAGGCATGCGACTGCAAACCAGGGACACCGGCAGCTTCGGACAGATGGTCGACATGCCCATCGCGGCGGGCAACCTCTTCATCGGCTCGTTCGACCTGGCCAACGCCGTGGGAGCGCCGCTGGAGTCCACCCACTTCGGATTCCCCTTCACGCGGATGCCGGTGCGCATGACGGGATGGTACAAGTATCGCTCGGGCGGCGAAACGGAGATGCTCGACGCGGGCAAGCCCGTGGTGAGGGACGACACGGGCGACATCTACGCCGTGCTCTACGAAGCCCCCACCACCGATTACTCGCTCGACGGCGACCTCTTCCCCATCGACGGGCGACCCATCAACGAGCACATCGTGCTCATGGCGCGCATCCCCAAGACGGAAGAGACCGACCAGTGGACGCGCTTCGACCTCACGTTCGAGGCCGTAGAGGGCAAGACGGTCGACCGCCAGGCGCTGGCCGAGGGTGGCTACAAGCTGGCCATCGTCTTCTCGTCGAGCATCCAGGGCGCCTACTTCCGGGGAGCCATCGGCAGCACGCTGTGGATTGACGAGGTGGAAATCGAGTGTGAATAATCATCCTAAATAACGAACAGCAATAACACGAAAGCACATGAGAACGCAACGCATCATAACCATCCTGCTGGCACTGGCCTGCTGCACAGGGTTCGCCCGCGCCCAGCACGAATCGGCCTGGTCGAAATACAAGGGCCTGCTGTGGTCGGCCCTGCACGGGCTGGACTACGAGTTCCGGGCCGGAGTCAACATCGGCGGCACATCGCCCCTGCCCCTGCCCGAGGAAATACGCAGCATCGACGGCTACAACCCGGGGCTGGCCCTCAGCATCGAGGGCAACGTCACGAAGTGGCTCGACAAGCGCCAGAAGTGGGGCGTCGCCCTGGGCCTGCGCCTCGAAACGAAGTCGATGGACACCAAGGCCACCGTCAAGAACTACGGCATGGAAATCCTCAACGACGCCGGAGGGCGCACCGCCGGCCTGTGGACGGGCGGCGTGAAGACAAAGGTGAAATCGTCGTTCCTCACCGTCCCCGTGCTGGCCAAATACCGCGTCAGCAACCGCTGGCAAGTGTCGGCCGGACCCTACTTCTCCTACATGATGGACGGCGACTTCTCCGGCCAAGTCTACGAAGGACACCTGCGCACGCCCGACGCCACGGGCAGCGTCGTCAACTTCACGGGCGACAACGTGGCCACCTACGACTTCTCGGACGACCTGCGCAAGTTCCAGTGGGGCGTGCAGGCCGGCGGCTCATGGAACGCCTACAAGCATCTGACGGTGCACGCCGACCTGCAATGGGGGCTGAACGACATCTTCAAGAAAGATTTCAACACGATTACCTTCAGCATGTATAACATCTATCTGAACATCGGCTTCGGATACGAGTTCTGACAACCGGACCGCAACAGGCGGCTCGGGCCGGCATCGGGAGGGGGACGCGTCGGGGAAGAAACCGGCACGTCCCCCTCCCCCTTTTCCCCGCCGGCCCGGAGGCCGAATCTCCGGTGCGGTGAACCCGTCGCCTTCAGTGCACTGAACCCGCTGCCTTCGGTGCACTGAACAGGCCGCCTTCGGTGCACCGAACCCGAGCCCTTCACCGCACCGGACCCGAAGCCCCCGCCGCACCGCCGTTTTCAGAAGAAGAGGGGCGGACGCGCGATTTTCGGCCCGACGGCTTGCGCGCCTTGCAGATTCCCGCTATATTTGGCACGCAGAATCGCAAAACCACACTAAAACGCACTGACATGTTCAACAACACCTTCGGCAACCTCTTGCGGCTGACCACCTTCGGCGAATCCCACGGCCCGGGCGTGGGCGGAGTGATTGACGGCTATCCGGCCGGAATCGACATCGACCCCGGCTTCGTGCAGGCCGAGCTGAACCGCCGCCGCCCGGGGCAGAGCCACCTGACCACCGCCCGCCGCGAACCGGACACGGTGGAATTCCTCTCGGGCATCTTCGAGGGCCGCTCCACGGGCTGCCCCATCGGCTTCCTGGTGCGCAACGCCAACCAGCATTCGGCCGACTACGACAACCTGCGCCACGTGTTCCGCCCCTCGCACGCCGACTACACCTACACCGCCAAGTACGGCCTGCGCGACCATCGCGGCGGCGGACGCTCGTCGGCACGCGAAACCATAGCCCGATGCGTGGGCGGCGCCCTGGCCAAGCTGGCCCTCCGCCGGGCGGGCATATCGGTCGCGGCCTACACCTCGCAGGTGGGAACCATCCGCCTTGAACGGCCCTACACCGACTACGACCTGAGCCTCGTCGAGGAGAACCCCGTGCGCTGCCCCGACCCCGAGAAGGCGCACGAGATGGAGGAGCTGATAGCCCGCGTGAAGGCCGAGGGCGACACCGTGGGCGGCGTCGTCACCTGCGTCGTCACGGGCTGTCCGCCGGGGCTCGGTCAGCCCGTGTTCGGCAAGCTGCACGCCGCGCTGGGAGCCGCCATGCTCGGCATCAACGCCGCCAAGGGGTTCGAATACGGCGAGGGATTCGGCGGCATGGAGCTGACCGGCTCGCGACAGAACGACCCGTTCTGCATGCACGACGGACGCGTCGCCACCCGCACGAACCACTCCGGCGGCATCCAGGGCGGCATCAGCAACGGGCAGGACATCTACTTCCGCGTGGCCTTCAAGCCCGTGGCCACCGTGCTGACGGAGCAGGCCACGGTGGACGACGACGGACGCGAGACCCGCGTCGCCGCCCGCGGACGCCACGACCCCTGCGTGTTGCCGCGCGCCGTCCCCATCGTGGAAGCCATGGCGGCCCTGACCCTGCTGGACTATTACCTGCTCGACAAAGCGACCCATTTATAAATCTAAACCATACCACACATGGACGTAAGAGAATACATCAAAGAAAACGAACCCCGCTTCGTTGACGAGCTGGCGAGCCTCATCCGCATCCCCAGCATCAGCGCCAAGCCTGAACACAAGGACGACATGTCGGCCTGCGCCCAACGCTGGAAGGAACTCCTGCTCGAGGCCGGAGCCGACGAAGCCGTGGTGATGCCCTCGAAGGGCAATCCGCTGGTCTATGCCGAGAAACGCGTGGCGCCGGACGCGCCCACCGTGCTCGTCTATGCCCACTACGACGTAATGCCGCCCGAGCCGCTCGAACTGTGGCAGAGCGACCCCTTCGAGCCCGAAATCCGCGACGGGCGCATCTATGCCCGCGGAGCCGACGACGACAAGGGACAGTCGTTCATCCAAGTGAAAGCCTTTGAATACATGGTGCGCCACGGCGGGCTGCGCCACAACGTGAAGTTCATCTTCGAGGGCGAGGAAGAGATAGGCTCGCCCAGCCTGAACGCCTTCCTCAAGGAGCACCGCGAGCTGCTGCGCGCCGACGTCATCCTCGTGTCGGACACCAGCATGCTGGGCGCCGACCTGCCCTCGCTCACCACCGGCCTGCGCGGCCTGGCCTACTGGGAGATAGAAGTCACCGGCCCGAACCGCGACCTGCACTCGGGCCACTTCGGCGGCGCGGTGGCCAATCCCGTCAACGTGCTCTGCAAGATGCTGGCCCAAGTCACCGATGCCGACGGCCGCATCACCGTCCCCCACTTCTACGACCGCGTGGAAGAGGTCCCCGAGGCCGAACGCCGCATGATAGCCCAAATCCCCTTCGACGAAGCGCGCTACAAGGCCGCCATCGGCGTCGACGAGCTGCAAGGCGAGAAGGGCTACTCCACGCTGGAGCGCAACAGCTGCCGCCCGTCGTTCGACATCTGCGGCATCTGGGGAGGCTACACGGGCGAAGGCTCGAAGACGGTGCTCCCCTCGACGGCCCACGCCAAAGTGTCGTGCCGCCTCGTGCCCCATCAGCAGCACGAGGAAATCTCCCGCCTCTTTGCCGACTACATCACCTCCATCGCCCCGCGTTCCGTCCGCGTGAAGGTCACGCCCATGCACGGCGGCGAGGGCTACGTGTGCCCCATCGACCTGCCGGCCTACAAGGCCGCCGAGAAAGGCTTTGCCAAGGCCTTCGGGCGACAGCCGCTCGCCGTGCGCCGCGGAGGCAGCATCCCCATCATCTCCGACTTCGAGCAGATATTGGGCATCAAGACCGTGCTGATGGGCTTCGGCCTGGAAAGCAACGCCATCCATTCGCCCAACGAGAACATGCCGCTCGACATCATCCGCCGAGGCATCGAGGCCGTGGTGGAATTTCACACAATCGGCATCCGGCCCCAGGACCGGTAAGGATGCGAGGCAATCGCCCTTCCGGAGGCCCCATATGGACGCCCGCAAGCGTCCATATCTGCGGACATGAGCGCCCATATTCCGGCTCGCGGGCCGGCATATGGGCGCTCAATCCGGAAATAAATGCCCGAAGAGAGTTAAAAAAGTGCGAAAAACATTTGTATTCGTCAAAACAATCTCTATATTTGCAACATAGACAAGAAAAGAAGAGGGAGTTGTGAAACTCTCGAATTTGAATAGTTTAGTTAAGTCTAGTTTAGTTTTTGTGTTGGAAAAGCATCGTCAACGTCCTGTTTTCGATGCTTTTTTCTTCGCTCATGCGAAATTAATTCGTACTTTTGCCCCAAACAGTATATTGACGAACAAGAAAGATGAACATTCTAGAACTAAGCGAACAAGAAATCAACAGGCGCAACAGCCTGAACGAACTCAGAGCAATGGGCATCGAGCCCTATCCCGCAGCCGAATACGTAGTCAACGCCCACTCGGCCGACATCAAGGAGAACTTTGACGACAACGCCGAGCCGCGCCGGGTGTCCATAGCCGGACGCATGATGAGCCGCCGCGTGATGGGCAAAGCCTCATTCATCGAGCTGCAAGACTCCAAAGGCCGCATCCAAGTGTACATCACCCGCGACGACATCTGTCCGGACGAGAACAAAGAACTCTATAACACCGTGTTCAAACGCCTGCTCGACTTAGGAGATTTCATCGGCATCGAAGGTTTCGTATTCCGCACCCAGATGGGCGAAATCAGCGTACATGCACAAAAACTGACCCTCCTGTCCAAGAGCCTGCGCCCCCTGCCCATCGTGAAATACAAGGACGGAGTGGCTTATGATAAATTTGAAGACCCCGAGCTGCGTTACCGCCAACGCTACGTCGACCTGGTGGTGAACGAGGAAGTAAAGGACATCTTCCTGAAACGCGCCAAAATCATCAGCACCATGCGCTCCATCCTGGACGAGGCGGGATATACGGAGGTGGAAACACCCACGTTGCAAGCCATCCCCGGAGGCGCCAGCGCACGCCCGTTCATCACCCATCACAACGCGTTGGACATCGACCTCTATCTGCGCATCGCCACCGAGCTGTATCTGAAACGCCTCATCGTGGGCGGTTTTGAAGGAGTCTACGAAATTGGTAAGAACTTCCGCAACGAGGGCATGGACAAGAACCACAACCCGGAATTCACCTGCATGGAGCTCTATGTGCAATACAAGGACTACAACTGGATGATGGGCTTCACCGAACGCCTGCTGGAACGCATCTGCACAGCCGTCAACGGCTGTCCGGAAACCGTAATCGACGGCAAGACCATCAGCTTCAAAGCCCCGTTCCGCCGCCTCCCCATCCTGGAAGCCATCAAGGAAAAGACGGGCTATGACCTGGAAGGCAAGACGGAAGACGAAATACGCGACATCTGCAACAAGCTGAACATGGAAATCGACGACACCATGGGCAAGGGCAAGCTCATCGACGAAATATTCGGCGAGTTCTGCGAAGGCACGTTCATCCAGCCGACCTTCATCACCGACTATCCCGTGGAGATGTCGCCCCTCACCAAGATGCACCGCAGCAAACCGGGCCTGACCGAACGCTTCGAGCTGATGGTCAACGGCAAGGAGCTGGCCAACGCATACAGCGAGCTGAACGACCCGCTGGACCAGGAAGAACGCTTCAAGGAACAGCTCCGCCTGAGCGAAAAGGGCGACGACGAAGCCATGTTCATCGATCAGGACTTCCTGAAGGCCCTGCAATACGGCATGCCGCCCACGTCGGGCATCGGCATCGGCATCGACCGTCTCGTCATGCTGATGACTGGCAAACCGTTCATCCAGGAAGTGCTGTTCTTCCCGCAAATGCGTCCGGAGAAAAAGGCTCCCAAAGACCCCGCAAGCAAATATGTTGAAATCGGAGTGCCCGAAGAATGGGTTCCGCTGGTGCAAAAGGCCGGATACAATCTGGTGAGCGACATGAAAGACGTCAACCCGCAGAAACTCCATCAGGACATTTGCGGCGTGAACAAGAAATACAAACTCAACCTTGCGAATCCAAGCGTCGACACCGTTGCCGGATGGATTGGCAAGATAGAATAAAACGCAACAAAGCATGTCACGATTTCCCAATGGCAAAATAGCAATAATCGGAAGCGGTAGCTGGGCAACGGCTATCGCCAAGATTGTGCTGACACACGAGGACTCAATCAACTGGTACATCCGACGGGAAGAACAGATAGCAGAGTTCAAACGGCTGGGACACAACCCTTCCTACCTCACCGGAGTGCACTTTGACATGGGCCGCATACAGTTTTCGGCAGACATCAACAAGACCGTTCGCGATGCCGACATCCTGATTTTTGCCACGCCCTCGCCCTATCTGAAGGCACAGCTGAAAAAGCTGAGGACGGGCATCAGCCACAAATTTATCGTGACAGCCATCAAGGGCATCGTGCCCGATGAGAACATGATTATCTCGACCTACTTCAACCGCATGCTGGACATCCCGATGGAAAACATTGCCGTTCTGTCCGGCCCCTGCCACGCGGAAGAAGTGGCCCTGGAACGCCTCTCGTATCTCACCGTGGGCTGTCGCGACCGGGAAAAAGCCCGGCTCTTCGCCCAAAAGCTCGACAACGCCTACATCAAGACAACCATCAGCGAGGATGTGGACGGCATAGAGTATGCCTCGGTGCTCAAGAACGTCTACGCCATTGCCGCCGGCATCTGCAACGGTCTGAAATATGGCGACAATTTTCAGGCCGTGCTGCTCTCGAACGCCATCAAGGAAATGGGCCGCTTCCTGTCCGTGCTGCACCCCATCCCCCGCGACGTGGACAGGTCGGTCTATCTGGGCGACCTGCTTGTGACGGGATACTCCAATTTCAGCCGCAACCGCGTGTTCGGCACCATGATAGGGCGCGGATATTCCGTGAAAAGCGCACAGCTCGAAATGGCGATGGTGGCCGAAGGATACTACGGGACGAAATGCATGAGGGAAATCAACAGGCGGCTCTGCGTAAACACGCCCATATTGGACGCCGTGTACAACATACTATACAGAGGCATCTCGCCTATGACCGAAATCAAACTCTTAACCGATTCGTTTAGATAAAACACATATCGTATGAAAAACATCAGCTTAAACATCGACAAAGTGGCAAAATTCGTATCGCAAGAAGGTATTGCCGCTTACGAGCCTCAGGTGAAAGCCGCCATGAAGACGCTCGAAGAAGGAACAGGACTTGGTAACGATTTCTTGGGATGGCTGCATCTGCCGTCAACCATGAGCAAGGAACTCCTGGCCGACTTGAAGGCTACGGCACAAGTGCTTCGCGAAAACTGCGAAGTGGTCATCGTGGCCGGCATCGGAGGCAGCTACCTCGGCGCACGCGCCGTGAACGAAGCGCTGTCGAACAGCTTCCAATGGCTGAAGACAAACCCCGACGGCCCGGTCATGATACATGCCGGACACAACATCAGCGAAGACTATCTGTATGAACTGACCGAGTATCTGAAGGACAAGAAGTTCGGAGTCATCAACATCTCCAAGTCGGGCACCACGACCGAGACGGCCCTTGCCTTCCGCCTCTTGAAGGAACAGTGCGAACGCCAACGCGGCAAGGACATGGCCCGCAAGGTCATCGTGGCCATCACCGACGCCAAGAAGGGCGCCGCCCGCGTGACGGCCGACAAGGAAGGCTACAAGTCGTTCATCATCCCCGACAACGTCGGCGGACGCTTCTCCGTGCTCACCCCCGTGGGCCTGCTGCCCATTGCCACAGCCGGATACGACATCGACAAGCTGGTGGAAGGCGCGGCCTCAATGGAGCGGCTGACAGCCTCCGACGTGCCATTCCGGAAAAACCCCGCAGCCGTGTATGCAGCCGTGCGCAACGCCCTCTATGCACAAAACGGCAAGAAGATTGAAATCCTCGTCAACTACCATCCGAAACTCCACTACGTCAGCGAATGGTGGAAACAGCTCTATGGCGAGTCGGAAGGCAAAGACCACAAAGGCATATTCCCCGCAGCCGTCGACTTCTCGACCGACCTGCACTCGATGGGACAATGGATTCAGGAAGGCGAGCGCATCATCTTCGAGACGGTCATCTCCGTCGAGAAACCGGCTTGCCACCTCGAAATTCCCCGCGACGAGGAAAACCTCGACGGCCTGAACTTCCTGGCCGGGAAACGCGTGGACGAAGTGAACAAGATGGCCGAGCTGGGCACTCAATTGGCCCACGTCGACGGCGGCGTGCCCAACATGCGCGTCATCGTCCCCGAACTCAACGAGTTCTACCTGGGGCAGCTCATCTACTTCTTCGAGAAAGCCTGCGGCATCAGCGGCTACATCCTCGGCGTGAACCCGTTCAACCAACCGGGCGTGGAGGCTTATAAGAGGAACATGTTTGCCCTGCTCAACAAGCCGGGCTACGAAGAGGAGTCGAAAGCCATCCGCGCACGCCTCTGAGCCGGACGGCAGGTTTCCCCCTCCCGCTCACCCCAAAATGCCAAGAGTGAGCCTCGACAGAGGCGGGGGTAAGCCGAGTTTTGCTTTAAATCCCAAAAGAATGCTCCATAAGTCGTTAATTCGCGCATTTTCTGTGTCGGATTAACGACTTATTTCGTACCTTCGGGAGCTGAATTTAACATACGCCTGCCTATGAGAAGATTATGCTACCTGATTCTGCTGCTGCTGACAGCCGCAATCGCCACCCAAGCCCAACCCGGAACACGCAAGAAAGTCGCCGTGGTGCTCAGCGGCGGAGGCGCCAAAGGCGTGGCCCACATCGGCGCGCTGAAGGTCATCGAAGAGGCAGGCATTCCCATCGACTACATCGTGGGCACCAGCATGGGCTCCATTATCGGCGGCCTCTATGCCATCGGCTACACACCGGAGCAGATGGACAGCCTCGTCAGCATACAGGACTGGGGATTCATCCTTTCCGATGCCGTCAACCGGGGCGAGGAACTGCTCATCAAGAAACAACGCTCGGAACAATACACCCTGACCGTCCCCTTCAAGAACAAGCCCAAAGACGCCCTGAAAGGGGGCGTCATCGCCGGACGGAATATCGCCCGCCTGTTCTCGGAACTCACCGTGGGCTATCACGACTCCATCGACTTCAACCGCCTGCCCATCCCCTTCGCCTGCGTGGCCGAAGATCTGGTCGATGGCAAGGAATATGTGTTCCACAGCGGGAAGCTGGCCCTTGCCATGCGCGCCAGCATGTCCATCCCCGGCGTATTCCAGCCCGTGAAGTGGAACGGCATGGTGCTGGTGGACGGCGGCATGTGCAACAACTACCCCGTAGACGTGGCCAAGGAGATGGGCGCCGACATCGTTATCGGCGTGGACGTGAAGGAAGGGCTATCGTCGGCCGAAGACCTGAACACGCTGTCGGACATCGCCGGGCAAATCATCGACCTGATGGGAGTAGCGAAATACAACGAGAACGTGCAGAACAGCGACGTCCACATCCACGTGAACGTGAAAGGATACTCCTCGGCCAGCTTCACCCCGCAGGCCATACAGGTCCTCATGGAACGCGGCGAACTGGCCGCCCGCCGCAACTGGGAAAGCCTCATCGAGCTGAAACGCCGGATAGGCATCGCCCCCAACTACGTGCCCAAGAAGCACGGCCCCTTTGCCACACGCCAATACAAGGACCTGAACGACATCGAGATCGTCTCCGAAATCGATCCGGGAGAGATACCCGAAAATACAATCAGCGTAGGCGTGCACTTCGACAACGAGTCACTGGCATCGCTCATTCTGGGTACCAACGTGACCCTCAACAAGAGAAAGACCCACCAGGCCTCGCTCACCGTGCGCCTGGGCCAGCAGATGGGCGGACGGCTCGACTATACCGCACACCCGTTCAACCCCAAATGGTACGTCACTTTCAGTTATCAGCTCGACGACAACGACATGGACCTGTACAACAACGGGGACAAATTCAGCACCTATTCCTACATACACCATCTGGCACAGATAAACATCTCGCGCAGCTGGAACAGCATACACTGCTCCGTCGGCGGCCGATACGAATATTTCAACTACCAGAACATTCTGGTCCCCAGCGGCTTCGACGACGGCGACCTGGACTTCCGCAACCAGCATCTGGTGGTCTACTACGGACGCATGCTATTCGACACCTACGACCGCCGCACTTATCCCACCAAAGGCTGCAAATGGAACCTGATGGCCGAGCTCTACACCGACAACGGAGTGAGATACGCAGGCAAGATTTCGCCTGTAATCAGCGCGTTCTGGGAGGGCGCATTCAAGATAAGGAACCGCTTCACCATACTGCCGTGGATTGGCGGACGCGCCATCCTGAACGACGAGTACAGCTTTGCCATGACCAACATGGTGGGCGGCAATACGCCCGGCCGATACGTCAGCCAGCAACTCCCCTTCGTGGGCATCGACTACATGCAACTGGCCGGCTCCAAGCTCTTCACGGCCGGAATGCGTTTCCGCCAACGCATGGGCTCCAACCACTACGTGACGCTCACGGGCAACACCGGCGTGCAGCACGACGAATGGAAGGAACTGTTCCGGCACATGATGTGGGGCGGCGGCCTCACCTATGGCTACGACAGCTTCCTGGGCCCGATAGAAATCACGTTCAACTACTCAAACATCACGCACAAACTAGGCACATACGTCCGCCTGGGATATGAATTTTAAACGCTACACAATGTACAAACACGCTATCGAGAAGTATCTGGCACGGCACGACCGCCATGCCATACGACTGAAAGCCGTCCTCTTCGACATGGACGGTGTCCTCTTCGACTCCATGCCCAACCACGCCCGCGCCTGGCACGAGGCCATGCTCCGCTACGGGATGCACCTTTCGCCCGAGGAAGCCTACATGCACGAAGGGCGCACGGGAGCGGCCACCATCAACATCGTCAGCCGCCGCGAGCGCGGCAACGATGCCACTCCGCAAGAAATCGAGGAAATCTACCGGACAAAGACGGAAATATTCAACTCCTATCCGCAAGCCGAACGTATGCCCGGCTCATGGGAACTCATCCGGCAACTGAAAGCCGACGGAATAACCATCATGCTCGTGACCGGCTCGGGACAGACCTCGCTCCTCGACCGCCTGAACCGCAACTTCCCCGATACCTTTGCCCCGGAGCGGATGGTGACGGCCTACGACGTGCGCCATGGCAAGCCAGACCCCGAGCCTTACCTGATGGCCCTGAAGAAAGGAGGCCTGCAGCCCGACGAAGCCATCGTGGTGGAGAACGCGCCGATGGGCGTGCAGGCCGGAGTGGCGGCAGGCATCTTCACCGTGGCCGTCAACACCGGCCCCCTGCCCGACCATGCCCTGCTCGACGAAGGCGCCAACCTGCTCTTCCCCTCCATGACGGCCCTCAGCGAACAATGGGAAACACTCCACTCCTGCTTCGGCCGGACACAACGGTAAGAAGAAAGCCCGTCAATAACCATTTATCGGCTAAAGACGGGCTTGTCATTATAAAAGCAAAACTAAAAATGTCTCACGCTAGAGCTTAGTCTTGTATTGGTCGAACTTCTCCTTTACGGCCTGCTTGAGGCCATCCGTCTTCATGTAGGGCAACAGCCTTTCACCGACGGCAATGTAGCGGCGCAGCATCTCCTTGTCGCCTGAGTTGAGGATGAAGTCGAAACCGAACGGTATCTGCACCTGCGTCATGTAGGGCAGCTCGCCCAGATGGTTTTCCCAGATGTCAAACAGCGTGGCGGTGTCCTGCCGACGCGTGGCCATGTTGTAGCGCAACCAGAGTGCGACGAGCGGCTTGTCGGGGAAATCCACGGCAGCCACCTGGGCGGGCATCGCTTCGTAGGAGGCATCTATCCAGCCTTTCAGCGGTTCCTTGGGGGTGTTCTCGCGCAGGACAGTCTGGAACACGCCGCTCAGCTTCTGGTTTACGACGGAATCGCCCACGGCCTGCGCGAACTCGTCTTTGTGGCTCACGAGGGAGGCAAACATCTCGTCGCACGGATAGAGCATCTCCGTGTTGGCATACAGATACCAGTTGGAGGCTTTGACGCGCTCGGCGTCGGCGAGCCCGGCAAAGAGAGCAAGGGCCACGTCGCGCACTTCGGCGTCCATCGACGCATTGTTCAACCCCACGACATAGGGCTCGGCCTGTCCGGGCGCGAGCCGGCCGGCCTTGTAGAGCGAATCGAGATGTTGCAGCGAGGTTTCGGGCTTCATGCCCATGCGCACCAGCTCCATGAAGCGGTCTTCCAAGCGGGCGCCCACGATGCGGTGTTGCAGCTTTCCTTCGGGGGTGATGATGAAGAATGTGGGGTAAGCCCGCACGCCGAACCGCTTGTTCACCTCCTTGCCTTCGGGCGTCTCCATGTCCATCAGCACGTTGACGAAACGGGCATTAAAGAAGTCGCCCACTTCGGGCTTGGAGAATATCTCACGCGCCATCACCTTGCACGAACCGCACCACTTCGTCTGACAGTCCATGAAGATGGGCTTCTGTTCGGCCTTGGCGGCTTCGATGGCCTCATCGAGCGAGATTTGCCGGAAGGCGACCTGCGCCCCGGCCGGCAGGCTTGCCAACAGCAAGCCCGCCAGAATGAGTTTCAGTTTGTTCATATCAGTTCTTATATTCAAAGTCAACTACTTGTCCGCAGATGTTTTCGTAGCGGCGGCTCTCGGTGAGCGAGCCGTCGGTGCTCATGGTCAGCACGACCACCGTGCCCGATTTGGCCGTGGCGGAGCCGTCGCTCAAGCCCACCCACAGCTCGTTGGCATTGCCTTTCTGGTCGCACTCGATGTAGTCCACCTGCTGCCCTTCGGGGAACTCGTACACGTTCATCTGATTGTTCGTGGAGAAGCTGACGCAGACGATTTTGTTACCCGTGGAGTAATAGAGGAAGTTCGCGCTCTGCGAGGTGGTGAAGCTGGTAGCCTCATCAATGCCTTCCGCCGTGATTTCATATTTGTACTGCGGCTGCAACAAGGCATTTCCATCGTCATCGGAAGAGATAGTGAAAGAAATAGTGTAACGTTTTCCTCCATCGTCTTCCATCACGGCACGGCCATTGTTCATCGCAGACGCACTTCCGAAAAGACCGCCCCACAACATCTGCATGGCCACGTTGTTAGGATTGAACGCTCCGCCTTGGTCAACCAAGGGGATGACCGACTCGCCCTGCAAGGGCACAGACATGCTGACAAACCGCTCCCGTCCCTGGTCATAGAAATAAGCCACCTGGGGATTGCTTCCTACTTTAAAGAAATCAAACGGCGCAATGTAGTCATACTCGCCCTTGATTCGCACGCCGTATTGGGCATAGCCTTCTGTTCCCAAAACTTTGCGCGTATAGATGCTCCCATCACAGATGGCATACTCAAAAGCCGAATAATCATGCGTGCCGAAAGCCTGCGGCTTGATGTTTTCAGGCGGGAAATAGAACAAGTCGCCAAAGTCCATCACATACGACAGGTCAAGCGGAGCCACCACGGTACCGCCGCGTTCGTCGTCGGTCATAATGACCACCATCTTCTCGGCACTGGAAAGCATGCCCGCCACATAGCGTATGCCCACGGGATTCTTTCCGGCCGGCTCGCCGTTGACCTTCTGGTAGGCATCCTCAATCACGTTGTCGATTACGTTGACAAAGGCCAGGTTGGCATCATCGCCCACACGGCTCAATATCATCATGCCCTTGGAATAGGAATTGATGACCTCCAGCGCGGCATTCTGGGTGTAGATTACATCCGTCTCCTTGTCCTTCACCTCATAATAGAGGCGGTAGTTGCCGGGGATGCTGGTCACTTCGGCGTCCAAGTCTTTCTCGGTTGAGATAGTGTCCGTCTTAAACTGATTATTGTGCTGGGAATAGATAATCCACTTGTAGTCATATCCGTCCGGATTGAACGCGCCGTCACGGGCCGTGATGGTGGTCGGGATTTGCAGGTTGGTGAATTGCTCCACGGTGTACGACTCCTCCAGCGGCTCGATGGTGAGGTCGTTCAGCTCGATGTAGTCATACGAGCCTTTGTCTTCAACGCATGCACCCAGCATCCCGACGCAGAGCAACATGGCGATATAGATGTATTTCTTCATAATCATGTCTGCTATAATAATAGGTATATAAAGCGTGTCGACGTGTTACCACGGCTCGATGATTTTGCCGTTTTCATCACGTACGGGGTAATTCTCCTCGAAGTAATTGCTCATGTATTGGCCGGAAACCTGCCAATAGGTGAGGCTGCCATAGAACTCGGAAGACGTTTCGGGGAAATCCTGCCCAAGCTGCTCGATGCACAGCTCGTGCTTGGTGCGCGAATATTCGCCGAAGTAATACTTGATGACCGAATCCCAATAGGACGGCTTGGTGAGGATGTTGCTGATGAGCACGCGCACGGAGGTGCGTTCCGTGATGCCCAGCTCCAGGTCGGCGGTCGGCTCCAGCTGCAGGGCCAGCGTCACGCGGCGGTTCTCCAGCGTGTTGTCTTTGTTGTACACGGTGATGGGGAGCTTCAGATACACCGAGTCGGCCGGGAGGTAATAGACATCGTCCAGCGCCTCGTAGTGCAGGCCGGCCTCGGCATCGGTCTTTGCTTCGTCCACCACCACGCGCACTTCGCGGTCGCGAGGCGCGGTGTTGCCTTCCAGATTCACCCGGAGGTAGACGACATCCACGTCGGTGCCCTTTCCGGCAAAGGTGTAGTTGAGACTGTCGACGGTCTCTTCCCAGTCGCTGCTCACCTGGAAGTAGACGGCGTCATGTCCCAGGAATTGAAAATCGGGGTTGTCCTTGCAGGCCCAGCAGCACAGGAGCGTGCAGAGGAATATGGTCAGTTTTGTTTTCATCGTGTGTCATCTTTTAATGTCGCCGAACTCCAGCTCGTCGTCCGGCATAGGTAATACGTAAACGCTCTCGGTCATTTTCACGGAAGAATAAGGGATGTCCTCATAGTTCATGCGCTTGTAGAAATAGAAGAGCTGTCCCTCGGCCAGGAACTCCTTGCGGTACTCGTTCTTTATCTCCTCGGCCAGGTCGCAATCGTCGTCGAGCGGATAGTTCATGTAGCCGCGATGGTCGCGCAGGGTCTGCACGTAGCTCTTGTCGCCCGAGGCTTCGGCGGCGATGAGATACATCTCGGAGAGCTTCAGCAGGGGGATGCGGTTGGTGCTCATGTATTTGCCGACGTACTGCTTGGATTCCCCTTCCTTGAGCACGAATCCTTCCTGATTGCGCCAGTCGATGTCCACGCCCGGCGTGCCGAAGAGGTCGGAACGGCGCGCGTCGCCGATGTAGCACTCCGCGTCGCCGGCATCTTCCTTGAAATAGCGGTCGGAACGGCCCTCGTCCATGTCATAGACATAGACGGACGAGATGTATTCGTTGCGGTCCATGTATTCGGCCATGGTCAGCTGGCCTTTCACCTGGTCCTCGGTGATGAGCGCGAACTTGCCGCAGTCAATCACCTCCTTGGCACAAGCCAGGGCGTTGATCATGTCTTCCTTGTAGAGATACATGCGGGCCAGCAGGGCGGTCATGCCGTAATAGTTCATGCGCGACTTGCGGTAGAGCCAGAAGCCGTCGTCCTGGATGAAGTCCTCGTCCTCGTAGCCGGTCTCCGAATAGCTGTCGTAGGCCGGGCCTATGGGGTCGAAGGGCTTAATCAGTTCGCGGGCTTCCTCGACGTCGGCTATCAGGATGTCGACCAGCTCGCTCACCGTGGACTGCGCGATGGGCGTCTTCGACACGTGGTCGACGTAGGGGATGGCCTCGCGGTCGGCTCCCGCCTTGTAGGAAGGCGCAAAGGCGCGCAGCAGGTCGAAGTGGAGGTAGGCGCGCAGGGCCAGGGCCTCGCCCTTCACCGCCTCATAGACGCCGGTGCTGAAGATGTCCTGCTTCTCGTCGATGACGTCGAGCATGTAGTTGCAGTTGGCAATGGCATTGTAGTTGCCGCTCCAGATGGCGTTGATGCGGGTTTCCACCGTGCTGTTGTCGTAGTTGTACTTGGGGGCCTCTTCCAGCGTGGTCCCCACTTCGGAATAGCTCTGTGCGAGGATGTCCATGAGGCCCATCGTCTCGTTGCCTCCGTAGAGGTCGGTGCCGCCCAGCAGGGTATAGGTTCCGATGAGGGCGTCGCGGAAGCCGGATTCATTCTCAAACAGCACGTCGCCCTTGACCTGCGACTTGGGATTCACGTCGAGCCAGTCGCTGCATGCGGTGAAGGCGAGCAGGGAAGTCAGTCCGGCTGCCATTATTGTGTGTAGATTCTTCATTGTTCGTTTATGTTTTGATAAATGGTTTGTTGTGTGCGGGTTAACAGTCATCATGCGGGCCGTTCGAGCGGGCATATGCGCGCTTGCGTCCGTCCATATGTCCGCGTCCGAGCCGCCATATTGACGCTCGAAACGCTCAGAAGCGGGCTTGCAGACCGATGCTGAAGTTACGCGCATAGGGATAATCGGTACCGCGCTCCTGCTTCACGGTCGAGGCGTGGAACACGTCGTTCATGTAGAAAGTCGCTTTCAGGCGCTTCAGTCCGATGCGCTTCATCCACGGCATGTTGAACTCGTAGGAGAGGTTGAGCGTGGCCAGGTCGAGGTAGTTGTTGTCCTCGATGAAGCGCGAAGTCGGCTTGGTGATGTGGCCCACGTTGGCTCCGTAGCCGTTGCCGTATTTGGTAAACATCACCTGGTCGCCCGGCTTCTGCCAGCGGTCGAGGAACACGCGGCGATCGACGTTGTAACGCAGGTCGGCATCCTGCACCTTGTCGACCATGGTCTGGTTGTAGACCTGGGCGCCGTAGCTGTAGCGGAAAATCATGTTCAGTTGGAAGCCTTTCCAGCTGAAGTTCGTGCCGAACGTTCCTTCGATGTCGGGGTCGGTGGTACCGCCGATGACATAGTTGTCGGCGCTCCATTCGGTCACGATGTCGCCGTTCTTGGCCAGGAAGAGTTCGTTGCCGGTCGCGGGGTCCACGCCGAGCGACTGGTTCACCCAGATGGCGTTCATGGACTGGCCTTCGATGTAGCGCACCTTCGGGCGGTTGGAGCCGCTGGCCGAGGTGCCGTCCATGGTGTCCTCGTCCTGCTCTTCGTTATAGGCCTTCAGGGCGTTGGATATCTTCTTCAGCTTGTTGGTGTTGTGGAGCACGGTGGCGTTGACGCTCCAATAGAGGTTGTTCGCACGGTTCTCGATGAGGGCCACGCGGGCATTCAGCTCGTAACCCCGGTTTTCCACCTCGCCCAGATTGTCCATGTAGGAGCCGAAGCCCAACGAAGGCGGCAGGGTGACGGCGGTGAGCACGTCTTTGGAGTTCTTGATGTAGTAGTTGGCGGTCACGTTCACGCGGTTGTTCCACAGGTCGAAGTCGAGACCGTAGTTCCATTGCGTGGTGCGCTGCCAGCCCAAGCTCTCGTTGCCCATGGCCATGACCACGGCGCCCACGGCCTGATGATAGCGTTCGCCCGTCATGTATTTGTAGGTCGTGATGGCCTGATAGGGGTTGTAGTCCTGACTACCCGTCAGACCGTAGGACACGCGCAGCTTCAGGCGGTCAATCCAGGAAACATCCTCCAGAAAACGCTCGTTCTGCAGGTTCCATCCCGCACCGGCCGACCAGAACGGCGCCCAGCGGTTGTCCGCTCCGAAGCGCGAGGATGCGTCTTCGCGGAAAGAGAGGTCGAGGAGGTATTTCTCGTCGTAGCTGTAGTTGAGGTTGCCGAGGAAACCCACCAGGCGCGAGGTGTATTCGTCGCCGGATGGCGCGCCGTCCTTCTCATACTGTGTGGCGAAGCTGATGTAGTCCAGATTCTCGTTGGGGAACCCTTCGGTGACAACGGTAAACGTCTTGCTCGTGTTCTGCTGCATGTTCCATCCCAGGTTGCTGTTCAGCACGTGCTTGTCCTTCTGCCAGAAGTAGGTCAGCACCACATTGGCATCGATGTTGAACACCTCGCCGCGTGTGCCGGTGTAGGAACCGCGACGGTCGAGGTCGTCCGAGCTGTATTCGGCAAAGTCGGTGTGTTTGGCCGGTTTGAAGACATCGGCGTCGGTGTGTTGGTGGGTAAAGGAGAAGTTTCCCTTCAGGCGCAGTCCCTCGATGATGGTCCAGTCGATGCCGAAGTTGTTGGTCAGGTCGCTGTAGCTGCTTTCGTCCTTGGTGTTGAGGGTGGTGTTATAGAGCGGGTTGTACGACGGATAGTAGGCCGCGATGCCGGCAGGGGTAAACTCGTCGACCAGATAGATGTAGTTGCCGTCGTCGTCCTTGTAGCGCACATAGGGGTTCAGCGTGGCATATTCGCTGAACGAGCCGTAGGGCGAGTTGGTGGCCGTGACGTCCGAATAGGTCAGGCTGTTCTTGAAGGTGATGTTCTTGTAGATGTATTGCAGGTCGACCCCTATGCCCATGCGCTTGCGGCCCGACTCCTTCATGACGCCCGGCGTGTCGCTGTAGTTCAGCTCCACGGCATAGCGGATGTTGTCCGTACCGCCATCCAGGCGAAGGGAGTGTTTCTGTCCGATGGCCGACTTGTCGATGGGTTTGTCCAGCCAATAGGTGTCATATCCCTTGCGTATGTTGGCCAGCTTTTCGCTGTATTTCTCGTTCAACTGGATTTGGAGTTCCGTGCTGGTGGAGTTGTACATGCCTGCCAGGCGTTCCACTTCCAGCTTCTCCCAGGCGTTGCAGAGGTTGTAGTCGCTCAAGTCGGCCATGTAGACCGATGCATCCACGTTGTAGCTCACCTGGAGCTTGCCGTTCGTGGGCACATTGGTGGTGATGACCACCACGCCGTTTGAAGCGCGCGAACCGTAGATGGCCGTAGCTGCGGCGTCCTTCAGCAACGTGATGGAGGCCACACGATAAGGGTCCATGTCGAACACTTTCTCGGCCGACATCTCAAAGCCGTCGACGATGAAGACCGGCATGTTCGGGTTGTTGTCGTATTCGCTTTCCATGGACGATATGCTGCTGGAACCGCGAATCTGGAAATCGGGGACAACGTTCGGGTTGGAGCCCATGGCGTTGTTCTCAATCTTCATGAATGAGGGGTCGATGTTCTGCAGGGCCGAAAGGATGTTTTGGTTGCTTCCCTGTTGCAGCTCTTCCTGTGTGATGGTGCGCGCCGCTCCGGTGAAGCTGTTCTTTGCCTGCTGGAAGTATCCGTTGACCACCACGTCGCCCAGCGTGGCCACATCCTCCTCGAGCGTGACGCGGAGCGGTTTCCCCTTATAGGTCATTTCAGTCTTCTTCATGCCGACGAAGGAGAATGTCAACATGTTCTTTCCCGCATGTGCCGACGGCACTTTCAACGTGAAACGGCCGTCGACGTCGGTCATCACGCCCGTGTCGGTTCCTTTCAGCACCACGGACACTCCGGGGATGGGCATGCCGTCCTCATCCACCACGGTTCCGGTCATGGTCACCTCTTGCTGTTGTGGCTGATTCACAGGGACTTTTTTACCCCCCCCCTTGGATATTACGATGATGTTGTTCACCACTTTGTAAGTGAATCCTTCACCGAACAGCTCTTCCACCAGACGGTCGAGCGTGGCCTCGTTCAGGTCCAGGCTCACCCGGCGGTTCATATTCACGGCCTGACGGTTGACAAAGAAGCTTTGTCCCAAGACAGCCTCGGCCTTGTTCAAGGCGGTCTCTACCGTTACGTTTTTCACAGACAAGGTAATCTTTTGCTGGGCTGAAGCCTGTGCTCCGACGGCTGACAAGCCGCAGAAGGCTACCAGACAAAAGAACCTCTTCATCTCTTCTCTACCAATGGCAGCCGTCAGTCTCCGGCATCGGGGCTGATACGTGCCATCTTTTCTTTTTGTCATAGCAATAAAAGTGTTTAATGTTACATGAAAGTGTTATTTCTTTGTTTCTCCCATCAGCATATCATAAGTGCAGTCATACATGGCTTTCTTGCGCGGGCGGATGAACGACGGCGGAATGCTCTTAACCAATGCGGCAGCCTCACGGCGTATCTCCATGTCGTCGATGGAAGCCAATGCGCGCAGCGGCGTATTGATGTATTCGTCGAGGGCGGACAGCCGCATGAAGTTATATTTCAACGCTTCCCTCATGGTCCGCACCACTTCCTTGTAGTCCGACCGGTTTAGCGCCCGGGCCGTGTAGAGCGTGGCCAGATATTCTCCGGCATAGGGCAGGCGGTGAGCCTGCAGGAACCCGGCCACCTGTTGCACCTTGGCCGTATCCATCTGATGACGCCACGCCTGCGTCATGGCAGATGCCGTATACTCTGTAAATGACTTGTCGAGGATGCTGTCCACTTCTTGTTCTCCCACCATGCTGTCGAACCGCTCCCGATTGGCGGCAACACGGTCTTTCAACAGATCAAAGCCGGTGTCGGTGTTGTTCTTCAGGAGCGACCACACGGCCGGCGTGCAGAACTCGTTGTCACTCAATGACGCGACGTCGGCCTGCATGATTTCCCGGCAACGCTTGCTCCACGTGGAGCGTTTCAGGGCACTCATGTACTCTTCCAGGAATGCAGGTTGGCGTTCGCCTGCCTCATATTTCCTGGTCAGGGCGATGAGACTATGTTCCGCGTCCATGGCCCGGTTGCCGACGGCAAACAACTCGGCGGGAGCAGCGTATCCTTCCCACGAATCCACCAGATTGCCGTCGCCGTCAACAAAGAGCAGTGTGGGGTATGCCCGGACATTGTATTTCTCGCACAATTCCGGCCCTATGCCTTTCTCCATGTCCATTTGTACGTTGACGAAGCGGCCGTTGAAGAAGTCGGCCACGGTGTCCATCGTGAAGATGTATTGGTCGAGCGCCTTGCAGAAACCGCACCATTGCGTGTAGCAGTCCAAGAACACCAGCTTGTCCTGTTTGCGCGCTTTCTTCAGGCACTTTTCCCACGATTGTTTTTCGAACCGGATGCGTCGGTTTTGCGCTTGGAGCGGCATGGTGTATCCGACAAGCATCAGTCCTGCCAGCAGGAGACACAACGCTCCCCGCTGAAAGAGATTCCTCTCTGAGACTTGTTTCATTGTTTGAAGGTTTTAGTGTTATTTGGAAATGATTATTGTCCGTTCGTCGAGCGTGAAAGTCAGGTCGGTCACCTGTTCCAGGATGTCGAGCACCTGCTGCAGGCTCAGGTCGCGATCAATCATGCCGCGGAAGTGGTATTGGTCCGTCACCTCCGTCCGATAGTCGGCCGTCACGTCATACCAGCGTTCTATCTGCCGCATGATGGCCGTCAGGTCCATGGACTGGAAGATGAACCGCCCCTTTATCCACGACGTATAGAGCGAGGTGTCGACATGTTCTATCTGCGTGTCGCCGGTCTGCAGGTCCATGCGGCTCTGCATGCCCGGTTCCAGCAGGAAGTCCCGGTTGTTCCTGGAGCGGAACGCCACCGAGCCTTCCACCAGCGTGGTGGCCAGCTGTCGCTCGTCGGCATAGGCATTGACATTGAACGTGGTGCCGAGCACCTTGATGGTGGAGCCTTGCACATGCACCAGGAACGGACGCGCCTCCTGCCGCGTCACCCGGAAATAAGCCTCGCCGTACCACAAGGTGACATCGCGGCTCTTGTCGTCAAACCGCCGGGGGAAGCTGATTTTAGTGTCGGAGTTCAGGCAAACCTCGGTGCTGTCGTCCAGAATGACTCGGAACGAATTGCCGCGTGCCACGCTGATGGTCAACATCTCGTCGGCAGCCTGAGCGTTTGCCGGGATGAGGTTCGTGTCGGTCACGGCATATTCCTTGCTGTCCAACGCCTTCTCCAGTCCGTTGCAACTCAGGGTGATGTCCCCTTTCGCGGCATAGATTTCGGGCACATCGGCAACGGTCGTCCGGCCGGCGGCATTCCGATAGAGACCGCTCAGCCAATAACCGCCGCCCAGAAGCAGCAGGAGCGACACGGCCGCGGCCACCGCCGTCCAACGGCGCGCCACGAAGCTCCGCCGCCGCGAGGCTTTCATGCGGACGGCAAGCCGCTGCCACGCACGTTCCTCGTCAAACAGACCGCTCACACGGCGGGAACGGGCCATGCGTTCCGCGTCGAGCGCCTTCTTCATCCATGCCTCGTGACGGGGCGACTCGTCAAGCCAGCGGCGCAGTTCGCCGGCCTCGTCGTCCGACAAACGATGCAGGCGATGCATGAGCAACAAATAAGCCAATCTTTCTCGATTCATTGTTTTCTGATGTTTTCCTGTATAACAACCGACGAGCCGTATCGTACCATCGCAAGGGGCACTTTTTTTCTCCGAACGCGCGAATATGGACGCCCGTGAGCGGACATATCCGCGCTCACGAGCGGGAATATGGTCGCTCGCAAGCGACAATATGGACGCTCAAAGGCGCACGTGTATCCCCTCGAGAGGGAAAACTTTAAACCTCCATTTTGCTCACTCCACATAGCAATTTGGCCCCATATGCACCGGGAGCGGGAAGCAAAATGTTAAAAGTTGCCCCACCCCTTATATTTTCCCAACAAATTTTGCCAATCTTTTCAATTATATATATACCTTTGAGCCGTTAGAATCAAAAACTCAGACAAACACAAGAACTGACAACCGACGAACGGCAATCTGCCGACTTCACGGAAGCACAAACAAAACAACGCTAGTTAATGGAAACAACGAACCACACAACCTATCGGCCCGCAACAAGCCTTGTTCATAGTCAGCATCAAACTATGAATCAACGCATTGCAAGCCACATGGGGGGGGGTAAAAATCAGTTAGTCCTCTCACACCGGAACCCCGTATCCCGCATTTTCCTTCCCACACCGCCGCAAGGCAACCGGTCGACACGACCGTCATCTCTGCCCAACACTTTTTCTGACAAAATACACGAACTCCGCTGTCTGCGACAACCGGAGCCGAACGTCGTGTCCATAAGCCATCTGCCGGACATCCGACCCGAATCTAAACCTATCCATATTTTTTCACACTAAAACTATTATTCCATGGACAAAAAACTCTTTTTGCTCCTTTGCCTCATCATGCCCTTCCTGTCGGCTCGTGCAGGAGAGAAGATGAAGACCACCCTGAGTTGCCAGATATACGATTACAGGGGAGAGATGATTTATTATGATTGCGTGCAGACACCTATGGTGCGCGCCGAGTTTCACACCAATCCGGGCGAGAACCACACCTACAGCTTCGATACCGACCGCCTGGTAACCATGCTGGTGAACGGCCGCGAGCAGTTCATTCTGCAACCGGGCGACAGCCTGCACGCCGTAATCCGCTACGGGCAGGACGGACGCCCCGAGCAAGTGGAAATAAGCGGCACGGAGCGTGCCGTGCGCCAGAACACCCTGCGCCGCGACATCCGCGACATCCAGCTCGCCATGCGCTACAAAACTCAGCTGCTGGCCTGCATAGCCATCGACACCAAACCCGCCGACCGCTTCCGCGACTCGCACACGTTTATGGACAAGGTAAACAAGCTCATCGCCTTAGAAGAAGACGGATGCTCGCCCGAATTTCTGAACTACCTCCGTGCCGAATACGAGGGCATTGTCTACGGCTCGTATGTGGAATATCCGCCGCTGTATGCCGACACGCGCCACGTGCCCATCGAGAAGCAGGGCATAGGCGACTACTGGACAGTGGTAGACGGCTACCAGCCGCGCAGCGACAAAGCCTCGCTCCGTTGCATGCCCTACAGCGAGTTTCTTGTGCTCTACTGCTTCTACCAGCGCACCAAAGAGGCGCACGCCGCAGGCAAGACCTACACCCGCCCGCGCCAGCTGGAGGATTTATACAAGGAGATTGTTTCGTTTTACGACGGCAACCAGCGCGACGCCATTCTGTTCCTGATTATGTCGAACTACATCCGCAACGGCAAGGAGATAGAGAAAATCGACCCCTATCTGAAGGAGTACAAAGAGAAGTACAATCTCGACAAGGAGTACGTGGCCATTCTCGAATCGCTCCTGCAATAACAACAATCATCGAATCATTAACCACTTTAAAACACTCTGAGAGATGAGAAAATTTAAAAGGTTTGTTCCCATCCTGAGCTTGTGTCTCTGCACCAGCATGGGTCTGACAGATTCCGTGTGGGCACAGAACATCAATCAGGACAGGGCCTACAGAAACGAAAAAATCAGTGTACGCATCAGCAACGAACCCCTGAGCAAAATCATCGAACAGGTGGCCGAAATGGCCAAGGTGAACATCAACATGGATGGTGTCACCCTGCTTGGCATCGACCGCCCGACGACCGTCAACGAAAGCAACAAGACAATCGACCAGATTCTGCGCGACCTGCTCAAAGACCAAAACGTGCAACTGCGCTACGAACCGGGCCGCAACATCTACATCGAGCCCGCCACGCAAGGCCCGAAGGAAAGCACCATGATGCTCATTAACGGCATTGTGCGCGGTTCCGACATCGACGACGTGCTCATAGGCGCCACCATCGTGATTGTCGACGACAACGGCAACAGCACGGGCATGGGCTGTGTGACCAACGCCGACGGCAAGTTCTCGCTCAACGTGCCGCGCAAACAGTCCATCAAAGTGTCGTACATCGGCTACAAAACCCAGTCGATGCAGATTCTCCGCCCGGAAAGCAACCTGGAAATCACCCTCAAGGCCAACTCGGTAGACATGGACCAGGTGGTGGTGACCGGTATCAGCAAGCGAAGCAAGAACAGCTTCACCGGAAACTACGTCACCGTGAAGGGCGACGAGCTGCGCCGCGTGAGCCCGACGAACATCCTGCGCGGTCTGCAGTTCTACGACCCCAGCTTCCGCATTGTGGAAAACAACGCCGCCGGTTCCGACCCCAACGCCCAGATGGACTTCCAAATCCGAGGCGACCAGAGCCTTGGCAACCTGAACACCAGTGCCAGCAACCTGAACACCAGTGCCAGCAACATGGAGCTGATGCTCGACAACGTGTCGAGCCGCCCCAACGTGCCGTTGTTTGTGCTCGACGGTTTCACCGTGCCCATCACCCGCATCCTGAGCCTCGACCCGGAGCGCGTGGAGAGCATCACCATATTGAAAGACGCGGCAGCCACGGCTGTCTATGGTTCGAAGGCTGCCAACGGTGTCATCGTTGTGGAATCGAAGGTAGCCCCCGACGGTGCCCTGTCGGTGTCGTATAGCGGCAACTTCATCATCCAGGTTCCCGACCTGACCGACTACAACCTCTGTAATGCCGAAGAGAAACTCCAACTGGAGTGGATGGCCGGCATCTACAACCCCAACAACATCACCGAGATGAACCTTTACAACCGCTACAAGCGCAATGTGCTGGCGGGCGTAAACACCTACTGGCTCTCGCAGCCGCTGCGCACGGCCTTCGTACAGACCCACTCGCTGACGGCTGCCGGTGGTACGGACGTGTTCCGCTACACGCTGGGCGTGAACGCCGGTATGACTCCGGGTGTGATGAAAGGCTCGTCGAACAACACGAAGGGCATCAACCTGAACATGTCGTACAACAAAAACAACCTGATCGTAGGCGCCGACATCACCCTGACCGAGACCAAAGGCGAGAACTCGCCCTACGGCTCGTTTGCCGAGTATTCGAAGGCCAACCCCTACTATCAGATGAAGAACGCCGACGGCGGATACGACAAGATTCTCGACACGAAGGGTCTTGGTGCGGGCGTATCGGGCCAGACCATCTACAACCCGCTCTACGACGCACAGTTTGATGCACGCAACGAGACCAACAACCTGAACATTGCCGCACAGTTCAACGCCGAGTATATGCTGCTGCACAACCTGCGCCTCACGGCCCGCCTGTCGTACACCCGGGGCATGGTGCAGTCCGACGTCTTCTATCCGGCCGACCTGACGAAGTTCGACGAACAGCAAGACGTAACCCGCCGAGGCAGCTACGACAAGAGCACCGGCGACCTGACCTCGTGGTCGAGCGACTTGGGCATCAACTACAACTGGCAGATGAACAAACATCTCGTCAGCCTCTTTGGTAACTGGACGGTGAATGAAGACACGAACAACAGCGTCAACCTGAGTGCCACGGGCTTCCCCGACGAGCACATGAGCGACTTCATCTTCGGCTACGACATGGCCAACCGCCCCAGCGGTACGGAAGAGACCTCGCGTGCCATGGGTCTGACGGGGCAGTTCTCTTACAGCTACGACAACATCTACTCCTTCGACTTCAACGTGCGTGCCGACATGTCGTCGCGCTTCGGCTCGGAAAACCGCATGCAACCGTTCTGGTCGGCCGGCGTGCGCTGGAACGCCCACCGCGAGAAGTGGCTTCAGGGCCGCGTGTCGAACCTCGTGCTGCGCGCCTCCTACGGTGTGACCGGTTCGCAGAACTACGACCCCTACCAAGCCATTGAGTTCTACTCGTTCAGCAACTCGATGGTGCCCTACGAGTCGTTCCCGATGGTGGGTGCCCTCTTGCAAGGACTTCCCAACTCCAACCTGAGCTGGTCGACGGTCGACAACCTCAGCCTCGGCCTCGAGCTGGGATTCTGGCGCAACCGCATCAACATGACCTTCAACTACTATAACAACATCACCAACGAGATGCTCGTGAACTACGACCTTGCTCCCTCTACCGGATTCGCATCGCAAATGCTCAACGCCGGCGAGTTGCAGAACAAAGGCTTCGACCTCTCGATGAACGTGATTGCCTTCCAAGACCTGCGCCGCCAGATATTCTGGACTATCGGAGCGAATGCCAACCACAACAAGAACGTCATCCGCAAAATCTCCAACCAGCTCCAGAAGCTCAACGAAAAGCAACTGGCCAGCAAGGACGCTCCCCTGCCCATCTATCAGGAAGGGCACTCCACGACCACGCTCTACACCGTGCAGTCGCTGGGCATCGACCCCTCGTCGGGCCAGGAGGTGTACCTGAAGCGCAACGGCGAGAAGACCTTCGTTTGGGACGCGCTCGACAAAGTGCCCGTGGGCGACACCAACCCCAAGGTGAGCGGAGCCATCAACTCGTCGTTCAACTGGGGCGACTTCTCCTTCACGCTCAACATGACCTACAAGTGGGGCGGCATTGCCTACAACTCTACTCTGGTCGACAAGCTGGAGAACCGCAGCGTGGCCTACAACACCGACCGCCGCGCCCTGACCTACCGCTGGCTCGAACCGGGCGACGTGGCACGCTACAAGGCACTCAACCGCGAAGGCTCGCAAACGCCGCAAAGCAGCCGCTTCATCATGGACGACAACGAGCTTGCCATGTCGAGCATCTCGGTGGGCTACCGCTTCCGCGACGACAAGTACAAGTTCCTGCGCAAGTGCAGCATCAGTGCCCTGAACCTCAACTTCAACACGTCGGACTTGGCACGCTGGTCGACCATCGAGATGGAACGCGGTCTCGACTACCCGTTTGCACGTTCCTACACGATGAGCCTCTCCATCATCTTCAAATAACAGCACAACCAACAACATACGATTCGCAATTATGAAACACAACAAACTGCATATCGTCTTCTGCGCGGCGGCTACGGCCTTGTTCTGCTCCTGCTCCGACTGGTTCGACATTACGCCGAGCACCGACATCAAGGCAGAAGACTTGTTTGAGACCGAAAGCGGTTTCCAGAGCGCATTGGCCGGCATCTACATCGGCATGACCAACCAAAACTCCTACGGCGCGAACTTCACCTACGGCCAGCTGGACCGCATGGTACAATTCTACGACCGCACTCCCGGAGAAGGCGGACAGGACGTTTCCCCCGCTGTCATCTTCGACTACACGACCGAGAACAACACCTACAACTCGAAAGGTGTCATGGCCAACATGTGGAGTTCGTCGTACAACCTCATTGCCAACGCCAACAACTTCATGAGCTGGCTCGACCGCAACGGCGAGCGCGTCATCAACTCTCAGGAAACACGGGACATGATGCGCGGCGAAGCCCTTGCCCTGCGCGGCTTCCTGCACTTCGACCTGCTGCGTCTGTGGGGACCGATTTACGCCACCGACTCTACGGAGGCGTCTATCCCCTATCGCACGGTGGCCGACGCCAGCCGTCAGCCCCTGCTGCCAGCCAACGAGGTGGTGACCCGCATCATGGCCGACCTGTCCCAAGCACGCACCCTGCTCTCGTTCGAGCAAGGCACATCGCTCGAGGACAACGAACGCCGCTTCCGCCTCAACTACTACGCCGTGACGGCCCTCATGGCCCGCGTTTGCAACTATCGCGGCGACCATGCCTCGGCCATGGCCTATGCCGAAGAGGTTATCAACGACTGCGGCCTTGGCCTGGTGGACAACTGCCGCACCAGCCCGGCTCTGTTTGGCGAAACGCTCTTTGCCATCAACATCTACGAGATGGAGGAGAACCTCAACTCCTACTGGGCCGAAGGGCCGACCTTCAACACCCAGCTCTCACTGGCCCAGTCGAAACTGGCCGAAATCTTCGAGACCAACGGTGTGGGCAACAACGACATGCGTGCCCGCCGTGGCGAAGGCTTCCTGTTTTATGATGATGAAGACGTGGCCATCTCTCGCAAATACATCAAGAACGACGAAGAGGAAATCCCCCTCATCCGCCTGTCGGAGATGTACTACATCTGCTGCGAGTCGGCTCCGCTCGACCAGGCAGCACAGTATATCAACGAGGTGCGCCAGAAGAGAGGCATCTCGCGCTCCAACGACCTGAGCTTCAACACCGAGCAAAGCCGCATCGACGCACTCAACCTGGAATACCGTAAAGACTTCTATGCCGAAGGCCAGTACTTCCACTTCCTGAAGCGCTTTGCCTGCCCTACTTTCCTCAACTGTCCGCTCAGCAACATGACGGAGGCGCAATACATCTTCCCGCTGCCCGACGCCGAACGCGAATACGGCTGGACCGACAGCATGACCGACGGCGAAGACACTGCCACCGGCGAGGAATGACGCCGCAACCACACACAACGAACTTTAACTAAAACGCACAACAATGAACATGAAAAAGTTACATATCTTCCTGGCGTTGGCCGCCGCATGTCTGGCTTCGTGCAATAAAAACGAAGTACCGTTCTACGCTGCCGGCTCCGACGGCATTTACTTCGACTACGACCCCGACGACGAAAACTCCTTCGAGACCTCGGTGAACTTCGCCAACTACATTGTAGAGGATCCGGAGTTCCTGACCGTGCCCGTGAAGCTGAAGACCCTGGGCTACCTTTCCGAGCAAGACCGCCGCGTGGTGCTGAAAGCCGAGGCCGTAGAGTCTTACGAACTGGCCGAGGTGGAAATACCCGAAATCGTTGTACCCGCCGGGGAAACCGAGATTGAAATCGAAGTAAAAGCCCTGCGCCCCGCACAGACCAACACCACCTATGCCGTGCACCTGTCGGTCGACGGCGAATCGTCGGAAAGCCAAATCGGCTCCGGCGTGACGGAACAAGCCGGATTCACCATCTACGTGGAAGACAGCTATTCCCAGCCCGCCGCATGGGTCAACGTGTCTTACCAATACGGCGAATGGACACCGGAGAAACACATCTTCCTGGCCAAGGTGACCGGCATCAACAACTTCTACGAAGACTCGTACAACGCCGAACGATACAACACGATGGCCGTCGACTCGCTGCGCACCTACTACCAAGAGAACCCCGACGCCGAGAAGGTGGTAGAAATCCCCATCATCAACCTGAGCGGATGGAACGGCACTTACGAGCAACCCTACTATTGGAGTGAACTGCAAGACCGCTACATGGGCCCCTACAGCATGACTACATTCTGCTACTATTGCACCGCCTTCGGCATCACCACATCGACCGAAGCCGACGAGTTTGCCTCTACGGAAGAAAACATGACCGAGGTGAACAAGAAAGCCGTCAACGCCATGATGTTGTACTACAACCAGCAATACCAGATGGGCTCCTCGCTTGTATATGCCAGCCAGCAGTTCAATGTGCCCCTCCTGCCCGAACTGATGGACGAATACGAAATCGTGGAGCCCTACTATTGGGCCAATGTTTCCTCAACCACGCCTCCGGGTGGTACCCCCACGGGCATCTTCATTGAAGATTATTACGGAGCATACTCCGAGGCGAAATATCGCTTCATGATTGAAACGCTGTCCGAAACAGTGGGCGACGCCTTCACGCTGACCTACATGTTCCCCGTGGTGAGTGACCTCATGGGCGGCAACACATGGGACTGGTATCTCTCGCCTGACATGGCCAAGCAAATCATCCAGTACTGCCACGACACCTGCGTTGAAAAACTCAACGAGAACCCCGGCGCCTACGACTTCACCTTCCCGGCCACCATCACCTTCCCCGATGACAGCCAGGGAGGCGGCAAGGACGACAAATAAACCGATTTGAAACCTAACAAACGACACAACAACATGAGAAAAATATTATCAGCCCTGCTCGCCTTGGGTGCGCTCTCCTTGGGCAGCTGCTACGAAGACAAGGGCAACTACAGCTACCACTTCGATGGCGTAAACAGTGTCGACACCATCAGTTTCACCCCCGAAGCCTACAGCAACTTCAGCGGGTGGGGCATCGACTTCGTCAAGACCGGAGAGGCCGACACCACAACCGAGCGCGTTACGGCGAACCCCATATTTTCCTCGCCCGAACTGGCCGAAGAGATGGAATACTATTGGTACCGCACCTACACATGGAACGGCCAGAACGTGCAGGACACCCTGCGCACGCCGGGCTACATGGAGGTACTGATTCCGAACAACGGCGATGTGGTTTACAACGTCATCCTCGAGATACGCGACAGCAAGACCGACATTTCCTACTTCACCAGCCTGAGAGTGCGCACGCGAGACTGGTACACCAACAGCCTCTTTGTGCTGCATGGCAACGCCGCCACCAACATGCGGCTGGGCAATGTGGAGATTTTGGGCGAAGAACCGACCATCACGCTCGACGCCTTTGCTCGCGCCAACACCGACCCCACACTGGGCGAACCGTTCAAGAACGCACGTGTTCTTGGCTTCCGCTGCGACTATCGGGCCGGAGCTGAGTTAGTGGTGTTCAAAACCGACGGTACAGCCGAAGTCTACAACCCCTTTGGCTTGAAACGGAAACGCGACACCTACTATGTGATGCCACCCGTATCGGGCACGGCGGACATATTTGTTCCTCAGGCCTTCCTCAACTTATCGCCTGGTAGCATGGGGTATCGTGCCGTAGTCAGCCAAGACGGCCGTTTCTATGTCGCACGTGACTTCTTCCGCTTCTTTGAACCGGCCGAAAACACGACGAATACAAACAGCCACCTCACTCCCGATCAATATAAAGTACACGTAGGTACAATTACAAATGATGGCTATGTGTTCTGGGATGAACAAAACAACCGCTTCATTCATTATAATAATGATCCGGGATTTAGCGGTAAATTTGAAGATGACCCAAGAGAAAGCTTTAGCTTTTCCGGTTCCGTACAAGACAGCCACGTCGACAGCCGCATCTTGGATGTACTGCGTGGCATGAAGCCTGTTTATGCTTATGTAAACAATTTCGACAGCTACGGCTACGGCATGAACACCGAAACACGCTTCATCTTCTACGACCCCGTAAACCAACGCAACCTGATGTGCAAACTCACGCCTTCAGGCGGGGGCAAAGACGAAAAGTCGGCCCGGGCCGATGACCCCGAAACTACAAGCGCATTCGAGGCCGACACCATCAGCATGCCCGACGTTCTGATTGAACCGAACACGCCGGTGGTTTACCAAGGTACCTACTCGCTCGACTACTTCTTCTATGCCGACGGTTCTACGGTCTATCGCTACAACCTGCAAAATGGCGACAAGGAAATCATTTACGAAGCGCCCGCAGGCTACGAAATCAGCGTGCTGAAGTTCCGCCAAAATGAGAACTATTACTATTGGGGCAACGCCTACCTCTACCTCTACATCGGCATGAACCGGGGCAGCGAAGGTGCAGTGGCCGACATCAAGCTGACCACGGCAGGCGACGTAGACCAAGACTACGAACAACAGCTCTACGAAGGCTTCGACAACATTGTCGACCTGCAATTCTGCAACGAACTGCAATACTCGATAGAGTAAACCCACCATCCCGAAGGGACGCAAAAGCACGGTAAAAAAGCATAAAAAACCGCGCCGGAAGCGTCCCTTCCGGTTGATAACACCTACTTTTAGACGGAGAAACAACATCACCCACACACCTAAACTAAAAACCCAATCATGCAACACTACCTACACACCCTGTTGTGCATGGCCGCACTCGGAGGCGGCCTGTGCCTGCACGCCCAACAGCCCGTGAAAATCACCGGCACGGTGGAAGGCGTCGACGCCGGCCGCCTGCTCCTGATAGTACCCACCTCGGAGACTGAAACCGACACCATTGCCACGGCCGACTTCGACGCCGCCTCGGGCTTCACCCTCGAAGGCACGCTGAGCGAGCCTACGGGCGCACAAATCATGCTCGAAAACTACAGCGGCGGCTTCTTCTTTTTTGCCGAACCGGGCAAAACCTACGAAGCCCACTTGGTGAACGGCCCCGGCTCGTACATCCGTGGCGAGGGCCTGCAGGCCGACTGGCTGGACTATCAGGCCCAGCTGGCCGACATCACAGCCCGCCGCGACTCGATGCAGCGCGCCTTCAACGAACTGCGCGCCCAGTCGAAATTCCGCAGCGCCAGCGAGGCCAACAAGCGCCTCGAAGCCTACACCCGCGAGAGCAACGCGCAGGTGAGCCGCTTTCTTGCCTCGCGAGACGACATCCTGAATGCCTACATCGGCTACACCTACGTCTGCCAACGCGAACTGCCGCCCGAGGCCATCCGCCAGCAGTACGACCGCTTGGGCAACGGCGCGCGCCAAAGCATCTATGGCCGCATGATGGCCCAGCGCGCCGACCGCCTGGCCGCTGCCACCAAGGGCAACCCCGCGCCCGACTTCACCCTCGAAACGCCCGAAGGCAAGCCCGTCACCCTGAGCCAGGTGCCGGCCAAGCTCAAGATAGTGGACTTCTGGGCCTCGTGGTGCGGACCTTGCCGCCTGAACAACCCCAAGCTGAAGGAAATCTATGCGGCCTACAAAGACAAGGGACTGGAAATCATCGGCGTGTCGCTCGACACCGACAAGCAGCGCTGGACCGACGCCGTGGCCAAAGACGGCCTGCCATGGATTCAGGTGTCGTCGCTCAAAGGGTGGAAATGCCCCGTGGCCAGCCTTTACGGCATCAGCGTGGTGCCGGCCATGTTCGTCATCGACGCCTCGGGCCGCATCATCGCCACCGAGCTTCGCGGCGACGCCCTGAAGCAATTCATCGCCCAGCAGCTCGACAAGTGAGCCACGCAGACAAAGATTAAACACGATTAGCAACTTACACACATCATCTAAACCACTCTCTCTTTATGAAAACATTTACTCTACTGCTCCTGGCCTGCGGCATGGGTCTCGGCGCTTACGCCCAAAACACCTATACCCTGACGGGAGAACTGACGGCCGACTCGCGCAAGAGCGTGAAGCAACTCTTCCTCTCCTACGAAGACGAAATGGGCCGCACCCTTAAACTCGACTCGGCAAAAGTGAAACGCGGCAAGTTCACCTTCGAAGGCACCGTGCCTGCCGGTGTGGAGAAAGTCTGCCTGACGGGCTTCCCCGACGGAGGCGAACTGCCCTTCTTCCTCGATGCAGCCGCCCTCAACGTGACGGACATCGACGCCCGGGCGCCCGAAAAAGCCCGCGTGACCGGTTCGCACAACAACGAGGTGTACAACAGCGTGAAGGAGCTGGAAGCCCGCAGCCTGACAGAGGCTGCCGAGAAGGTGAAAGCCTACGAAGCCTCTCTGCCGGCCGAGGTGAAGGCCGACCCCGCCCTGACGAAACGCTACGTCGACGCCGCCCGCAAACAGCAAGAAGAGCTGGCCCGCCTCGACGTGCTCGACTTCATCGTGGGCAACATGTACGAACCCATTGCCGTGTGGCTTGTCGACGAATACGCCCGCGATTTCTTCTCGCCCTACACCCTGCAGCGCGACGTGCTGGCAGCCCTTCCGGCCCCGGTGCGCAACCATCCGCTCTATCAGGAGATGCGCAGCTTCGCCCAGGGCGACGACATGAGGTCGGGCGTAGACGCGCCGGTCGTTGTGGGCCTGACGCCCGAAGGCGAACGCCTCTCCTCGGCTGACCTGCAAGGCAAATACCTGATTGTCAACTTCTGGTCGTCTGCCGACGACGCGTCCGTGGCCGAAGTGGCCCATGTGAAAAAGGCCCTGGAGGCCGCACGCGAGTTTGGCCGCTTCGCCGTGCTGAGCTATTCGCTCGACACCGACAGCAAGGCTTGGACTGATGCCATCGCCCGCTTGGGCATGACGGAAGCCGACTGGCACAACGCCTCGGCCCTGATGGGGATGAACTCGAAAGCCGCCCAAATCTACAAGGTGAAGAAACTCCCTTACACCGTGCTCATCAACCCCACGGGACGCATCATCGCCCTGGAGCTGCAAGGCGACGCTTTGGTGAAGAAAGTCACCCGCATCGCCGCAGGCATCGAATCCTACGAATAAACGAACAAGTATTTAAACACACCATACCAGAAACTTATGTCACAGAAACTATTGCTCGCATGCCTGACATGCTGCTGCGCCGCCTCGACGGCGTTCGCCCAGCAGGTGTGCACCATCGAAGGCACATTCAGCAACAACAAAATGCGCTACGAGGAGAAGCCCATCGAGAAGGTCTACCTCAGCCGGATGGACGAAATGGAAAACCTGACCGTCGTCGACTCGGCACAAGTCAGCGGCAACACCTTCACGCTCCGCCATGCGCTCACCGACTATAACGGCCCTGAAATCTACCTGCTCACGGGCTTCGACAACGGCAGCTGCGCGTTCTTCGTCGAGCCGGGCACCGTCAAGCTCGGCCTGGACGCGGCCTTTCCCTCGGGCGGGATGGCCTCGGGCACGAAAACCAACGACCTCTACATGGCCTACCGGGCCGTGGGAGCTGAATGCACCCGCATGCAGCTCGACTCCATCAACGCGTTTGCCGAACAGCGCGGCGCGGAGTGGGTCGATTCCAATGAAGGCATGGAAGTGCGCCGCCGCATTGGCGGAGAAGCCAAGACACGCACCCACCTGGACCGCCTGCGCTTCTTGCTCGAACACAACGATTCGCCGCTGGCTCCGCTCATGATGCAGAAAGAGCTGCTCTACGCCCTCTCGGCCGACGAGGCCAACGAACTGCGCCAGGCCATCAGCCCCGCGCTTGACGGCACACCCTACAACGAAGCCTTCTCCAACGCCGTGCTGGCCAAAAACATCGGCATCGGCTCCGAACTGCCCAACATTGCCATGCCCACGACCGACGGCAAGCGCCTTACGCTGAAAGACTTCCGTGGTAAGTACGTGTTGCTGGACTTCTGGGCCTCGTGGTGCGGACCCTGCCGCAGAGAGATTCCCTACGTCATCAAGCTCTACAACGAAACGCGTGGCGTGAAAGACAAGTTCGTCATCGTCAGCTTCTCGCTCGACAACAAAAAGAAGGCCTGGACCGACGCCATCCCCACCATGGGCATGAACCTGCCCGACTGGGTGCACGTGTCCGACCTCTACGGCTGGAATTCGCCCGCCGCCCGCGACCTCGGTGTGTCGGCCATCCCCAAAACGTTCCTGCTCGACCCCGAAGGCAAGCTCATCGCGATTGACCTGCGCGGCGATCTGATGATTCAAAAGGTCAAAGAGCTGTTGGGCAAATAACGCCGCAACTTCACACAAATCACTCATCCTGTTCATACACAACGCGCCCCGCCAGGAAGCCTGCAAGCTTTTGGCGGGGCGCATTTCTTTCATCGGCCCGAAAGGCGGGACAACCTTACCGCCCGACAGGTATCAGGTCGAGCGCGCAGGGAAGCATCTCGTGCGTCCCCTCAAATATCACCAGGCGCGTGTTGGACGCCTCGCGTCGCAACAGTATCTGCCGGTCGCCTATCTTCTCTTCCGGATTCGCTTTCGGATTGTTGCGAAGGGTCAGCAAGCGGATGATCTCATCCTCCGACACCAGGTCGGCATAGACGGCAGCCTTGCGGTTGGCCGCCTCGACAGTGCCCAGACCATACTTCCAATCGCCCACTACGCGGTTGTACATGTTGATGGCGTGAGTCACGGGCACGGAACCTGTATAGCCGTCGTGCACTCCTTCGTAGATGAAAAGCTGCGACGTGCGCCGCTGTTTGCGGGGAATCACGCCGTAGAGCGGCGAACGCTTGCGGGCCTCGGCCACATTGAGCGTCGTCCCTTCCGACGAAGTGGCCTTGAGAATGTGGTCGGCATACTTGTTGCCACGGGCCTTCGACTCCCAATACCATGCCTCCAGGTCGGCTATGGGCGCCCAGGCCGAAAAGGATTTCACGGGACACGTCACGTTCATGTAGGCAAGCAAGGCGGCCATGCCTCCGCCCGACACCCCGACGACATGCACCTCCTTGGGGTCGGCCTCCGTAGCTTTCACGGCAAACTCTATGGCTTCCTGAATGTTGGCCACGGCAACGGCGCTGCCCATGGCCTCAGGGCGCGTGTTGGCTCCCTGAAAGTCGGGATGAATGTAGTTATATCCCTTCGATTTGGCTACGGCAGCCAAAGGATCGCCCTGGCGATAGTCTCCACTCCAGGTGTGCAGGCTCACGATGAGCGGCTTTCCCTGTTCGGGCGCCTTGTACAAATAGGCTTTCTGTGGCCTCCCGTCGACTTTGGAAGGTATGTCCACCACCTTAAAATCGGCATCCCATTGCGCAGCCCGCGCATTGTCCCACCGGGAAGAAGATGCGGCAGCCCCGTCCGGGGTCTGCGCCATGCTCGAAAGCGGACAGCCGCCTCCCAGCAGAACGGCAGCCACAACGATTGTCAGAATCGGATGTTTCATATGTATGTGCATTTAAGTATCATTTGAATATGACCGATTGGAAGGCAAAAAGTTTAGTCCGGCAGCCTCTTTTTTCGCTTGGACTGATTTTTTGTATGCTTTACATTGTATTCCCGTTTTTTCTCCGTATCTTACTGCCACGTTTTTCCATCATGCCGACAACCAAACAATGTTTAACCAAATAAAACAATGAGATGCTTATGAAAAGGTATTTTGCAGAGATGATCGGTACCATGGTACTGGTTCTCATGGGATGCGGCAGCGCCGTATTTGCAGGTAACGTAGCCGGAACCGTAGGCGCCGGTGTCGGCACACTGGGTGTCGCGTTGGCATTCGGTCTGGCCGTAGTGGCCATGGCCTACACCATCGGCAACATCTCCGGTTGCCACATCAATCCGGCCATCACGCTTGGCATGTGGCTTTCCCGCCGCATAGGCAGCAAGGATGCCATGTTCTACATGTTCTTTCAAGTGGTCGGCGGCATACTGGGCTCGCTCATTCTGGCCATACTCGTATCCACCGGAGCCCATGACGGCCCCACGATGACCGGATCAAACACGTTCGATTCGGGCGAAACGTGGCAAGCGTTCCTGGCCGAGACGGTATTTACCTTCATCTTCGTGCTTGTCGTGCTGGGTGCCACGGACGAAAAGAAAGGCGCAGGCAATCTGGCCGGACTGGCCATCGGTCTTACACTGGTGTTCATCCACATCGTGTGCATTCCCATCACCGGGACATCGGTCAACCCCGCACGCAGCATCGGCCCGGCATTGTTCGACGGCGGACAGGCCTGTGCGCAACTCTGGCTCTTCATTGTCGCTCCCTTGCTGGGCGGCAGCCTGAGTGCAGCCGTGTGGCGCATACTGAAAAGCAATCAGGCATAAACGCCCGTCGGGCTCACGCTCACGGCAGGCGGAAGGACGTATCCGGACAGGCATCGTTCTTCCGCCTGCTTTTTTTGTCCGCAACCGACCGTCCGGTTTTCCTACAATTATCCTGACATTTCATTCATGCTACATTTAGACGGCTTTTATTGACCTACATCAAGAAAACGGCCGTTTTTATGCTTTAAAACATGTTTTCTATTGACATCAACCCAAAACCGCCTATCTTTGCAGCGTAATTCAGATGATGAGTTACAAGGATAACAAGTAGATAGGATAATTAGTAAAGGTAAAAAGATTTAATTTATTAAGATTATGACAGCACAAATTTCTATTTTGTTAGCTATTGTAGCAGTATTCACTGTTTTGAGTGTTATCGCTGTAGTACAGACTAACGTTAAGAAGTAAAAGCGAGATTGCAAACTTCCCGGAGTGAGCTCAGCTCACCGGGAAAAGTAAAAAACAGGAAGCTCTTAAAAATCGCAGAGCAAGCTGTTTTCAAAAGATTAAAAAACATTTGGGAATATAGGGAACGAGTTGCACCGTCACGATGCAGCTCGTTCTTGTTTTACGGCTTCTTGTCTTCACCCCAAATCGCACATTGGCCTTCCGGCGTCAACCCTATATTTTCCCGCACTTCGGCAAATTCCCGACAAAAATCATCCGCCATACAATAAATCTCCGTACCTTTAGCCTCCGGGAACGTGGCGGTAATCGCTCTAGTGCTACAACAAGCCCAGTGCTTTTGTCGCCAGTTCATTAGTTCTCAAACGAATAACTCTCATCTTACATCAAACTCACGTCATTACACATCGCCCAATGAAAACATTTATCCTTGCCGCCTGTTGCCTGATTGGCATGTCAACGTCTCTGCAAGCCGACCGACACGACCATGTTCTCCCACCCTCCTCCACGGAACATGCTGCCGCCGGCCGGCCTCCCCGCCACGACCGGATGCCGACATTGAGCACGCACGCCACGGAACGCATCATCGAGCTGGCCCGGGAAGTGTCGTTCAACGATGACCGCATGCGCCTGCTCGAGGCCGCCCTGCTGGAGCGTCATGTCACTTGCGCCCAATGTGTCCGCCTGATGGACAAGCTGGCCGACTTCGACGACGAACGCCTGGACATCGTGCAGCTCATCGGCGGACGCATCGCAGACCCCGAAAACATAAGCATCATTCTGGACGAATTTTCGTTCGCTTCCAATCGCGACAAAGCGCGGGACATGCTTCGCCCGCGACGATAAGAACATCCATTCCTCACACTGCCTGCCAATGCCCGACGACACGCTCAAACATTCCGAATGCCGACAACCGTCTGCCATCGACGGAAAAATCGTCGCCTTGCTGCAACAAGGCGACGAGACTTGCCTGCGTCTGGCATTTGACCACTACTATAAATCCCTGTGCCTCTACGCCACACGTTACCTGCTCTCCTACGACGATATTGAAGACATCGTGCAGTCGGTATTCATTTCCCTATGGCGCAACCACAAGGGCAAACCTTTTGAAGGCTCCGCGCGCTCCTACCTGTTCGGAGCAGTGACAAAAGCCGCCCTCAAACGGATGGAGGAAAGCCAACGTTACTTTTTTGTCGACCTGGAACACGTAACCGACAGCCTGATGGACGAACTGCTGGCCGACAGTGAACAAGATCGCGACAACATCAACCGCAAACTGACACAAGCCGTCGAAGCGCTGCCCGAACGCTCGCGCGAAGTGCTGCAACGCATCATCTTCCAAAACCTGTCCCACAAAGAAGTGGCGCAACAAATGGGCATCTCCGTCCACACCGTGCGCAATCATTACGTCTATGCCCTGACCATCCTCCGCAAACGCTTGGGCGATAAAATGTTGCTCTTCCTATTACTCTTGGGCTGACAGGATTCTCACTTTTTTTCTCATCTTTTGCAAAAAAAGCATTCCTCGTTATAGTACATTTTCCCCGTAACGGGAATATATAAATAGAAAGCCTCCCGAAAATCCGGGCAGGCAGAGATATAAACCCGAACGGTCATACGACCTTACCCGACGGAAGATATGGAGGCTCATGAGCGGGGATATATCCGCTCGCGGCCGGGCATATGGACGCTTACGCCTGAACATATTGCCCCTCAAACCGATGACCGATTGGAAATAAACACACCGATATGAAAACAGACATAGAAACATTGCTTGCCAAATATTCCGAAGGCACGCTCACCCGCAAGGAAGCCGACGAATTGCGCCGCCGATTGTCCTCTTCGCCCCAAGACGCAGAAGCATTCCGCCATTGGCGCGAAGCCGAAACCTTAGGACGGGTGCTTTTCCAACTGAAACATCTGGACGAAGAGCGGGCATGGCGACGGCTGCAACGCCGCATGACCCCTTCCGTACGCCGCCCGGCAGGATGGATGCTTGTCGCGGCCGGACTGGCCCTGCTGATAGGGCTCGGCACCTGGCTCTACTGGAAACCGCTGGACTACGGACAGACCGACACGGCATCCTTGGCCGAGCTGTTCCCCAACCGGACCGACACAACGGCCATCCTCACCCTTTCCGACGGGCAGGAGATAGCCCTCGGCAAGGACAACACGCTGCGCCTGAACGACAATGGCGCAGCGCTCTCCCAGGACGGCGCGGGCATATTGGCTTACAGCACGGACAATCAGGCCACTTCCACGCCAGTCTACCATCAGATACGCGTCCCGACCGGAGGCAGTTACCGCCTGGTCTTGTCCGACGGCACACAGGTTCATCTGAATGCGGCCTCAAGCCTGCGTTATCCGGCAAACTTCGACGGCACACGCCGCGTGGAACTGGATGGTGAAGCCTATTTTGAGGTCCGGCCGGGGTACACTCCGTTCGAGGTCGTCACCTCGCGCTGCCGCATCAACGTGCTGGGCACAATCTTCAATGTGGAAGCCTATGAGGGAAAAAACGTTGTAACGACGTTGGTCAAAGGCAGCGTGAAGATAGGCAACCAAGGACACGACGTTCTGTTGAAACCGGGAGAACAAGCACAGGTGGAAAGCCCGACTTCCCGTCCGGAAATACGCACCGTCAACACGGCTCTCTACACGTCATGGGTCACGGGCGTTTTCCACTTCAAGGACACAACGCTCGGCGACATAGCCCAACTCCTTTCGCGATGGTATGACGTAGACATCCGCTGCGCCGGCACACACATAGCCGACATCCGTCTGGCCGGAAGCATCTACCGCAACCGCGAACTGGGCTATACCCTTGAACTGTTGCAGCACGTGGGCCGTCTCACCTTCCGCAAACAGGCCGACGGAAGCATTCTCATACAAGAAAAACAATCATCAAACCATAATTAATTGAATTCAGACAAGTATGAAAGTCTATGAACCAAGAAAACCACAACGCGGCACAATGCCCTGCATGAGCAAACGCTTCTCTGCATTGCTGCTGGCCTTTGCATCAGCCACTTGTGCCTGGAGTATCGACCTGGACGACACCCGCCCCGTAACCCTCCGGCAGGAACAAATCACCGTGCGCACGGCACTGGATGAGATTGCACGTCAAAGCGGCGTAAACGTGATGTATCGCGAAGACAACATCGACCCTTCGTTGCGCATAAGCCTGAATCTCACCGATGCCTCGCTGACTGACGCGCTGACCACGGTCTGCCGCCAGTCCGGCCTGACGTATGAATTGAAAAACGACTATGTGCTCATCACCGGACGACAGGCCGGACAAGACAACGGGCCGACCACCTGGAAAGGTACCGTGGTGGACGAAAACGGCGAACCACTCATAGGCGCCACCATCCGGGTGAAGGGTTCCACGACAGGAGCCGTGACCGACATTGACGGACATTACAGCATCCGGGCCCGCATCGGCGACGTGCTGAGCGTGTCCTACATCGGCATGAAGACACGCGACATCGTGGTCAATGCGCGGGCCAAGGATTTGACCGTGGTTCTTGAGGACGACGCCACCATGCTGAACGAAGTGGTCACCACCGGTTATCAGACCATCTCGCGCGAACGCAACACCGGCTCCGCCGTCATCATCAACAGCGAGAAGCTGGCCAAGACCCAAGCCCCCACGTTGACCGACAAGCTGGAAGGCATGGTGACCGGCCTGAGCTCTTACGGTTCGGACGTAAGCATCCGCGGCATATCGTCCTTTGCCACGGGTTCCACCCCGCTGCTCGTACTCGACGGCCAGGTGGTCAACCAAAGCCTTGACACCCTCAACCCGAACGACATCGAAAGCATCACCGTGTTGAAAGACGCCGCCTCCACCTCGCTCTACGGCGTACGTGCGTCCAACGGTGTCATCGTAGTGACCACCAAGGCGGCCAAAGACAACAAGACACGGGTCAGCGCGTCGGCCAACTTCTATTTCACTCCGCGCCCGTCGCTGAACTACATGCACTATGCCTCCACCGGAGACATCATCGACTACGAGCAGGAATGGCTCCTGACCGACCCCACCTACATGCAAGACCCGGGCGTCTACTTTGACGGACGAAACGACATAAGCAACAGCAACTTCGGAGCATTGAGCCGTGTTGAGCGGCTATACTACGAGCTCTATCGGGGGAACCTCACGCAAACCGAGCTGGACAATCAGCTCAACGTCCTGCGGCAAAACAATTACGCCAAGGAATACCGTGACAAGCTGCAACGCCTGCAATTCCGCCAGGACTACAACCTGTCGGTCAGCAAGGGAGGCGACCACATCAACACGTTCTTCTCCGCCCGCTACGAAGGCACGAACGAAACCGAAAAATATGCCGACAACAATAAAATCTCGCTCTACCTGAAGAGCGCCATCGACTTCACTGACTGGTTCCGCTTTACTTACGGCTCCAACGTGAGCTACGCCAACTACGAAGTGGCACAAATGGGATACGGCATGAATTCGTTCCTCCCCTACGAACAGATTTATGACGAGGACGGGAACTATGTATATCAGTATCCGTACAACTATTACCGCTCACAGGAACTGGAACAAACCGACGGGCTGAAGTCCATGCGATACAATGCCGTGGAGGAAAGCACACACAATGTGCAAGACACCAAAGACCTCTATCTGCGTATCTTTGCCCATGCCGACTTCAAACTGGCCAAAGGACTGGATTTGGGCATCAAGTTCCAATATGAAGACACACGGCGCGACCAGGAACTGTATGACGAAGCCGACTCGTACACGATGCGCAGCCTCATCAATGAATTTGCATCTACGGACCAATACGGCCAATTCGTCTACAACATACCCGACGGCGGCCACCAGCAGTCGCTCAGCCAACGCTACGAGAACATGAACCTCCGTGCCCAGCTGAATTACCAACGCACGTTCGGCGACAAACACGACCTTGTGGCGCTCATCGGCGGCGAAATACGTCAGGACAAATCATCGAACACGGCCGGCGAACGCTACGGCTACGACAACCGCAAGCTTACGAACACACAAGTCGACTGGGCCACGCTCACCCAGGACGGAGTCATCGGCCAACTCTACTCCGGCGTACGCAACAGGTCGGAACTGCTGACAGTCACCGACATGATGCACCGCTATGTGTCAGCCTATGCCAATGCCGGCTATACCTATAATAATCTCTACTCCGTCAATGCCAGCGTGCGCGTGGAACAGGCCGACCTGTTCGGCACCGACCCGAAATATCGCTACCGTCCGCTGTGGTCGGCAGGCGTGAGCTGGAACGTCAGCAACGAAACATTCATGAAAGCCTTCACATGGGTGGACATGCTGAAGCTGCGCATGACCTACGGCATCACCGGAAACGTGGACCAGAACTCCTCGCCGTTCCTCATCGGCAACTATTCGACATCGAGCGTCACCAACGCGCAAATCACCAGCATCCTCACACCGCCCAACCGCCTGCTGCGCTGGGAAAAGACCTCGACCTTCAACTTCGGCATAGACTTCGCCCTGTGGGGACGGCTCAACGGAAGCATGGAGGCATATCGCCGATACAGCTCCGACCTGCTGGCCAACAAGACGCTCGACCCCTCGACCGGATTCGCTACCGCCCGTGTCAACAACGGAGCCATGAAGAACGTGGGCTTCGAGGCCACCTTGTCCTACGACTGGCTGCAACGCGGAGACTGGCGGCTGAACACCACGCTCACAACCTCATTCAACAAGAACACCATCGAAGAAGTGGGATACACGCCCTCCAGCGCGACGGACATGCTGACCGACCCCTACAACAACTATCTGAAAGGCGACGCTTATGGCACCATATACGCCTACCGCTATGCCGGGCTGGATGCCAACGGAGACCCCTCGGTCTACAACGAGAAGGGCGAAGTGGTCAGCAATGTCAACGTGGACAACATTGCCGCCCTCGTGGCCAAGGGACAGCTCACACCGAAATGGCAAGGCGCGCTCAGCATCGACCTGGGATGGAAGTCGCTCTCGTTCTACACCAAGATAGTGTACTACACCGGGCACTCGCTGCGCGACGAGGTCACACCGCTCTACCGCAACCTGTTCGACCGCACCAGCGGGACCGCCGTGGGAGGCATACACGAAGACATCGCGCGACGCTGGACACCCCAGAACACCGACACCGACATCCCCCGCATGGGCTCACACGAAGGATACGAGAACTTCCGCAACCAACAGTGGAAATATGCCGACGCACACATCCTCAGCGCCTCGTTCCTCAAGGTGCGCAACATCGGCCTCTCATACGACCTGCCCACACGGCTCATTGCACCGTGGGGACTGCAGAACGTACGCCTCCACGCCCAGGTGGACAACCCGTTCTACTGGGCGGCCTGCGGAAACGCCATCGACCCCGAACGCTTCGACGCCAACCAGGGAAGCCGCACCTATACCCAACTAACCAGTTACATGCTGGGACTCACCGTAAACTTCTAACCAATACCGACATCTCATGAAACTCAATAAACTACTTACCGGAATCTACCTCCTGACAGCCTTCGCGGCTTGCGACAATTATCTGGACATCACGCCCAAGGGGGAAGCCGTGCTCAACACCACCGACGACTATCTGGGACTGCTTGAAGAGGAAATGCCAACCTACACCGGCTCCGAATTCGGCTATCTGGCCAACGTCGTGACCTACTACGACCGAAGCCAGCTCGACGGATACTCCTTCCCGCTCATCTCCTCATCCTACTTCTGGGACGAAAGCGTCGACCGCGCACAATACATGGACGACGACGCCGGAGAGTCGCAGCTCTACAACAACTGCTACGCCCGCATCAGCCGCTACAACATCATCATCGACAACATCGGCGACGCCGAAGGACCCGCGAGCGACAAACGCCTGGCCACAGCACAGGCCAAGGTGATGCGAGCCTACAACTACTTCTGGCTCGTCAACACCTTCGCCAAGCCCTATGACCCCGAAACCGCCGAAACCGACCGCGGCATCATCATCCACACGGAGTTCGACCTCGAAGCCGAAAGCACGCAGGGCACCGTGGCCGACGCCTACGCCCTCATCTGCCGCGACATCGACGAGGCCATCCCCGACCTGCCCGAACAGGCCCTCAACACCTACCGCCCCGACAAAGCCTTCGGATATGCCTTCAAGGCCAAGGTGATGCTCTACATGCGCCAATACACCGACGCCCTCGAGGCCGCACTCGAAGCGCTCAAGCACGGCAACCACCGCCTCTGGGACATGCCCGCATGGCTCCAGGAGACGGCCGACAACTCCTTCGGCGCGGGCACCGACCTCTCGCAGGACTGGATATACGGCATGGTGCTCATGAACGGCATGCACGGACACGATGACCCCGAAAACCTCCTCTATCAGCCCATGAACGCCGTGTTCAATGCCACGATGCTCAACAAGGCCACTGCCGACCTCTACGACAAGCAGCGCGACGTGCGCTACCGGGGCGTCTTCTCCTGGAACATGGCCCAGCGACCCACCGCCGAAGAGGGCAGCGTGGCCTTCATGTATGGCACCAACATCAAGCTCAACGAAGCCGGCATGCGCCTCTCCGAGGTCTACCTCATCATCGCCGAATGCTATGCCCGCCAAGGCGACCGCACCCTCACGGCCGACTATCTGAACGCCCTGCGCGAGAAGCGGCTGCTCGACTACGTGCCCCTGACGGCCGACGACCTGGGCGACAATGCCGACAGCGCCTTGCGCTTCGTCCGCGAGGAACGCCGCCGCGAGCTGGTGACCAGCTGCAACGACTTCTTCGACATGCGCCGCTTCGCGGCCGAACTGGGCGAGACGCTCACCAAGACCTATGTCGACAGTCAGGGCACGACCCACACGTTCACCCTCGCCCCCGACTCGCATCTGCTGACGTTCCCCTTCCCCCTGCGCGCCATGCAGACCAGCGCGTTGACACAAAACTCCAAGTGACGTCCGTCAATCCTCGCGACTGACGTGCGCCTTCAGTAGAAAGGTATATGCCTTATGACCCGTAAGGTATATACCTTTCGCCATGTAAGGTATATACCTTTCCGGTGGAGACGCACGTGAGAAGCAGGCAATGAGACACGTCTGTCGATGGCATGGACACACTTGCGCCTTCCGAAGAAAGGTGTACACCTTTCACCACGTAAGGTGTACACCTTATGGCACGTAATGTGTACACCTTACTGACTGAGACACACGCGAGGAGCAGGCAACCGCGCATGCCGGAAACAGCGCGGGCCGGAGGTCGCTCATCCCCCGGCCCGCACCGCTGCGACACCGCCGCACGCTCAGAGCTTCCCCTCGTCGGCATAGCTGTAATAGGCCCCGTCGGTCAGGACCACGTGGTCAATCAGCCGTATGTCCATGCAGGAAGCCGCCCGCGCCAGACGCTCCGTCAGACGGTCGTCGTCCGCGCTCGGACGGACATTCCCCGACGGATGATTGTGACACAGGGCGATGGCCGAAGCCCGGCGCAGCAACGCCTCGCGCAACACCAGCCGCACGTCGACCACCGTCCCCGTCAGTCCCCCCGCGCTGATGCGCACGCTGTCGACAACCTTCAGGCCGTGGTTGAGCATCATCACCCAACACTCCTCCACCGGCAGGTCGCACAGCTTGTTGTGGAAATAGGCATAGATGTCTCTCGACGAGGCGACGCACACCCGTTCGCGCACGTGCTCGGCCGCCGCGCGCCGCTTCCCCAGTTCCGACGCGGCCAGGATGGTAACCGCCTTGGCCGGGCCGATGCCCTTGAAGGCGCACAGCTCCTCCAGCCCCATCTTCCCAAGGTCGCCCAGGTCGTTGCGACACGAGGCCAACACCCGGCGCATCAGCTCCACGGCCGTCTCGTCGCTGCTGCCCGACCCGATGAGGATGGCCAGCAGCTCGGCATCGCTCAGCGCGCCCGCCCCGTGGGCCATCATCTTCTCGCGCGGGCGGTCGTCGGGCGCCCACTGCTGTATGGTCAACCGCTTCTCCATCACTTGTAGAAGTTCTTGTCGAAGGCCGAAAACTCGTCACGTCCCCTCACGCAACGCTGCCACCAGGCGCGCAGGAATCCGCTGCCGTAGCCCGTGAGCTGCACAAACGAGGCCGCCACCGCCAGCAGCCCGATGCGCAGGCTGCGGTTCCGAGCCGCCGCGTCAGCGCAGACGATGAGGGCGAACAGGGCCAGAGGCGTCAGGCTCCACGGCCACCACGGCGCGGCCATCAGCAGCAGGGCCGTCCCCACGGTGAACGCCGCCGGAAGCAGATGGACCGCCTTCAGCGAGTCGGGATATTTCTTATAGAGATTGATGCGGGCAATGCCCGAGTTGTGCACCTGCCGGAAGAACTTGCGCAGGTCCGTGCGCCGCTTGTGCCACACCCATGCCCCGGGGAAGAGGCGGCAGCGGTATCCGGCGCGGAAGATGCGGATGCTGAAGTCGATGTCCTCGCCGAAGCGCATCTTCGAGAATCCCCCCAGCGCCCGATAGACGTCGGCTCGGATGCCCATGTTGAAGCTGCGCGGATGGAAACGCTCCATCTGCCTCCGTCCCCCGCGGATGCCCCCCGTGGTGAAGAATGAGGTCATGGCATAGTTGATGGCCTTCTGCACGGGGGTGAACGACGGATGGGCGCGGTCGGGCCCTCCGAAGGCGTCCGCCGGGTCGCGCCGCAGTTCCTCGTCGACCGCCGCCAGATAGCCCGGCGGCAGGATGCAGTCCGAGTCGAGCACGATGAGGTAGCGTCCCCGGGCGCGTTCGGCGCCGTAGTTGCGCGTCTGTCCGGGTCCGGAGTTGGGCTTTGCGTAATAACGTATGTGCAGACGGCCGGCGTAACGCTCCGCCACGTCGGCGCAGGGCCGGGTGGAGCCATCCTCCACGACGATGACCTCAAAGTCTCCCAGCGTCTGACGTGTCAGGCTGTCGAGCAGCTCGTCCACCTCGTCGGGGCGGTTATAGACGGGGACAATCAGCGAATAGGTGGGGGCGGAAAGCTTGTCCAGCAGTCCGGCGCAGGCATCCTCGAGTATGTCCAGCACGTTCTCGAAACCCGATGCCCCGCCATAGTAGGGGTCGGGCACGCAGTCAGCCGCCTTACGGACGCAATAGTCGGCCATGCGGCGGACCTTCGCCTCTTCCTCCACTCCGGGAGCGCGTTCGCGCAGGTCGTCCACATTGCGGTCGTCCATGCCGATGATGAGGTCGAAGGCATAGAAGTCGTCGGTCGTCACGGGCCGCGAGCAGTGGGTCAGCGTATAGCCGCGCCGGGCGGCATGCGCCCTCATGCGCGGGTCGGGCAGCTCGCCCTGATGATAAGCGAGGATGCCGGCCGAGTCGACCTCGATCACCTCTTCCAGCCCGGCCCGGCGCACGAGCGTCCGCATGATTTCCTCTGCGGCCGACGAGCGGCAGATGTTGCCCAGGCATACAAATAATATCTTCATGTGTTTCGGTATTTTATTCATTCTTTGTCTTGCAGATGTCACATCGGGTCCACGTCATAATAGACCACCAGCGAGCGGAAGCTCTCCCGCTCCAGCAGGCGGCGCTGCGCCTCCTGCAGATAGGACTTCACCTTCGAGCCGGACATGGCAGGCTCCACTTTCAGCACAATCTTCCGTATGAACAACAGTTGGATGCGGCCCACGGGCGGTTTGTCCGGCCCGAGCACCTTGTCGCCGAAGGCCGCGCGCAACCACGAGGCCAACGTCCCGGCCGCCTCCACGGCCACTTCCTCGCGCCGGTGCTTCAGGTAGACGTATATCAGGCGGCAGTAAGGCGGATAGTCGAAGCGGCGGCGCTCGTCCGTCTGCTCGCGGAACATCTGCGCATAGTCATTGGTCACCACCTGACGGATGATCGGCAGGTCGGGCGACTTGGTCTGCAACACCACCAGCCCGCGACGGTCGCGCCGTCCGGCCCGGCCCGCCACCTGGGCCATCAGCTGGAAGGCCCGCTCGTGCGCCCTGAAGTCGGGATAGTTCAGCATGGTGTCGGCATTGAGTATTCCGACCACGCTCACATGGTCGAAGTCCAGTCCCTTGCTCACCATCTGCGTGCCGATGAGAATCTGCGTGCGCCCGGCCTGAAAGTCGCCGATGATGCGCTCGTAGGCCGAACGGCTGCGCGTGGTGTCCAGGTCCATGCGCGCCACCCGGGCATCGGGAAATATCCGGCTGATGCCGTCCTCAATCTTCTCCGTGCCGAATCCGCGGCTCATCAGCTCCACACTGCCGCAGGCCGGACACGAAGCGGGCACGGCATAGGTGGCTCCGCAATAGTGGCAGGTGAGCTGGTTCAGCCCCTTGTGATAGGTGAGGCTGACGTCACAGTTCTTGCAGCGCGGCACCCATCCGCAGACCTTGCACTCAATCATCGGCGCAAAGCCCCGGCGGTTCTGGAAGAGGATGACCTGCTCGTGCCGCTCCAGCGCCCCGCGGATTTCGCCCAGCAGTTCGGGCGAGAACGGGCCGTTCATCATCTTCTTGCGTGCCAGTTCCTTGATGTCCACAATGCGTATGTCGGGCAGCTGCATGTCCTTGTAGCGTTCGCCAAGCTCCACCAGGCCGTACTTCCCGGAGAGGGCGTTGTAGTAACTCTCTATGCCCGGAGTGGCCGTGCCCAGCAACACTTTCGCGCCGTGCATCCGCGCCAGCACGATGGCCGTGTCGCGGGCATGATAGCGCGGAGCCGGGTCCTGCTGCTTGTAAGTGCCCTCGTGCTCCTCGTCGACGATGACCAACCCCAGCCGATGAAACGGCAGGAATACGGACGAGCGCACGCCCAGGATGATGTCGTAGCACTCCCCGCTCCGGAGCTGCTTCTGCCATATCTCCACACGCTCGGCATCGGGAAACTTGGAATGGTAGATGCCGATGCGGTTGCCGAACACACGGCGCAGGCGCTCGGTGATTTGCGTGGTGAGCGCAATTTCAGGCAGGAGATAGAGCACCTGACGCCCGGAACGGATAACCTCGCGGATGAGGTGAATGTATATCTCGGTCTTGCCGCTGGACGTGACACCGTGCAACAGGCAGACATCTTTCTGTGCAAAGACCGAAAGGATGGCGTCGTGGGCCTCCTGCTGGGCAGGATTGAGCGGATTGACTTCGGCCACCCGACCGGCCGTCTTCTCCAACCGTCCCACCTCGTACTGATAAGTCTCCAGAATGCCCTTCCCGGTCAAGGCGGCACAGACCGACGCATTGGAACCCGCCCGCTCCAGCAGTTCCTTCTTCGACACCTCGCGCAGGGAGGTCCGGTCATTGAAAAAGCCCGACAGCTCCAGATATTTCATCAGCAAAGCCTGTTGCTTGGGCGCACGTGCCAGCTCGTCAAAGAGTTGCTGCAAACGGGCTTCGTGACGATATTCTTCGGACAAGACGACATGTGCCTCCGTCTTGGGGCGGTAACTGCGCTTAAGTTCTTCCTTCACGCTAATGGCCCCCTTGTCCAACAGGCTGTTGATGACCGGAAGCAGATTGCGCGAGACATCAATGCGCTTCTCCAGCTGCGTGATGCACTGTTCGGAGTCGGAAGCCAGCGCGTCCAACACCTGCTGTTCGCGCGGCGTAAGCGGCGCCTCGGCCTCGAAGTCGGGATTCAACACCACGATGGTCTCGCTTTCGAGCTTCATGCCCGAAGGCAAGGCCGCCTTATAGACATCGCCCAACGTACACAGGTAATACGAGGCAATCCATTCCCACAGCCGGAACTGTCCGGGCAGCAGAATGGGGTTTGCATCAAGCACCTCGGCCACATCCTTCGTTTCATAGGCCTCGGGCGGACAGTAGTGCACATTGGCTACCAACGCCGTATAATACTTCTTACGCCCGAAAGGGACAATCACGCGGCTGCCCGCCGCCACCTGTCCCTGCAACGCATCAGGCAGGGAATAAGTGTAGCGATTGGCCAAGGGCAAAGGCAAAATGACATCGACGTATTGCTTCATTCCCGGGTCTCCGTTATTTCTTCAGTTCCGGATAGCTGATGCGGGTGTGATACACAGCCTTGAGCTTCTCCTTGAACAATGCCTTGATGGTCGTGATGTCTCTGAACGTGATGGGACACTCCAAGAAGAAGCCGTCGGCCACCTGTCCGTCGATTATCTTGTCCACCAGTCCGTTAATGCTCTCCTCGGTATATTCCGTCAGACTGTGCGAGGCAGCCTCCACGGCGTCGGCCATCATCAGGATGGCTTGCTCGCGTGTCGCGGGGTTAGGCCCGGGATAGGTAAAGATGCTTTCGTCCACCGGTTCGTCGGGGTGTTCGTTTTTATAGGAAATGTAGAAATATTTCGTCTTCCCGTGCCCGTGGTGCGTGGCGATGAAGTCGCGTATCACCTTGGGCAGGTTGTATTTCTCGGCCAGTTTCAATCCGTAGGTCACATGATTGATGATGATTTGCGCGCTCTGCTCGTAGGGCAGGTTCTTGTGCGGATTCACTCCGTTCTGGTTTTCGGTGAAAAACACGGGATTGCCCATCTTGCCTATGTCGTGATACAACGCTCCGGTACGCACCAACTGACTCTTGGCGCCAATTTTGTTGGCCGCTTCGGCTGCCAGATTGGCCACCTGCATGGTATGCTGGAAGGTGCCGGGAGCAACCTCGGAAAGCTGACGCAAGAGCGGATGGTTGATGTTGGACAGTTCGACCAATGTCACATTGGAAGTAAAGCCGAACATCTTCTCCAGCACGAACAAGAAAGGATAGGTGAACAGCAACAGCACTCCGTTAATCAGGAAATTGAAGTACATGGGCCAATTCATCTTGTCCAGACTGTTCTCCGTAATCAGCTCATAGGAGAAATAAGTGAGGCAATAGAATAAGGTAATGAAGAAGGCCGTGCGGAACAGCTGCGAACGCTGCGACAACTCACGCAGGCTGTGAATGGCCGCCAATCCGGCTATGCTTTGCAGGATGACGAAGTCATACGGATAGCGCAGGACGACAGAGCATATCAGCATGGTGACCGTGTGGGCCATGAAGGCCGTGCGCGAATCCATAAACACCCGCACGCTGATGGGCAACAGGGCGATGGGCAGCATGTAGACGCTGAGGAACTCGTAAGTCACCATGAGCGACGTAATGATGGGGAAGATGGACATCAGCGAGATGAGCAGCAACAGACTGCGCTTATGCTCGAAATAGTCACGCCGGAAAAGCTCCAGATAGATGAACATGGAGCCCATGAAGATGCCCACGAACAGGAACTGCCCCAACCAGATGAGACGCTGCTGGCTGCTCGTGTCACTGCGCTTGAGGGACTCCTTCTCGTATGACAACAGCTTGTTATAGATTTCATCGGTCACGATGTCTCCACGGTCGACTATCTTTTCCTCGCGCAACACCATGCCCTCGGCAGCCGATATGCTGCCCAGCAACTCCTGGCGTGCCGCCTCCGACTTGGCTTTGTCATACGTCAGATTGGGCACGATGTATTCATTCAGATTACACTGCTGGAGCACGGCTTTGCTATAGCGCAACGTGTCGGCGTTAATCAAGCGCTCATAGGCCTCCTTGACAGTGAGCAATGACGAAGCGGAGTGCGGACTTGCCACGTTCTGCTCCACCACCTGCACCTCCTTGGCGTGCCACTCCTGCAAGTGGGCCGCATCCGCATTGCTGATGACGCCGCCACGGTAAATCTCCTCCAACGTCCGCTCGACATGTTTCAGATATTGGCTGTTGGGCAGACGGAAAGCATGTCCCTCGTCGGCATTCAGCCTCAACATTTGCTGTCCGCCCACCATCGGGTCTAACACATAGTAGGGCTGAAAACGCTTCAGCACGCTGTCCTCCTCCTGCTTCACCACAGCCTCGTCCTTGTATATCGGGAAATCAAATTTGGCCACCAGCTGACCGTAGCGCCAAGGCTTGCCCTTGTCGTACTGATAATTGAACTTCCCGTCGCTCGGCATGAACGACACGATAAGGATTACCGCCGCCAAATAGATGACTCCCTTATAGAGCCAATCCCGATAGGTTGATGGTTTCGTACTCATGATACATCGGTTAGTTGGCGCGAATATAGGGAAAAAATGAGAAAGACGCGCACTTTCGCCCGTCTAATTGATATTCATGCTTCCGATAAAGGCCCGAGGCAGACCGACAGACCACCTGCAATTCCACTTGCCGGCATCAGGTCGCGACGGCGGTTCAAGGTCCAGAGATGGCAAAATCAACGTTCTAAAGACGGAAAGAGACGGCAACCACCATGCCGTATTCCGCAAATTTGCCTACATTTGCGCTACTTAAGCATGAAAACGGCAACGATTATGAAACCCACAGAACTCCCGAACCCGGCGGCGGCTTCCAATCCGCTGCACGTCATCTTCAACTACAACGATGTGTTCTTCAGCTTCTTCTATGACGACACGGACGCCTGCACCCACCGCTCGCGCGAATATGCCATGAACTACGTGTATTCCGGCGAAATGCTTCTGGACAACGGGAAAGAGCAGATACACGTGCGCAAAGGAGAGTGCGTGTTTATCCCCCGCGACCACCACATCACCCTCTACAAACGCGCGGCCGATGGCGAACGCTACTGCGGCATCTTCCTGAGCTTCACCCGTCCGTTCCTGCGCGAGATGCATGCCAAGCTGAAACCGAACGGCATGGCATCGGACGCACCCAAGCCGAAGGCGGAAGCCGTCAAACTGCCGCACACGGCGGAAATCACCAGCCTGTTTGCCTCCATGACACCCTACTTCGACCCCGACGTGAAGCCGCAAGACGACTTCATGCACCTGAAACTGGAAGAAGGACTGCTGGCCTTGCTCCACATCGACGAGCGGTTTGCCCGGCTGCTGTTCGACTTCAACGAGCCTTGGAAAATCGACATTCTGGACTTCATGAACCGGAATTACATGTACGAATTCACCATGGAAGAAATGGCGCACTACACCGGGCGCAGCCTGGCCACCTTCAAGCGCGACTTCAAGAAGGTGAGCGACCTCACGCCCGAGAAATGGCTCATCCGCAAACGGCTGGAGGCCGCCTACGCCATCATGCGGGAAAGCGGCGGAAGGATTGCGGACGTATGCGCAAGGGTCGGCTTCAGAAACGTCTCCCACTTCTCGTCGGCCTTCAAGAAACAATATGGCATGCCGCCTACGGCCGTCATTCCCGATTGAGCTTCTGGGCAAAACACTTTGAGCCTCACGGCAATCCCGCCGTGGGGCTTTTCTTTTACCTTTGCCGCCGAACCCCAAACCCATCATCATGAACACGACACTGAAGAAAATCTGCGCCCTGCTCATTGCCTGCGTCCCCGCGACGGGCATGCTGCACGCACAAAACGAACCAATCAATCCCAAACGCTTTATGGAAGAAAAACTGAACCTGACACAAGAATGGGACAAGGTGTTCCCATCGAGTGAAAACGTGGAACACAGCAAAGTGACTTTCCACAACCGCTACGGCATCACGCTGGCCGCCGACCTGTATAAACCCAAAGGAGCCACCGGCCCGTTGCCCGCCATCGCGGTGAGCGGACCGTTCGGAGCCGTCAAGGAGCAGGCATCGGGCCTGTACGCTCAGGAGTTGGCCGAACGCGGTTTCCTGACCATCGCCTTCGACCCCTCGTTTACGGGCGAGAGCGGAGGCCGGCCCCGTTATGTGGCCTCGCCCGACATCAACACCGAAGACTTCTCGGCGGCGGTGGACTATCTCTCCACCCGCAAGGACGTCGACCCCGAACGCATCGGCATCCTCGGCATTTGCGGCTGGGGAGGCATGGCGGTCAATGCGGCGGCCGTCGACACCCGCATCAAGGCCACGGTGGCCGCTACCATGTATGACATGAGCCGCGTCAATGCCAACGGCTATTTCGATGCTTCCGACAATGCCGACGCCCGCGACGCCTTGCGCCGACAGCTCAACGCACAACGCACCGAGGATTACCGCAACGGCTCGTATGCCCTTGCCGGAGGTCTGCCCGACAGCGTGCCCGACGATGCGCCGCAATTCCTGAAAGATTATTTCGCCTATTACAAGACGAAACGAGGCTACCACAAACGTTCGCTCAACTCCAACGGAGGATGGAACAAGACTTCGACGCTTTCATTCCTGAACATGCCCATCCTGACCTATGCCGACGAGATTCGCAGCGCCGTGCTGCTCGTCCACGGCGAGAAGGCCCACTCGCGCTATTTCAGCGAGGACACGTACAAGCGGCTGAAAGGCGACAACAAGGAACTGCTGATCGTTCCCGGCGCCAACCACACCGACCTGTATGACAATCGCGAGAGAAGAATCCCGTTCGACCGCATCGAAGCCTTCTATCGCGCTTACCTGAAATAATCACCGTCACAACACATCAACATTCTCCATGCGCAGCCGCATCGCCACAATCCGGGCCGTGCGGCTGCTCTTTTTACTCCCGCCGGGACGGGGAATTTCTCTCCTCCGCAACCGCCCGTGTCCGTCCATATGGACGCTTACGAGCGACCATATCCCGGCCCGCGAGCGTCCATATGCCGGCTCCGACGCCTCCATATTCCGGCTCAACTCCATGAAATATCGACCCGGGGCCGACAAACTAATCTGCGCCCACATGTCATTTCCTACGCTTTTTATTCCTATTTTTGCAGCATTGATTATCACATAGACCGAATGTCAATCATGCAAATACAAATAACAGCTCCGACGCAAATACGCGCCACCATCGGGCTGCCGTCGTCGAAGAGCATCTGCAACCGCGCGCTCATCATTCACGCCCTGTCGCGCAGCGCCATGCCGGTCGGCAACCTGTCCGACTGCGACGACACGCAAGCCATGGTGCAGGCCCTGCAATCGGCCGACAACACCGTCGACATCGGCGCGGCGGGAACAGCCATGCGTTTCCTGACCGCCTACTTTGCCACCCGCCCCGGACAAACCCGCCTGCTCACCGGCTCGGCCCGGATGCAGCAACGCCCCATCCGCCCCCTAGTGGACGCACTGCGCACGCTGGGAGCCGACATCGCTTATGCCGGCAACGAAGGCTTCCCCCCACTGCTCATCAGAGGAAAAGAGCTGACCGGCAACAAAGTGACCCTGCCGGGCGACGTCAGCTCGCAATACATCTCGGCCCTGCTCATGATCGGCCCCATGCTGTCCGGCGGACTGACCCTGCACCTGAGCGGACGGCTCATCTCCCGCCCCTACATCGACCTGACGCTCAGTCTCATGAAGGCTTTCGGCGCCGACGCGGCTTGGGAGGAAAGCGGGAATACGCCCACGCTACGTGTCAGTCCGCAGCCCTACCGTCCGGTGGCGTTCAACGTGGAAAGCGACTGGAGCGCAGCCTCTTACTGGTATGAGATAGCGGCCTTGTGTGACGACGCGGTCATCAGCCTGCCCGGCCTGCAGACCGACAGTCCGCAGGGCGACAGCGCCGTGGCCCGCCTGTTCGAGCTGCTGGGCGTGACGACCACCTTTGCCGACGGATGTGCCGTGTTGCGGAAATGCGAGCGCACCATCGGGCGCATGGACTGCGACTTTACCAACCAGCCGGACCTGGCACAGACCTTCGTGGTGACCTGCGCCCTGCTCGGCATTCCCTTCCGTTTCGAGGGCCTGCAAAGCCTGAAGATAAAAGAGACCGACCGCATGGCCGCCTTGCGCAACGAGATGCGCAAGCTGGGCTACATCTTGCGCGAGGAAAACGACGCCGTGCTGTCATGGGACGGCGAATGCGTCCGGCCCGACACCGCCCCCGCGATTGATACCTACGACGACCACCGCATGGCGCTGGCCTTTGCCCCGGCGGCCTTCCGCGTGCAACCGCTCGTCTTGCGCGACCCGCACGTCATTTCCAAATCCTATCCGCGCTATTGGGACGACTTGTCGCAGGCCGGATTCATCTGCACGCCGCTATGATGGAACTCTGTCTGCTGCTGATTGGTCTGCTCGCGGCCTTGGGCATCGTGGTCTATGCCGGACACATGTGGCAGGGACGCAAGCCGACACAGGCGGAGGAGCCGCAATCGCCTCCCCGACCCGCCGACGGCTCCTGCTGCGGCCGGCACGCCGTATGTGAACGTCGCAGCCTGCTGGCCGGCGTACAGCCGAAAGCGGAATATTACGATGACGAGGAGCTGGACGCCTATCGGGGTACTTCCTCGAACGCCTATACCGACGAACAGACCGAGGCCTTCCGCGAGGTGCTCTACACCATGCGCGAAGACGACGTGCCGGGCTGGGTGCGCAGTCTGGAACTGCGCGGCATCGCGCTGCCCGACGCGCTCAAGCCCGAAGTCATCCTCATCGTGGAAGAGCTGCGCACGACAGACGCACAACAACAAAAAAACAGTTGAACACCATGGACATCCTGCAATACGCTTTCTTTCAGAACGCCCTGCTGGGCAGCCTCTTTGCCGGCATTGCCTGCGGCATCATCGGCACGTACATCGTGACACGCCGGCTGGTATTCATCAGCGGCGGCATCACACACGCCTCGTTTGGCGGCATAGGCCTGGGCGTCTACGCCGGCATCTCGCCCATCCTGGGCGCAGCCATCTTCTCTGTGCTCTCGGCCTTCGGCGTGGAGTGGCTTAGCAAACGGCGCGACATGCGCGAGGACTCGGCCATCGCCGTGTTCTGGACCTTCGGCATGGCCATAGGCATCATCTTCAGCTTTCTGGCCCCCGGTTTCGCTCCCGACCTCTCCTCGTACCTGTTTGGCAACATACTTACCATCACACGGGCCGACATCCTGGTGCTGGCCGCGCTTTCGGTCGTGCTCGGCCTCGTCTTCACCCTGTTCCTGCGGCCCATCGTCTACACGGCGTTCGACCGCGAGTTTGCCCGCTCCCAGGGCCTGCCCGTGACGGTCATCGAATACGGCCTGATGATGCTCATCGCGCTCACCATCGTGGCCTGCCTTCGCATGGTGGGCATCGTGCTGGCCATCTCGCTGCTCACCATCCCGCAGATGACGGCCAACCTGTTCACCAACAGTTTCCGCCACATCATCGGGCTGTCGGTCGTCATTGCCTGGATAAGCTGCCTGGGCGGCCTGCTGCTCTCCTATCGCTACAATGTCCCCTCGGGGGCTTCCATCATATTCTTTTCCATCCTCATCTATGCCGTGTGCAAGGTGGGGAAACAATTCTCACGATTGACAAACCGATAACATACGATTATTATGGAAATCAAAATCACATCATTGGACAATATCAACGAGGCTGCCCGCGAGTTTGTGGCAGCCATGGGCGACAACACCGTTTTTGCTTTCTATGGCAAGATGGGCGCCGGGAAAACCACTTTCATCAAGGCCGTGTGTGAATGTCTGGGCGTGACGGATGTCATCAACTCGCCCACGTTTGCCATTGTCAACGAATATCGTTCAGACAGCGGCGAACTGATTTACCACTTCGACTTCTACCGCATCAAGAAGCTGGAAGAGGTTTACGACATGGGCTACGAAGATTATTTCTACAGCGGCGCCCTGTGTTTCATCGAGTGGCCGGAACTGGTGGAGGAACTGCTCCCGACGGATGCCGTGAAGGTGAGCATCGAGGAGAAAGAGGACGGCTCGCGCGTGGTCGGCATGAACGTGTAAACCGATGGAAGCGCATTATTTCATCATTACCCTGTTTGCATTGGCGGGCGTCGTGTCGGTACTGGCCGCCGTGCTGGACTGGGAATGGTTTTTCACGGCCCAAAACACGCGCTTCATCGTGCGCAGCCTCGGCCGTCGGCGTGCCCGCTGGTGCTACGGCCTGTTGGGCGTGGTGCTGGTCGTGTTGGCGGTATTTTTCTTCCGGCAGATTCCCTGAAAAACCGGCCCGTGCCGAGACGAAGGCCGGATGCCTTCACCCGACGTCAGGTCAACCGGTTAATATGGTGAAGCAGAATGATCAGCAGGAAGAATTCCTCCTTCAGTATGGCGCGCAACTTCTTGTAAGCGGTCTTCTTGAGCGAGTGTACCGTGCCTTCGGATATCTGCAGGATTTCCGCGATTTCCTGATTATGCTTGCCTGCCATGTAAAGTTTCACGATGCGTTGCATTTGAGGAGGAAGCGTCGCAATGGCCTTGCGTACCAACAGAAAAGTCTCCTGACGCATGATTTCCTCCTCAAAAACATCTTCATCGGAAATATTGCGGGTCTTTTCAAATTCCTCGTCAATGAATGTGGCGTGTTTGAGCCAGTTTAGACAACGATTCCTGGTTGCCGTGTAGAGAAAGCTCTTGAGTTGGTGTATTTCATTGAAATTCTTCCGACGTTCCCAATAAGTGAGCAAAACCTCTTGGGCTATGTCCTTACATGACTCCGGATCGGTGATGTATTGTTGGGAATACACGCAAAGGATGGGATAATAGTCTTCAAACAATTGTTTGAAAGCCCGAATATTACCATTCCGTATGTCGTTTACCAACTGTTCCATGACGACAAAAATAGTAAAACTTATTCAGGGAACAAAGGTACAAACCGCCAAGTTCTTGGAAAAATCTCCGGCATACTGACAGATGCGGCATGCCGGAGACGTGCGGGCCATGATGTCAATGAGCCCACGCTTGACGTTTCATCTATCGGCAATGTTCCCTGACGGCCTCCAGCACCTGCTCCGGCGTGGGGTTGATGGCAATGATCGTCCCATGCGGATCGATTAGGAACAATCCTCCTCCGGCATTGCCCAGCATGTATTTTGTCCAAATCTTTTGCTTGTCATCGAGTTCCACCAATTGTGTCCAGGGATAGCCGTCCAATGCAACGGCTTTGCGCAGCGCCCGGGTATCCTTGAATTCGCGTGCAATACCCACAACAGTAAAACCCTTGTCCTTGTATTGCTCATAAATGGGAAGCATTAACTTCGATTTGGCTCTGCAGGGGCTGCACCAGGAAGCCCATAAATCAACCAATGCGAGCTTTCCCCGGATGAGCGAAGACAGCCTGACAGGCTTTCCGTCGAGGTCGGGGGCTTCAACGTCGATGTAGCGGCCGCCCGGATGAATCGTGCCGAAACCATCCAGAAGCATACGCCCCAGCTGCGTGTAGGCATGAGTGGGGAAAACGGCAGCCAGCTGTCGATAGGCGTCATGGCAGGCGTTGTCTGGTTGCTCCTTATACAACTGGCAACGCTGCAGCTCCCAGATGACGGTGTAGTAGTAGACTTCGTCCATTTTGTCCTCGAACCAATCGTATTTATAGGTGTATTTCTCCAGACCCACTTTGTCTTTTCCGGCTTTCAAGTATGCCTGATATTCATCATTCAGCTTTCCTCCTTTTATGGTGTAGGTCTTATCCGGACGGATTTGAATGGAAAGCGAAGCGTTCTCGCTCATGACGGGCACAAAATACCAACAGTGCGGATTCGTCGTATAGAATACAATCTGATACATACGCGGTTCCCGGCTCTCAAGCGTGTAGCTGAGCGTATCGGACTCAAAAGGCAAGTAAATGCCATGATAACGATAATCAACCGTCGCGTCGACTATCTGGATTTCTCTGGGCGACATACCGCAAAGCTCAATGTTGAGCTTGCATTTGATTTGTGCCGGACAAAAGCCCGGCACAATCAACAACAACAGAAGCAAGTATCTCATAACGGATATAGCCTGATTAATAATCCTTCAACAAATATTCGATATCCACGATACGCTCGAACGGCCCGTTGCGGGTGATTACTTCATCTTCATCATCCTCGGGAAGAGACACGTCACCGGACTCTTCGATGGAAATGTTATACAAGTAACCGTCATTTCCACTATTTCCCGCAGCAAAGATGTTATGATCATACTGGCTGTAATTGTACATCTCGATGAAACACATATTCGGGTCTTCGTCCGTATAAACCAAATGATAGGGATTAACCGGCACATTGGGTTCATACACATAAATCTTATTGCCTATGGCATAATAGATGACATCGGTGTAGCGATGGGCCCAGATGCAGGAAGCCTTGTCCAGTTGCATTTCATCTGGCAGAACGCGGTGCTCGGACGGGACTATGTTATTGCCGGTTCCGGTAAAGAGAAAGAGATGCATATGCCCGTCATCACCTTTGAACAGGTTGTATGATTTACCATCCACACCGTCGCCAAGGAACAACGGGACATAGCCTTGCAGTTTGTTGGGGTCAAAACTGTCTGCATTTTCAGGCAACGACGTATCAACGGCATCAAACAAAGCCAGGCATCCGTTGTTTTTGTCCCAGCGCAGGAAGCGTCCGTTCTTTGAATCCCAGAAAGCATATACGCGCGCCTTGCGGTTGGCCACGTTGCAGGCAGCTTCCACATGGTAATCCAAGTCATCGGGCGCCGGCTGGCGGATACCGGCCTTGAAGGGAGGCGCGTCCTCATTGTTGACAACGTAAATGCCTCCATCGGACAGGATGAAATAGGCGTCGCCGTTCACGTCACCGTAGATATTGGTCGGACGGATGGCGGACGGCACTTCAAAGAACCAATCCGTGGCTTCGCCCTGATAAGTAAGGTCAAAAGGACTTAAAGTCTGGCCTCCGTCGCTTTGCAACGCCCACAGGAATTGGTCACTGTGTATGTTATTCCAATAGACGAGCTTGGTCGCGTTGGGTATCCTTTTGCCCTCATTCCGTTGGCTGTACAGGTGCTCGCCGACGGAACCACCGACAGAGATGGAGCTTGAAGATATGTCAAACTCATTGTCGCCCACTTCGCACAGCAGCAACACACACCGTGTAGTGACGGACATGACCGTCAGCTGATAGTAAGCGTAGGCGCTTATGCCGGTTACATTATTGGTCGCCTTAAAGCGCAAATCGTATTTGTCGGCTGCAAGATTGCAGGTGACATTCAGTTCCCGCTCGGTCGACAACACCGTAAACTCAGGGTTCTGCACGGTCTGGACGACATAATCCCACACATAGGACACATTTGACTCGTCAACACCGTTGAAGTGGATGACCGGAACAACATGGAGCAGTTCATCCTGCATGGCAGACTGCAACACCTTGCTTTCAAGGACATCCGACGGCTGTTCGATGACGATGCTTCCTACGTCGGTATAATCGTAATTGCCTTTGTCTTCATAACAAGACTGAGCCAACAGGCTGCAAGCGGCCAGGCATAGGCCGGGAATATTGTATTTAAGCGTTTTCATTGCTGCGTAAATGATTAAAAAGTTACTCTGACGTTTCCTTCTTCATATAGATAACCGTTTTCCTTCTCGTAAGCAATCAAGGCATTGCGCAGTTTATCCTTGTAATAGCCCATTTCTGCCTTCGACACGGCATCGGGGCCGCTTTCAGGAAACTCGGCAATGCCGAGAGTATCAATGATAAATTGATATTTCACGGGGCCGTACTCGCCAAAGTAGTGACGGATGTAGCTGTTCCAATTGGCAGGCATGGAGAGGATGTCATTTATCTTGAGCTTATAGGCCAGCTTGTCTTCCACCATGTCGCCAAGAAATGTCCCTTCACACACCAGCTGCAGGCACACCACCACTTCTTTGTTCTTCAAGTCATCCTGCCGATAGACGGTAACGGGAATGTTGGTCGTGATTTCTCCTTGCCTCAACACGGTTTCATCCAGCCGGAAGTGTCCTCCCGATTGGGCATCGCCCTCTATGGCCGTAGTCGTTTCCGCGACGACAGCCACCCGAACCACACGGTCTTCATCGGCGGCCAGTCCGGAAATGGCAACGGGTATTTCCACGACATCTTCCCGAACAGAGCTTTTCTGTATGGCAAAGGAATACGTCATGCTGTCTTCTTCATTGGCAAAATAAATCTGGTTGCCGCCGCGATAGTCATATCTTTCTTCTTTCTCGCATGAGGCTGCCACAAGCAGGCAAACCATCATGCCAATCAGGTATATTGTTTTTTTCATAGGTCTGCGTTTTTTTACTGGATTCCAAAATCGTCTTCATCTTCGGGTATGGGGAATACGTATACGCTCTCCAGCTTGCCGCTTATGTCTACGGTACTTCCCGGGATAGAGGTATAGCCGTTGCGTTTGTAGAAATAAAAGAGTTGTCCTTCGGCATAGAAATCTCGCCGATAATCATCGGCTATGAACTGCAAGACATCCTCCTTGGTCTCGATTCCCAAATCTGGCAACCCATAACCTCTTGCACGCCAAATATCGGCCAATCGGTCGGTGGCCTTATCCAAATCGTCGGTACATTCCGCCGATATGTAATACATCTCGGCCAGCCGAATCAGAGGAATGCGGCATTTGGCCGGCTGCACGTCGCCATCACGCTGTTCGTATTTGGTAGAGAAATAATATCCTCCCGCGTTGACCATCAGCTTGGCCAGACGCCCGTCTTTGGATTCTCCCCATTGTGCCGTGTTGAACATCTCGTTGATGTCCGCCCTTCTTGTGGCCAACTTGCCTGTCCAAATGAGATTGCCGTATGAATCATACGAATATAAGAAGTTGCTTTCATAGACTTCCGACAAATCATCTTTGTAAAGGGTGAAAAGCGTTTCGCCGGACAGGATGCGGTTGGTCGACATGTAACTGGACATCACAAGGTCGAAAGTCCCTACATCGTCAATCAGGTAGTCGGCCAATTTCAGAGCTTCCGCCCGATCAGCCTCCGTGCCACGATACAGATAGATGCGGGCCATCAATGCCTGTACCGCATAGAGGTTGAGCCGGTTGGTGCGATAGAGCAGATAAATGTTGTCTGTCTCAAAGCTTGAGTCTTGCACGGGGTCGTTTTTCAGACATTCGACGGCGGCCCGGCAATCATCCAAAGCCAACTCGATGACTTCGCTGACGGTACTCCGGGGCGTAGCATCCTTGCCGAATCGCTTGACATAAGGGATGGCAACGGCATCGGGATCCATCCAATAGGCCTTTCCGAACATGCGAAGCAAGTCAAAATGCAGGTAAGCCCTAAGAGCAAGCGCCTCGCCTTTGATTAAATCATAATGTCCTTCCTCGAAAATGTCCTTGTCGGCTTCTTCCAGATGTTTCAGGACATTGTTGTCATTGGCTATGGCATTATACATGTCTTCCCAGATGGCATCAAACGTGGGGCGTGACAACGTGCTAAGGTAATTGTAGCGTGACAGGTTGTAGACCCCTTCGGTAACTTGTCCATATTGGATGTCATAATATCCGGCCAGAATATCAAGCGTGCTCATCGTCAGCGCGCTGCCATACAGGCTCGTGCTGCCCATGGAGGAATAGACGCCTGCCAAAGAGTCCCAAAAGCCCGACTCGTCAGCAAAGACATCGGTTTCTTTAATATCAACCTTCGATTGGACATCAAGCCAGTCGTTGCAAGAAGCCATTCCCAAACAGAGTGACAGGATGCCGAGTTTACATATATGAGAAATTAAAGTGGTTTTCATATTCGTTGGATTTAAAATGTTAAATTGACAGAAAGCGCAAAGCGGTTGGCAAAAGGATAGGAAAGCCCTCGCTCCTGCTTGACGGTAGACCAGCGGAATACGTCATTCAGGTATCCGTTTATGCGGATGCGTTCGGCATGCAGGGCATTCAATATCTTGGGAGAAGTCAGGTTGTAGGACAAGCTGACTGACTCCAGCGAAAGGACATTCTCGTCTTGGACAAAACGGCTGGTGGCACGAGTGATTTCCGTATCCTTCACGTCTTTGTAGAAAGTCCTGTCGCCCGGTTGCTGCCAACGTTTCTCATAGACACGCACATCCACGTTGTCATAGAGATTGGCGTTCTCCACACGGTCGACCAATGTCTGATTATAAGTCTGTCCGCCCAGTTTGTAACGCAAGTTCACTCCCAGGGTGAAGTCTTTCCAGATGACGGAAGAACCAATGATGCCTTCCATGTTCGGCTCCGTGTCGCCCGCCACAATCAGGTCTTGTGAATCCCATGTGTAAGTCACTTTGCCAAAACGGTTGAGGAACATTTCTTTTCCGGTAGCCGGATCGATGCCCAACGAGTTGGCCGTATAAATCGCACTCATGGAATTTCCCTCAATGTACAGCTTCGGCGGCGTGCTCGAATTGGTGTTTGAAGCCAAGGTCGAGTTGTTGTGTTCCTGCATGGCATTGTTTATGTCCGTGATTTTGTTGCTGTTGTGGCTGACCGACAGATTCAGGTTCCACGTCAGGTCATGCAGACGGTCGCGAATGACGGCAAAGCGTGCCGAAGCCTCCACACCTCTATTTTCCGTGCTGCCGATGTTGGCCGTATAGGTCGTGAATCCGGTAGAAGGAGCGATCGTGACAGGCGAAAGCAGGTTGGATGTGTTCCTCCGGTATAAGTCGGCTATCAGGACCAAACGGTCATTCCACAATCCGACTTCAAGGCCGACATTCCATGTCTTGGTTTTCTGCCATTGCAGGTCGGCGTTTCCCATTGTGTTGATGACGGTAGGAATGATTCCGTTGTATTGGTGGTCAACGTCATATTTATACATCTGCATGGCCTGGAACGGAGAGAAGTTCTGTGACGCCTGAACGCCATAGGATGCGCGCAACTTGAGCAAGGAGACGCGGTTGCCCATGTCGGCAAAGAACTTTTCCTTGTGCATGTTCCAGCCCGCACCGACCGACCAGACCGGCGTGAACTTGTTGTTGCTGCCAAAATTGGATGAGCCGTCGACTTTCAACGAAAAGTCAAGCAAATACTTGGAATCATAAGAATAGTTGGCCGTGGCCAATACGCCGACCAGACGCTTGATGTCATAGCTGGCCGTCGGACGTTCATCCTTGTAATATTGCTTGGCAAAACTGATGTCATTCATCTTGTCGTTGGGAAAGCCCTGTGCCTGAATGAGCGTGGAGTGCGAGTTTGATTCTGACATGTTGACGCCGCCGACCACATACAGCATATGCTTGCCAAAGTTTTGCGCATAACGCAGGTTCAAGTCTCCGCTGACGCTGTAACTGTTGCCGTCGCCCAGCTCAAATTCGCCGCGCAACAGGTAGTTTTCGGGGTCGCTCACCGGGTCGCCCATATTCACGTATTTTGAGTTCTTGGCCGAAGTGAATACTTCGCTGTGGCTATACCCTTTGCTGATGCTGAAACGTCCCAACAGGGTGAGCGTCTTCAATATGTTCCATTCCACCGAGAAGTTATTGGTAAAGCTCAGTCCGTTTTCTTTGTCCACATTATTCAGTTGGGCGTCATACAGCGGATTCCTGTAGACTCCGCTTTTAAAGTCGGACGGCATTTCTTCGTCAAAGAGGGCTGTGGCTTTCCCGTTGTCTCCATAAGGCTTGAAGTAAGGATTGAGCTTGGCGTATTGTGAGAAGTCCCCGTAGGGCGAGTTTTCAGCCTCCACATATTCCACCTGCAGATCATTCTTTATCAAGAGGTTGTTAGTGCGGTAAGAGAGCACCACGCCACCGCTGTAAGTGTTTCTTTCCGAACCTTTCATCACGCCGGGAGCCAACTTGCCACTGACGTTCACGCTGTAACGCAAATGCTCGTCTCCGCCTTCCACATAAAGCGTGTGGCGCTGCTCGAATGCCGTCTGCAACGGCTTTGACAACCAATAAGTGTTCACTCCGCTCCTTACATTGGTCAGCAGGCGGTTGTAATAGTCGAGTTTTTCTTGTAGAGCCGAATTGGTTTGATTCTCCTTGATGTCAAAATGCCCGGCGTCCAATTGCAGTTGCAGTTTCTGCTCGGCGTTCAGCAAATGATAGTCCGTCAGGTCGGGCGCGTTGACGGCATAGTCGCCGGTATAGGAAACGCGGATGCGACCCATTTCAGGCGCCTTTGTTTCGATGACGATAACGCCGTTGGCCGAACGCGAGCCGTAAAGGGCCGCCGCCGAAGCATCCTTCAGGATGGAGATGCTCTCGACACGGTTGGGGTCAAGGTCTATGACACGCTGCAAGGTTGTCTCAAAACCGTCAAGAATGAACAAGGGCTGGTTGGGATTGCCGTTGTAATCGGCGTCAAGGTCAGATATGCTGTTGGCGCCTCGCAGCTCTACGTTGGGAAGGACATTGGGGTTGGAACCTGCTATGTTGTTGTCGAGTATCTTGAAAGACGGGTCCAAGGTGCGCAGGCTTTGCAGAATGTTGGCGTTTCCGACAGACTTCAGCTCATCTCCGGTCACCGTAATCGAAGCCCCGGTAGCTAGTTCCTTTGTCTTGCGGAAGATACCGGTGACGACCACGTCCTGCAGCGTCTGGGAGTTTTCGTTCAACGTAACGTTCAGCTTGTTGTTGCCGCGCACCGGCATTTCCTTGCTCTCCATTCCTATAAATGAATAGACAAGCGTCGGATACTTCCCGCTGACCTGGATGGTATATTCGCCATCAGCATTGGTCGTGGTACCAACGGCGGTGTCCTTCAACCGCACACTGACACCGGGCAGCGGAAGGCCGTTAGCATCGACTACAAGGCCGCTGATGGTCCTTTTTTTGAGGGGGGGGGAGAATTTGCTTGATGATGATTTCCTTTCCGGAAATCTCATAAGTGAGATTGGTGCCCTTCAGACATTTGTCCAGAATCTCATTAATCGGTTTGTTTGTCTCATGCAGGGTCAGACCTTTGACAGCCTGAATGTCGGTCGTCCCATACATGAATACCAGTCCGGTCTTTTGCCGGATTTCCCAGATAACCTGCTCCAGTGATGCGTCGGTAAGATGCAAGGTGATGTGTTGGTCGCTTTGTGCCAGCACGTTCAGACTGAACATGCAGCAACCTACCGCAATACAACATCGCTTCAAGCTCCTGGAAAGCATGTCGTCGGATGAAGCCAAAAGATTACCAAAGGTAACTTTTTCTCTCTGATTCTTTTGTAACATAATGTTTCTGTTAATAGTGTTAATATTATGGTTTATTCTCTCTTGCAGAGTTTACAGATGAAAGGTCACGGATTTGAAGAAAACTCTATTGTCCGGTCTTTTACCGTAAAGGTTACGAGCTCCGTGCGTTGCAGCATGTTCAGAATGGGCTGCATGGAATTATAGCGTTCAAAGTAAGCGCCGATGCGTATGTTCTTTGCAGCCTCGTCGGTAAAGGTGTAAGTAAAGTCATACCAGCGGGCCAGATAATGAAGGATGTCCTCCAGGCGTTCGTTGCGAAACAGGAAATATCCCTCATGCCAGGCCACGAACTCTTTGGGATTGACGGAGCGCGTGATGACCGTATGCGACTCTTTGTCATAAATCAGTTGTTCACCCGGATAAATGCGGCAGTTGTTCATCTCGAGCACGCCTTCTTCCAACGTGATTTGTATCTGTGGTTCATCGGCATAAGCACGCAGGTTGAACGATGTCCCCAACACGCGCAACGCGGCATCACCCAGCCGGATGACAAACGGATGTTCCGCGTCTTTGGCAACCTGAAAATAGCCTTCCCCCTCGAAGGAAACATTTCGTTCCGCCGACTGGAAAAACACGGGATAGGTCAAACGACTCTCGGCGTTCAGATAGATGTGAGTGCCTTCTGCCAGAACTATCTGATATTCCATGCCGGTAAATGTACGGACTTGGTTGTAAACAAGCGTATCGGGCAAATTCCCGTCAGCCCGATAACGCAAGCTGCCGGAGGACTGCAAGATGCTGATGCCTTGCAATTCATTGTAGATACACTGATTATCGGTCGACAAGGTGATGGTCTGCCGGTTGCCCAGCACAAGCTCTGCCGAGCTGACTCCGGCCCGGATGTTGCAGGCCGACAGTTGTTCCCCGCCGGACCGGAGTCCGACGGCATACCATGCCCCCGCGACGAGTCCGGCCGTCACAAGAAACGCGGCTGCGTAGCGCAAATATTTATTACCGAAGTAACCGAACATGCCTGAACCCCGCAGACGCTTCCGGACGTGTGCCCAACGTTCGTCGGCCGGAAAAGAAGCCAACTTTTTCTCTTCCTCCTCATAGGCTCCCGCCCGGGTGACTTCTTGCCACAACCGCCGGTGGCGTGCACTCTCCGCCCGCCAAGCCTTCAACTCCTGTTCCTCATCGGCCGATGCGTTGCCCGTCAGCCAACGTGACAACAAGCAGATAATATGCCAGTTTTTTTCTTTCATAACATTCCGTAACTGTAGATATAACAGCCGAAGGAAACAAATGGGGTAGTGCAAAGGCGAAAAATTATTCGGAAAATCAGGAAGAGGCAACATGCACCCGACGCGGGAAGCAGAGTATATCGAGCTGTATCACTGCATCTTGCCACAGCATTTTCTATGTCAGACATAGAAATTTCTACGTCAGACATAGAAATTCTTAAGTCTGACATAAGATTTAGCGGACACTCCCTGCCTCATTCGGGCGGGAGGCCATATCAAAACAATGCGGGCACCACAGAACGTCTGTCGGTTCTGCAATGCCCGCATTCCGGCGGGAACAACCTGCCCCGCGCAAGCGCAACGCTTACTCCACTTGCCCGAGGGAGTTGCCGTATTCCATCTCGCCCTGCACCACGAACAAGATGTCTTCGGGAGCGTAATCTCCAATCTTGTCCTTGCGGGCCTCCTTCACGATATAGTCCACAATGGCGTCCTGGTCAATCTCGATGTAGCCGTCGCCGTCGGGCTGCACGTCCAGACAGCCGCTGGTGGTGTAGTAATCGGAGATGACGTCGAGGAAGTAATACAGTTCGTCGTCGGAGAACTTATCTTTCAAGTCTTGCGGAAGGTAGTTTTTGATGAACTCAACGGTTTTCTCGTCGTCCAGGTCTTCCGGCGCAAATTCGTCTGTAGCCATAATGTCTGCCTTTTTGCTGGTTAAAAAATATCCGCTTTCGTCCTCATGCCACACAGCGGGAGACGAAAGCGGATACGATTTTTCTTCACGCTCAGAGAATAGCTTTGAGCTTATCCTCGAAAGTCGATTTCGGAGCTGCGCCCACTTGTTTGTCAACCACTTCACCGTTCTTGATGAACAATACGGTGGGGATGTTGCGCACACCAAATTTGCCGGTCAACCCGTCGTTGGAGTCGACGTCGCATTTGCCAATGATTGCCTGACCTTCATATTCTTTAGCCAAAGCTTCGATTTCGGGAGCAATCTTTTTGCAAGGACCACACCATGTAGCCCAAAAATCCACTACAACCGGTTTGCCGGATGCAACCAGCTCGTCAAAGTTCGCGTCAGTAATTTCAAGTGCCATAATATACGTTTTTAAGATTGAAACTGAGGCAAAGATATTAATTAATTTTGAATTCCAACTCCGGACGGCTCTTTATGTAAGCAATAAAGTCCCGCTTAACAGATATTTTAACTTTCCGCGCTTTCATTGTGATGCGCATGTTGCCTTCCGCGTCGGTCACGCAGAAATGCAGTTCGGTCTCGCCGGGATATTTTCTGGCCAACGAAGAGATGTCGGTTATCAGCTCGTCATTCAACGCTGTCAGCGGAGTCGTGATAGTCACTTTCTCGATGAGTTTCTCCTTCACGTCCGGAAGCAGTTCGATGGAGCCGACTTTGAGGTCGTATTCGTCGGGCTTCCACTGCCGGGGCACGCATTTCGCCTTGATGAACAGGAAATAGTTAGGCTCCAGATATTTCGACCACGTAAGCCAGTCGTTGCCAAAGAAAGCAATCTCCCCGCTGCCGGAATAGTCCTCAATCTTCACAATGCCATAGGGTTTGTCCATGCGGGTGCTTCCACGGCGCACGTCGGTCACGATGCCGCCCATCACCAAGTCGCGGTTGACCAAGTCGGCCTTGTTGGCAAGGTCGGCCATGTGGGTGTTGCACACGTTCTCCAGAATGACGGCGTATTCGTCGAGCGGGTGGGCCGATATGTAAATGCCCACCAGTTCGCGCTCGCGTTCCAACCGGAACAACGTGGTCCACGGCTCGAACTGCGGATATTCGGGCGTGGCAATCTCAATCTGGTTCTCTCCGCCAAAGAGCGAATTGAGAGCCGCAGCCTTGTCGGCCTGATATCTTGACCCGTAACGTATGAGCTGCTCGGTGAAGGTCTCGTCCTTGGCGTTCTTGGCAAAGAACATTTCGCGCTTCACGCCGGGCAGGGAGTCGAAAGCGCCGGCCATGGCCAGATTCTCAATATTCTTTCGGTTGCATGCCAGCAGGTTCACGCGCTGCACGAAGTCATATATATTAAGGTAAGGGCCGTTCTTCCGCCGTTCGTCGATGATGGCCTGCACGGCATTCTCGCCCACGCCCTTCACGGCACCCAACCCGAAACGGATGTCTCCGCCGCGGTTGACCGAGAACTTCAGGATACTCTCGTTCACGTCAGGGCCGAGCACCTGCACGCCCATGACCTTGCACTCGTCCATCAGCTTCGTGATTTCGTCGATGCGCGAGATGTTGCGGCTCAAGTTCGCCGCCATGTATTGCGACGGATAGTGGGCTTTGAGATAAGCCGTCTGATAGGCCACCCACGAATAACACGTGGCGTGCGACTTGTTGAACGCATAGGAGGCGAACTTCTCCCAGTCGGCCCATATCTTCTCCAGCACGACGGGGTCGTGTCCGTTCTTGCGTCCGCCCTCGATGAATTTGGGCTTCATGTGGTCCAGTTTGTCGCGCAACTTCTTTCCCATCGCCTTACGCAGGGCATCGCTCTCGCCACGGGTAAAGTCGGCCAAGAGGCGCGACAGAAGCATCACCTGCTCCTGATAGACCGTGATGCCGTAGGTGTCCTTCAGATATTTCTCCATGATGGGAATGTCGTACTCGATAGGCTTCCGTCCGTGCTTGCGGTCGATGAAGTCGGGAATGTAGTCCATGGGGCCGGGACGATAGAGGGCGTTCATGGCGATGAGGTCCTCGAAAGTGGTGGGCTGGAGCTCGCGCAAGTACTTCTGCATTCCGGGCGATTCAAACTGGAACGTACCGATGGTGCGCCCCTCGCTATAAAGTTTGTAGGTCTCGGCATCGTTGATGTCGATGGCGTCAATGTCGATTTTCAGGCCCAGACTGATGCGGATGTTCTCCACCGCTTCCTTGATGATGGACAGGGTTTTCAGGCCGAGAAAGTCCATCTTGATAAGTCCCGTCTCTTCGATGACGGAGCCTTCATACTGGGTTACGAGTATCTTCTCGCCCGTGTCCTTGTCGTCGGCGGTGCTGACGGGCACCCAGTCGGTGATGTCGTCGCGGCAGATTATGGTTCCGCAGGCATGTACGCCGGTATTGCGCACGTTGCCTTCGAGCATCCGCGCATACTTGATTGTGTCGCGCAGGACGGGGTCGTTCGAGGCTTCGGCCTCGCGCAACTCCGGCACATACTCGATGGCGTTGGTCAGGTTAACCTTCTTGTCGGGTATCTTGTCGGGCACGAGCTTGCAGAGCCGGTTCGATTCCGCCAAAGGCAGTTTCTGCACGCGCGCCACGTCCTTGATGGCCAGCTTGGTAGCCATGGTGCCATAGGTGATGATGTGGGCCACCTTCTCCTGACCGTACTTGTCGGTCACCCAGCGAAGCACGGCGCCACGCCCGTCATCGTCGAAGTCGACATCGATATCGGGCAGGGAGATACGGTCGGGATTCAGGAAACGCTCAAACAGCAGGTCGTAGCGTATGGGGTCTATCTTTGTGATGCCCAGGCAATAGGCCACGGCCGAACCGGCGGCGGAGCCACGACCCGGACCGACGGACACGCCCAGTTTCTCGCGCGCGGCGGCAATGAAGTCCTGCACGATGAGGAAGTATCCCGGGAAACCCATCGTCTTCATGATGTGCAGCTCGAACACCAGGCGGTCGCGCACCTCGTCGGACAGCGGGTCGCCATAGCGCGACTTGGCGCCGTCGAAGGTCAGCTTGGCCAGATAGTCGGCTTCGAGTTTGATGCGGTAGAGCTTGTCATATCCGCCCAGCTTCTCAATTTTGGCCCTGGCGTCGCTTTCGCTCATGACCACCTCGCCGTGTTCGTTGCGCGTAAACTCGTTGAAAAGGTCTTCCTCGGTGTATTTGCGCCGATACTCCTCCTCCGTGCCGAAATCTTCGGGAATGGCAAACGTCGGCATGATGGGGGCATGGTCGATGGAGTAAAACTCCACTTGGTTGCAGATGTCGACCGTGTTCGTCAACGCTTCGGGCACATCGGCAAAAATCTCATTCATCTCGGCCCGCGTCTTGAGCCACTCCTGCTTGGAGTAGAGCATGCGGTTCGGGTCATCCAAATCCTTGCTGGTGCTGAGGCATATCAGGCGGTCGTGGGCCTCGGCATTCTCCTCGTCAACAAAGTGCACGTCGTTGGTGCAGACCAGCTTGACGCCGTACTTTCGGCTGTATTCCTTCAGATATTTGTTGACTTCCAGCTGCAAGGGATAGGTCTCGTGATTGGCACGGGGGACGGTGGCCTTATGAAGTTGCAACTCCAGATAATAGTCGTCGCCAAACACGCGCTTGTACCATTGCACGGCTTCTTCGGCCGCCTCGTAACGTCCGTCGCGAATCATGCGGGGCACCTCGCCGCCCAGACAGGCCGAACAGACAATCAATCCCTCGCGATATTTCTCCAGCTCCACGCGGTCGGTGCGCGGACGCATGTAGAATCCCTCCGTCCATGCCTTGGACACCAGCTTGATAAGGTTGTGATAGCCCTTGAGGTTCTTGGCCAGCACGATGAGGTGATAGCCGCCTTGGTCGGCCTTGCCTTCCTTGTCGGTCAGCCGGCGGTGGGCTACGTACATCTCACAGCCGATGATGGGCTTGAAAAGGCGTTGCCCGGCTTCGGCCAGCTTCGTCTTGCAGTCGGCCAACTCGGCCTCGGGGTTTTCGACGATCTCCGTCCCTCCTTCCAAGGCCGCAATGCGCTTTTTCAGCGCCTTTATCTCGTCCTTGGTCTTTCCGTTCTTCTTGTTGACATAGTTATAGAACTCCTTCACGCCGAACATGTTGCCATGGTCGGTCAGGGCCAGGCCCCGCATGCCGTCGGCCATTGCCTTGTCGACCAGGCGCTGTATGCTGGCCTGCCCGTCGAGGATGGAGTATTGACTGTGAACGTGTAAATGAACAAAATCTTGCATAATATAATTAGGAGTATTAAGTGACGAAGAGCCGCTCGCCGGACTCTTCATCCGCTCGGGCGATAAAATTACTTCCGCCCGGCGAAACTGCCAAACTTGCGGGCAAATAGTTATGAACACTCACTGTTCAAACTCTTCGGCCTCGGCGTCGAGCAGCTTCTTTTCGGCCTGCAAATCGCGCAAGTCCAGCTTGGGCGAAGGAAGGGTACACATCTTGATATAATCGGTGCGGTTGCACGTATAGTCGAATATCCGCTCTTGTTCTTCGGTAAACTGTTCCTGCATGATAATGCCTGCCTCGACCCGTTCGAAAGCCTCCGGCGAACAGTCGTTGCCGAGCTTCACGAGCACAATGCGCCGCGCGATGGGGTTTTTGTTGTAGTCGGGCACGAGATACAGTCCGCGCAGATAGCGGATGTTCTCCAAGAAAGGCAGTTGCAGATAGACGGTGACAAGCGACATATCCGGCTCGCGAAAAGCATTGAACAGGATATACATGATTTGCCGTTCCTGAACGATGCCTATCCCCTCGCGAATGGAGCCGTGGATGCTCTTGCGTCCCACAACAAGGCTGCGCCCGTCGTCCGACAGAGCGAAGTAGAACGGCTCGGCTTTCAGGGCACGGACCGACGAAGAACAGCTGTACGACATGTAGATGCCTTTCAGATTGCCCAGTTTGCCGACCGAAGCGGCTGTGGCCTCCCGCAGAAAGTTGAGAAACGGATGCATCTTGCCGGGCGTGGAAGACGAGAATCTTTCCAGCAGCTCTTGCAGGCGTGCGTGAAGGTCGTCGAGCAGCCCGAAGAGCCGTTTGCGCGACAGGTTATTGACCTGCGACAGCGCTTCGTCCAACGCCTTGTCGAAGCCTTTTTCTCCGACCTGCGCAGCAAACGTGGGCAGCACCGTGGCATAGAGAGCCGACAACACGCTGGGCGACACACCTGTAAAAAGAGCAATGTCTTTCATCTTCACTCCCTCGCGCCTCAACTGTCCCAACCGTTCGTAAATATCCGTCAATTGCTTTTGCTCTGTCATATCTCTGCATGGCTTAGAAACTCCACAAAGTTAGGGTCTTTTCCCCGCCGGGTATAAGTGAGCGACAAGGATTAACTACTTTTTTAACAAATGAACGCGGCACGGGCATTCAATGTCGCACCTGTTTACCATCGGCAGCACATTCCGCCGCGCTCATTACAGACCGGCACGAGCGAGCATATGCACAGCCGGGAGCCGCGACGTTCCCGCTCACGAGCGACCATATCTCCGCTCACGCCCGATGCACATAAAGCCCGAAACGCCCTGTTCATGCAGATTGCAGAGGAGGAGGCATCGGATTTCAAGAAACAAACCTGCGTTAATTATTTTCTTTTATACTACAACTCCGTTACGACGGTGATACATGTATGTTAATTCATCAAAGCGGCCCGGTTATTCATGAATGATTCATGGATATTCATTTTCCGCCTCATCCGGAATGCAGAACTTTGCGCCATCAACAATGAAGGAAAAAACAATGGCAACAAAAAGCAAAATCGTCGTGTTCCGGGAAGCCGGCACTCCGCTGCAAGTGGAGACGTGCGACATCCCGACCCTGAAAGAAGGCGAGGTGTTGGTGAAGAATGAATACGCCACGCTCTGCCGCAGCGACATCAGTACCTACCTAGGTAAACGCATCGAGAAATCGCCCACCATTCTGGGGCATGAAATCGTGGGGCGCGTGGCCGCCATCGGTCCGGGCGCGGCGGATGCCGACGGCAAGCCCCTGCATGTGGGCGAACGGGTGACGTGGACCATTTATGCGGCCGACCCTTCGACGGAACTTTCGCGCCGGGGCATTCCGCAGAAGTCGCCCGACCTGTTCAAATATGGGCACGAGCGCCTCACTCCGGATTCGACACTCCACGGCGGTTTGGCCGAATACACGCTGTTGCGCAAGCATACGCCCATATTGCCATTGGATGAGTCTGTTCCCTTGCCGGTCGGCTCCATTATCAACTGCGCCATTTCTACCGTTGTAGGTTCTTTACGTTTAGCGGGCGAGTTGCGGGGCCGCCGGGTGGCAATTTGGGGCATCGGGATGCTGGGCATCGTGGCCTGCGCCCTCTGCAAGGAGCGCGGTGCGGACGAGATAATCGCCATCGACATCAACCGCGAACGGCTGGCCATGGCCGGACGCTTCGGCGCCACTGCAACCCACTTGCCCGACGACGAGGCGCTGCGAGGCTTGCAGGCCGACGTGACGATAGACTACAGCGGGCGTGTAGGCTCGATGGAGGCCACCGTTGACGCGCTGGGCATAGGCGGCGTGGCCGTGTGGGTGGGCGGCGTGTGTCCGCAGGAGAAGGTGAAGATTGATTCTGAAAGGCTCATCCGCCGCCTGGGCACCATCCGAGGCCTGCACAACTACAACGGCGACGACTTCCGCGAGGCGGTGGCCTTTGTCGGCCGATGCTGGCAGAAATACCCCATCGGAGAACTCATCTACGACGGCTTCCCGCTCGACCGCGCCGAGGAGGCATTCCGCTACGCCATCGAGCACAACCCCTTCCGCGTGGGCATACGGACAAACGGATAAAAATTTTACAATATGACACAAACAAACGTACAAACAGCAACCAACGGGATTCGTTTCAATACCCTGTGCATAGCCGCTGCTCTCATCACCTACATGAGCATGTATGCCTTTCGCAAACCGCTGTCGGCGGCCACTTTCGAAGGTCTGGTCTACTGGGGGATGGACTATAAGGTCATTGCGCTCATCAGCCAGGTCATCGGCTACACCTGCTCGAAATTTCTGGGCATCCGTATCGTATCGTCCATGAAGCCCGGCGAGCGTGCCAAATACATTCTGGGGCTTGTCGGCATCGGGTGGCTGGCATTGCTCGGCTTTGCCCTGACGCCCCACCCCTACAATGTCGTGTTCCTGGTTGTCAACGGGCTTCCGCTGGGCATGATATTCGGCATCGTGATTTCCTTCCTCGAAGGCCGGCGCAACACCGAACTGCTCGGGGCGGGCCTGTGCGTGAGCTTCATCACGGCTTCGGGCATCACGAAGTCGGTCGGCCAGTTCCTCATTGTCTACCTGGGAGTGAGCGATTTCTGGATGCCTTTCCTCGTGGGGCTGATATTCGTGCCCTTCCTGCTGCTGGGAGTCTATCTGCTGGGGAAAATCCCGCCTCCGTCGGAGGAAGACAAGAAGCTCCGCAGCGAACGCCGCCCTATGACTGGCCGGGAGCGGGCACGGTTCTTCCGCACATTTTCATGGGGCGTAATGTTGTCGACACTGGTTTATTCCACGCTGACGGTCTACCGCGACTTGCGCGACAATTTTGCCGTCGAGCTGTGGGCGCAGATGGGCTACGAGTCGAACGTGGGCATTCTGGCCGTGTCGGAAATCTGCATTGCCGTGCTGGTGCTTGCCATTGTGGCCAGCATGATTAAAGTGGTGAACAACCGCAAGGCGTTCTTCTTCAACATCCTGGCCTTCATCACGGGCGGACTGCTGCTTTTCAGCACGACGTGGCTGTTTTCCGCAGGCATCCTTTCGCCGGTGGCGTGGATGATTTCGTCCGGGTTCGGGTTGTATTTCTGCTACGCCTGCTTCCACACGATGTTTTTCGAGCGTTGGATAGCCGTGTTCAAGTGTGCGGGCAACATTGGTTTCCTGATTTGCATCTCCGACTCGTTTGGCTACTTGGGCAGCGTGGGCGTGTTGGTGAGCAAGAGCTTCCTCAGTCCGGAAACCGACTGGCTGTTTTTCATCAAGGCCGCAGCCTATACCGTGGGCAGCATCATGACGGTGGCTTCCATTGCCCTCATGGCCTATTTTGTGCGGAAAGATGCACGGACGGTCGCTTTCGTGAAGAGTGTGTGGAATGGCAAGTTGATAAAATCAAAGTTAAACATAAACGTATAAAAACAAATAGTTATGAAAAGAATCGACTGTATCATCATGGACTGGGCCGGAACGGCCGTAGATTATGGCTGCTTTGCTCCGGTGGCCGCGTTTTTGAAGGCATTCAAGGAGATTGGCGTGGACGTGACGCTCGAACAGGCCCGCCGCCCGATGGGCATGGCCAAGATTGACCACATCCGCGAACTTTTCCGCATGGAAGAGATTGGCAGCCAGTTTGTAAACCTGTACCATCGCGACTGGACGGAAGACGATGTGGTGGAGATGAACCGCAAGTTTGAGGGGTATCTGTTTGCTTCTCTTTCCGAATATGTCACTCCGATACCGGGAGTCATTGATACGTTGGCCGGACTGCGTGCCCGAGGCATCCGCATCGGTTCCACGACCGGATATACCCGTACCATGATGGATGTGGTGGTGCCCGGAGCTGCAGCCAAGGGGTACACGGTGGACAACTGCGTCACTCCCGACGGCTTGCCCAAAGGGCGTCCTTTCCCTTATATGATTCAGAAAAACATGGACGACTTGGGAATTGCCGACACGGACACCGTGCTGAAATATGGCGACACCATTGCCGACATCAAAGAGGGCATCAATGCCCGGGTGTGGACCGTGGGCGTGGTCATGGGCAGCAATGAGATGGGGCTGACCCAGGAAGAGGCTGCCCGCATGCCGCTGGCCGAGCTGGAGTATCGCAAGACGCAGGTGCGCCGCCGTATGCTGGAAGCCGGAGCACACTACGTGGTCGACACCATCGCCGAGTTGCCCGATGTGATAGCCGACATCAACAAGAAGCTGACAAAAGTCTGATATACTCATACAAACCGTTTCATCTGATGGCGGATACCGGGATGCACGAAAAATGGCTCCGGCGTCCGCTTTTTGTCATCCACAAGAGTCCTCAATGCGAAATTGCGATACCTCATTCGTTTCTAGGTATCTTTTATTTGCAGTTTTCTTAAATAAGCCCTACTTTTGCAGGCATAACTGCTACAGACCTTAAAGATGAACAAACTAAAGAAGCTAAAAAAGATAAGACTACATAGAGAAGGAACGCACATCTTAATCTTGGCGTTCGTTTTATTGTTTTTGCTCAACGTAGCAGCACATTACGCATTTGAACATCCCGTGCCGATCTACCTCATAACCGCAGTGAGCGTGGTTCTGTATCTCAGCATGGTGAATTTCTTCCGTTGCCCCATCCGTCTGTTCGGCAAGGACACGGAAAAAATTGTCGTGGCTCCGGCCGACGGACGCATCGTGGTGGCCGAGGTCGTAGACGAACACGAATATTTCCACGACCGACGGCTGATGATCTCCATCTTCATGGGCATAACCAACGTACACGCCAATTGGTATCCTGTGGACGGCGTAGTGAAAAAAGTGGAACATCAGAACGGCAACTTCCATAAAGCCTTCCTACCCAAGGCCAGTACGGAAAACGAACGCTCGACCGTAGTCATCGAAACCCCCGGAGGGGTGGAGGTGATGGCACGCCAGATAGCGGGAGCCGTGGCACGCCGCATCGTGACTTACGCCAGCGAAGGCGAAGAGTGCTACATCGACGAACACATGGGCTTCATCAAATTCGGTTCGCGCGTCGATGTCTATCTGCCTGCCGATGCAGAACTCTGCGTAAAGATGGGCCAGAAAACCGTGGGTAACCAAACGGTGATAGCCAAACTCAAATAAGCCCCTTACCATCATGGCCAACTGCATTACCCGCCATATTCCCAACGCCGTGACATGCTGCAACCTGTTCTCGGGCTGCATTGCAACTGTCATGGCCTACGAGATGCGCTATGACATGGCGTTGCTTTTCATTGTCCTGGCCGCCGTGTTCGACTTTTTCGACGGCATGCTGGCACGGCTGCTCGATGCCCGTTCGCCCATCGGAAAAGACATCGATTCACTGGCCGACGACATCAGCTTCGGTCTGGCGCCGGCCATGATAGTCTTCTCTCTGTTCAAGGAAACACATTACCCGGCCTTTATCGAAGATGGTTCGTCGTGGATACCCTATACGGCTTTCCTCATTGCCGTGTTCTCGGCCTTGCGCCTGGCCAAGTTCAACATCGACACACGCCAGACAAGTTCATTCATCGGCATGCCGACCCCTGCGAACGCGCTGTTTTGGGCCTCACTGGCAGCCGGCGCGCATCCGTTCCTCACGTCACCGGCCTTCAATGCCGCGTGGCTGTTTGTGCTGGTGTGCGTCATGTCGGGCCTGCTGGTGGCAGAACTGCCAATGTTCTCACTCAAGTTCAAGAACCTGTCATGGAGTGGCAACCAAACACGTTACATCTTTCTGCTCATGTGCATTCCCCTGCTTATCACGCTGGGTATAAGCAGCTTTGCTGCCATCATCGCATGGTATCTGATACTGTCCGTAGTAACCTGCAGACGAGCCTGAGGCCAAACGTGGCACACTAGTTGCTACTAACAATCATATAACCCTACATCGCATACCTATTATTATTTATATTCATTGCCATGGGATGCCTCATATCAATACCCTTCATATTACTCTTCATCGTGCTGTTCTTCGGCTCGGCCCTGCTACGCATCGTGCAGGCCCTGTTCGGCGGCAAAGGATTCTCAACTGCCTACGGGCCTGAAAACAGCAACAGACAAACCCAAGACGCCGACGAGGACGACATCTACAGCGACGACGGCCCGTCATACCGCCACCGGCACAACGGGCAACGCCGTAAAATATTCGGTCCCGACGAAGGAGAATATGTAGACTTTGAGGAAATAAAGGATTAAGGGATAAGCAAGCAAGGATGCGCCGCCCCGCTCAGCGCCGCCGACGGAAGAAATCCTGCATCAGCGCACGGGCCTCATCGGCCAACACGCCGGATACGACCACGGTTTTGGGATGGAGCACCGCAGGAGCAAAGAGGTGGTAGCCGCGTTTCTCGTCCTCCGTCCCGTAAACCAAGCGGCCAAGTTGGGCCCAACCCAACGCTCCGGCACACATGGGGCATGGTTCCACGGTGACATAGAGCGTGCAGTCGCTCAGGTATTTTCCGCCCAGCGCGTTGGCTGCGGCCGTAATGGCCTGCATCTCGGCATGGGCCGTGACATCGGTCAACGTTTCGGTCAGATTGTGCGTGCGGGCAATAATCCGGTTACGGCAAACCATGACCGCACCGACGGGCACCTCGCCGCTGTCGGCGGCCAACCGGGCCTCGGCCAAAGCCTGCTTCATGTAGTAGTCATCATCGAACATATGGAGAAGATAAAGGAAAACCTAACGCCGCATGTCATGCTCATTGAATAAGGTGGGATAGTCATCCACCATCGTCTGATAGATGAAAGAAAGCATCGTTTCACGCATCCACCGCCCCTTATTGGTTATCTTGTATTTGGCCAGATAGCGTTCCACGATGGCAGCCTCGTCCTCGCTCACCCAACACACCATGCGACGCGTGCGCTTGGGTTCGGTCGGGGCCACTTTTACCCGTCTTTTTACATCTTTGCTCATAACAACTGCAAAAATAACGGCTCCTGAGTAAATTAAGAAGTATAAAAAGATTAAATTTGCAAAAAGACAAAAGAAACATACCTATGGCAGGACACAACGTATTGGGTAAAATCGGCGAGGACATTGCAGCCGACTATCTGATGAAGCAAGGCTACCACATCCGCCACCGAAACTGGCGGAAAGGCCATAACGAGCTGGACATCGTGGCCGAGAAAGACGGCACACTGGCCATTGTCGAGGTCAAAACGCGCCGCAACAACGCCTATGGCGAGGCCTATGAAGCCGTGGACGACCGCAAGATACGCAACATCATGACAGCGACCGAAGCCTACCTGCAAACCTTCGAATTGGATATGCCCGTGAGATTCGACATCATTGCCATAACCGGAAATGCCGACCGCCATCAGATAGACCACATCGAGAGCGCCTTCTATCCTCCCCTGTGGTAAGCAAGAAAAAACTGAGTGTATTCACCCGTAAAACGCTACTATATGAGACATCACCTAGACCATTTCGAGATTATCCGCGTTGACGAGACCGACTCGACCAACAACGCCATCCGCCACTACGAGCACAGCCAAGGCAAGGAATTTCTCGTGCTGTCGGCCGAATATCAGACCGGCGGCAAAGGACAACGAGGCAACTCCTGGGAATCCGAACGAGGCAAGAACCTCCTCTTCAGCATCTCGTGTTATCCCACGTTCCTATCGGCACACCAGCAGTTCTTGCTCTCGCAGGCCATATCGCTCAGCATCTACGACGTGTTCCGCCGTTTCATACGCCGGTTCAGCATCAAGTGGCCGAACGACATCTACTGGCGGGAGAAGAAGATGGGGGGCATCCTGATAGAAAACGACCTGTCGGGCTCATACATCGCACGCAGCATCATCGGCGTGGGACTGAACATCAACCAAACCGAATTCCACAGCGATGCGCCCAATCCCGTGTCGCTGCTGCAAGTGTGTGGCGCCCACTGCAAACGCAGGCATGTGCTGGAACGCATCCTGAAACATTTCGAGGAATACTACCGCATGCTGCAAACAGGACGAGTGGGTATGGTGCGCGAACACTATCGCGACGCCCTGTTCCGCAAACGGGGATTTCACCCCTATCGTGACGCCCAAGGCGAGTTCAGCGCATGCCTCCACCACGTGGAGGATGACGGTCACCTCATCCTGGAGGACAAAGACGGCCATCTGCGAACCTACGCATTCAAGGAAATCGAGCACGTGCTCTAATCACCCACATTCCACGTCATGCACCGCAAGATACTCAGCATCGCCCTGCCGTCCATCGTGTCCAACATCACCGTGCCCCTGCTCAGCCTGGTGGACGTGAGCATCGCGGGTCATTTAGGCTCTCCCGTCTACATCGGTGCCGTGGCCGTGGGCGGCATGATATTCAACATGGCCTACTGGCTTTTCGGCTTCCTGCGCATGGGCACCAGCGGCATGACATCGCAAGCGCTCGGCAGCCGCGACCTCGACGAGGTGACGCGCCTACTGCTGCGCTCTCTCGGCGTGGCGTTGCTCATCGCCGTGGGTATGCTCATGCTCCAATACCCCATCCAGCACGTCGCCTTCCGGCTCATCGGTTCGTCGGATGCCGTACACGAAGCCGCCATGCGCTACTTTTACATTTGCATCTGGGGCGCCCCCGCCGTGCTCTCGCTCTACAGTTTCTCCGGCTGGTTCATCGGCATGCAGAATTCGCGTTTTCCCATGTATATAGCCATCACACAAAACGTGGTCAACATCGCGGCCAGCCTCTCTTTCGTCTTTCTGCTGGGCATGAAGGTAGAGGGCATTGCCTTGGGCACGCTCCTTGCGCAATATGCCGGAACGGGTATGGCCGTGTGGCTATGGATGCGCCACTACGGAAGGCTGCGCCGCCGGTGGCATTGGCGCGACTTCGCCAACCGGCGTGCCATGACGCGCTTTTTCGCCGTCAACAGGGACATCTTCCTCCGCACGCTGTGTCTTGTGGCCACTACGGTGTTCTTCACCTCCACCGGCGCACGGCAGGGCGACATCATCTTGGCCGTCAACACACTGCTCATGCAACTCTTTACGCTATTCTCCTACATCATGGACGGCTTTGCCTATGCCGGAGAAGCGCTCGGCGGCCGATACTATGGTGCGGGCAACCGCACGGCCTTCCGACGCATGGTGCGCAGCCTTTTCCTGTGGGGCATAGCCATGGCAGCCGCCTTCACCCTGCTCTACGTCATCGGCGGACAGGGTTTCCTGGGCTTGCTCACCGATGAAGCCGAAGTCATCGTCGCATCGGCCGATTATCATTACTGGACACTGGCCATCCCGCTGGTAAGCTTTACCGCTTTCCTGCTCGACGGCATATTCATTGGCACGACATCCACCCGCTGGATGCTGTGGGCCATAGCCATAGCCTCTGCCTGCTTCTTCCTTATCTATTGGCTCGGCTTCAACCGCTTGGGCAACCATGCGCTGTGGCTTGCCTTCCTTGTGTACCTCGGCATGCGCGGCATCATGGAAGCTTGGCTGGGGCGGAAACTATTATGGTAAATACAACTATACACACAACTTTATGAAAACAATCTGCTACTTACTACTGTTTCTGCTGATGCCGATGACACAAGTCTTGGCACAGACGGGGCGCGTCGTCATTACCGGGCAGGTCGTCAACCGGAAGGCGGATGCGCCGAAGACAGTAAACATCAACCTCTGCGACTGGATTAACCACACTACACGAATAAACGCCCCGCTAAACGCCGACGGATACTTTCATGCCCAAATGGATTTTTCTGTAGGGCATACGTTCACACTGCATTATCGCGACACGCATCTGCTCTATGCCGCACCAGGCGACTCCATCCATATTACACTCAACGACAGTCTCCCGGTTAAAATGCCTGCCTACCTGACCATCAACGGACGCCACAACGGACTTGCCCAACTATACAACCGCTACAATCTCGACATGGGTTCTTTTCTGGAGGAACAAATAATGAAGATACGGCAAATGCCCGACTTGTCGTTTCCGGAATACATGAAAGCATTCAGCCAAACCTATCGCACATTGTCCGATTCCATTCACAGCTATTGCCATCATCGGCACATCGGCACCGCCGACCGTAAGCTACTCTGCATCGAAGCGCTCTACACATTGGCCAACAGTTACTTGATATACAAGGCGCATACACCTAAAGAGCAACTCGCATTCTACCGTCACCCGCTGTTCCGGCTGAACGATGCCGCCAACCTCAACAGCATGATGTGGTATGGTATACATCTGCAAGCCCTCAGCAACTGCCTGTTTGAACAAGATTCTGTATTACGCAGCTTGCCACGCGAGAGCGACCCAACAGCCGTTGCGCAACGCAAACTAGACATTCTGCTGAAACAGCCGCGAAGCATCAGCCGCGATATCATGCTCAGTCTCTACTTCCGCCAGCCCCGTCCTGTCGCAGTGCCGGACTGCAGTGCCTTCGTTCTGCCTGCCATTTGGCGGCAAGTGTACGAACAAGCCCCGTCCGTCGCAATGCAAGACACAGCATATGTCCGTTTCGACTGCCAAGGTGACAGCCTTACCTATTATAATAAGCCCGGCGGGCAAGCACAACAAATCAGCACGAACGACCTCTTCCGCTACCTGCACGAACGTCATCCGAGAAAAGTCATCTACATAGATATCTACGAAGTAGGATGCCCGGGTTGTCGGAGCGACATGAAAGAAGTCCCTGCCCTGCACACACGCTATGCCGGGCAAGACATTGTGTTCGTCAACCTATGCCTGAACAGCACACCGGAAGCATGGCGCAAACTAATCGCCGACAGCAACGTGAGAGGCGAGCATTATTGGCTACCCGAAGGCTTGGGCAACCGTTTTATCGGCCTCATCAACCTTCCCTACTTCCCCACCTATATGCTCCTCGACCGCAACGGCCGCTTCCTGACTCGCCGCGCACCGCGCCCGTCCGAACAGGATAAACTGTTCCCTCTGCTCGACAGCATATTGCAACCGAATCATTAACCCTTTTAAAACAACATAACATCATGACAAAGTACAAACGCATCCTGCTCAAGCTGAGCGGAGAAAGCCTGATGGGCGAGAAACAATACGGCATCGACGAGAAACGCCTCGGCGAATACGCCGCGCAAATCAAAGAGATACACGACATGGGCGTGCAGATAGGCATCGTCATCGGCGGAGGCAACATCTTCCGCGGGCTGAGCGGCGCCGCCAAAGGTTTCGACCGCGTGAAGGGCGACCAGATGGGCATGCTGGCCACCGTCATCAACAGCCTGGGACTCAGTTCGGCACTGGAAGCCGCAGGCGTAAAGGCCCGTGTGCTGACCGCCGTCCGCATGGAACCCATCGGCGAGTTCTACAGCAAGTGGAAAGCCATCGAGTGCATGGAGCGCGGCGAAGTGGTCATCATGTCGTGCGGCACGGGCAACCCCTTCTTCACCACCGACACCGGCTCGTCCCTGCGCGGCATCGAGATTGAGGCCGACGTGATGCTGAAAGGCACCCGCGTGGACGGCATCTACACGGCCGACCCGGAGAAAGACCCCACGGCCACGAAGTTCGAAGACATCACCTACGACGAAGTGCTGCGCCGGGGCCTGCGCGTCATGGACCTCACCGCCACCTGCATGTGCCGCGAAAACAACCTGCCCATCATCGTGTTCGACATGGACACTGTGGGCAACCTGCGCCGCGTGATAAACGGCGAAAACATCGGTACGCTCGTGCACAACTGACCCGCATTCCCCCGCTGCCGCGAAAAGGCGGCAAAACCGGCCGCCCCAACACACAAGGCTCAAAGCAACCCACAGGCGGCTGTTGCTTTGAGCCTTTCCTTTTGCCCGAACGCCGCAGGAACCATACGCGCCGGAGGACGCTGCGGCAGCCTTCCAAGACAGCCTCCGCAATGCGACAAAACGCCCGGCCTCACATCCTTCGACGTGAAGCCGGGCGTCTGCTGCGGAAAGACAGGGATTCGAACCCCCGGTGCCTCTCAGCACGGCGGTTTTCAAGACCGCTGTAATCGACCACTCTACCACCTTTCCAAAATGACGGCGCAAAGATAACGCTAATTTCCAATCCGGCAAAAGACGGGCACAAAAAACTATCCGGACGACACGGTTTGACGGCAAATTTCTTACCTTTGTTCCGCATCAATCAATTCAATATGCCATGAAAGTAACTTTTCACATCCATTATAGGACGACCTGGGGAGAAGAGCTGAAGGTGATTCTGCCCGACCGGAACGTCAACCTGCACACCGACGATGGATATCTGTGGCAGGGCGATGCCGAACTGCCGGCGTCGCAAACACCCGTACCCTACTATTACAGCGTGTTCATCGGGGGCAAATGCGCCCGCACGGAATGGCACATCATGCCCCACCGCCTGCCGGCCTGCCGCGCGGAGCGTTGTGCCTTGTTCGACGACTGGCGCGACATCCCCGGCGAAGCCTACTTCTTCAGTGCGGCATTTGCCCACGCGCAAGGAAGCATCGCCACCCCTCCGGCATCCGACGACGAGAAGGGCTGCATCGTCTTCCGCGCCACATGTCCGATGTTGCCTTCCCCCGGACACACGCTCATGCTGACCGGCGACAAGGAGGCGCTGGGGCAATGGAATCCGCAGAAGGCCGTCGCCATGCACCAGACGGCTCCCCACCAATGGACGTGCCTCGTCCCCGCCGACCGGCTGACGGTGCCCTTCGAATACAAGTTCATTGCCGTCGGGCCCGAAGGAGCGGAACGCCCGTTGTGGGAAGAAGGGAGCAACCGCCAATGGCAACTGGCTCCCCGCGAAGGAGAAGACCTCGTGCTGCCCGACGTGGAGACACGGTTCAACCACCCCCGCCCCCGACTGGCCGGAACCGCCATCCCGGTGTTCTCGCTCCGCTCGGAGCGCAGCTTCGGCGTGGGCGACTTCGGCGACCTGAAACGCTTCATCGACTGGGCCGTGCTCACCCGTCAGAAGGCCGTGCAGATATTGCCCGTCAACGACTCCACGGCCACCTACGGTTGGACGGACTCCTATCCGTACAAAAGCATCTCGGTGTATGCGCTTCACCCCATGTATGTGGACTTAAACCAGCTAGGCCCAGTGGCCGACGCCGGGAAGCAGGCCGTATTTGAACGGCTGCAAGTGGAACTAAACGCCATGCCCGATATGGACTACGAGCGGGTGAACCATGCCAAATGGGAATACATGCGGTTGAAGTACGACGAGGAAGGCGACGCGGTGTTGCACACTGAGGGATTTCAAACGTTCTTCCTCAGGAACAAGGATTGGCTGCGGCCCTATGCCGCCTTCAGCTACCTGCGCGACAAGTTCGGCACGCCCGACTTCAGCCGGTGGGGCGACTATGCCGCCTACTCCCCGCAGGCCGTCGAACGATTGTGCGCCGCGGACAGCCCCGTTTACCGGGAGATTGCTTTCTTCTACTACATGCAATACCAACTGCACTGCCAGCTGCTCGGCGCAAGTGACTATGCCCGCAGCCTGGGCGTAATCCTGAAGGGCGACATCCCCATCGGAGTGAGCCGTCACAGCGTGGAGACGTGGACGGAGCCACACTATTTCAACCTCGACGGACAGGCCGGAGCGCCGCCCGACCCATTCTCGGCCAACGGACAAAACTGGGGATTCCCCACCTACAACTGGGAGCGCATGGCCGAAGACGGATACCGCTGGTGGCAACGACGGTTCGGCAAGATGGCCGAATATTTCACAGCCTATCGCATAGACCACATCCTGGGCTTCTTCCGCATCTGGGAGATACCCGCCCACTCCGTGCACGGCCTGCTGGGGCAGTTCTCCCCCGCCCTGCCCATGTCGCCGCAAGAGATTGAGAGCTTCGGCCTGCCGTTCCGCGAAGAGCTCTACACCCGTCCCTACATCGACGACGAGCTGCTGAGCCTGACGTTCGGCAACGAGGCCGTCACCGTGAAAGAAAACTACGTCCGCCCCATCGGGCAGGGACGCTACGAGATGCGCCCCGAATTTGCCACCCAACGCCAAGTGGAGGCCCACTTTGCCGGGAAGGACGACCGCCGGAGCATCCGCCTGCGCGACGGGCTGTATGCCCTCATCAGCAACGTGCTCTTCGTGGCCGACCACCGGTGTCCGAACCGTTTCCACCCGCGCATCATGGCCCAGGACGACTATTTCTACACCCGCCTGAACCGATATGAAAAAGGCGCGTTCGCCCGTCTGCACCATCATTTCTACTACGAGCGTCACAACGACTTCTGGTATCGCGAGGCCATGAAGAAACTCCCCATGCTCACGCAATGCACCCCCATGCTGGCCTGCGGGGAAGACCTGGGCATGATACCGGCCTGCGTGCCCTGGGTAATGGAACAGTTGCGCATCCTGAGCCTGGAGATTGAGCGCATGCCCAAAGACCCCGGACACAAGTTTGCCCCGGTGGAACACTATCCGTACAGCTCCGTGTGCACGCTCTCGACCCACGACATGAGCACCCTGCGCGGATGGTGGCGCGAGACTCCGCCCCTGACCGAGGACTATTGGCACGACGTGCTGAAACGGCGCGACACGCCACCGGCCGATGCCGACGGGGCGACATGCGAGGCCATCATCGCACGCCAGCTGGCCTCGCCGTCCATGCTCTGCATCCTGAGCTGGCAGGACTGGCTCTCCACGGACGAACGCCTGCGCTGTCCCGACATCGGGCGCGAACGCATCAACGTCCCGGCCAACCCGCTCAACTACTGGCACTACCGCATGCACCTCACCATCGAGAAACTGATGAAGGCCAACGAACTGAACGAGCGCATCCGGCGCCTGACGGACGAAGCCGGACGATAGCCCGCCGACAGACGAACACACAGAGGCCGCACGCAAGCAACTGACTTGGTGCGGCCTCTGTGTATGGATATGTCAAACCCGCTTATTCTCCGGTGTAGCGAACGATGGTCTGCTCGCGGTCGGGACCCACGGAAACAATCTTGATGGGCGTTTCCAGCTCCGACTCCAAGAAGGAGATGTAGGCGTTGAATTCCTCGGGGAACTCGTCTTCGCTCGTCATCTTCGTGAGGTCGGTCTTCCATCCCGGCAGTTCCACGTAAACCGGCTCCACGCCGTCGGTGATGTCGTAGGGGAAGTAGTCGATTTCCTCGCCGTTCACCCGATAGGCCACGCAGGCTTTCACGGTGTCAAATCCGTCGAGCACGTCGCTCTTCATCATGATGAGCTGCGTCACGCCGTTGACCATGATGGCATATTTCAACGCCACGAGGTCTATCCATCCGCAGCGACGCTCGCGACCAGTCACGGCTCCGTATTCATGGCCTACGGCACGGATAGTCTTGCCCGTCTCGTCGAACAATTCCGTGGGGAACGGGCCGCTGCCCACACGGGTGCAATAGGCCTTGATGATGCCAAACACCTCGCCAATCTTGTTCGGCGCCACGCCAAGACCCGTGCATGCCCCGGCACACACGGTGTTGGAGGAAGTCACAAAGGGATAGGAACCGAAGTCCACGTCGAGCATCGTGCCCTGGGCGCCTTCGCACAACACGGATTTGCCCTGCTTCAGCAGGTTGTTAATCTCGTGCTCGCTGTCCACCAGATGGAACTGCTTCAGATATTCGATGCCCTCCATCCAGTCCTTCTCCAGCTGCGTAATGTCATACTCGTAGTTCAGGCTCTTCAGGATGCGTTCGTGGCGTGCTTTGGCTGCGGCATATTTCTCATCGAAATTCAGCAGGATGTCGCCCACGCGCAAACCGTTGCGGCTCACCTTGTCCGTATAGGTGGGACCGATGCCCTTGCCCGTGGTGCCCACTTTGGCGGCTCCCTTGGCAGCCTCGTAAGCAGCGTCGAGTATGCGGTGAGTAGGCAGAATCAGATGGGCTTTCTTCGAAATGTGCAAACGCTCCTTCAGGTCATGGCCCGAGGCTTCGAGGGCTTCGGCCTCGGCCTTGAAGAGTGCCGGGTCGAGCACCACGCCGTTGCCGATGATGTTCACCTTGTCGCCCTGGAAGATTCCCGAAGGAATGGAGCGCAACACGTATTTTTGTCCTTCAAACTCAAGCGTATGGCCTGCGTTCGGACCGCCTTGGAAACGGGCTACCACGTCATAGTTGGGGGTCAACACATCGACAACCTTGCCTTTGCCTTCATCTCCCCATTGGAGTCCCAGTAAGACATCTACTTTCATGTTCGTTGCTTTTTTACAAAAATGTTATGTTACTTCTTTTCTTGGTTCTGCTTTTTCTTCCTTCGCGCCGCTGCCGCACACCGCCCGCACGTGCCATATATATATAAGGAATAGTGGGACATCTGAAACTTCTTCAAATCCACCCGCGCAATGTCGCGCTGCAGTTCCTCGTCCTGAAATTCGGACACCCGGCCGCAGGCTGTGCAGATGAGGTGGTGATGGGTTTCGATGTTGAACGACTTTTCATATTGGGCCGTGTTGCCGAAAGCGTGCTTGATGAGCAGCTTGGCGTCGAGCAGAAGCACGATGGTGTTGTAGAGCGTGGCCCGGCTCACGCGGAAGTTTTCTTTCTTCAGCATGGTGGAGTAAAGGGTTTCGATGTCGAAATGCCCGTCGATGGAGTAGATAGCGTCGAGTATGGCAAAACGCTCAGGCGTCTTGCGATGCTTGTTGACACGCAGATATTCGGTGAATATCTGTTTCACTCTATCTTTTACATTGTCCACGTCCACAAGGATATAGGGGTTTACGTGCAAAAATACGCCTTTTCGGTGAAACAGGAAAGAAACACGTCAAGATTTTATCGCCCCCGATTCGGGCCGATAGGACGGGCGACCGTGACCATATCGGGCCTTCCGGGCGTCCATATTCGCGCTCGCAAGCGGACATATCCACGCTCACGAGCAGACATATCTGCGCTCGCGGGCGGACATATCCGGAGGTTTTACGGTTGATGCAGGGGCACAAAAATCCCCATTGCCGGGCTTTCAGACCTTGTCGGCAATGGGGAAAAAGCAAGTTAAAGCTCGGTTTCGAGCTTGATTTCGTTGTAAACGTTGCGCATCGCTTCGTCGGCCGACCGGCGCAAGGGTTCCAGGGCCGAGAGGGCTTTTCGTCCCTCGTCCTCTCCCTGCTGCACGAATCTCAGCAACGAGGCGTAAGCACAGCGGCGCACAAAGGGGGTGTCGCTCCGGAGGGCGGCGGCAACCTGGTCGAGATATTCATTCTCGGCCCGCTCGTTGAGGGGGCGTTTCTTCATGAACAGCCGGGCCAGGACGAGATAGCCGCAGGCGGCGAAATACTCCCTGTCGTCGGCAATCCACTCGAACGCCTTCTGCGAGGCGTAGGGCAGATATTGAAACAGATGCTGGCATGTCAGCTCGGCCATCTCGGGGTAGCGCATGTCTTCCACCCAGATGTCGGCCATCTCGGGACAGAACGTGTCAACCGGCTGGAGCATGGCGGCCAGAATCTTCGACTCGCGGATGTCCTCCTTCCACAGCGCTTGTGCCAGCCGGTGGTCTTTCGGATAGCAGGCAGCTATCTCCTTCAGGCGGGGCAGCTCCACGCCGAAATTGAGCTTGTAGTCCAGCCCCTTGTCGCGCATGCTTTTCGAGACCACGCCGTTCATGCCCAATCGGCAGCGGGTCTTGATGTCCCTCAGTGTCTCCTGCAAGTCCATGGGCGGCATCATTCGTTGCGATAAGGCAGGTTGGCGTACTCTTTGCTGTAGCGCAACATCTGCTCGGCATAGCCTTCGGTGTAGGAAACCGTCACGTCGGTGATGTTGCCGTCGCCATCGGTCACGGCTGTATAGACGGGATTCACGAAGCCTTTGTAGGGAGCCAGATGGAGCTTCTCATAACGGGCCAGCACCTCCTTGTGGAGTTCCGGGTCGACCTTCACGGCATAGGTCTCCACCAGATTGCGCGCGGCGTCGAAATCGCCTTCCGACTTGATGCGCTGTATCTCGGCCAGCAGTTTGCCGAAGAGCGCGCGCAGCTTCTCATAGTCGTTTATCTTCACGTAGGTCTTTCCGTCTTTCTTCACCAGTTCCACCACGTTGTCGGCCTTGCCGTTCTCGTAGGCCCAACGGGCAATCAGCTGACGGTTGCGCATGTGTGCCTCCTCGACGTCGTTGCCCGGCTCGATGCGCACCAGCTGCGTCATCAGTCCGTTCATCATGTAGGAATAGTATTCGGCTTTGTAAGCCTCGGCGTCCGGCGTCAGGCCCAGTTCCACCATCTTCGCATCGGGCAGATAGTAGAGCCCGAACAGGTCGGCACGGGTCTCTTCGATGGTGGAGCCGTAGGCCTTCAATGCGTCCTGGTCGACGCCGGGAAGCAACTGCCCGGAACCGTGTCCGAGACATTCGTGCAGGTCGGTATGCAAGTCGCCGGTCAGGTCGCCATATTTGTCGAGCAGGGCACGTTCCGCGTCGCTATATACAAACTCTTCGTTGAAACCGTTTCCATGGGCAGCCTTGTTGTAGGCATCGGTCAGATTGCCGATGGTGACCGACTTGGAACCATGCACGCTGCGTATCCAGTTGGAGTTGGGCAGGTTGATGCCGATGGCGGTGGAGGGATAGAGGTCTCCGCCCAGGATGGCTGCGGTGATGACCTTGGCCGTGATGCCCTTCACGGTATCTTTCTTGAAGCGGTTGTCCACGGGCGAATGCTCCTCAAACCACTTGGCATTGGCGCTCAGCGTGGCCGTGCGTTTGGTGGCTTCTTCGTCCTTGAAGTTCACGATAGACTCCCAGCTGGCTTTCAGCCCGAGCGGGTCGCCATAGCTCTCGATAAATCCGTTCACAAAGTCCACCTTGGCATTCTGTTCGTTCACCCACAAGATGGAGTATTCGTCGAAAGTCTTCAAGTCGCCGGTCGTGTAAAAGGCAATCAGCTTGTCGATAACGGCTTTCTGTTGCTCGTCCTCGGCTACGGTCTCGGCCTTGCGCAGCCAATAGATGATGCGCTCTATGGCTTTCCCGTAAAGCCCGTCGAGTTTCCAGACCTTTTCAAATACTTTGCCGTTTTCCTTCACCAGGCGGCTGTTCATGCCATACATCACCGGCATGGAATCTGCCGGATTCTTCATCTTGTTATAGAAGGCTTCGGCTTCTTCCTGAGTCACGCCATCATAATAGTTAGATGCCGAGGTGAGTATCAGGTCTTCACCTGCTGCCTGATTCACGCGCTTCTTCATCACGTCGGGATTGAATATGACGGGAAACACCTCGTCACACAACTGAGCAACGGTTTGGCCTTTGTCCAGCGGAAGCTTGTCGGCATCCACACTCTCCAAAGCCGCGCGGAAGAACTCCGGCGTAAAGCCCGGCACAAACTTGTCCGAGGCATAATGATGATGAATGCCGTTCGAGAACCAGACCCGCTTCAGATACACCTCCAGATTGACAAAATTGCTGTCGTTGCGGTCACCCTGATAGTCGGTGTAGACTGTCTCCAGCATCCGGCGGATGACAAGGTTGTACTTTCCGTTCTGGTCATACAGAATGTCACGCCCTTCAAGGGCGGCCTGCGACAGGTAATACACCAGTTCCTTTTGCTTCAGCGTCAGCTTGTCAAAGTCTTTCACCTTGTAACGCAGGATTTGCAAGTCGGCAAACTGTTCCACCGTGTAATCGAAATCATCGGCCACGGTTTCCTTCTGCGACGAGCCGCAGGCAGTCAGCAGCATTGTAGTCATAACCATTTGCATCATTGTCTTTTTCATGAGAATCGCTTATAGTTTTAATGATTTAACCAAACAACAAAAGGCTCTCCGCAAGAGCTTGGCTCTGACCTCAGCCACACCCGGAAGTCGAAGGAGCAAAGCCACTTCTTCAAAGCATGGCAGTCACAGGCAGGCTCTCCGGACAACCTTTTTCCACTATTAATTTAAATCGCTTGTTACTTGTTCTTATCCAAGTGTCTCCGCCGGTAGCTTCTCGGAGTCTCCCCCTTGATTCTATAGAATGCGGCATAGAACGACTGGCGGTTGGAAAAGCCCACCATGGTGCTGATTTCCTCCACGTTCTTGTCCAAATACCGGCGATCGACCAGCAAATGTGCCGCTTCACGAATGCGATACTCGTTAACCAAACAAGAGTAGTTCATCCCAAAACGCGAGTTGATTACGGCCGACAGATAACGGGTGTTGGTCTTCAGGTCCGAAGCCAACTCCTTCGCAGAGTAATCAGGATCTTTGTATTTCTTCTGAGCTACAATGATGTTCACTATCTTATCATATAATTCATCCGCCAATTCTGCGCGAATCAAGGAGCGATAAGCAGCATCCTTTTCTTTTTTTTCTCTGATGTTGTAGGGGCGTCTTACTTCTCCGCCTTCAGCATCCTTTGCCATTTTTGTCATAAGTTCTTGTAGTGATTTTTATGTCTGTGCCCTTTACTTTGTGTTTATACAAAGAACAGATATTTTTTTTATTGCGCAATACTAGATTAACCTTATTTTTCAAAAAGAATATTAACCAGCCATAAAGCTCCGCTTTGCTTACGAAACAAAAAACGAACAAATACGCAATTGTCTCCCGGTTTATCCCGAACGAAAGCAAGACAACATCGTTTATAGTGTAAAAATTACCCTTATTCACTCACAATCAACCATTAGCCAATGCACTACAACCGGCGCACCATGTTTCAGGACGAAAAAACTCCGCTTGCGATTCGCACAAATACGAAACCGGCGTTTGTCCGCACAATGTACGGAAATAATCTTGCAAGCATATTTCATCCGAACGCGACTTTGCACGCACGACCTTAATCAATAATTAACAAAAACGGCAACCGGTATCCTTCAAAGCCCCGACATCGGGAAACATCCATTTGTTAATTATAAGGAATGAGGCGGAAAGCATCCGCCACGGACAATGTTTCCGCCGCAAGGCTTGCCCTTTCAGACAAACGAAGTATCTTTGCGCACTCCAAAGACATCCGCATGAACAACATATCGCAAACGCTCAAGACTTACTTCGGATATGACTCCTTTCGCCCGCTGCAAGAAGAAATCATCAACAATGTGCTGGCCGGAAGGGACACGCTGGTACTGATGCCCACCGGCGGAGGAAAATCCATCTGCTACCAACTGCCGGCCATAGTGGCCGGGGGCACCACGGTGGTAATATCGCCACTCATATCGCTCATGAAAGACCAGGTGGGGGCTTTGCGCGCAAACGGCATTCCCGCCGCAGCGCTCAACAGCGGCAACACCGATGCCGACAACGCCGCCATACGACGCGACTGCCTACAAGGACGCATCAAGCTGCTCTACATCTCGCCCGAACGGCTCATGAACGAAGTGAACTTCCTGCTGAAGGACATCCGGGTGGCCCTTTTTGCCATCGACGAAGCTCATTGCATATCGCAATGGGGACACGACTTCCGGCCGGAATACACGCAGCTCGGCGTGTTGCGGCGGGAATTTCCACGCGTGCCGATTATCGCGCTGACGGCCACAGCCGACAAAATCACCCGCCAGGACATCGTGACGCAACTCCACATGAAGGACCCGCAAATGTTCATCTCATCGTTCGACCGGCCCAACCTGAACCTCACCGTAAAACGAGGCTACACGCAGAAAGAGAAAAACCGGGCCATACTGAACTTCATTGACGAACACCGCGCACAATGCGGCATCATCTACTGCATGAGCCGGAACAATACGGAAAAGGTGGCCGACATCCTGCGCCGACACGGCATCAGCGCCCTGCCCTATCACGCCGGCCTCAGCCCTGACGCCCGCAACCGCGCTCAGGAGGATTTCATCAACGACCGCGTGCAGGTGGTGTGTGCCACCATCGCCTTCGGCATGGGCATCGACAAATCCAACGTGCGATGGGTCATCCATTACAACCTGCCCAAAAGCATAGAAAACTTTTACCAGGAAATAGGTCGGGCCGGACGAGACGGACTGGAGAGCGACACCCTCCTGTTCTATTCGCTGGGCGACATCGTGCTGCTGTCGAAATTTGCCAACGACAGCGCGCAACAGGCCGTCAACCTCGACAAGCTGAACCGCATGCAACAATACGCCGAGTCCGACATCTGCCGCCGGCGCATCCTGCTCAATTACTTCGGCGAAAACCGCGAGTACGACTGCGGGCATTGCGACGTGTGCCGGAACCCGCCGCAACGGTTCGACGGCACCATCTTGGTGCAGAAAGCGTTGAGCGCCATCGTGCGGGCCAACGAGAACATCGGCATCCGCCTGCTGGTTGACGTGCTGCGCGGTGCCTACACTCAGGACGTCGTATCCGGCGGGCTGGACCGCCTGAAAACGTTCGGTGCCGGAAGAGACATGAGCGCACACGACTGGAACGACTATCTGCTGCAGATGCTCCAGCTGGGATACATCGAGATTGCCTACAACGAGGGCAACCACCTGAAGGTGACCGAAAGCGGGCGCAAGGTGCTCTTCGGGCGGGAACGCGCCATGCTAGTTGTCATCAAACACGAGGAAAAACGGTCCAAGCGACAGAAAGCGAAGGCCGCGCCCGAACTGCCGCTCGACGCACCCGCCCGCCGGCCGGAAGACGAGTTGTTTGAACTGTTACGCGCCCATCGCAAGCAAGTGGCCGACGAACTGGGTTATCCGCCCTACATCGTGTTGTCGGACAAGGTGCTCCACCTGTTGTGCAGCGTCCGCCCGACCACGGTGGAAGCTTTCGGAGAAATAAGCGGCATAGGCGATTTCAAGCGCGAAAAATATGGCAAAGGGTTCGTGGCGCTCATCAACCGTTTCCTGAAAGAGCACTGACAACGGCCTCCGGCATACATCCGACAACAGACTGCCAATCAGAACAAAACAGAATGCGGCCGCACGGACATACGCGAAGATATGTTCCGTGCGGCCGCTGCATATGCCGGCTCGCGAGCGGAGATATGACGGCTCGCGGGCCGGCATATGGACGCTTACGGGCGAAGGGGCGTCAGCGTAAAGCCGAACTCATAGTCGAGCAACGGCAGGAGATATTCCCGACGGGCCGTCGCGCCCCAGCTGTTGACACAGCCCAGGCCCATCTGCGCCTTGTCGATACACCAGTTGGTACAGTCGGCGGGGACCAGCAGTTCGGAATGCCGGTTGTCTTTCGCCTCGCCGTCGTCCAGCTGGGACACGGTGTAGTGCAGGGCCGAAACCGACAGCGGGGCATCTCCGCGCAGGTCGAGTCCGCGACCGCCCTTTTCGGCAAGCCGCCACCAGCGCACGTCGCACTTGTTGCCCGTCTCCTGCGGACGGATGTAGGGATAAAACTGCTCCGTCACCGTCTGTTCATAAATGCCCAAATCGGCAGCCGAGCGGCGATCGGCGTAATTTTCCATCGGGCCGCGTCCGTAGTAGGTGATATATTCCATGGCGGCAGGCACCTGCATCTGCATGCCGAAGCGCGGCAACATCGGGCCGTCCGCCTTCGTTTCGCTCAACGCCTGACGCACCTCCGTCGCGCCGTCGGGGCGAAGGGTGTAGGTCAGCGTCAGTTTGGCGCCCACCCGTTCCAACCGGTAAACGGCCTGCAAGCGCACCGTTCCGTCGGCCTGAGGTAACACCTGAAGGTCGAGCAGGCGATAACCCGGGTCGCGCCATGCGGCCAGCTTGCGGTGGAGATTGGCACCCATGTCGTTGTCGGTCGGGGCACGCCAGAAATTGGGTGTGAGCTTTCCGCCCTCGGCCAGCTGACGGCGCCCGTCAGCCACGTAACCGAAAAGGAAGCCGTCGGCACGGCTGAACTGCCACGAGCAACGCTCGCCCGTCACGGTCAACACGCCGTCGGCATCGGTCACCTGCAGGGCCGGAAGGGGATAAACGGGAGCGGACTGCAACGACGCCCGACGCTCAAACGGCCAATCCTGCAAGGCGAACTGCCGACGCGCCACGACGTGTCCGGCGGACAAAAGCGGTTCGGCCTCTTTCAGGCGGACGGCCACGTTGAGCAGCACTTCCGCTCCGTCGACCACCTCGGGCACGGACACGGGCAACGTGAACTCCTTTCGCCCGCCGGGAGCCACGCCCGCAAGGTCAAGAGTCCCGGTACGCAGCGGATGACCGTCGACCAGGAGAGTCGCTTCCAGACAATAATTGTCGAGCGTGCGGAATGTGTATTCATTGTACACCTCCACCCGCCCGGCGGCCAAGTCGACAAGCTTCACCCACACCGGCTGATACACGCGCTGCACCTCGTAAGCATGTGGATTCCAGGTGCGGTCGGGGGCAATCAGGCCGTTGTTGCAGAAGTTCTGGTCGTGCTTGCTGTCGTAGTCGTTCCAGTCGCCGGTGTAGCCATAGAACGTCTCCCCGTCGCGGCGGACAAACAACGACTGGTCCACAAAGTCCCAGATGAAACCGCCCTGATACTTGGGATAGCGGCGCACCAGGTCCCAATATTCGCGAAATCCGCCTTCGGAATTGCCCATGGCGTGGGCATACTCGCATTGGATGAGCGGGCGCGGGTCGTCGCCCCCGGCATAGCGTTCGCAATTCTCATAGCCCAGATACATCGGGCAATAGATGTCGGTAAACTCATTCAGCCCGGCGCGCTCGTACATCACCGGACGCGAAGGGTCTTCCTTCTTCGTCCAACGATAGCAAGCCTCGAAATTGGGGCCGAATCCGGCTTCGTTTCCCATCGACCAGATGATGACGGAAGGATGGTTGAAGTTACGCTCCACGTTGCGTTGGTCGCGCTGCAAATGGGCCTTCAGGTAATCGTCGCGCCGCGCCAGCGTCTTTTCCCCGTAGCCCATGCCGTGCGACTCGATGTTGGCCTCGGCCACCATATACAGTCCGTAGCGGTCGCACAACTCGTACCAGTAAGGGTCGTCCGGATAGTGGCAGGTGCGCACGGCATTGATGTTCATCTCCTTCATGATGCGTATGTCTTGAAGCATCCGCTCGCGCGACACGACATAACCCGTATTCGGGTCCATCTCGTGACGGTTCACGCCCTTGACCAGAATCGGACGGCCGTTGATGCAGAGTTGCCCGTCCTTGATTTCCACGCTACGGAAGCCCACCCGCACGGGAATGACTTCCACGGTACGCCCCTGCTTCACGTGATAAGCCAGAAGGGTGTACAGGTAAGGCGTCTCGGCCGTCCACTTGCGGGGAGCCGTCACCTCCATCCGGGCCGCCCGATATCCGCCACGCCCCGCCAATGCCGCTTCGGCCACTTGCCGGCCGTCGGCATCGAGCAGACGCAGCATCACCGAGCCTCCGCCCTCCATGCGGACAGCCACGTTCAGCCAACCGTCACGATAGGCGTCGTCAAGCTCCGGCGTGACGCGGATATCGGAAATGTGTTCCCGTTCGCGGGCATACAGATAACAGTCGCGCCCCACGCCGGACAGGCGGAAGAAGTCCTGATCTTCCAGATAGGTGCCGTCGCACCAACGATAGACTTGAAGAGCGATGAGATTATCCTTGCCGGGATTGAGATAGGGCGTCACGTCAAACTCAGCCTCCAGCTTGCTGTCCTCGCTGTAGCCCACAAAGCGGCCGTTCACCCACAGGTAAACGTTCGACGTGACCGAGCCCAGATGGATAAACACCTGCTTGCCCTGCCAGTCGGCGGGCACACGCACCGTGCGCCGGTAAGAGCCTACATGATTCTGCTCCGTGGGCACCCGGGGCGGACGATTCTCGAAATGCTCGCGCCAGGCATAGCCTGCATTGATATAGATAGGGTCGCCATAGCCGTTGAGTTCCCACACTCCGGGCACAGGCATCGTGCCCCACGCCGAGTCATCATAGTCCGTGCGGAAAAAGTCGCGCAAGGGGTTGTCGGCATTCTCCTGCCAATGAAAACGCCACACGCCGTTCAGCGAAAGATAATTGGGTTGCGAAGCCGCATCGCCGGCCAAAGCCGCTTCTTCCGAAGCATAAGCAAAATAATCGGTGTGCATCGGCGCACGGTTGACTTCGTTCACTTCGGGGTCTTGCCACTCGGTAAAGGTCTGCCCCGCCACAGACACAAAGCAGGCCAAAAGCAGCCCGCACAAATTCATACGTTTTTTCATGGTTGTATCAGGTTGTTACTTCATTACGAACCGGACAAACGGCTCATCGGAACAAATCGCCCCAAGGATAGCTGCCGGGCTTTAAGGTGATGAACACGGGCGCGGCACCAAGGCCGTCATAAGCCAGACGCACCACTCCGGGAGCAACTTCATCGACCAGGCGGTATTGTTTCCATCCCAATGCGGAGAGAACGGAATAGGCCGTGGCCCCTCCCTCGATGACCAGTTCTTCCGGGGGCAGCTCCTTCACCAGTTCCGCTACGCCCCGGGCCATCACGGAACGCAGGCGAAGCGCAAACGCCTTGCCTCCCTTCGAAGGATGACCAATGGTCATGATGAGCGAGCCGTCAGTCCGGTAGACTTGTTGCAGACGCGCATACCATGTCGTCGGCGACGCGCCCTCGAATACATCCGACGGCATGCTTTCCGTCGCCATCTTCATCCGCCGCACATAGGGATATTCATCCAATGCCCGGCTGGCCGTGCTGCCACAAACCACCAGTGCGCGGCGCATGCCCAGTCCCGCAAACGGGACATGCGGGCGGAGTACAAATTCCTCTGCCTCCAAGCAGGCTTCAAACAAGTCTGCCGCGCCGGCCACCAAGCAGTCCGCATCGGCCTTCCGCAGTTGAGCGACGACGTCCGCCTTGCTTTCCGCATCGGCCAGACAAATGCCCTCGGACGACATGGCCTCATCGAGACGCAAAGAGAATACGTCAGAATAATAACCGGTCACATCGGCACAACGAGCCGGAAACTCCGGATCGAATGCAAAAGAGGTCTCGTTCAACGGCTGTCCTCCGATGCGATAGATGCCGTCTTTCACCGTTCTGCCTTTAGACGGATTCTCCGGCAAGAAGAGCGTGCGGGATAAACCCAGCACATCCATCAATGCCCGAAGCTCAGCCTCCACATGCCCCCGCAATGCCGAATCCGTCTTCTTGAATATGCGGCCTACGCCCGGTTGTTCATGCAGATAGGCTGCCACCGTGCGAGTCTCGGCCACGGCCTCCGCCTCCGTCATGGAACGGGTGTCGGTGGCATAGACCAACAAGTCACAAGGAGACAACACACGGCTCTTGTCCGTCAGCAGACTGACGGACAGACCATAACGAAAACCGATGCCCGCAATCTCTGCGGCACCGGTTATATCGTCAGCTATTACTGCTATCATTGTTTTGTTTGTTATTGTATCCTACCCAACTTCTTCAGCCGGCTAATCGCCATGCGGGTAGCATAATCAAGAGACAGCATCATGGCATCCTCGCTGGCAATCCCCTTGCCTGCCACGTCGAAGGCTGTGCCATGATCGACCGAAACGCGTATGATAGGAAGTCCGAGCGTAATGTTCACGCCCTTCACGCTTTCCATCTTGCCGGTCTCCTTGTTCCAGTTGAAGCCCACCACTTTGAAAGGGATGTGCCCTTGGTCGTGATACATGGCCACACAACCGTCAAACTGTCCGCACTTGGCCTTGGCAAACAACGTGTCGGGCGGAACCGGGCCTTCCACATTGAAGCCTCTGCCACGAAGTTCTTCCACTGCCGGGATGATTTCTTTCTCCTCTTCCCAGCCAAACAGTCCGTGGTCGCTGGAATGCGGATTCAAACCGGCAATGCCTATGCGCGGATTCTCCACGCCGAACTGCTTGCATGCGTCGGTAATCAGCTCAGTCACTTCAATGATGCGGTCTTTCTTCACGCGGTCGCAAGCCTCACGCAGGGATACATGGGTCGACACATGAATGACGCGCAGAAACTCGTCGGCAAGCAGCATGGCATATTTCTTGGTGTTGGTGAAATGGGCGTAAATCTCCGTATGCCCGTCGAAATGATGACCGGCAAGATTGAGGGCCTCTTTGTTGAGAGGAGCGGTCACCGTCCCATCCACCTCGTCGGCCATGGCCAGCTCGATGGCTTTCCTGATGGAAACAAACGCCGCGTTGCCGCATTGGGCAGACACTTTGCCATACTCAAAGGAGGAAAGCTCCACGCATTGCAAATCGAACACATCGATTGTGCCATACTCGAAACGCGCGTCTTTCACTTGCGCTATGGCATGCACCTGCAAGGGCAATCCCAACAACTTCACCGCTTTGTCAATGATAGCCGCATCACCCGTCACCAACGGACGACATTGAGCATATACCTCCTGATGAGAAAGCGCCTTTGCTACTATCTCCGGGCCGATGCCTGCCGGATCGCCCATCGTAATGGCCAATATTGGCCGAATATGTTCTGTCATGATGATTGTTCTTTTGCTTGGTTAATACAAACTTTCATAGATGGCACGGGCGTCGGCCTCGGTCACTTCACGCGGATTGTTCTTCAAGAGGCGTTGTACGTCCATGGCGGCTTTTGCCATGTGCTCCACGGCCTCACGGGGAATACCGATGTCGCTCAACTTGGTGGGGATGCCACAGTCTTTCGACAACCGGGTAATAAAGTCAACGCCCTTTTGTGCGGTCTCGTCGTCATCGGCACCGGCCGACACGCCGCAAGCCAGAGCCACCTCGGCATACTTTCTCACGTTGGCACAACGGTTGAACTTCATGACCGACGGCAACAGAATGGCGTTGGAAAGACCGTGGGAAATATGAAACTCGCCTCCCAACGGATAGGACAACGCATGAACTGCCGCCGTATTGACCGGACCAAGGCACAGACCGCCATACATACTGCCCAACAACAAGGCTTCGCGAGCCTCCACGTCGTGCCCGTCTTTCACCGCACGAAGCAAATGGGCCGCAATCAGCCTGATGCCGTTGAGCGCATAGACATCCACAACCGGATGGGCAAACTTATTGGTATAGGCTTCGATGCAGTGTGTCAAGGCATCCATGCCCGTCTCTGCCGTGACTTTGGGCGGAACAGTGTAGGTGAATGCCGGGTCGATGTAGGCGGCATCGGCCAGCAGATGCGGACTGACGATGCCCTTCTTCAGCTTATCGCGCTCGTCCAACAGAATGGCATTGGGCGACACCTCGCTGCCCGTGCCGGCCGTAGTCGGCATACAGGCAAACCAACGGCCACGCGCTTTCACGAATCCCGTGCCGAAAAGGTCTTCCACATGTTGTTCGCTGCCGATGAGAGCTGCCACCAGCTTGGCGACATCGAGCACGCTGCCGCCGCCCACGCCAAGCACGCTGTCGGCGCCAAAAGCCTCGGCTTCGGCCAAGATGTGCTTGAAATCCGTTACGGACGGCTCGGCCTTGATGTCATCCTTCACACAGACGACCACACCGGCCTGCTCCAACTTGGCAGCAATCTCCCGCTCCACCATGGCCTTGACGGCCGTGGCGGTAAGCAGGAACAAACGTTTATATCCCAATGCGACGTAGTCAGTACAAAATTGCGCCGCGCAACCCGTACCGAAGACTATCTTCTGAGGTTGTAATAGTGTAATCTGTTTCATTGTTTTGCTTTTCTTTTTTCTTCAAGATATCCGTATATGGTTAATTCCTTATCGGCCAAAGGCGTTTTGAACAGGTAGCTGGCAAAATAGCCCACGATAAATACGATGAGGTGGCTGTAGACGCCCAGCATGTATTTATGGTGTGAGAAGTTCCACGAGCCCAAGTCGAGCAGCAGGCGTTCACCACCTCCGAAATCGAACTTGGTGGACGTAAGCACAGCATAGGCCGTAAAGATGATGGCCGCAATGATGCCCACCAGCAAACCCTGCTTGTTGGCACGGCGGCTCAACAGGCCCAGGAGGAAGATGCCCACGATGCCGGCCGAGAATATGGCGTACAGTCCGAACACGGCGCCCAACACTCCTTCACCGCCCCACAGCACATAGAGCAAGGCCACGCCCACAGAAGCGATACCCGAAACGGCCACGGCCCAACGACCCACGCGCAGACGCTGGCGGTCGGTGCTCTGCGGCTTGAAGCGCACGTAATAGTCCTGCACCACGATGGCCGACATACAGTTCATGTCGGAATCCAGACTGGATATGGCTCCGGCCGCCAAAGCCGCGATGATGAGTCCGGTGATGCCGACCGGCATCTCAGTGGCTATGAAGTAAGGGAACACCTCGTCGGCCTTGATGCCTTCGGGCAGAGCCGGAGCGCCGGCAACGTGGTAGAACACGAACAGTCCCGTGCCGATGAACATGAACATCGCCCAGATGGGCACGCTGAGGAACACACCCAAATAGGCAGCCTTCTTGGCGCTCTTGTCATCGCGTGCTGTCAGATAGCGCTGCACGATGGTCTGGTCGGTGCCATATTTCTGGATGGCATAGAAGATGCCGTTGAGCACCATCACGAGGAACGTCAAGTGAGTCAGGTCCCATGCATAAGGACCGAAATCTATCTTGTCATATTCCGCTGCCACCGAGAACACCGTCGACGGACCTCCTTCAGGCATGAACAGAAGCATGGCGACGCAAATCAGGCCGCCGCCGATGAGCATGAAACCCTGAATGACGTCCATCCAGATGACGGCCTCGATGCCGCCCAGCAACGTCAGCAGGATAATGGCCACACCCAGCACGATGATGATGGCGCTGATGTCGACATTGAGAAACGCCATCAGCGTGATACCCACGAGATAGAACACGGTGCCCATCTTGGAGAAATGGCCCAGCATGAACGCCAGCGAACTGTAGAAGCGGGCAAAGAATCCGAAGCGTTTCTCGAAATACTCATACGTGCTGAGCTTGATGACCCGCCGGAACAACGGGACGATGAAGCCAATCATGGCCACAAGCACGACGGGCACCATCAGTCCCTGCACAAGCAGAATCCAGTTGCCGGCGTAGGCCGCGCCGGGATAGGCGATGAACGTCACACTGCTGATGAGCGTGGCAAAGATGGACATGCCGATGGCCCATGCCGGGATGTTGCCATTGGCTGCAAAATAAGTATCGGTCGATTTCTGACGGTGGGCGAAATAAGCACCCACTACGATGGCCAGCAGAACGGAGACGATGACGATGGTCATGTCTATCCAATGAAGAGAAGCATGAGCCATATATAATAAGGTATATGCGTTCAACAATCCGATTCACACTCTCCTCTCAATGCTCCACGCGACGTGCGCGTTCGGCAATCTCCTGCTCGGCCTCCGGCGCAAGGCGCGTCAGCGGCATCAGCATATGGGGTTCACACAGGCCGTCGGTCTGCATCATCACCTTCAGCGCCGTGAGCGATTCGCCCAGCGTGCGTCCTTCCTGATAAATCTTGGCAATGGCGTTGGTCTCTTCCTGCAGGCGGTTCGCCGTGTCCATGTCGCCCTTCACGGCTGCTTCATAAAGCTCTTGGAACATGCGCGGCACGAAGTTGGCCGTGCTGGGCACGATGCCGTCGCCGCCCAACTCCAGGCAGTGGGCCGACTGGGCCGCCCATCCGCAGAAATAAGCAAAGTCCTCGCGTCCGCGCGAGATGGCGATGCAGGCTTCCATGCGCTCCAGGTCGCGTTCCGAATCCTTCAGGCCCACAATGTTCGGATGTTCGGCCAGACGGCGGATGACGTCCACGGGAATGCTCATGTGCGTGGTCGACTTGATGTTGTAGAGCATCAGCGGGCCTTCGATGCTGTCGGCCAGCGTCTTGTAGTAGTTATACATCTGTTCGTCGGTCAGCGCGTAATAGCTGGGCAGCGTGGCGACAATCACGTCGGCTCCGGCCCGCGTATAGGCAGCCGCCGCCTTGAGCTGTTCGCTGAAGCAGGTGCCCGTCAGCCCCGCATAGACCAGAATTCGCCCCCGGGCAGCCTTCACCGCGGCCTCAACCAGCTGAAGCCCCTGCGCGGCCGACACGGAATTGCCCTCGCCCGTAGTGCCCATCAACAGAGGCGCCACGCCGCTCTGCGCAAAGCTTTCCACGATGCGCGCCACGGCAGGCACGTCGATTTCACCCTCTTTCGTCACCGGAGTCACCATCGGCACGACGACTCCCTTGTAGTTGCTTGTGTTTTTCATCATTGTATAAACATTTAATGGTCGTTAATATAGTTTCAGGCCCTAAAGTTACAAAATTCCTGCATACCCCTTACTCCGTCAAACAGATTTTCACCGGAAGAATTAAAAATCTGTCAAACACGAGCCGGATTTGAAGAAGAATCCTCCTCGTCATCAGCCGGAACATAAAGATAATTTCCGTTGAACAGGCTGTCGCAGAACACCCCCGTAAGGCTCCATATGCCTGGCCGCAAGCGGCCATATGTTCGGACGCGAGCGTGCATATGCCCGGACGGGAGCGGGAATATGGACGCTCACGAAGCCTAAATCGGACAGTTGTCAGCGGTCCGGTTATTGTCCTCTTTTTGTATATCAAGCCCCTCACTCATTCTCCTTCATGAACCCGTCGAGCGAGGCGCGCGACACGCCCAGCTCCACGGCGCGGTCGAGGTCGGCGCGGGCCTGCTTCTTGCGGCCCTGCTTCACGTAGATGGCCGCGCGAGACAGGTAGTGTTGCGCGTTGTCGGGCTGCAGGCGGATAGCCTCCTCCAAGTCGAGCAGGGCGAGGTCGTAGGCCTTCTGCTCCTTTTCCACGTCGGCACGGGCCGCATAGAGCGAGGCATCCTGCGGATGGGCGGTGATGAGCGTCGTAAGCTGGTCGTTGGCTTCCTTCAGGCGGCCTTCCTTCTGGTTGAGGACGGCCAGACCGAGACGGGCGTTGAAGTGGTTGGCGTCGAGCATGAGCAGGCGTTCGTAGTCCACGCGGGCGGCCTTGTAGTCGCGACGGGACATGTTGATGTAGGCACGGAAAAACAACGCCTCGCGGTTGTCCTTGTCCAGGTCGAGCACGTCGCAATAGTCCGTGTAGGCATGGCGTTCGTCGCCTGTCTCCAGATAAACTCCGGCACGGGAAAGCAGCGTGGGGACAGACTTCGGGCGCATGTTGAGCGAGAGGGTGTATTGCTCGATGGCCTCCTGCGGACGCTTCTGCCGATAGCAGATTTCTCCCAATCCGGCAAACAGCTCGGCATTGAAGGCGTTGCCCGGCTCCAGCTTCAGGGCCTGGCGGAACAGCCCGGCGGCCCTGTCCAGACTGTCCTGCTCCACACAATGGAAAGCCTGTTCGGCCAATTCCTTATAGGTCTGCTGCGCCGAAAGCGATAACGAAACGAGAGCCGCGCAAGCTCCCAGGAGTAGTTTTTTCATAAAGCCTCAAGTTTTCTGTTGATTACGTGGCAAAGATAGAGGCTATTTTGCTTACCTTTGTCTAAAATATCGGAAAAAAAATGATACAGATACGACCTCTGGCCACAGCCGATGCGGATGCCATAGCGGACATCTATGCCCACTATGTGCAACACACCACCGCGACCTTCGACACCGAGCCTCCCCGCTCAGGGGAAGACGTGATGATGAAGCTGCCCTTCGACGGGGCATATCCTGCCTACGTCTGTGTGGCCGACGGCGTAGTGGCGGGCTACTGCTATGCCCATCCGTGGAAAGAACGGCACGCCTACCGCTACACATTGGAAAACACCGTCTACCTCCATCCCGACCACACGGGGAAAGGTTATGGGCGAATGCTGATGGAGCGCCTCATCGAAGCTTGCCGCGATGAAGGCTACCACGCGCTGGTGGCATGTATCACCGTACCCAACCCGGCCAGTACCGCCCTGCACGAACGCCTGGGCTTCCGCCGCGTGTCGCTCTTCCGCGAAGTCGGACGCAAGTTCGACCACTGGCTCGACGTGGCCGATTATGAACTGATTCTTTAGTTGACAAGGGGACGAGTTGACGAGGGGACAAGGAGCCTTGTTAACTTGTCAACTCGTCCCCTTGTCAACTAACCCTGAACCCTCGTTAACTCAAAACCCCAACATACCATGAACCACATCGAACGATTTTACGCAACCATCGAACGGCGTCCCGTTGACCACCCGGCCTCGTGGCTGGGCATACCCGACGCCAAAGCCCTGCCCATGCTTTACCGCCATTTCGGCGTGACGGACATGAAAAGCCTGAAATCCTGTCTCGGCGACGACCTCTATCCCGTGGAACTGCCTTACCACTCGCCCACAAGCAACGCCATCTATGCCGCCTTCGACTTTGCCAAGCGGCGCACCGACGGCTCCAACGAGGAGCGCACCCTCACCGCACCCGGATTCTTCGAGGACTACACCGACCCGTCGGCCGTAGACCTTTTCGACTGGCCCGAACCGGAACGCTACATCGACCCTGACGAATGCCGCCGCGTGGTGGACGACGTGCCCGAGGGGTACGCCGTGCTGGGCGTCGTCTGGTCGGCACATTTCCAAGACGCCTGCGCCGCCTTCGGCATGGAGGATGCGCTCATGAAGATGTTCATTGCGCCCGAACTGTTCCAAGCCGTCATCGACCGCATCACGGACTTCTACTTGCGCGCCAACGAAATCTTCTACCGCGCCACACAAGGCAAGCTCCACGCCGTGCTCATCGGCAACGACTTCGGCAGCCAGCAGGGCCTGATGGTAGGCCCGGAAGAATTGCGCCGCTTTGTGTTCGACGGCACACGCCGCCTTGTGGAGCAGGCCAAACGCTACGGGCTCAAGGTCATCCACCACTCGTGCGGCTCCATTCACGACATCATCCCCGACCTCATCGACATGGGTGTGGATGCCATCCATCCCATCCAGGCGCTCGCCGCCAAGATGGAGCCGGAACGGCTGAGACACGACTTCGGCGACCGCGTGTCGTTCTGCGGAGGCGTGGATGCCCAGCATCTCATGGTGTGCGGCACGCCCGATGAAGTCACCGCCAAGGTGCACGAGCTGCGCCGCATCTTCCCCACCGGACTCATCCTCTCGCCCAGCCACGAGGCCATCCTCATGGACACGCGCCCGGAAAATGTCGAAGCGCTGTTCCGCGCCGCACAAGACTGATACTACAAACGCACCGGAGGCTGTGTTCTGCATGGGTTTGAACACAGCCTCCGGTGCGTTTATTCCGAATCCGCCAATCAAGACAACTATTTCCGCTCCGTCGTCGGCGTCTGTGCCGCATGGCTCGTCACACCCAGTGCCGACACGGCCTTTACCGTATATACGTGTCCCGGTTCGACCGGATGCACGGTGCCTTCCACGGCAGCCTGGAAGCGGCCGTCGGCATAGACCAAATAGCCCACTGCGCCCGGCACGGCAGTCCACGTCAGCTCGCCGCCGTCCACCCGCACCCGGGCCGGAGCCTCCATGTGGCAGACGGCTTCAGGTCGGAAATCCGCTCCGCCCGGCTGCGTGGCAAACACGGTTGCAGGCGTCAGTACGGCTGCATCGGCCTCCGGAAGCTGACGGCTCCACGACGCGCGGCGCGACACGTCCGCCAATCGGCCATCAGCATCGCGCGTACCCCACTCGGCGAAGTCCGCCGTGGCCTCACGGCCATCCCACTCATGCCATCCCAGGGCGTTGATGTGCGGCCCCATCGTACAACCTATGAAGTACGACGCGGCCCGCTCTCCCCACGGACGTCCCAGATAATAGCTGCCTTCGGCCACGTCGGGGTCGGCCGTCAGACGACACTGACGGAAGATGTAACCGTAGTGTAGCGGTTTGCCGTCGGACGCAGGAACGGTCGTGTGCGCCCATTCCGAAGGCGCGGTCACATAGCCATGCCCGCTCACGCAATGCAACGTGCAGCGGTCGTAGAACATCAAGCCATCGCCATAAATGAAATCCACCGCACCCTCGACGACGCAATCCGCAAGATAAGCATACGCGCCGTTCTTCGTGCGTTGCGTGTCCTGATATCCGGTGAAGCGGCAGTCGCGATACACCTGGCGCGCCCCGGCGATGAAGTGCGCCTCAGCCTGTCCCACGTTGCCCGCCGTGTTGGCCACGGTAATGTTTTCCATATAAAAATCATCGCCCTGGCATTGCAGGGTAGTAATGTCGCGAAAGTTGCGATACGGGCTTGTCTTGCCCCGGTTGCGGTCATTGGTGATGACCACGCCGTCGCGGCTCTCGCCCACGAGGCTGAGCGTCTTTCCCTTAGGCAGATTCACCCGCTCGGCGTATGTGCCGTTCTTGATAAAAATTACGTGGCGACCTGTTCCCGACGGGCATGCATCCACGGCAGCTTGCACCGAAGTGTATTGGCCCGATCCATCGGCCGCCACGACTGACACAAAGGATTGTGCACGGGCGACGCCTATCGACAGGCCGGCCCAAAGCACAGAGCATAAAATATAGATTCTGTTCTTACGATTCTTCATCTTTCTGTTTCCTGTTTGCACTTATTAAGTATGACTGTTTCCGATAACGGAAGCTTAATTGGGAGCACATCTTTTAACATCTTTTCGATTTATACTCCGGCCGCGAGCCTCCATATGTCCGGACATGAGCGACCATATGGAGAGCCGCAAGCGACCATATGCCCGGACGGGAGCGCCCATATGTCCCGTCAAACGGCTCAATCGGGGATAAAAATACGCAGAGACACAAAGCGTATGTTTTCTCACAAATCGGGAAACAAAAAAACGCTGTGTCTCTGCGTATATATTGTTCTCAGCGCACTTCGGGCGTGCAGTCGGCAAAACGGATGTTTTCCGTCAACGGGCCGTCGGTATTCAGGCGTACCGCGCCATCGGGCGTGTCGAAACGGACATGCTCGAAGCGGATGTTTCGCCCGTCGGAAACACTGATGGCATTGTCCGGCGCACGGAGCACGGCATCGGTCACGGTCACGCCGTCGGCATCGTTGATGATGGCAAGCTGCCCGGCATTCGCCTCGGCGCGGGAGATGTGCACGTTTCGGGCGGGCGATTCGGGTATGCCGTTGATTTTCAAGAAGCAGGAGGCATTTTCCACCACGATGTCGCGGATGTGCACGTCACGATAAACGGGAGTGAACTCATCGCGCTTCATCTGACCGCGCCCGGCCAACGCGCCCACATAGGTGGAAGAGCCGAGCATGTCGAAGTGTATGGCGGTGGCCTTCAAATCCATGCGGATGCGTTCATAGTAAAGGCGTTCGCCGCCTCCGCCGCGCGGACGGCGCGTCTTGAAGCGGATGCCCACGTTGGTGCCCAGAAACACGCAGTCGTGCGCATAAACATCGCGTATCATGCCGGCCGTCTCGCTGCCGCAGGTAATGCCTCCGTGCCCCGTGAGGGTGAGGTTATGGCGCAACACGATGTTCTCCGAGGGGCGGTTGACGCGCAAGCCATCGATGCCACGGCCGGACTTGATGGTAAAGCTGTCATCGCCCGTGGAGAGGGTGCAGTACTCGACGAGGACATTGCGACACGACTCGATGTCCATGCCGTCACCCGTGGGAATGCCGACGGACTGCACCGTCACGCCGCGGATGATGACGCTGTCGCAATAAACGGGCACGATGTTCCAGAATACGGACTTTTCCAGCGACACGCCTTCGATGAGCACACGGCGGCAGTCCACCGGGCCGATGAAGGTGGGCAGGAACACATCGGTGCCGTCGTGCCCGTCATAGATGCGCTCGGTGGCAGGACGGTCATAGGCAATGTATTTGTCGAAGTCGCCATAACCGATGTTCTGCTTCAGGATGGCGCAGTCGCGCTCGGGGCCGACAAGGCGGCCATGACCGGTGATGGCAATGTTTTCCTGTCCGTGCGCATAGATAAACGCTCCGAGCGACATGCCCTCAACGCCCGCGCTGCGGGTGAACACAACGGGCAGATAGTCCTCCACACGACCGCTGAAATGCAGCTCGGCGCTATCGGCAAAGTGAAGATTGACGTTACTTTTCAGGACGATGCGCCCACTCTGCCACACACCGGCGGGGACGACAACGGTGCCTCCGCCGCGCCGGCAGGTCTCGTCGATGGCTTGCTGGATGACGGTAGACGCAAGCGGGGCTTTCTTCAAAGCTTTGGCTGTCAGTGTGACGGTGTAGTCGGGGAAGACGGGCCGCGTCAGTTGCGGCATGTCGAAAGGCGCACGGATGAGCGCGATGGTGTCGGGCATACAGGCGGCTCCCACCTGGTCGGCCGTGGGAACGGCGGCACGCGGCTGGGCCGCCAGTTCAACACCGGACATAATCCACAGGCCGATGACGGCCGGGAAAAGACGACGATAAATAGTTTTCATGTTCATAGTGTTTACGAATTAACGGGTTGGTTGCATCCAGTCGGGCATCACGATGTCGGCTTCGCGCGCGGCAGGAGAAACCTGAAGCCGGCGCAGGCGACCGTCCTCATAGTCTACGTCTACGGTGGTATTGCCCGGCGCATGCAGGCGGAAACGCACATTCCACTCGCGAGGCCATGCGGGGAGGATATGGATTTTGTCTCCTTCGGTCTGGAGAAGCATCTCCTGCAGGCCTATCATGCCGCTTCCGCCCCAGTTGTGGTCGGGCGTCCAGTCATAGCCCGGCCCCCAGAAGGCGGGGAAGCGGTGCGGCCCGTCGGCCAGTTTCTCGCCTGTCAGCCGTGCGGCCTCGTCGGTCAGTCCCAGGCAGGCAGCCCAGATGTTGTCCTGCTTCCATCCCGTGTGGGTGCGGAAGCGGAGGGCGTCGGGGTCATGGAGATAAGTGTTGCGGGCCACTTCCAGCCGATGCTTGTCGGGCGACGTCAGGGTGTACATGCGCCACGGGAAGACGGGATAAAGCTGAGGCGTTTCCACGTTGTTGATGCGCTCCCATGTCTTGGCGGGAGCAATCGTCTCGTGTCCGTCCACGATGCGATGGGGAACGGAGGGGATGCGGTTCAGCAATTCCCGCCAGACGGACGTAGCCGTGTCGCCCCGGGCCTCCTTCACCTCGATGAGCGTCCGGGTGACAGTCTGCAGGGCAGCCACGGTGGAGGCGGCATTGTTGGCCATCTTGTATGTCTCGCATCCCGAACCGGGGAAGAGGATGAGCTTGCCCTCGCCGTCGAGCGCGTTACGTCCCCGCTTTGAAGCCAGATAACGATAGTGCTCGTCAAAGAACGTCAGCGAGCTCTCCACCAGGGGGATGTACTTGCCAATGTCGGCCCCGGCATACCGATAGGTTTCGAGAATCATCTGGCAGAACTCCAACACGGTGTCCCACTCATACTCCAGCCAGGCATTGTATTCCAGACCGGGATCAAACCCGGCAGGGCGCTTGGTCCCGTACTCGGCAGGATTGGGGAGGCCGAAGTTCTCTATCTGTTCGCAGAAACAGCCACCGGCATGTCCCCAGTAAAGGAGACTGCGCAACTCGGCATTGGGAAGCATACGCAGATAAGTGTCAAACTGGGCGGGCATCATGTCGAAGTCGCCGCTCTTGAGCATACCCCAATAGACGAGCCGCTGATTCTGGGCCGTCATGGTGCCGCCGCCCCATTTCCTGTAATCGGGCGTAAAGGCCTGTGCCTTGTCCACTCCTACGGGGTCGAAGGTGAAAAGCCCTCCGTTGAACTTCGTGGGCCAAGCTCCGTAGGCATTGCAGCCCAGCATGTAGCGGAAGAGCGTATAGTTGCGGGCCATCGTGCCGGAGGCTCCTTCGCCGTCCGACTCGATGAAGCTTCGCTGCCAATAGGCATTCCACCAGGCACGCGTCGCCTTGCGGTCCCGGTCGGTGCGGATGGAGGCCACGGTCTGCCGCAGGCCCTCCTGCCAGCCGGCCACATCGGTCGTCTGCTCGATGTGGAGGGCTATCAGCACCTCATGGCGGCGCTCAGGCTTCACGGAGCGGAACCTCCAGGCCCTATAATCCGTCCCGGCATACTCGCCCTCGGCCGTGTCAGTGAAAGTCAGGTTGTCGCCCCACAGCATTCCCCCGGAGACGAGGTTGCCGATTGGGTTCATCAGGCGGGACTTCACACCGGACATCCCCTGTTGCTCCACTACGTAGTCGAACACGGTCCGCGCGGGATTGCGATGGAAGAATGTCACGGAGTTGCCGCCGGCGAACACCGAGTCGCGCGTGGTGACGGCATTCTTGGGGACGGCCCACTTGTATGAGCACTGCTGACCCTCGCCCTTACGGAGAGCGCGGTCGGCATGACGCCAGTTCTCATACGCCACACTGCAGGTGAACGCCCGCTCGCCCTCGAGCTCCAGATGAATCACGGGGCGGAACACGTCGGCCCACAGACATAGGGTGACCCCGCCAAGGCGCACCTCGTTGTAACCGTCGCGCAGACGGAGCGTCTGGCGGAAACCCTCCCCGGGAAGCGAGGCATCGTCCACCCGGACACGGACGCGGCCCTGCTTCAGCAACGTGTTATGCTCGTCGAAGGCACCGCTGCGGCTGATGTAGAAGAGCAGCTCGCCGTCTTCCACCCACACATTCATGCCGATGTCGCCCCCGCCGCACGGCATCGACTCCGAAGCGTCGCGACCGGGAGTGGTCCAAACATAATCGGCCGGTTGCGCCAGGATGCACAACACGGCCGACAAGAAACAGAAAAGAGTGATGATTCGTTTCATGTATATCGATTGATGGGGATGTCACTTCTTAACCTCACGAGTCTCCGGCCAATCGTCCGAACGGAAGGAGGACACGGGAATCTCCTCACCATACAGGTCACCATCTACCCAGTTCGAGAAACCGTAGCGCACGGCAACGGGATGGGGAACATCCTTGCTCCTCACATGCACACGCTTCTGGACGATCGTGGCCTCTGCCGGGTGGAAGACGCGGTCCTCTCCCGCCAGCTCGAAACACTTTGACGAGAAGACGCCGCGGCCGGCTGGCCACATCTTGTTACGGTCAAACGTAATGATGACCGTGTCGCCCTCTACGTCCATGCTCTTGTAGATGGGGGGATCGCACACCAGACCCTTCACGCCATACGTCTTGCACAAGGCCTGCAGGCAGAGACGCTCGCCCGCCAGATGCTTCTTGCGCGGATGTATGCAGGTCTCCATGCCGGCGTCCATGAGCACCGCCATGCCGCTGTTGGGGATGATTTCGGCGGCCTTGGCCTGCTGTTCGCGCAGGAAAGCCGAGTTGGGCACCTCCTCGCCCTCCTTGAAGAGCAGGCTGTAGTCATAGGGAGCTATCTGGCAGAAATAGAAGGGGAAGTCGCCCTGCCCCCACTCGGAGCGCCAGCCCTCGACCATCGTGCTCAGCTGGTCGGCATAGCTCCAGGCGCGGTCGTAGTTGTCCTCGCCCTGATACCAGATGACGCCCCGCATCGTGTAGCCCACGAGCGGGTGGAGCATGCCGTTGTAGAGCACGGAGGCGGTGCGGTTGGGCGAGGGAATCTTCCCTCCCGGCTCCGGAACGGGGTATTTGTAGTTCTCCATCCATTCGGGCTTCAACCAGGCGGGATTCATCCACGCCTCACATGCCGAACCTCCCCAGGCCGTCACGATGAGACCCACGGGGACGTCATCGAGCACGCGGTTGAGCATTCGCCCGAAGTAGTAGGCCGTCGCGCTAAAGTCGCGGACGCTCTCGGCGCAAGCCTCGCTCCACCGGCCCTTCACGGTGTCCTGCGGAACGGTCTGCGAGTTGAGCCCCACGGTGAAGAGCCTGATGCGCGGGTTGCGGCTGTAGGCGGCGTCCATGTTGGCGCCCTCGACAGGCTGCATCTTGAAGCCCTTCATGGGCATCTCCATGTTGCTCTGACCCGAGCACACCCACACCTCGCCTATCATCACGTTGCGGAGCGTGAGTTCGTCGCCGTCGCTCACGGTGATGTCATAGGGGCCGCCCGCCGCGGGGGTCTCCACCGCAAGCTTCCACTTGCCGTCGGCGGCCGCCCGGGCCGTATAGGTCTTGCCATTCCATCCCGTGCGCACCGACACCTCGGCCGACGGCTCGGCCCATCCCCAGAGGTTGGCCGACGTCTGCTGTTGCAGCACCATGTTGTCTGCGAAGAAGGCGGGCATGCGGACCTCGGCCTTCAACGCCACGGCTGCCAGTTGGAACAGTGCCAAGGCAGCCCAAGTTTTCATTCCTTTCATATTCTGTATCGTTATGATTGATTATTCCGTCATTTCACCAGCTTCCATACGGGAGTCTCCGTCAGGCCTGCCGGGATGAGTTCCTTGTCGCCACGGCGATACTTGGCGTTCGTCCATATGCCATCGAACGGGGCCTTTCCCTCGTCGGCTCCCAGCAGGGCATTGGCCCACGTGTTGGTCACCTCTATTTCGAGCGTGTTGCGGCCCTTCCGCAGCGCCTGCGTCACTTCTACCTCATGGGGGGCCGTCCAGGCCGTGCCACAGTCGACGCCGTTCACCCGCACCTTTGCCACGTCGTGCAAGCCGTTGAGCGTCAAGTATACCCGGCTGTCGCGCTCGGACTTGCCGGGCTTCCAGCGGAACTCCGTCCGGTAGACGGCCGTGCCGGAGTAATAGCGCACCTTGTCGTTGCGCGAGGAGGTCCAGCTCCGAAGCTCCGAAACCGTCTCGTCAAGGCCCAGCGTATTATAATGTATGGTCCACTCCTTGACCTCCAGCGGACGGCGGCGGACACTCTTCACCGTGGCCTCTCCCACTTTGGAGGAGGGGCGGCGGAAGACGACGAACATCGACTGCGAGGGGGCCAGCGAGAGGCTGACCTCGACACGGCCGTCGCGCTCGCGCCACACGCCCGGTTCCGACACTTCGCCCGTCATCGGGTCCCACAGCTCGGGCTGCATGCCGCTGATGCGGAAGGAGGCCGTGAAGCTCTGCCCGGAGTGTTCGTCCTGATTGGCTATGAAGTAGATGTCGGCCTCATCCCCGCGGCGGTGGGTCCAGGCCACGTTCTTCGGCACGACGACATCCCGCTCGAGGCCGAAGTCGTTGAAGTTGTCATAGAGGAAAGGCTCGCGGATGACCAGCACGCCCGACTGATAGAAGCGTTTGAGGAGCTTCTCCATCTCGGGCGACGACACCTTGTTGGGCATCATCGGACGGCTCTCGGGCACCACGAGGACGCGATACTCCGAGCCCCACGGCATGCGGAACACGCCCTTCGTGTTGTCGGCCTCGGCGAGGCGAAGGAGGGCATCCTTATTAAAGGAGTCATAGGCATATCCGCGAAGGGGGTTGACCCAGTCCTCGGGGTCGGCCATGTTGGCCGAGTGAGTCACGCCCACAGGCATCGTGCGCAACGGTTCGCCGACGTTCGCGAGGCGCACCCTCTCGCTCTCCACGCGGGCGCGGCCGAAGATGCCCGGAAGCATCGGCACCAGACGCTCGGGAAGCACCGCGCGGCGTGGCATCTCTTCGCCGGTGAACACCGCGATATCAGTCACTGGATAGCCATATTGCAACAGCGTCTGACACCTCCGGACATAGTCGACGAGGGCCTTTCCGCCATCGTCGTACCAGGTATTGTCGCGTTGGAAGAAGAATCCTATGCCATCGAGCGTCATGCCCGGCTTGCGATCGAGCCAGGGGTTGTGGGCAGTCACATGGAAGAACAGCTTGTTGATGCCCAGGGCGTAGTTACGGTCGAGCAGTGCCTTGACGGTTGAGGGAGCTTCGTCCCACGTGCCGCGCACCTCGGTGAAGCCTTCCGCCTGAATGATGCGTTTCCCGTATATGCGGCCTCCGCTCACGGCGTCGAGCATGTCGTTGGGCTTGTCGTGGGTGGGGCTCCGCAGCCAGAACTCGCCCATGGGCAGGTCGACCATCTGATAGTGGAGCAGGCCGTCGCTCACCATCGTGGGGGCCACACATTCGGCCGAGAACCGGCAGCCGTACTCGCGGGCCGCCTCGGCGAGGGTTTTATAGAAGACGTCGTTGACCAACTCGGCGCACGTCGTCCGAACGTCGCGAAGCACCTCCTCCGACCTCTCGGCGCTCTCCATGGGGATGCCCGCCAAGAGCGGCAGCCAGGGCATAAGGTCGTAGCCGCGGCGTGCCCGGAACTCGTCGGCGAAGTTGTCGCTCCAGTTCTGGCATCCGCATTCCCAACTGTCCACGTGCATGTACTTGAGGACGCGGCGGGCAAGGTCCCGATCGACCATCGTAAACACGCGGCCAAACCAGTTGTCGAACTGCTTGCGCACGATGCGGGCGTCGAACTTGCTGCACTCCAGACCCTTGCCGCCACCTCCCGTGGCGTTCTCGTGGCCCGTCGAGGTGTGACCCATGCGCAACAGGCGCCATCGTCCCTCGGGAAGGGCGGCGGTCAACACTCCGTCTCTCATGCCGGCGGTCAGGTCAATCGCCTCCGAGGGCTTCACGCAGTCCTCCGCGGGGACTTCCTCGGAAGGGGTGTCGGCGGCCACCCGCCACACCAGCGCCGCCTTCCCTTCCCATTGGTTGAGGCGCGGCTCGGAGTGGATGACGAGCTTCTTAATCTTCAGGTTGGGTTTCCATTTGGCAGCGTCCATGTCCTCGCTTCCGGGTTCGCTCCCCTCGGGTGTCCAATAGAAGCGGAAGAACTTCGCCGTGGTCGGCGGAACGGAGTGCGTAGAGTTCTCGTCGGTGTTCTGCCATCCCTGGCGGGCAGGTTGCAGTTGCTTCACGAAGCGGAAGTCCCGGCCGTTGTCGCTGGCCATCACCTTGAGGCGGTGGGCCTGATAGTTGTTGCCCGTGAGGATGATTTCCACGTTGCGGCAGGTGACGGGCTCGGGATATTCCATTTGAATCCAGCAGGGAGCGGAGGAGCGGATGGTTCCGTCGTCGCTCATGCTGACTCCCTGCTTCCCCTGGGGCAGAATCTCGACGTTGCCGCAAGTCACCTTGGGCACGAGGCCCGTATCTTCCCCGCCCTTGACGGGGAGGGCATAGAGGGCAATGTCTTCATAATATCCCTTATAGGCCTCGGGCCGGGGCAGGACGAGCCCCTCCATCCGCCCTCCGGAGACGATGGTGTCGGCAAAGACAACCTTCTGCATCGACTCCCCGGGGGTTATCCACGGACCTCCCGCGAGGGCGAATCCGTCGCAGATGTGCATCCCCAGCTCCAGTCCCAGGCGGTCGGCCTCTTCCATGCTGAAGCGGACCATGTCCCACCACTCGGGACTGAGCTGCTCGGCCTTCCCGCCAAATTGCGGACCCTGGGCCACGGACTTGATGGGCATCAGATAGGCACCCCCCAGGCCCACGCGCTTCATGGCCTCGAGGTCGGCCGTTATGCCTTCGCGGGTCACGGCGCCGAACATCCAATACCAGAACGTCCAAGGCCGCGCCTCGTCGGAGCTTAGTTGTGTGAACTGCTCCTGCAACGTGGTCTGGGCCGCCACATGCCCGGGGCGCGCGCCCGCGAGCACGGCGAGGGCCACGGTCCACGCCGCCAGTAAATTCTTCTTCGTCATAAGTATAAAGTGATTCGTTATGCTTGGTCAGTGAGTTATCGCAAGGGCGAGATGCGCACGCGGAGCGTGTGGGGCACCTTCTCTATCGCATACTTCTTGAGCACGCCGGGACCGCAACTGCTGTTGCCGAGGCCGAGCACGGCTGCATCGACACAGAGGTAGACGGCGCCCGAGGGCCGCAGGTCGCAGTCGTGCGACGCGCCGTAGATATCCATCACGGAGTAGGGCAGCGCGGAGGCCGAGAACGGCCGCTCAAGGGCAGACACCTGGACGCCCCTTCCGCCCTCGTCGCGGAGACGGATGAGGGCCACCGACTCCAGATTGCCGGAGTCTTGCGGACGCGGATAGTGAGTGTATTGCTCTCCGGCCCGGGACTTCCACCAGCCGATGCTTGCGGAGCGTTGGCGGTCGGGATAGGTCTCCATCGGTCCCAGTCCGTACCACTCCACCCTGTCGAATGCCTCGTCGGCCACGAAGCAGGTGCCCAGGCGGGGCAGCTCGGGCAGCTCGCCTTCGGGCGTGTAGGTTTCGGCGAGGTCTACGGTGCCGTCTCTATATACCTTATATATAGTCTCCACAAGGATGCTTCCGGCGAGGTAGGAGTAGCGGCGCGACGCGGTCACGGTGACCGTTCCGTCGGAGGCCTCGTCGGCGCGGAGGCCGACCTTCGCCACCCGGGGTGCGTGCATGCCGTGCTTCTTCCAGTCCTTTGCCAGCCAGTTGCCGAAGCTCTTGTCGTTGTCCGTCGGGGCGCGGAACGCGTGGAAGTTGGCGGCGGCCAGCGAGTCTTTGGCGTGGAACACCTCCCGTCCGCCGTAGGAAAGATGGCGGAGGGTGGCCGTGCCCTCATCCCAGAGGAGGTCGACGGCGTTGTTCCGAACGCGGATGCTTCCCCCCTCGCGGGTCAGCTCCAGGGCGCGCCCGCCTCTCACGTCGGTCTCGGCCAGACGCATGAGGTTGTCTTTCAGGGCAATCTGTTCGACGGCCACTTCATATCCGGCCTCGGCCCAGTCGGTTGTCGAGCGGAGGACTATCGAGAGGTTGAGCCGGACGTCGTCCTGCTCCCAGTCGATCTTCTTCGCGGGCTTCGCGAGGTCGATGTTCACGTTCTTCGACTCGGCGGGCATTATATAGGGCAGTTCGGCTTCTCCCGAGGCCGTCCGGCGTCCGTTCACAAGGAGCGTCCAGAGGCAGCGATAGCCTTCCATGCCGACATGATGGTTGTGGTTGGTCATCTCTATCGAGCAGAGGGCCGCGTCGGAGTCCCAGTTGGCGAGGCGCATGTAGACGGGCTGGTAGACCTTCTTCACTTCAAGGTATTTGGGGGTGATGGTCCGGTCACAGAGGACGATGCCATTGTTGCAGAAGGCCTTCAGATTCGGGGTGTCGCCGAAGTCGCCTCCGTAGGCCACCTGGCGTCGGCCGTCGGGCAACGTGCGGTAGAGACTCTGGTCAACCCAGTCCCAGATGAACCCGCCAAGCATGCGGTGATGGCTGTATATCTCGTCCCAATACTCCTGGAAGTTGCCCAGGGCGTTTCCCATGGAGTGGGCGTATTCGCTTGTGAGGACCGGGCGGTTGTCGTTCTCGCGCTCGGCTATGGAGAGCAGCCGTTCCCAGCGGGCGTTCTCCGCCCGTTCCTCGTCCGCCCCTTCCGGAATGCCGGGGTTGAGATACTCTCCTTGTGTGCGGGGGTAGAATCGACTGATGACGTCCACCGTCTTCGGGTCGGGCTGTCCGTCGACTCCTTGGGCACCTTCGTAGTGGATTGGTCGAGTGGGGTCGAAGTCCTTCAACCAAGCCGATATGGCGGCAAAGTTAGGACCGTAACCGCTCTCATTCCCCATGCTCCAGAACACTATGCAGGCATGGTTCTTGTCGCGCTCTGCCATTCTTATGGCGCGATCGAGGAAGGATGCGTGCCAGTCGCTCCGGCTGGCCAGTGTGCCGCGCAGCCCGTGTTCTTCGATGTTGGCCTCGTCCATCACATACAGTCCTATCGAGTCACACAGTTCATAGAAGCGCGGGTGATTGGGGTAGTGGGCTGTTCGCACCGCGTTGATGTTTGCTTTCTTCATGAGCAGGACGTCTTCCAGCATACGCTGCTCGCTCATCACCCGGGCCGTCTGCGGATCATGTTCGTGACGGTTGACGCCGCGGAACCGGATGGGGCGGCCGTTGACCAAGACCTGTCCGTCCCTCACCTCTACGCTGCGGAAGCCGACCTTTCCCGAGACTCGTTCGAGGACGCGGCCCAGGCTGTCCTCCAGCGCGAGGCGGAGGGTATATAGATAAGGTGTTTCGGCCGTCCAGCGGTGGGGGCTCTTGATGAGGGCCTTGATGCGCCCGGTCTTGCGCGGACCGCGTTGGGGGAACCATTCGTTCATGACTGCGGCCTTGTGGTCGAGGTCGAGTATGGGTTCGGCGTCGGCCTCTCCCCGGAAGACGGTGCGGCCGTCCTTGTCGGTCAGCTCCGCCGTCACGCGGCAACCCTCTCCGCGCTCTCCCCGGTAGACGCTCAGGCGGGGGTCTATCTCGAGGGTGAAGTCCTCATAGCCATCCTGGGGGATGGTTCTTACGGTGTAGTCGCAGAGGCGCACGTCGGGGGTGTGGAACAGGGTCACGTCCCTCTGTATGCCGCCGAACCGCCAGAAGTCCTGGTCCTCCAAGTAGGAGCCGTCGCTATATCTGTAAACCTCCACGGCGACGGTGTTTCGGCCTTCGGCGAGGAAGGGCGTGATGTTGAACTCCGCCGCGTCCATGCTGCTCTCGCTGTAGCCTGCCCGGCGTCCGTTGACCCAGACATAGAAGGCGCTCATCACGCCGTCAAAGCGGATGAACGTCTGGCCTTCCCGTGCCCATTCGTCGGGCAGGTCGAAGGTGCGTCGGTATTGTCCCACGGGATTCCGTTCGGTGAAGGTCGTGTATGTCGGTTTGGGTTCTCCCATGACATAAGGGGGGTCGATGCGGAAGGTGTAGCCCGACGAAGAATAGATGGGCGTTCCGTAGCCGTTTACTTCCCAGTTGGCGGGGACTGCGAAGTCTGTCCATGCCGAGTCGTCAAAGTCCGTGCGGTAGAAGTCGGGGATGCGTTCGTCTGGCGTCTTGGTCCATCGGAACTTCCACATCCCGTTGAGCGACACGGAGCGGTCTCCGCGCTCGGTGCCATAGGGCATGAAGGCGGCCCGCGCCGGTTCGCGGTTAATCTGCATGACGTGTTGATTCTCCCAGTCGTGTTGTTGTGCCTGAAGGCACGCAAGGGGTGCCAGAATGATTGCCAGCAAAGCTGTTCGATTCATAGTATATAAGGTGTTATGGGGGCGCGGCGGGGGACTCTCCGTCTCTCCGCCGCGCGTCCTTCGTTCATATTCGTGTCATTGTATGTCGAGGGCGTCAAAGGCCAGCCCGTCAAGGTCGTCACCGGAGATGAGGACACGGTAGTGGCCGGCATTGATGAAGGTGCCCGTCGTTGTGCTCATCATCCTCCACTTCTCCGGCGTATCGGGGAAGGTGAGGACATCCTCTTTCAGCACCACTCCCTTCGAGTCGATGAACTTCATCGTCACGGGGATGGGGCGGCCGGAGGTGTTCATGTATTTGAACCTCAATGCATAGACCTGCGCCAGACCGGTGGACACGCGCCACTCGATGCTGCTCTTCGGGCCTTTGCCGAAGAAGATGCCCGTCTGCTTCTTGACGATGCGCTCGGTGTGGGCGCCGCGCACCCTTGCGTCTTCGGCCTCATAGGTCACGTTGGGGCGGGCGTTCTTGTCCTCGGGAAGCATCTCGGCGGGTGTCTTGGCCATGACGTCGCGGTCTGCCTTGGTCCAGCTCCACGTGTTCCCGACAGGGAGCGCGGGGACTGTTACGAGGGCGTTGTCCGTGGCTATGGCAATGGCCGAGATGACTGCCTGACCTGCCTTCACCTCGGGGAAGGAGATGGTCAGCCGTCCGCCGCGGACATCGGCCTCGACGACTTGCTTGAAGGCGCCGTCGTGGCCCGCCTCGGCCCACAGGTCGAGATCGTCAATGACCGTCGTGCCGTTTACGGCGACATCGAAGACGCGCATCCCCTCACAGTCGGTGAGCGAGGCTCCGGTGCCGTGCCAGGGCTCCACGAAGAACAGCTCCACCCGATAGCGGCCATCGGGCACGTCGAAGTCGTAGTGCAGGCGGTGGCGACCAAAGCGGAACGTCTGGAAGAGTGCCCAGTCTCGTGTGCCGCGGATTGGGTCATGTGTCTCCCGCTGACTCGCAAGGTAGGGATTGAGGCCCTCGAAATCTTCGGCCCAGGAGTGTGAGAAGGTGGTGTTGTCCGTCATCCAAGTCTGTCCGAACTCGTCCACATAGTCATCGCCTCCGCAGTTGACCCGATAGAGGTAGTGATAGCCCGGAGCGCCCTTCAGCATGGGGGTTACGTCCTGGTAGAGGCTGTCATAGTGGGGCGCCTCCGGCAGATTGTCGAAGACGACCACATCCTCTGCCACGGCTTTGCCGCGGCGATAGCCCACAGCCCGCAGGACATTGTAGCGGATGTCGCGGTTGGCCCAGATGAAGTGTGTGCCCACGCGGCCCCTCGTCTGATAGCCCAGATAGGCCCCTTCGCCCGCCGCATCGTTGTAGAGGCGCACGGAGTCGCAGTTGCTATAGACTTCGATGGTGGCGTTGCCGGGCTTCTTGAAGCGGTGGGGCCAAGTGTGGCTCACGATGTAGACCATGGGGTCGCGGTCGGCATCCACGTAGTTCGAGCGATACATATAATAAAGGTCGGTCGGCTCCTCCCACGGGGTGACGAGGCCCTTGTAGTTGAAGGGTCCCACCTTGTCAATCAGGCGATACGCCTCGTCGGGTTGCCGTCGGCCGGGGTTGTCGTGGCTGGAGTATATCCACTGGAAATGCCCGCAGACCTTGTCTCTGGCTTCCTCGGCCAGACGGACCTTAACCTCCATGAGGTGGCAGGCGGCCTCTTCGCTCCACACGCCTTCGGACTCGGGACTTCCCGGTTCCGCATGCAGGCCGATGCTTCTCCAGGCTCCATACTCTCCGTTGAGGAGCTGGTTAGGCTGCGACAGTTCCGAGTCATAGCGGAATATGTCGCCGCCATACGTACCACTCCAGTTCTGGATGACGTTCCAGTCCGTCCCCTCTCCCCCGTTGCACGTCGTGATGGGTCGCATAGAGTCGGCGGTGGGGTCCATGGAGCGTATGATGTCCGAACATTCGCGGGCGAAGTCGGCGGGCAGCGTACTTTCGTTCTGCAGGCCCCAGAGCACCACCGACGGCGAGTTGCGGCGTTCCTTCACCCAGCGGCGGAGCATCGTCTTGAAGTTCTCCCTAAACTCCGGCGTATCATACCATATATGAGCGCTAAGCTGGGTCCACCACAGGATGCCCTCACGATCCAGAAGCTCCCCGTAGAGGAGGTTATGGGGTTGATGGGCGTCGCGAAAGGCATTAAACCCCGCATTCTTCACTTGCTTCACCCTGGAGATGATTTGCTCGCGGCTGAAGGCGTGGCTCTGACCGAACTGGTGCTCATATTCGCACACGCCGTTGATGAACACGGGCTGTCCGTTGAGGAAGAATCTCCCGTCGCCGTCCTGTCGCTTCACGGGCCAGCTCACGGTGCGGAACCCGAAGGGGGTGGACACTTCGTCGGTGGTCCGTCCCCCTTGCTTGATAAGGGACGCGAGACTATATAAATAAGGTGTGTCGACGCTCCATCGGCGGGGGTTGTCAATGGGAGATTCCTGGCGGATGGTCTTCATCTCCCCGGGTTGGAGGGTGACTTCATTGGTGAGTCGGATGACCTGCGCCCCGTCGGCGTTGTTGAGGCGGCTTATGAGTTGGAAGGTGCGAGGCTCGGCGGAATAGTTCTTCACCTCCGTGTCGATGAACACGGTCTTTACCTCGTCATCGTGCCAGATGTGCACCCCGAAGGGCTCCACCCTCACCTCGTCGGTCACCTCGAGGGTGACGGGGCGGAAGATGCCGAAGGGCTGGGAGCCCTCGCTGAATCCCCATTCGGAGGAGCATCCGCCGCACACCCAGGGCATGTCGGCAATGAGGTCGGGATGTTCGGCCGTGACTTCCAAGGTGTTCGCCTCGGCCAGATAGGGGGTGACGTCGAGCGTCAGGCAGGTGCGCCCCACCGGATGTCGCCCAAGGTCGTGTCCGTTGAGCTTTATAGTGGCGTAGGTGCCCACGCCCTCAAAGCGCAGGAAATATCGTTTGCCCTCCTCCACAGCCGTGAGCGGGAACTCCTTGCGGTAGACGGCCGTGCCGTGCAGGTTGCCATGCGTAAGCTGTCGGTAGCCGAAGTAATCGTCCCAGTTGTGGGGGATGTTGACGGTCCTCCGTTGCTCCTCCAGGCCATTCTTTCCGACGAGCCACGTAGTCCAGTCGCGGTCGAGGCTCAGGAGTGTGCGCCGCCCCTTCGGGGGACGCGCGGGGAACTTCACGTGCGAGCGGCCCATCGGCTTGCTCGTGGCCACGGCGATGCCCCGCTGCTCGGCGTTGTTGACGGCGCAGTAGAAGTGGTATACCACTCCGTCGTGCTTCACCACATAGCTCTTATGGGCAAACATCTCGTCGTAGTCCTTGGAGGGGTAGATGAGGTCCTGGCCCTGCCAGTCGTCCCACGTCAGGAGGTCGTAGCTGCAGGCAAAGGTGTTGTAGGCCTTATAGGGCCGGGAGGGGTTGAAGGCGGAGAAATAGAACATGACGTAGAGGTCGCCCATCTTCACTATCTGCGCGTCGCCCGTAATCGTTCCGGCGGACTCGTGGGCAAAGACGGGGTTACCCTCGAACCTCCGCCACTTCCGCATGTTCTTGGAGAGGGCGATGCCTATCCGCTCTGCTTTGAGGTTGTTCTCGGGATTCACTCCCCCCGCGTTGTAGAACATCACGAAGGGGGCCCCGAGGCGTTCGTCGCGGTCCCAATAGACCATCGTCTTGTAGTGTGTCAGGCGTTCCCACCACTGGGCGTCCTTGTCGTCGGGGCGGAGGACTGGGTGCTTCTCCGCCTGCCACTCGCGGGCAACGGCGGGGTCGTCCTTCGTAGAAGCTATGCCGATGGACAAGGGGGCCTCGACCGCCTCATATCCGCGGCCCTCGCCGCCGAAGTAACTCATCCAGGCGCGGCCCTTGTACCGCTGCAGGGCATACGACCCGCCCCACTCCATGTCGACGAGTGCCGGGAATCCGGCGCGCTGGTTCTTGTCCCATCCCTCCTCGCGATACGAGAGGATGCGTCCCAGCTTCTCCCAATGGAGGAGGTCGACACTGCGGGCAATCCACGTTTCATACCCACGGCCGTCCGTGCCCCCTTGTCCGTTGTAGACGACGTAGGTCATATACCAGCTGTCGCCCTCGCGGAACACGGTGGGGCAGTCAATCTTCTCCCCGTTGGTCTCGGGGGCGACCACTAGGCCGTATTTGTAGGGCGTCCGGGCTTCTTCATACACCCGGGCCATGCGTTCCTGCGTGACGTGTTGCTGCGCGTGCGCGCCCAGGGTCGCGAGCGCGGCGAGCAGCCATATATATAAGGTGTGTTTCATCGTTTGCTGTATGGTCGTTGTGTGAGACATTAGTATAAGAATCTGCGGGTTGGCCGGCTTCCACTCGGTATGCGAGAGAGAGAGCTGAACGGGGCCTCCTTAAAAGTGACAAACAAGAGCGGCCAGTCGCTGGCGGCCTGAATCGAGAGGCCTCGAAAAAGTCAATGCTAGCGGTTCTAACTGCTAAAATCCTCGGCAGCCCGCTTTCACAAGCCGGCTGCCGGGGAGGGAACCCTGCCGTTATTGGGATGCCTACCCGGCGGATTCCCTGGCATAGAAAGAGAGGGGAAGTATCGAGCCTTCCCGCAGAGGTTTTGCTACATTACAGTCCGCCATCTTCTCCGGGCTCTTCACTGCCTCCGCCGCCGGGCTGTCCGGCCTCGCCTACGGCAGTCACACGGGAGCGATCGATGGTAAGGACTACGGAATTGGCCGCATCGCGCATCCGGCGCTTGGGATAGAAGACTATCCGGGGCGTGTTGAGCGCATCTTCCACGGTGACCTCTTCGGGTGTATCCATCATCTTGGAGGTGACCGAGAGACGGAAGGAGCCAAGCTCCGCAAGGTCGACGCTCATGCCCATCCGGAGGGCGTCGCAGACGACATTACAGAAGGTTATCAACGCACAGCGGGAGTCGCCTTCGGAGAGTGACGTTTCTCTCATGACGCGGTCGACGAGCATGTCGACGGTCATGTGCTGTTGGGTCTTCGGTTGGGCGTAATAGACTGTCTGCCCCTTGCGGTTTCCGATGTTCAAAGTTCGTGATTTAATTTCAAACTCAATCATCTTCTGCGATTTATTTGGGTTCGTATTAGGTTTATTTAACTCTTTTCCTTTGACCTTCGCCGCGGCGGATGCCGGGAGCGGGGCGCGGGGTTTCTTCTCAAGCGGTCGCTGCGGGGCGCGCGCGTGGTCCGTCATGGGGACGGGGCGGAACGCCGCGGAGGACTCGGGAGGATCGCCACACCGACGCACGAGTGGGTCACCATATCGATGTACGAGTGCCCCTCTAAAAGGACCCACGGGCAGGTTATCGAGGAGGAAAGCCCGCGGGTCCGTCATTATAGAGAGAGCACGTTTCACAACGTCAATAGAACAACCAGTCCATGACATCATCCGTGCCGTCGAGGGCCGCATTGCGGGCCTTGACCTCGGAGTCTGTGAAGCCCAGGACCAGGGCCATTCCCGTGGGGAGGCGCAGCGTGTGGCGGCCGGCGGGGAACGAATAGGCATGAACGTTGGCCAGGGGCATCTCTTCGAGATGGATGGCGTTGGTCAGGAGGGGTTCTGCCTGTCCGTATTCGTTGGCCGACGCGTCGGTCTCCAGCGTCGGGGTCTTGGCGTACTTCTTCTGGTCGTCCTTGAAATACCCGACCAGAAGCTTCACGGGTGCCTTGCATTCGAACTCAAGCTCCGTTCCGTTCTCGCGCTGGGCTGCGCCGTCGACCGCATAGGCGGTCATTCCGCGAAGCTCGGGGGCGAGGGCCTGCACCTTGTTTGCCGGAAGATTGGTCATCAGCACGGCGCCCTCAGTGAGGCGGACGGGGCGGAGGCGGGATGTCAGCATCCGCACGTCGGCAACATGCATCGGCTCGATGTCGGCATCCGTGTCGGAGACTTTCCCGGCAGCCTTGTCCTTCAAGGTCTGGAGGTGGGCGCGGAAGTTGGCTAGCTCTTTCTCATAGTGAGGCAGAAGCTCCTCCCAGGTCTTGTTTCGGCCTTCGTCACCCCCGATTGGGATGCGTCGCTGTGCCGTTTGCATGCTGTTGGCGTAAAGGTAGTGCTCTTTTGTGAGATCTACAAGTTTTTGATAATGTTTTATGCTTTTTTCTAGAAGCGGCGCAACGGAGTCGAGGCATGCGAGGTCGCGACTCCACTGATAGTCAAGGACATGCTTCGCGGCATGCACTTTATAGTAGAAGAACCATGCGAACTCGCGATAGCAGTGCATGTCGTTGGCGAGGCGCGAGAACTCGTCGGCGTTCTCCTTGGCCTTCCCTTGGAGTTGGTCTATGGCAGCCACGGCGGCGTCTCCCCGGCGGGCGCAGTCGGCAACCACGTCAAGCGGCAGTTCGCCCACATGGGGTTCTTTCTTCCATTCCTTCTCAACATACTCTATCAGCTTCTCGCCTTCCGGTCCGCAGCTTTCATAGAAGCCGGGGTAGATGGTGTACTTGTAGGGGTTGACCAGTTGGCTGACAAACATGCCGAGGAGTAACGTCTGTCGGTTGCCTTCGGTTATGCCGAAACGGCGCAGGAGCTTCGGGGCAATCTCGCCGCTCTGTTCGTAGGCTTCGCGGATGAGGGCTCCCTGAGAGTCGTCCATGCCATAGAAGCGGGCGAACTCGCGGTTCCAATAAGCAACTTCCTGCTGACGGTCCCGACGGCAGTTCCACGCATAGCGGCCCCACAGTTTGTACCATGCCCAGTCGCGATAGAGCTGTTCCTCGCGTGAGCCGTCGGGGAGCTTGTCGGCGGTGTAGGGATATTCCCAATAGGAGGCCTGCGGGAAGAGGTGCAGGGCGTTGGCGCCGTGAACATCGTGCATGGCCTGGACGGTTTTCTCGACAAAGTCCGGCGAGGACCACCGGAAGGGCTCGAGGTTGGCCAACACGTGGACGTTCTCGATGTGGGTTGAGCCCAGGGCGGAGAGGTCCTGGTGAATCTTGGCCCACGGTCCGCGGGGTTCGTAGGTCGTCAAGGACTCGCCGTTGTACTTGTGCATGGTGTAGAGGTTCTTATATAAAGGTAGGGCGGCGTCCATCACCATCTTACAGTTGGTGTCGTGGGCACGCACGAGGATGGGCGGTTCGTCGGTGCGGCCAAGCGCTTTCAAGCCGTCCTTCACTCCGGGTATGATGGTCTTGGTGAACCACTCCACGTCGTCCTCGTAGGTGTCCATGGCCTCTCCGAGGCAGACGAGCAGGCCCACGTTGGGATAGTTCTCAACAAAAGCCGCAATGCTCTTCCTCGTGTAGTCGGAGAGCAGAGGGGTGATGGGTCGGTTGCGGTCCTGCGTCTTTATCCCGTAGTGTTCGGCAAAGGGTTTTGAGACAAGGATGTTGTAGAACTTCTGAATGACGAAGATTCCTCTCTTGTCGGCCTCTTCGGTGAGGAAGCGGTACATCTCCTTGTTCTTCTCGAAGGTTGCGTCGTCGACCTCCACGGCGAAGGGATAGTCCGGCAACTTGACGAGCGACGCGAAGGGGTGCCCGTTCCAGAGGTAGAGGGAGTTCATGCGGTTGTCCACCAGCATGTCGAGGTATTCCACCCAACGCTCCTTGTCATAGAACCAGGGGAAGTTCTCGGGGGTGTAGGGGTATTCATAGACATGTCGGCCCGGCAGAATGAAGGTCTTCTGCACGCCGATGCACGTGCCTCGCAGCACCATCTCCGGGGCATCCTCGGTGCGGCCTTCGGGCAGGTCGAGCTTGCCTTCGTGGAGGAATCGGTCGGTGATGTCCACCGTGCCGTAGATGACGCCGCTGGGGTCATTGCCGGTGACGGTGGTGAGGAGGCCTTCGGTCGCGATGCTGTAGCCCTCCTTGGGGAGGGCCGAGCCTTCGGCCAGGGCGAGTGCTATGACGCGGTGGTCGGGTTGCCCGGCGGGCATGAGGCTGTCTATCGAGGCGTCGCATCCGCCTTCGTCGAGGATGCGCTCGAGGCGCTCCCCGGCATATTGCACTCGGGCGGGCGAGCCTTGGGGTACGACGATCGTCACCTTCTCGGGCGAACATGCTCCGAGGACGAGGAGGGCGATGGCTGAGGTAAGGATGTGATGTTTCTTCATAAGGTGTCGTGTTGATGGTTAAACGTTTGTTTCGGGGGTGTAGGAGACGGTGACCGGACGACCTGCCTCAACGTGCAGGCGGTATCCGCCGTCGGTCGTGGGTTCGATGGTTCCGGCGGTGGCCGAGGGTTTGTCGGCCGAGCGGAAGTAGAGGTATCCGTGCCCCTCCGTGGCGTTGACGGAGATGGTCGTGCCGTCCATGCGGAGACTCACGGAGCCGTTTGGCGTGGGAACGCTGCCCTCCATCCAGGCCAGTCCCCCCAGCGAGGGCCGGATGGCGAACTCTTCGTATCCCGGGCTGACGGGACTGACGCCCAAGAAGTATCGGCCCAGCAGATATATGGGGCTGGCCCCCCAGGCGTGACAGAGACTTTTGCCGTAAGGCCTGCCATACATGGCGAGATGTTGCGGGCCTTCTTCGCAGGGGTTATACTTTTCCCAGAACGACGTTGCCCCTTGACGGAGCATGCCGCCCCAATAGTCTTTCATCTCGCGCATCACCCGCGCGTGCTCTCCCAGCTGGCAGAGGGCCTCGAGCTCGTAGAACCGCATGTAGGGGGTGGTGATGCCCAGTATGTTGTCATTCAGAAGCACGGAGTCTTTGATGGCGGCCTTACGCCCGTCGTCGAGGTAGCCGAAGAAGACGGCGAACATGTTTGCATAGCGGGTCACCGTGTCGCTCATCCGTCCGTCGATGCGGTTGTGGACGAGGGCGCGCTTCTCCTCGCTCCAGAAGGCGGGGATGAGCCGTTCCCTGAGGCGTGCGGCGAGGGTGCCGAATGTCCGCTCGTCGTCCTCCCGGCCTGTCAGCCGTGCGCAGGCCTGCATGGTTTCGAGGCTCTTGCAGAAGAGCACCTGTTCGAAAGCCAGTTGACCGTGTTTGTCGAGGTACCCGTCGGCCCAGTCGACGAACACCCAGTCGCCGGTGAGTCCGGTCACCATGCCCTCACTGTCCGTCCGCCCGAGGACGTAGTCCATCATGGTCCGCATCCGTGGGTAGACCTGGCTGAGGAAGTGCCGGTCTCCGGTGTAGAGGAAGTAGTCGTAGATGCTGAGGAACCAGAAGAAGGTGTAGTCCATGATGGTGTTGGTGTGAGACGTAACAGGGTCCTTCCCGCGCAGCAGCCAAATGGTGCGGCGGACTGCCGCGGAGTCGAAGAAGAGATAGTAGTTCATCAGGTAGCTCTGTATTGCGTCTCCGCTCCACACCCAACGGTCACGCTTGATGCCGTCTATAAAGAACTCGCGGGTGGTGAGGTGCATAGTGTAGGCTCCCACTTGCCAAATGTCGTTCAGCTCGGAGTCACTGCATCGGAAGGAGCCGCGATAGGGCTCGGGCAGGAACTCGTATTCCATGGACGCCGTGTCGTAGCGCGCGTCGCCCCCGGCCACGATGTACACGTAGCGGAAGGCCTTGCTCCCGGCCAGGGTGTAGCGCGCTTCGCGGGGGGATGTCTCTCCGGTGGCGAGGTCGTCGATGCGGTCGCCGTCGAGGAAGATGCGGTCGAGGGTCTCGCAATGTTCGGTGTCGAGTGCCTCTTCGGGGCTTTCACCATAATATATATATAGGTGTCCTCGTCCGCCGGGGTTGTGGATGACGATGTATCCGAAGGTCTCGCGTCCGAAGTCGTAGAGCCGTCCCTCCCCTCTCGGGCTGACGGCCACGGCCTCCCTCGGCTCCCGGCTGAGTCGGAACCGGGAGGGTCGGCGGTCGGGAGAGTCAAAGTCCCAATGTGCGGCGTCGAGATATTCGGTAGCGGAGGTATCACTGGCCTTCCCGCTCTCGTCTATCCACTCCTTGTCCTCGAAGGTTACTTTCCAGCTGCCGTCGGTGTGGACAGTGCGTCCCTCGACATATAGGGCAGGCGGCGTGGCCTGGTTCCAGACTTTGATGTTGAGGTGATGGGTGCCCTTCGGGATGAGAAACCGGGAGGGCATGCCAAACTGCAGCTTGCCGTCGAGCTTGAGGTTGTACTTGCCCTCGACTGCAATGCTTACTTCTTCGTCCTCGTCGAGTTCGAGGACTTTGCTGAACTCCACCGTAACATAGTGGCTGTCCATCTTCCAGAACGGGGGGAAGAAGGCTCCCCGTTCGGTGCGTCGTCCGTTCATAATGTTCCCCAGCCAGATTTCGAAATCTCCGGGGTACCATATCCAAGTGCTTTTACTCTGCGTTTCCATATCGTTCTCTGGTTATTTGTTCCAATGTTTTGCCTCTGGTTTTCGGGGTCCATATCGTCCCGACCAGCAGGGATACCATCAGGAGGCCTATCATGATGTATGCCGCCCGATAGAAGCCTTCCCCGTTCTCGCCGTATATGTAGACGAACCCGAGACCCCACGCGGCAGACAGTCCGCGCACTACGAAGAACATGATGCCCTGGGCCGCCGCGCGGTACTTCGCCGGAAACAGTTCAGACGCCCACAAGGCATAGAAGGACTGAACGGAGACACCCGCCTGAATCGCCCACAGAAGGGTAAAGAAGAGCAGTCCGGCCATCCCGTTGATTCCTACGGTGACGATGATGAGCCATGCCAGCACCGCCATGCTCACACCGAAGCAGTAGAGCCACCGCTGATTGACCTTGTCGACCACCATGGAGAAGCAGAACGTCACCAGAATGATGATGATCCACTGTGCCGCGGAGAGCATGTTGGCATGTACGTTAGAGAGTCCTCCGGCGGTCTCGTAGATGTGCTGCTGGAAGAACCCCATAACCGAGCTGACGAGGTTCCAGGTGAGATAGATGCCGGCCAAGAATATCATGGTCCGTATGTTCACCTTGTTGGTGAACAAGGTTCCGAAGGAAGCGAAGGTGCCGCTTCCCTTGCGGTCTGCCTGCTCTGCCTGTTTGGCCGCCTTCCACTCTTCGGACTCATTCAACCGGCGTTGCAAGGTCCATGCGATGAACGCCACTATAAAGAGCGATGTGAAGACTATCCGGCTGCTGAACACATTGAGTGCTGCTCCGCTCAACGCACCCCCATTCAAGGCCTCGGCCAACGACTGTACCCAACCGAAGAGCACACCATGCGTGCCATCGCCGGTGGGAGGAGCAAGCAACATGCCCAGAATCAATATAATCGTCGGGCCGATGCCCCACGCCATCTGCGAGATGCCGATGTTCCGTCCGCGATTGTTCACTTCCGAGTTCTCCGATATATAGGTCCACGAAGCAGGAACACCCACCCCCACGGAAATACCGGTAATCAGGAATCCGGCCAACAACATGGGAAAGTTTACCGAGACCATGATGATGGCCACTCCCAACATGTAGACCAACATGTTATAGGTGTAAATGGCTTTCCGTCCGTATTTGTCGGCCAGGAATCCGCCGATAATCGCGCCGATGGCCGCTCCCAAACAGTTGGCGCTGATTGCGTTGAGCCATCCCAAATGACCTTCCGTAAGGCCCAAATAACTTTGCCACAGAGTCAGTCCGCTGGCTCCGGCCACAATAGCTCCCGCATCCAGATAGTTGGTAAGCGAGACAGCTATTGTGCTTTTCAAACTTCCTTTTTGGTTTTTCATAACTATATTCTAAGTATTTAAGTATTATTCTTTTATTGGAGACAGCAGTCCGGCCCGGGCCTTGATGCTGTCAGCCACTCCCGGTCCGTTGTTTTCCCACACGTTGCCCGGACCGTTGGCGTTTTGAAGGAATTTCTCGGATTCCGTCCAGTTGTCTTTCACCGTGATGAAAGAAGAACCTTCGTCGGTGTACAGGTAGAACCAATGATTCGGATCATGCGCATAACCGGGCGAGTAGATGCTATGCACCACATTCTCCACAACATAACTCTTTGGCTGTGCGCCCAGGGTGTATATGCCGGCCGTGTCGTACATGTGTTTGGCATAATGATGTATCAGATTGGCACGCACCACGTTGTTTCGCATGCAATTCACGCTCTGCGTCCATCCCCAGCCCAGACTGATGCCGGTATATGACACCTCACAAATCTCGTTGTGCTCAATCGTTATGTCGGCCACATAGCCTGCACAGATGCCTACGCAACCCCAATCGTCATTGGCCACGTCGGTAAACAGATTGTCGCGTATGGTCTGGAAGGTGCAAAGCTCGCGCCTGTCGGCGGGGTCATAGGGCCGATGGGTCTCATGAGCCGCCGGCGAGAAACAGCCGACAACCAGTCCGTTGCCGGCAATATCACGAAACAGGCATCCTTCGACCAAGCCTCCGCGAACGCCTTCCACATAGTCCAGACCGGTAGCGCCCAAATGCTCGAAACGACAATCCTTGAAATCAACGTCAGAAGCAAACCGCACGCTCACAGCCGTGGCCGGACGCCCCAACCATCCCTGATTGTCCAGCCGGTGATTGCCATAATCGCGAACCATTTTCGGATTGAGACGATAGGCATCGACCAAATACATGCCGGCCTGCAATGGCACATGCCCCTGCAGGGACGGACGTATCCACGTCGTATGATTGAAGCGGATGTTTTCAAACCGTACATGTCTTACGGGATTGTCGATTGTACCCTGAACTTGCACCAAGGTTTCCACTGCCGGCACGACAACCTCGGCCGAACGCATATCCTCACCCGGGAGGGGATAATAATAGACCTTACGCGCATCAATGTCGTGATGCCACTCCCCCGGACTGTCGAGCAAAGCCTTGGCATTGGTCAGATAGAACGCCGAATTGCGTCCGTTGGTTGTTATCATCGGGCTCGGCCACGGGTGCTCAAACTGAATGCGGCTCTCCGGGTCATGGAAACTGACAGCCGCCGAGTCGCCTGTGATGTCGATGGATTTTATACGCAGATTGGCCACACACCACATTTCGTGGAGCACCATTTCGGCGTAGGGCGCATCCGTTATCTTCTCCACGGCCTCGGCCGGAACCCAAATCACACGCTTTGCCTTATCTATGCCACGAATACGATACATCTGCTCAAAATCGGCCACATCGCGTGCGCGCACTGCCTTCCGGCCGCCAATCCACAACTGGCGAAAGTCCAAGGGACGACCGTTGAACGTCGGTACGTCGGCCACCCACAAGCGGCCTTGTTTCCTCCAACCGGTCAAGGTTATTCCGCCACTGACGGACGCTCCGTCTTCCCCCCGAATGATGGTGGGCGAAAGGGCCGTACCACTGTCCTCCGGACGTATGAACAGAGGTTCATATAAGGAATGGACTCCCTTTGCCAAATGAATAGTCACTCCGTCTCTCACACTCGGATCGTTCAGGCGACGCAATTCGCGGGCTTGACGCAGAGCCTCTGTCAGAGTAGCCTTCGGTCTGGCCCGGGAACCATCGCCGGCATCGCTTCCGGTGGGAGATACCCAAATATCAGCTGCCGACAAGCTCAAGCTTGCCGACAGCCACAATATTGATAACAGAGTTCTCATGCCACAGTTAATGTAAAGTACGGAGAACTCACTTAGCCAATGGCATCCATACTGTCATCTCCGACTTATCACGGTTGCCCCATGCAAAATACGGTATTAATTGGATTTTCACTTTCTGATCGGCCTTTCCAACTTCGCGGTAAAGCACATTGTCCCATGAACTTTCCTCCATCAGGCGAGCCTCTCCCTCCAACGCAATCATCTTGCTTCCGGCAATGGTAATCTCTTTCGGAACAAACTGAATGTCTGCCGGAATCAGCACGTCGTCAATGCACTTGCCATCGGCCACATCCATGCCCTCCAGGCAATAAACCAACGGTCCGCGCTTCACAACCACCTGATTGCGGGTTTCTTCTACCAAAGGATTGGATTCCAACAGTTTCACACGCATCTCCATGTCGAGCGTCACCACGTCGCCTTTCTTCCACACGCGGTTAATGGTGGCATAGGTGTTGGCTTTGGTCTCTACATTCATCGATTCGCCATTGACTGTCACCGTCGCCTTGTCGCACCATTCGGGAATGCGCAGATGGAGAGCCATTTCCTGCTTCTTCGGAACGGCGTTGAAGGTCAGCACCACTTTGCCGTCGTACGGATAACCCGTCACTTGCGACACTTCCAAATCGTGCTTGCCCATTTTCGTAGTCAGCTCGCTCTGACCATAGAGGTTACACCACAAAGCGTTCTCGCTCACCGTGTAGGCATAGTTCTGGGCCTCGCAGACCGTACGCAGCGTGTTCGGCGGACAGCAGAAGCAGCTGATGTACTCCTGACGTTCACGCGGCCAGCGCAATGTGTAAGGGAAGTCGTCGCTCAAACGCAAGGGATTGGTGTAGAAGTAACGCTTGCCATCCAGGCTCACACCGCTCAAGACGCTGTTGTAAAGAGCCATTTCCACGATGTCGGCATATTTGGCATCGCCGGTGCTTTCAAGCATACGCCAGTTAAAGAGCATATTGCCGATGTTGGCACAAGTTTCGTTGTGAGCCGTGCTGTTGGGCAACTGATAGGCTCGTCCGTAGCTCTGGTGCACTTTCTGGATGCTGTCCGGTTCGTAGCAGGTTCCGTCGGGCGAAGTTCCGTCATAGAGCGCGCCGCATGCACCGGTCACATACATCTTACGATTCACAATGTCGTTCCAGATGCTGGTAAGATTTTTCATCAGCTGCTCTTCGCCGGTCTCGGCATACACATCGGCCACACCGGCATAGAGGTAATTGGCGCGCACGGCATGACCCATCGCGTTGTATTGTTCGCGGAAGGGGATGCGATCCTGGTTGTCATCCGTTCCGTTTTCCACCATGCCGCGGATGTTTATCAGATTCTTCGAAAGCTCCAGATAACGGGGATTGCCCGTGGCGCGATACATCTCGACCACACCCATGTAGTGCGACGGACAGATGGCATTGCGGGCCAGTTCGGCCGAAGCTGTTTCATAAAAATGACATAAGAAATCGGTCGCCTTGATGGCAGCGTCAAACAATGTACGCTTGCCCGTGGCGCGATAGTGCGTGATGCCGGCCATCATCAAGTGCCCCAAATTGTAAGTTTCAAAGTTCAGGCGGTTGGCAAAAGCGCCTTTTTCATCCTTCTTGCCGACAGCCGTGCCGATGACCGTCTGTTCACGATTCTCGCTGTGCGAGTCGATACCCTTGTTGCGCTCTTCGATGATGACGGGGGTGTGAATATAACCGTCAGCACGTTGAGCTTTCACCACTTGCTCAATGAATTTATCCATCAATGCGTCCAACTTCGGGTCTTTGTTGACGGCATAAACCGCAGCCACAGCCTCCAGCCACTTGTACATGTCGCCATCGTGGAACGGAGGACCCCAATGCTCGCCTTCACACGTCCCTGCCGCAATCTCAAAATTACGGAATCCGTGCGAGATGTCCGGATTGCTCCACGTTGCCCACATGCTCTGCAACGACGTGTTGCTATACACATCGAAGCGTTCTCCCCAGAAACCTCCGGTCCACTTCACTGCACCCAGGGGTGTGTTGACCATCTTGGAATACTTACTGTGTGCCATGTCGGTTAATCCGCCCGATTGTGCCATTGCGGCACCGGACACACATACTGCCAATGCAAATGTCGAGAAAAGATTTTTTATCATAGCATTTTGTATTAGTTTTACAGATTAACACGCAAATATATAATAAAATACGCAGATTATAGAAACGAACACGGAATCTTTTAGTGTTTTCTCAATAAACGGTTCGTCTGGCCACTTGAAAAGCTCGGTCTAGGTAAACCCAAATCGCTTATTAGGAAATATAGGCACTCGCGCCCGAACATATGCACGCCCACGAACGAGAATACGGACGCTCAAAGCCGGGCATATGCCCGCTTGCACGCGATGATATTCCGGCTTCAGCCGGATTCGGATGTGACTGGGGGAAAATCGAAGATGCGATTGCGCAGCCGTGTGTGGCAGGGTGAGGGAAGTGGGTGGAGTTGACGGACGGGGGGGTATAAAAACAGAACTTCCCCCGGCTCGCTCGGAACCGGGGGAAGAACCATTCTTGAAAAAGGCGGCTACCTACT